>NZ_JAMXXK010000027.1 GCF_024129735.1 Acinetobacter lwoffii | reverse complement strand
TCATCCGCAGATTATGCACGAATGCTAAGAAATCCGGAGTGCAAATATTAACCAAAAAGAAGATCGTTTTTTGATTTATGAAAGAGATCTAGTATCTGCTAAACCTTGCCAATCTGCTTTTAAATACCTCAAATGCATTATTTTGGCTAGAATCAAAAATTTAAATTGGTAGGTATTTGGTAGGTAGGATTCTTTTTAACTTCATTCAATACTCATATTACGGTGAGGGTCACCGATAAAATAATCAATGAATGGTAGAAGGAATAACACCATGGCTTTTAAAAATATTTCAGATCAAACTAACGGTTTTTATATTCCCTGTGTTTCACTTTTTGGTCCGGGCTGTGCTAAAGAAATCGGGATCAAAGCACAAAATTTAGGCGCCAAGAAAGCACTGATTGTAACTGATGCTGGCCTGTTTAAATTTGGTGTTGCAGATGATATTGCAGATTATTTGAAAGAGGCAGGTGTTGACAGTTATATTTTCCCAGGTGCGGAACCCAATCCAACTGATATTAACGTGCATCATGGAGTTGAAGCTTATAATGAAAATGCCTGTGATTTTATTGTATCGTTAGGTGGGGGCTCATCACATGACTGTGCCAAAGGCATCGGTCTGGTCACTGCAGGTGGCGGACATATCCGTGATTATGAAGGGATTGATAAAAGTACCGTTCCGATGACACCACTGATTGCAATCAATACCACGGCAGGGACGGCTTCGGAGATGACACGTTTCTGTATCATTACCAATACCGATACCCATGTGAAAATGGCGATTGTAGATTGGCGTTGCACACCACTTATTGCAATTGATGACCCTAAACTGATGTTGGCCAAACCTGCCGGCCTGACTGCGGCAACAGGGATGGATGCTCTGACACATGCGGTTGAGGCCTATGTATCTACGGCTGCTAATCCCATCACTGATGCCTGTGCAGAAAAGGCGATCACCATGATCAGTGAATGGCTCAGTCCCGCAGTGGCGAATGGGGATAATCTAGAAGCACGGGATGCCATGAGCTATGCTCAATATCTTGCCGGAATGGCCTTTAATAACGCCTCTTTAGGATATGTGCATGCGATGGCACATCAGCTCGGAGGCTTCTACAACTTGCCGCATGGTGTTTGTAATGCAATTCTGCTCCCCCATGTTTGTGAATTTAACCTGATTGCTTGTCCTGAACGTTATGCCAAAATTGCCCAATTGATGGGGGTGAATACAGAAGGCTTAACCGTAACTGAAGCAGCTTATGAAGCGATTGGCGCCATTCGTCAGCTTTCGGCTTCAATTGGTATTCCATCTGGGCTGACGGAATTGAATGTAAAAGAAGCTGACTTGGCCATCATGGCGGAAAATGCACAAAAAGATGCCTGCATGCTGACCAATCCACGTAAAGCCAGCCATGCCCAAGTGGTAGATATTTTTAAAGCGGCGATGTAGTGCCTCAATGTAAGTCTTCTCTCCAAGCATCTGACTTACATTTTTAACAGCCCCTGTTTCACTTCCTGAGGAAGTGTGCCAAGAGCAGACATGCATTTTCCTGTTCCTGGCTGATCCTTTTGCCTTCATAAGAGGATAAAAGCGGGGGGTGTTTCTTTTTTATGAAGTCCCCTTCATTATGAATATCGACATTAATCCCATGGTAGAAAAATGCCACGATTTTTTTAGCCCGTCCCAGCCAGAAAAAATTTCCCGTCGTATGATCTTAATATCATATTTAATCTCTGAGGAATAAACTGCGCGTCCTTCAAATGACATGAAGGTGAGCGTAGCTGATTTTGATGAAGAGCATCCCATCAAGCGGCTGGTCAAACTGGGTAGCCACTGATAAAAATTTTAGGATCAGGTTCAGTCTAAATTAATAAGCAAACCCACAGTAAGCAAGGATAATACTTAATATTCCAGAATTTTCCTATTTTAACTGTTTAGCTTTGTACCGATAGTTACATCAGCTTTAAAGATTTTTATATTTTAACAGAGTCTGATGAACGGGATGGTTTTTGGGCATCAGTTCAATCAGGCGTTCTACAGCATCAATCGCTTCAGGAAAATGTGCCACATGTTTCAGCAAGACATCGGTTTCATTAGCCTTGAAAATGGCATCGCTCAGGCGTGATTCCAGACAATCTCTCCAGGCACATAGAAATGGACTTTCTGTTTTGGCCAGAAATACGCCGGTACATAACTTCAAGGCTGAATCGATATACCCAGCATCTAAAGATTGCTCTGTCATTAAAAAATCAGCCTCTACATGCGCCAATAAACGATAGGGTCTGGACCCCAGCATACCACCTAATACATCGCGTAACTGTGACATTTCTGCTTTTAAAGTACCCATACTGACCTTGCGCTCGCCATATAAGGCTTGATGCAAGGTATCTAGACTCAGACCCTGCGGACATAAGGCTAGAATGGTCAGAATTTCAATCTGTCGAGGAGTCAGAACCAGCATCTTGCCATTAAACAGCACTTGAGGTAATGAAAAAGCCCGAATAAACAGGCGCTGCTTCTGGCATTCTAGTAGAGCCGACTGGATAATCGTAGCACAGCGCTCCGCAGCTAGTAGTGCTAAACTGTTATGCTTTGGCCAGGTAGTCGACAGATCAATGACACCTAAGACCTGTTTTGAATAGGGATCAATAATCGGGGCAGCGTAACAAACCCAATCATGAATGGAGGACATGTAATGTTCACTGGAAAAGACACAGCTGGATTGTTGAGTTTTTAAGGATAATGCCAATGCATTGGTTCCGACTAGCTCTTCGCGCCATTGCCCACCTTCAATAAAATGTACACTTTCTGCGGCACTTTGCATTTGTGGGCTAGAAGCTGCCCAAATGATGGTGCTGCCGATATCTCCGACCGCCAGCACCATAGAAGATTGCTCGGCAATATGTTTTAAATCCTGAGCACAATGTTGCAGGGCTTGGGCTAAAGTTGAGGAAGAAGTGGTCTTTTTTAAATCCGTCAGCGGTGCTGCTAAACGATTCTTCGGGATTTCAGCCGAGGATGAACGTTGCCAGGAGCTGGCAATACTCTGTCCCAGCTGTTCTGCATGTAAGGGAGACAAACTGCTGTTTTGCCGAAGCTGATCAGTATTGTGCCTTTTTTCCATCAAATCTTGTTTTGTCATCATTCCTTATTCTCACAACAATTCATGATTTACATCCGCTGTAATCGTTATTTTTTTAAAATGGATGAAAATATCGTGAACATGCTAGCTCCAACCTTTTTCCAACCTTATACCAGTTATATTAATCAAATAAGGTGCAGAAGTACCTTATACCAAAGCTGTAGAAGCGGTTTTGCCATACGAAAATAAGCAAAGGAAATAAATATGCGTTACGTCGATCCTAATCAACCTGATTCAAAAGTTCATTTTAAAGCACAATACGAGAATTTTATTGGCGGCGAATGGGTCGCTCCGGTCAAAGGTGAATACTTTGACAACATCTCTCCGGTAGATGGCAAAGTCTTTACCAAGGTTCCGCGTTCTTCTGTAGAAGACATTGAATTGGCCCTGGATGCAGCGCACAAAGCCAAAGAACAATGGAACAGAGCATCGCCGACCACCCGCTCCAATATTCTGTTGAAAATTGCCGATCGCTTAGAACAAAATCTGGAACTGCTGGCAGTAGCAGAAACCTGGGATAACGGCAAACCGATCCGTGAAACGCTGGCTGCCGATATTCCGCTGGCTATTGACCATTTCCGTTATTTTGCCGGCTGTATTCGTGCGCAGGAAGGCGGCATTTCCGAAATTGATGAAGATACGATTGCTTATCATTTTCATGAGTCGTTGGGCGTCGTGGGTCAGATTATCCCGTGGAACTTTCCGATTCTGATGGCTGCCTGGAAACTGGCACCTGCCCTAGCTGCGGGCAACTGCATTGTGTTGAAACCTGCAGAACAGACTCCGGTCAGCATTCTGGTGCTGGCTGAACTGATTCAGGATATTTTGCCACCGGGTGTCCTGAATATCGTCAATGGTTATGGGGTTGAAGTCGGTCGCCCGCTAGCCACCAACCCACGCATTGCCAAGATTGCCTTTACCGGTTCTACCGCCGTCGGTCAGATGATCATGCAATATGCCACCGAAAATATTATTCCGGTGACGCTGGAACTGGGGGGTAAATCACCGAATCTGTTCTTTGCCGACATCATGGATCAGGAAGACGATTATCTGGACAAAGCGCTGGAAGGTTTTGCCATGTTTGCCCTGAACCAGGGTGAAATCTGCACCTGTCCATCGCGTGCGCTGATCCAGGAAAGTATTGCTGACGAATTTCTAGCGCGTGCCGTTGAACGGGTGAAACGGATTAAAACCGGGCATCCGCTGGATACTGACACCATGATTGGCGCGCAAGCATCACAGGAACAGCAGGACAAGATTCTGGGCTGTATTGCCACTGGTCGTGAAGAAGGCGCACAGATCCTGACTGGTGGTGAAGCACGTCAGGAAGTGGGTCAAGGTTTCTATATTGAACCGACCATCTTTAAAGGCACCAATGACATGAAGACCTTCCAGGATGAAATCTTCGGGCCTGTATTGGCTGTGACCACCTTTAAAGACTTTGATGATGCGATCAAGATCGCCAACGATACGATTTACGGACTCGGTGCCGGGGTCTGGTCACGCTCAGCGCATACTTCCTACCGTGCTGGCCGTGCCATTCAGGCCGGTCGGGTCTGGACCAACTGTTATCACATCTACCCTGCGCATGCGGCTTTCGGTGGCTATAAAAAATCCGGCATTGGTCGTGAGAATCACAGAATGATGCTGGATCATTATCAACAAACCAAAAATCTGTTAGTGAGCTATTCGACCAAACCAGCCGGGTTCTTTTAAGAAGTGAAATACATTCAAAGCGAACTTCGGTTCGCTTTGAATGTATGGTAGCTAGCTTTCACAAAATATCAGCAACATCTTCAAGCTGCGGCCAATTCAAATAAAGTTTTTAGTCTATAAACACTTTTTTTAAAGGAAAGAGCATCACCTCAAATTTCTATTTGCAATAGTGTCATTTCAAGATAATTTCACTCTATAAAGATTTCGCCACATTCTCCAGCCATTGAGTGCCAGAAGAATAAAAATAAAATAAAGCACGGCGGTTAAATACAATGACTTATAGCTATACATGCCGACATAAATCACATCTAACACACACCATAATCCCCAGCTTTCAATATATTTTTTTGCCGCCCAATAACTTGCCACCAAGCTAAAAGAAGCCAACATGGAATCCAACCAAGGGAGTGATGCTGTGGTGAAATGAGCAAATAAGGCGCCAATCACCAGACCGGCGACAATACCCACAATCAGGCTATATACCCAGATTTTTTTATTCAAATAGCCAATCTGCACGGTGATAGCCTGGTCATGATTTTTCTTCGACCAGCTATACCAGCCATACAGTTGCATCAAGATAAATACGGCTTGTAATGCTGCGTCTGCAAATAAATTGACACGATAAAAAATAATCATATATAAAAATACAGCGACAATATTCACCAACCAGCAGACTTTATATTGTTTGGAGGTCAGCCAGACACCTAAAACGTTTAAAATGAACGCTGCAATTTCTATATTTTCCATAGCAATATAACCTGATTAAGCAGCCAATTTAGAAGTTCAGATTGAATGACAAGGTTGCTGTACGCGGCGAACCCAAGAATAAATAATCATCACCCAAAAATTCACCTGCATCACGCCAGTATTTCTTGTTGAACAGATTATAAATATTCAAGCGCAGCAATGCATCGGTCGTATTTAGCTTAAATTGATAAGCAGCGCCTAAATCAACCACACTATAACCTGCAACTTTCGCAGCACCCTCTTTGTTGGCATATTTGCTGGAACTGTATTGACCACCTGCCAGAACAGTGAAACCTGCAATGCTCGGTACGTTATAGCGAAGATGTGTTGCGAAACGAGCTTTTGGCACGTTTTGCGCCTGATGATTACCATATTCAACCGCTTCCACATTTTCTAAACGGGCTTTGGTCAAGGCTAAAGATGAAGTTAAGGCCAGATGGTCGGTTAATGCACCATTCAGTCCTAATTCCAGGCCCTGACTATGCTGTTCGCCTTCCGCAATAAAATAGCGAAGTCCTGAAATCGGCTTGCTATATTGATTGTCCTGACGTAAATCAAAAACGGCTGCAGTCAACAGGAAATCATGGATCTGTTGTTTGAAACCAATTTCATATTGCTCTGAATAGATCGGTGCTAGAGTTTCAGCCGCATTCTCTGCAAACCAAGGCGCTGTTTTTCCATCTGACAGGCCTTTAGCATACGAGGCATAGACGGTAGTCGATTCCAAGGGGCTATAGCTGATCGCAAATTGCGGTAAAAATTTGCCTAAATCAGTATCGCGGACTTTTACCCGATCTGCATCATATGCTTGTTCATCAAGCTCGATCCATTTTCCGCCAATCAAAGTGGTCCAATGTTCATTCCATTCAATACGGTCTAATGCTGTAAATGCAGTTTGTTTACTTTTAAGTGCTTGATATTTTGGTCCAGCATTCGCTGTTACTGGGGAAAAATCTATGGTTTCTGTATAAATATTACCTACACCAATCCATTCATTGACACCAGCAAAACGATCTCGCGATTTATTGGTTTGTGTAATATCAAAATTTAGATAATGTTGCGCCCAATTGGTATCAATCACCCCATCTAGTTTGACTTTAAATTGGTTGGTTTTAAAGGTTTCATCTGGATTACGAAAATCATAAATATCGTAATGACCATTCGCATCAAAGGTGTTGCCCAAGCCACTATATTCACATAACGTGGCATAACATCCCCAAGCAAATGTCGAATAATCATCAACCTTGGATTTACTGTGGGCTGCGACGAGTCCCAAGTTCCAGTCATCATTCAATGCATAGCTATATTTTAAACTGCTATTCAGACTATCGATCGTGACCGGTTTGCCCCAAGTCTGATAACCCAGCAATCGGTCCCATTTCACATTTTCTGGGACTTTACCATCCAGTAATTGATAACCTGGCACTGATTTTTGTTCGGAACGCTGTGCTTCAAGATCAAATTCTAATTTGGATTGCTCAGATGTTTTCCAATCTAAGGTCAATGCCGCTAGATAGCGTTCACCATCGACATGATCGACATAAGACTCCATCTGTTCATTCACCAGATTGATGCGATATCCGAATTGTTGCTCATCACCCCAAAAACCACCGAGATCAGTTGCCACTGAAAACTGGCCGTGTTGATCGGCCGAGAATGTCAGTGCCTGAATATCTTTCGGTCGCTTGGTGACATAATTCACAACCCCACCCGGGGTCGACATCCCACTTTGAATCGCGGACATGCCTTTTAAAATTTCCACACGTTCTTTATTTTCAAGTGCGACGTTTTGTTCACCACGAATCACATTGCCATTAATGAGGTAGCTAGATGCCAAATCCAGTGCAAAGCCACGCGAGACAAAGTTTGGATAATAGCCAATTGCAGCATAGCCCTCACCGATGGCTGCATCATTTTTTATAACATCGCTCAGCACACGAGCATGTTGTTCAGCAATGAGATCAGCAGTCAAAATAGAGACCGATGCAGGTATTTTTTGCAGACTGTCCGTAGCAAATCCCTCAACATTCACTTTAGCACTCGAGTAAGGAATGCTTTGATCGGCTGTGATAACAATCGTGTCAAGCTTTTGAACATCGTCTTCAGCATAAGTCAGCGGGACTAAACACAGCTGCGACAGAATGATCATATTTAAAGATCGGATTAATACATTCTGTTTGAGTTGACGAGTGTTCATACGAAACCTTATGTCTGTGAAGTGGGTGATGATGCTGGGTTTAGAGAGAGCATTGAGAAGATTGCAATTCATCTTGAATGAGCCGGGTTAAGGTCTGGGTAAATTGTTGACCTTGTTCGCCAAAGAACCAGTCCACATGACCGATAATCCAGTCGTAATAAGCCGCATCTGCATGTTGCTGGTTTTGAGTAATCCCAACAAAATATTCAAGCTCTGAAAAAGCGAAATCCAAATGCACGATTTTTAGTAGCTCTGGCAAAACACTAAAATCTTCTTGTGGATGTGCTTCGGAAAAATAAGCGTGTAGAAAGGCGGTTAAACCGGCCTCATCAATCTGAATATGTGGGTTCTGCTCTAATTTCAACCAATCAATGAAATTACGTTCAATCGTCACTGCCAGATCATAAAGTGCCGAGTTTCGGTCAGATAAACCAAAATCAATCACGGCAGTAATCTCAGCTTTGGCATCTGGCGATGACCAAAACAGATTAGAAGCGTGTAAATCGTTATGGGTCCAAATTCTGCTTGCCTGTTGCAATACAGGCTGAATACGCTGGTGAACCTGTAAGATTTGATCTAAAAAGTAAGGATCCAAATTTTTATCGGCAAAATAACGGCTTAATTCTGGACTGTTTGCAATGCGCCGTTGAATGGCTGTAACGATATTTTCACTGTCTAAAAGTTGCTGATTGGAAACCAAATAAGATGCTGATCTGCCTTGCTGCTCAGGAAAATCCTGCATCGCCAGATGTAGTCTGGCCAGTAAAGCCCCTGCCTTGGCGGCATGTTCAGCATAGAAAAAAGGTTTCCAGGATTGCTGATCTGCATACAGATCTAAACCGGCTGCTTTTGCATAGACTTCATAGGTCCAGTCACCCAGCTCTAAAGCAGTCAGATCTTGATTTGACCTAATCAATGCTGCAACAGGAATTTCTTTGCTGGCTAAATGCTGAAGAACGGCATGCTCCTGTAAAATATCGTGGGCACGACGAAATGAACAATGACTGCGCTTGATCAAATACTGATGCGCGACAGCTTCATCCCTGCTCACAAAATCCTGCTCCACCTTGACCAGCGCCGCAGATGAAAATGGCCGGGGACTACACCACAAAATCTGAATATGACCTTGTAAACAGGAATAATGCTGCTGCAGACTTTGTAATTCTGGATCAGAAATATGTGCCCAGTCTTTATTTTCCCAGGCATTGCCCATACCATGACCTAAATCATCAGTCATTTTGGTCATTATCAATATTCCTGAGCCAGGTCATTATGTAATAATGGAAAATCATTGTTTAGGCGAACATGCAAACAGTATTTTTAAATACATTTAATATTGAAGACACGCCCTAAAATTAAGTGGTACATACCGGTATTAAATTGGAGGCAAGTTTAGCCTTATAAATATAAAAATAAAATAGATCTCTCGCATAAATCAAAAAATGATCTTCTTTTTGGTTAATATTCGAACTCCAGATTTCTTAGCATTCGCGCATAATCTGCGGATGAAATACATCAATTCAAACAAGCTTTCTGATCCTCAGTTCAAGCTATAACATAGTTTTGAAATGCACCGTAATTCATTTTCATGACTTCACTAAGTAGTTCTTTAAATCCATGTTCCTCAGCAGCAAATTCTACCAGTGATTCATTGTTCAGATCAGTAACACATGCCATGGTCGAAATGACCTGTACACTATGAGCTTTGAATTCGCCCAGGTATATTTTGTTGAATTACGTTTTTTTTATTAAGATATTTAAGGGAAAATTCTTACGGAAAAAATGTTTTTTATCACTGAACCATATACAAGTAGCTAAATTATCCTGCAATTTTTCAACCATCATTGGATGACTACCGTAAACTAGGTAAACAATATCACCAATATAGATATTATTCATCTTTAGTCAGCCAAGTATAAGATCAAAATTCTGAAACTTCTGATAAATAAATTAATGCCATCAATTGAGGACTTTTTTTAAACTGAGAAAGCGTTTATAAAGTCCAATTAAGTCCTTGTCCCATTTCATAAATAATGAGTATTAATGCAATTACCATTAGTAAAATCACAATGGCTTCGACCTTAGTGAGCATCTTAAATTCTCCACCTTTTATCTTTTATATAATAAACAAAGTGAACAATAAATAACAATAAGGTTACAAAAAAATTACTAGATGTTACAAAAACAGGGCTGGTAAATAAAAATCTCTCAGAGGAGGTGCTAATTCTTTTCAAACTTAACCTTATGTACTGGGCGATGTCCTGTATAAGACTCATGACATACTGCGATTAATCAACACCCCCTTCTTCTTCTAAACTTAATAAGAAAGTATGGACACCCTGCATGTCATTTAACTCAATATTATTGCCGATCCATTTCATCGTAGTTGGTTTCATATTGTTTATGTCTTCTTGGATTTTATTGTAGGGGGGATTACCGCAGTTGACCATTGCTATGCTCTTTTTATAATTTGCCATTAAATTATCTTCCCTATAAAAGATTTTCAAGAAAATCGGTCTGTATTTGGCCAGTCAACGCTACAAAAAAACTCATCCGATAAGTATTCTTACATAAACCCGAGGTTCTATAACTTGGATCCTGAATATCTTACATATGCAGACATAGCTCATACATCGGAATTTAAACTTACCCTCTACACTGAAATTAAGTTTTAGAAACGCAGAGGAAATTCAGATGGAAAAGTATTCAAAGATTCTAATCCTGAGCTTATTTGGATTTACTGGAACAGTAGCTATTGCAGATGAATCCATCCCAATAGAAGCAACTGCCGCCGCCGAAGCGCAACAGGTTGCTTTAGATTATGGAAATGAGAAAGACAAAAAATCTGAATCATCTGAAAGCCCTTAATTAAAGTGATGCCGGTCAGTTAAGAAATTGACTGGCATTTTCTTGGGTATTTCCGTGGTGTTCCTTTCACAACTCGTGGGCAACTCCTCACTCCCCTCTCAGGCAAAACATATCTCTTAGATTTTTCCAGTAAACTTTCTAAATGTTTAGGTAAATTACCTGCGGAGTCTAAAGAGTCGAATCTTAATATATTCAGAATGCCAATAGATGCAATATGAAAGCTGATTCTCAAAGGACTGACTTTTGCACGTTGAGCCATATGTTTCATTTGTCTTCTTAGAATATTGTAGGCAATAAAGCCCCCCATAATTATTGACAAACTAAATCAGGTTGCTTGTTCCTCAAATGCTTGCCCTCCTGTAAATCACTTTTGATTTCTGGGTAACGCATTTCTATTTCCCAGTGCTGAGCATAAAGCTTCGCCAAGCCTATCAGTGGCTATGTCTTTGGGTTCATTAATAAAGTGATATAACGTCTAATTTTCCCTTCCTGCTCAACTTCAATCAAACGCACTTCCCAATACCCCCTAATGTTGGATTAAGTTTCTTGGCATTTGCTGATATTGGCATCCTGATATGAAAGTCATGCTGAGAATTACGCTTGATTTAGAATTGTTCAAACACAATTTAAACCAGATCCCTTCAGGAACCTTTGTTCTTACAGATAGAGGTTATCAAAGGATTTATACTTTGTATCCCAATACCCTGTTGCCATTAGAGGCCAAAAGCCGCTGTAAACTGGATCCTGAACTAAAAATCTATAATCAGGAAATCAATAAAGAAGAATAGAAATTAAGTATGTATTTGGCAGTCTAAAAACTTTCAAAATGCTTTCAGAACGTTATCGCAATAGAGCTAAAAGCCCCCCCTTTTGAGATTCAATCTAGTTGCTGGAATTTATAATTTGCAACTGAGTAAGAATGATTTATGAAGGAGGTCTAATCTAAGAAAATAAAAAAAATCCTAAAACCATTTAACTTCTTAGGATTTGAATGGGCAGGATATAAATATAAGCTTATGCTTGAATATCTAAGGTCATTTCAATTTTGTCCTGTGACCAGATTTCGATGTCATATTCAATCACTAGATCATCTGATTTTGAAATACGTTCAATATAGGTGGCGGTTTGACTTAAAGGAATACCTAAGTGCTGGCTCTCAAAATGAGACACACCGGTAATTTTAATTTTTAACTGACTACTCGTGTAATTATAATGAAAGTGATTTTTAATGACATCTTGTACCGAAGTAATCACATCATAATTCAGCACATCTGGAAACAGCGCAACAGGTAAATAATTATATTCTAGAAGTAAAGGTACATCATCAGCATAACGTAAACGGATAATTTCAATAAAGCCCAATTTACGATTTTCTTCGCTAAAAAGATTACTGTGATCCAATCGCTCCAGCTGTCGGGTCGAGATCAGTTCAGTTCTGGCATTAAAACCCTGTGCCTTCATATAAGAACGAAAATTTTCAATTGAGTTTGGATAATATTGAATTTTTTTATTACTCACGAACCAGCCGAGATTTTGCCGTTTGAAAATTTTATCTTCGGCACGAAGCTGTTCATAGGCCTTACGCACTGTTTCCCTTGAACAGTCAAACTTTAATGCCAAGTACCGTTCGGATGGAATTATTTGATTAGAACTGTAATTTTTCAATTCAGCCTCAATCAAATCTCTGATTTCCATATACTTCATTCAGTGAATCCAGTGAGTGCTCATAAGTGATAAAGATAATACTAAATTAAAGAACAGAGGAAAATTGAAAACAAGGTACAGATCAGTAAAAAGATGCATTCCCTTGTTTTAATGAGAATGTTTAGCAGCATGATTGATACGTGATTCTGAGAGAATATCGTTGTCCACTCATAATGTTCTCATTTATGCAAAAAGAATAGACTAAATTTGTCTAGGAGAGTGGTGACAGTCTAATCTAATTAAAAGGCATCTACAAAATCGGCGGCTATTCGTAATAGTCGACTGAGAAAATCACGTACCTTGATTCTAGACATTATTGTCCACCTCTACTAACACATTTCCTGACACAGTCCCTATCTATACATTTGAATGCCTTTGACTATTAAAGATTATCTTTAATAAAATGAGCTTTATAGGGCAATATACTAAGATCTCCAGACTGTTGAATCCGGCAAGCGCACTGAGTGCGGTTCCGTAACGTGACACTGGGTAACGTCTTGGACTGCTGTATGTAGACAAAAATGAAAGCTGCGGTTTAAAGCTGGCGTCCTTCAAAATTTATCTCATTTTATAACTTATGTCTGGATTTTCAGGTAATTATATCGCACCAAAAAAAACATCTATTCACTAACGATCACTTAGGCTATTCATTATAAAAAAACAACCATACATCATTGATATATGTCCATTTATTTATAATTTTTTCATGGACATAAGTTAATTAGTTAATTTTTTAGGTCCCATATATCATCTAAGCGGAATCAATTAAAACCTGTTATAAATCAGTGTAACATTGAAATTTATAGAAATAATATTTAAAACCGTTTTTTATTTTGAATTAACGTGTCATCAATTAGCTTGAGAAAATCTTACCGGTCCTCATAATTTTTTCATGACTAAACGCTATGCATTAAAAGATGATCAGTGGGAACAGATTAAAGATCTGTTACATGGACGAATGGGTACTGTTGGAGTAACGGCCAAAGATAACCGACTATTTGTTGAAGCGGTATCGTTCAGGTATCCCGTGGCGAGACTTAATCGAGCGCTTTGGTGATTTTAGAGTAGTGCATACTCGTTTTAGTCTTTGGGCTAAAACGAGTATGTGGCAGAGAGTCTTTGAAGTGCTGTCACATGACCTTGACAATGAATATGTCATGTTAGACTCCACCCCATTGTACGTGCTTACTAACACAGCGCTGGGGGGAAATCAGGCGACTAGGCGCAGTAAAGGGGGCTTAAGCACCAAAATTCATGCCCGTACTGATGCTTTAGGCAACCCGACAGGATTTTATCTCACGGATGGGCAGGTCCATGACTTAAACGGTTCAGATGTGTTGCTGGACTTATCGTTGAGCCAGACCTGATTTATGGATAAAGCCTACAACTCTAGGGATCGGGTCATTGATCCAATTTTAGAGGCGAAGGGTCAAGTTGTGATGCCAGCGAAAAGTAATTCTATTGATCAGCGTGATTATGATTGACATATCTACAAGGCAAGACATCTGATCGAGAATTTTTTTGCCAAGCTCAAACAATATCGTGCTATTGCCATACGCTATGATAAATTGGCTCAAAACTTCTTATCAGCGATCTTTATGGCTTAATTGATAACACGCCCTAATTTGAGATTGTCAAAAAAAGTGTAGCAACTTGCTACACTTTTTCACTTTTCTTAATAAGCTGTTTTAAAAAATCTTCTAGTTGTAAGAGACTAGCTTCGTCAATTTCCGAGATATTCAGAGAAACCTTAAGCTGTTTTTGATTGAGTTTGATATTCCCCGCAATCTTACCTGCATATTCAATTTTTCTAACCACAGATGTTGTGGTCAGTTTTTCTGGATCCTGACTCAATATTTTTTCAGCATAGGCAGTAACTTTACTTTGCTCTAGTTTTTTGTCTTTTACTTTTTCCCAAGCCCCTAGTAAAGCCTTTTCGGCCTCAGAAAGTTGCTCTATATGATCCGACAGAAATTTTTTGAATGCAGTTGCAGCAGTACGACCTAGTAGGCCTGGTTCCACATCAAGGTCATTTAAAATTACTTGAGGCAGTTTTTCGTATGCTAAATACTTGTACATATCTTCGCGATTTAAACCCAGTGAATTGGCTAAACGTTGCTTGTTTTTCTTTAACTTCTCATCAAGTGAGTTCAGGCCAATAAAAATTTCATAATCTGTCAGGTCCTGACGCTTTAAATTCTCTGCTAAGGTTAACAAAGATGCTTCTACATTATTCGCATCAATGATAATCGCTTCAATCACAGACTTGCCGAGTAAATGGTGCGCCCGTAAGCGCCGCTCGCCTGCAATGAGTTCATATTTCAGATTATCAAGTTTACGCACTGTAATGGGCTGCAACAGACCGACTTCATTAATGGAATCCGCCAGTTCTTTTAATTGTGACTCTTCAAATAATTTACGCGGCTGGTTTGGACTGCGGCTAATATCCTCAATAGGAACATTACGTCTAAACTCTTTCAGCTCTCTAATATTGTCTTTCTGTGCTTGCTGATGTTTTTCTGTATTCTGTTTCAGTTTCTGAGCTAAAAGCTCTTTGGTGCTTGCCATAATACTCTCAGGTTTAAACTTTAGCTACAATTTCATTGGCAAGGCTTTCAAAAGCCTTACGTACTTTTGAATTTTTTTCTACATTCAAAAGTGATTGTTGCAGAATCGCTGCTTGATTAACTTTAGTACTTTGAGGAATGGTGGTCTCTAAAAGTTTTCCTACCTGTTTTAAGGCTTCATTCCGAATCAGCTTACAGACATTCTGACGTTCATCATGCTTAATTAGTAAAGCGCCTAAAAGCTCTAAATCTGGATTAATACGTTTGATCTTTTCAAGATGATTTAAAAGATCTGTTACCCCATACAATCCATATTGTGATCCGGATTCGATAGGAATAATGACATGTGTTGAAGATGCCAGGGCATTGCTGGTTAATAATTTAAGACTAGGTGGACAGTCGATCAATATAAAATCATAAAGATCTTTTAACAGTTCTAACTTGATATTTAACTCTTCAGAAGGACGGGGAGCTTCTTCTTTTAGTTGGTCTTCAGTTTTTCCTAAATTCAAGGAACCATAAATTAATGATACTTTTTCAAAGTTCGTTTCTTCTTGTAATGCATCTGCCAACAAAGAAATATCGCCCACTAGTAATTCTGCTGTAGTCACAACAATTTCGCTTGGATGTTGGATCCCAATGTGTAAACTTGCGTTTGCTTGAGGATCTAAATCAATGACTAAAACCTTGTTGCCCAGATTGGCAAGTTCTGAGGCTAGGTGCACAACAGTCGTTGTTTTGCCACATCCGCCTTTATGATTAGCAACAGTAATAATTTTTGCAGACATGCGTGTCAGATGCTTCCGTATTTGAATGTTTAGTAATATAAATAACTTTCACTCATCTTACTATAGTTTTAAAATTTATAAATCCTATTTGTTCAGATGTAAAACAGCTTAAAAATAAATCTTTAACTAAGCTAGCTTAATTAATAATTAGAATAATTAGTTATTTAGCTAATTAATAATTAAGAGTGTATTTTTGTTTTATAAAACAAATGCTTAGAGTTTTAAAGGTGGAAGGTTTGTCACTCTAAAGTGGAAGGTCTGTCACTCTAAAGTGGAAGGTCTGTCACTCTAAAGTGGAAGGTCTGTCACTCTAAAGTGGAAGGTTTGTCACTCTAAAGTGGAAGGTCTGTCACTAGGGTGGAAGGTTTGTCACTGCTATTTTTTAAACCGCTATTTTTATTTAAAAATAATTTAAAAAACAATTATTTAATATGTTAATAAAGTCTCATAACTAAGCCTTAAAGGTGGAATGATTGTCACTGTATATTTTTAACCTGTGGATAATCTGTTTTTATTGGATATTTCCTGATGATTATATGTGCAGTTATACCTTTCGAATCTAACTGAAAGGTGGAAGCCTTGTCACATCAGGGTTTCTATTTAATTTAACCTATCTGAATGTGGGTGAAAAAATAAAAATAGTCATTCTAAACTGTAATTTCGGGGGCTAAAGGTGGAAGGTATGTCACTGTAGGGTGGAAATATTGTATTTAATTCCACTTTAAAGGCAAAAAACCGGATAATAACGCTTTTTTTTGATGACGGACCTTCCACTTTTAGAATCTTGTGGTGAAAGTCTTGAAAGTTTTTCCACTTTTGTATATAAAAACTAAGTCAAATTATAAATATCACGGTTATGACAGAATCTGAACCATTGCAAGAAGAAACGAATTATATTCCCTACTGTATAGGCAACATTCGCCATAATGGCGTTGTCAGTACCAGTAACCGATTAATTCGCCCAATCGAGTTGTCATCCAATGAATATAAGGCACTTCTATATGCAATGGCGGTTGCGAATTATAGTGAGAAAAATAAGGTAAATAGTGAAATTACCGAACAAACTTATATTTATTTGTATAAGGATGATTTGGCAGATTTACTAGGATTAAATAAACGTAATTCAATTAATGTTGCAATAGATCGGATCTATAAAGAGCTTTCATCCCGAGTAGCTCATTTTATTATTGAGGAGCCTGCTGATAATGGTAAGAGAAAGACTAAAAAAGTACATTCTGTCGTTCCCATTATCCGTGAGTTAAGATGGGAAGATGACTCTAAAAATGCAATTCAGATTCGTTTTACCAGTGAGGTGTTGCCGTATTTCACTCAACTGGCTGGGGGTAATTTTACTACCTATCAGCTAAAACATCTTTTTGCCCTAGATTCTGTTGCCAGTATGAGTCTTTATACTTATTTCATTAAAAACGAATTTAAGTACGCCAATCAAAAGAGTTATGAAGTGCCATTACTTTTAGAAAACTTGAAAGCACTGATTGATATTAATGAAACCAAATATGATCGCTGGGTAGATTTTAGACGCTATGTATTAGACAAAATAGTGGCAGAAATTAACGAAAATACAGATCTACAATTAGAGTATGAAACCGTTAAGAAAGGCCGTCCAATTGTAGGTGTGAATTTTAAACTGCATCATCGGATTGCTGATAAGGCACTGGATGAAATTGCAGTGATCGAAAAAATCTATCTTGATGTTCCATTTGAAGACAATGCATCCGTAAAAGAATTAGGGGCTAAATTCGATACGAATGTACGTTCTTGGTATATTTTTAATAATGATGAAAATTATCAGCAGTTCAAGAAGTGGTTTAAAAAAGTAGGATGCCTCACTGACTCTCAAGCAAATATTGTCATTAATGACACTTTATTCCAAATGGATTTTGCTGAAATTGGTATGGGGCTGAATGACTTTAAACGAAATATGAAGCATAAACTTAAAAACAATCCGGAATTCGTTCAAAGTATTCGTGAAAGACTGAATGATATTTTTGGTAAAGAGCTGATCTAGCGAAAAGTGTAGCAACTTGCTACACTTTTTTAGATATATGTTCGTAAAGAATACAAGTGGTAAGGACCCTAGGATAAAAACGACTCTGTTGCATAAAGGCTTTAGAGATAGATCTTCCCTAAGTTATACAAATTCAAGTGACAACTTGGGTATGAGGTCTGCCTAATTTCTTAAATCTATTCAAAACGTAAGCGTTCGCTGAACACACCTTATGAACTCATCCTATAAGCCTTAATTTAGTCCCTACTTAAAAACAAGTGGGGACTAAATTTATGACTACAAATAACCAGACATCCATCACATCTCTTGAGAAAAAACGAAGAACATGCAGTGCTGAATTTAAACAGCAGATCGTTCAGGCTTGTAAAGCACCGGACGTTTCAATTGCTTCAGTCGCTTTGCAACATGGATTGAATACAAATTAATGTGGTTCCGTTAATTAGACCACTCAATTTAGTTTTATAAGTGATAAATCCGCTCTAAATATTTAAATTATGCTGCCATTACATTTTAGTAAATGTTGATCATAAAATTCATTTGGTGTTGCCTTATTCAAACTTGAATGAGGACGTATCATGTTATAAAAATCCAAATATTCAGCAATTGATTGTTTCGCTTGTTTAACCGTATCGTAAGCCTTCAAATAGACTTCCCCATGCTTCACGCTACGCCATAACCGCTCAATCATCACATTATCTATCCACCGTCCTTTCCCATCCATACTGATACAGATATTTCGCAATTTTAACTCATTCAAAAATGCCTCGCTTGTGAATTGACTGCCTTGGTCTGTATTAAACACCTCTGGACAACCATATTTCGCAATTGCTTCTTGCAACGCATCTATGCAAAAGTCTGTTTCCATACTGATCGATACACGATGAGCCAGTACTTTATGACTATGCCAATCTATAATTGCACACAGATAGACAAAGCCTTTAGCCATAGGAATGTACGTGATATCTGTACACCAGACTTGATTAGAGTGATCTATGAGCATGTTTTTCAACAGATATGGGAAAATACGGTGTGCAAGATTAGGCTTACTGGTATTGGGTTTGGGATACAAGGCATGTATTCCCGTCAAGCGCATTAAACGTCGGACTTTACGCCGACCTATTTGATGTCCTTGACGCTGTAGCATATCTCGTATCATTCGACTGCCCATAAATGGGTAGTCGAGATGAATTTCATCGATCAGACGCATCCAACTCAAATCAGTTGATGAAATCTCTTTGGGCTTGTAATACAACGTACTGCGATTGATTTGAATAAATTGCGATTGTTGTAGTACCGAAAGTTGATGGGTCTTATCGATCATTTTTTGCCGCTCAGCTGCCCTATTTTTCTGAGTGCACCTTCTAAAAGATTAATTT
Source organism: Acinetobacter lwoffii (assembly GCF_024129735.1). Taxonomy (GTDB): domain Bacteria; phylum Pseudomonadota; class Gammaproteobacteria; order Pseudomonadales; family Moraxellaceae; genus Acinetobacter; species Acinetobacter lwoffii_H. The sequence continues at coordinate 28,744 of NZ_JAMXXK010000027.1, read as the reverse complement.
GCAATGCCTGATGTCATATCTTGGCATGTAGAGCTTTGAGGTCAATCTCAGGTTCTTGTTGTGCTGTTGGTCGTGAAAAATACTGATTGATTGCTCAAGCAGTTGATTTTCCCAATCAATTATTTGGTTTTGATGTAAATCGAATTGAGTAGAAAGTTCAGCGAGTGTGTGGTCGCCTTTTAATTGCTGCGAGAGCAACTTTAACTTTAAAATCTGCTGAATGATTACGACGTTTTCTTCGTGTCATGGTTGACTCCAAAAACAAGCATTTCCCATGCTTATTGGGGAGTAGATTATCACTTATAGGCATGGTCTAAAATCCTAGACCCACATCACAGGTATTTGGACCACAGGCTGAGCTCGAAGGCCCGATAGGACAGCAACAACATACAATCCACGTAAAAAATCACAAAATCTTCATCTTCGTTTTATTAAGATGAGTATGGTCAACTTGATCTGACCCAGATACAGAGAGATAGCGTTAAATTTTATCGCTCAATTTTTATTTTAAAAATGAAAGTAAGCAGAGGTATGTGGTGCGTAAAGTAATTGAATATGCGGGAGCAGATCTGTCAAGGATCATTGAAATGGCCTGGGAAGATCGCACCCCATTTGAAGCCATCCAGCGTGAGTTTGGCTTAAATGAAACTGCAGTGATTCGCTTGATGCGGAAAAATATGAAAGCATCGAGTTTTAAAATGTGGCGTGAACGAGTCACCGGCCGAAAAACTAAACATCTGCAACTGCGTTCACCCGATGTGATACGGGCCTATTGTTCACGGCAATACAAGCGTTTCTAAGCGTTTGATTTTGACCGCCGTCTAGACTCACGTTTACATCGTTCAGAACAGTATCTGACTTCCTCCCAGCAGCGTTGCCATTTCTTGCGCCAAGTAAAAGGGCGCAAGCAGTGAATACAGGTTTTTTCAGGGAGATGCTGTTTTTTCATGGTTTATAACTCATCGATCTGGCTGAGAAGCTGTTGGGCATGGCTGATGATCTGCGGCCGATCTTGAAGTTTATCTAGCTGGCGATAGATCATGCCCATACGTGGATGATTACGGAATGTCGCTTCATACCGGATCATGAAATACCAGTACAGGCTATTGAATGGACAGCTGTCCGGCTCGGTGCGGGTTTTGACACTGTAGCTACAGTGCTTGCAGTAATCCGACATCTTATGGATGTAATTGCCCGAAGCGGCATAAGGCTTGCTAGCCATCAAGCCGCCATCGGCATGCATCACCATGCCCAACGTATTCGGCAATTCTACCCATGCATAGGCATCGGCATACACCGCCAAGTACCATTCACTGATCTGATGGGGATCAACACCGCTCAATAAGGCAAAATTGCCAGTCACCATCAGACGCTGGATATGATGTGCATAGGCATGCTGAAAGGTATTGCGGAAACACTGCGTCATACAGTTCATCCGTGTACGGCCGGTCCAGTAAAATTGCGGCAGCGGTGCTGAGTGCTGCAGCACGTTGCGGCTGGCGTATTCGGGCATGTTCAGCCAGTAAATCCCGCGGACATATTCGCGCCAGCCCAGAATCTGCCGAATAAACCCTTCCACGGTATTCAGTGGCGCATGACCAGCATGGTAAGCCGCTTCTGCGGCATCACAGACTTCTCGGGGCAGCAATAGGCCGCAGTTCAGATAAGGCGAGAGCAGGCTGTGAAACAGCGTGTCTGCACCCTGAACCATGGCATCCTGATAATCGCCAAAGTGCGGCAAACTGTGGTCAATAAAATGCTGCAGCGCGCGCAGCGCATCATTGCGCGTGGTGGCCCAGCGGAAGTTGTCAAGGCTGCCAGCGTGAAGCGGAAACTCGCGCTCAACCATTTGCATTACATCCAGATCAATCTGATCGCGTTCAAAATGAAGTGTTGGAGGCAATGGTGGAGTGCCTGACCATGCCTTGCGATTGGCGCTGTCATAGTTCCACTGTTGTCCAAGCGGCTGCTGTCTCTGCATCAAATAACCGGTCTGTTTACGCATTTCCCGGTAAAAATATTCCATGCGCAATGTCTGGTAGCGGCTGGCCCAGTGCCGGAACTGCTCCGGGCTACAGAAAAAACGATCGTCATCCAGACACTGTACCGGCAGTTGCAGCTGCTGGCTCCAGTGCTTTTCAATCTGCTGCTGCAGGCGGTATTCCCCGCATCGGGTCATTACCAATTCTGTGACGGGGAACAGCAGTTGCTGTGCCTGTACGAAATCCAGCAGGCTACGAATCGGACTGCCGTACTGAAAAGCATGGTAACGTACACGCCAGCCTTCCGCTTTGAGCTCTTTGGCAAAATGCCGCATTGCGCTAAAAATCAGGGCAATTTTCTGCGGATGATGGGCGACATAAGTCGCTTCCTCAACCACTTCGGCCATCAGGATCACATCCCGGGTACGGTTCAGCGCTTTAAGCGTAGCGAGCTGATGATGAAGCTGGTCACCTAAAATTAAACCGAAACGCATAGCCCTTCCAGACCCGATCAAAGATAGTCTAGTGTAAAGCCAGACAGTTCAATTTTTTGTGAAAACACAGATCAGTCCGCATGTTCAGTAAATTCAACCCGACCAGATGATCTGCTGACATTGCACATGAATCATGATTGCTACAATAACAGAGTGTTCATCTCTATAATGCTACATCCAGTTGATGAAATTCGCTTCGCATTATTCCTGAAGACATAATTGTTGTGAAAATTATGTGATTTTAATCAAAAAGATACAAATTATTATGGTTGTAATTCAGGCAACGTGCGCCTAGTATCTAAATAGAAGTTACTCCATGTAAACTTCCTTAGTTTTGTCCCATACATCCCCAGTATGGGATTTTTTTTAATCAGGGAATTCTCACGAGCATGCATTCAAAAGCGTATATTTTTAGACAGCAGCAATTACTGGTGGATGAGCATTTTCAGTTGCCGCAGGTAGCCAAACTGCAGCACGACTTGAACTTGACGGAAAATGGCGAGATCATTGCTCGTGACCTGAAAGAAGACGAACCGGTGCCTGAAGGTTATCAGCTGGTTCCGATCCGACAACTAGTGCAAGTCTGGAACAGACCACAATTTGAAGAGGCCAGCCGTGCGGTACAGTTACTGGAATGGCGCCGTAACCACCGCTTTTGCAGTAAATGCGGCCATGCCACCCAGCAACACGCCAGCCAGTATGCCATGGTCTGTCCATCCTGTGGCTATAACCAGTATCCACGGGTGAATCCCTGTGTGATTACCATCATTACCCGGGGCGAAGATGAAATTCTGCTGGCAAAAAATGCCCGCAATAAAACCCAAATGTACAGTCTGATTGCCGGCTTTGTTGAAGTCGGAGAAACCCTGGAAGAGGCAGTCCGCCGTGAAACCCTAGAAGAAGTTGGGCTGCAGATCAAAAACATTCAATATCTGGCCAGCCAGCCGTGGCCGTTTCCCAGCAATCTGATGATGGCCTTCAAGGCGGAATATCATACAGGGGACATTCAAATTCAGGAAAATGAACTGAGCGATGCGCAGTTTTTCAAATTTGATCAGTTACCCGAAATTCCGTTCAAGGGCAGTATTGCCTATGCCATGATTCAGCATGTGATGCATGGTACCCCTGTGGCAGATGACAGCAAAGAATGGCTTTAATCCGGAAACCAGTCTAGGGCTTTTTCAACAGTACTCCTGCTGAATCACATCATTTCGTCTTCACGCTTTGTTCACATGCTATTGAGTTATCTTAAGCCTAAAATCAAACAAGGCTAAAAAATGAAGATGCTATTCAAGTCTGTTTTGGCAGCGACAACGCTGGCGATAATCAGCTTAAGCTTTACTACGCAAGCTGAAACGGTTACACCTCAGGCAGTCGATCAGGTAGATATCCAACGGTATGCGGGCAAGTGGTATGAAATTGCGCATCTACCAATGTATTTTCAGCGTAAGTGTGTATCCAATATCACTGCACAATATAGGGTCAATGCTAACCAGACTATGGGGGTATTAAATAGCTGCCGTATTGCCAGTGGAGAGATGATCAGCTCCGAAGGTATTGCCTATCCACAAAATGAAGGGAACAGCAAACTCAAGGTCAGCTTTTTGCCGCAAGGTTTGCGCTGGATGCCTTTTACCAAAGGTCATTATTGGGTGTTAAGAGTTGACCCGGAATATAAAGTGGCGCTAGTAGGTGGACCAAGCAGTAAATACCTGTGGATTTTGTCGCGTGAACCGCAACTGGATGAAGCCACCTACCAGTCGTATCTGGAGACTGCGAAACACTATGGTTACGACATCACAAAGTTAATCAAATTACCGCATTAATCTGCTACCCTTTGGCCGAACTGCCTAGACTCTTACAGTTCGGCTTTTTTTCACTTCACAGAAAATTCATATCTGACTGATTAGACTCATCAAATAGAATAAAGACAGTCACTTAAAATTAGGATGAGTCCATGTTGAAAAGTCTGATACGATGGATAGACAGCTGGTCTACAACCTCACAGCCTGAAGCACTGACTGCTGAAAACAGCAAGATTCAGTGGGTCCGTATTTTTCCCTTTATTTTGCTGCATCTGGCCTGTCTCGCCGTGTTCTGGGTGGGTGTGTCATGGTTTGCACTGGGCTTTATGCTGGCATTCTACTTGATCCGCATGTTTTCCATCACGGCTTTTTTTCATCGCTATCTGTCGCATAAAACTTTTCAGACCTCGCGCCCGGTACAGTTCCTGTTTGTATTACTGGGCACCATGAGTGCGCAGCGTGGTCCGCTCTGGTGGGCAGCTCATCACCGTTATCACCACCGCTATACCGATACCTTGCAAGACCCGCATTCATCCACGCATGGTTTTTGGTATAGCCATGTCGGCTGGTTTCTGAATGAATATAATTTTGCTACGCGTAAAGAGGTGATCAAGGACTGGCTGAAATATCCAGAACTGATTTGGCTGGACCGTTTTAGTTTGATTGTGGTGTTGCTGACTGCGGGCGGGATTTATGCACTAGGCGAATGGCTGGCCATCACTTGGCCGCAACTCGGGACGTCCGGCCTGCAATTGCTGGTCTGGGGCTTTATGGTTTCCACGGTGTTATTGATCCATCCGACCTTGTGCATCAATTCATTGGCGCATCATTATGGCAGCCGTGATTTTGAGACGGATGACCACAGCCGTAACAATTTATTTCTGTCACTCATCACCTTAGGCGAAGGCTGGCATAACAATCATCATTACTATGCTGGTAGTACCCGGCAGGGTTTTTACTGGTGGCAGATTGATGTGACCTATTACTTGCTGAAACTCATGTCCTGGCTGGGACTGGTCTGGGGCCTCAAGCCCATTCCGGCACGGATTTATGAAGCCAGTAAAATCGCTCAGGCTCGAAAACATAAAAAAGCCGCTACAGCAGGCACTCAAAAAATTCAATCGAAGGAATCACCATGAAAATTGCAATTATTGGTTCAGGTATTTCCGGTCTGTACGCTGCCTGGAAACTCAGCAAAGTGCATGAAGTCACAGTCTTTGAAAAGAATAACTACTTTGGTGGTCATACCGATACCCATCAGCTGAATATCGAGGGTGAACAGGTTGCGGTGGATAGTGGCTTTATTGTGTTTAATGAGCATAACTATCCGCTGTTCTGTGCAATGCTGAAAGAACTTGGGATTCAATCACAAAGCAGTGACATGGGCTTTTCGGTGAATAATCAGGTCAGCGGCTTGCAGTACAATCCGTCAAAAAAATTCTCGCTGTTGTTCCGACCGCAAAACTTTTTTAACGCAGATTTTCGCGCGATGTTGTCGGATCTTTTCCGTTTCTATGCGGCGAATAAAGATCTGGATGTGGAGCAGGTCGATGCACAGCTCAGTATTGATGAGTATTTAAATCAACATGGCTATTCCGAAGCTTTCCGCCAGGAACATCTCTATCCGATGTGTGGGGCGCTGTGGTCCTGTCCGGTGGAACAAGCCGGACAGATTCCCTATAAATTTGTGGTCAGCTTTTTCCAGCACCATCGCATGTTGCAACTGAAAGACCGGCCCTTATGGCTGACGGTCAAGGGTGGATCGGCTCGCTACGTTCGTGCGATTCAGTCCCAGGCCAATATTACTTTCCGCAAAACTGCTGTGCATCAGGTATCCCGTAGTGCCAATGATGTACTGGTTGAAACAGCACAGGGCAGTGAGCGTTTTGACTGGGTGATCTTTGCTAGTCATGCTGACGACAGCCTGAAATTACTTAAAGACCCGACAGTGCAGGAGCTGGACGTGCTGGGCAAGTTCCGCTATCAGGCTAACCGCATGGTGGTGCATTCTGATACCCGCATCATGCCCAAATCCCGTCGTCAATGGGCCAGCTGGCATGTGCATGTCACCCCAAGTCAGGCAGCTGAACAGACGCCATTCCAGCACAGCGGTATGCACTATGGTTTCAGTTACTGGATGAACCAGTTGCAAAACCTGCAATGCAAGACTCAGGTTCTTGCCACCCTGAATCCTAACTTTGCCTTGGATCCTAAAAAGGTCTGGGTCGAACGGCATTACCGTCATCCGGTGTTTGATGCCTCCGCGATTGAAGCACAAAAACGCTGGGCCGAGATCAATAGCCAGAACCGCACCTCATACTGTGGCGCTTACTGGGGTTGGGGCTTTCATGAAGATGGTGCCCGTAGCGCTGCGTGGGTGGTCGATCAGCTCTTAAAACAGACCGAGCAGGCCGCCTAGGAGGATATGATGCAAATGTTTCCACTGGCGATTGCCTCTGCGGAAATCCGGCATCGCCGTTTCTTGCCTAAAGCGCATGCTTTTAAGACCCGGCTGACCTATCTATACTTTGATCCGGATCAGCTCTCAAGCTTTACCCAAAAATCCTGGCTCTGGTCTTGCAATCGCTGGAATTTCCTCACTCTGGACGAACGTGATTTTCTGACCATGGAATGTGGTTCGATTCGGCAGAAGGTCGCACGTCTGCTGATCAAGCGGGAAAACTACCTGTTAGCGCATGCCGCATCCATCCGGGTCTTGGCTCTGCCGCGTACACTCGGCTTTCGCTTTAATTCTGTGGTGTTTTATCTGGTCTTTGATGCCACCGACCAGCTAATCTTTGTCCTCAGTGAAATTACCAATACACCGTGGAATGAACGTCAGGTCTATATTCACGACTGTCGGCACAATGCAACTGAATATGCACCGTACCAGAGTCACCAGTTTGACTTCAAGAAGGCCTTTCATGTGTCGCCATTCATGCCGATGGCGCTGGATTACCGCTGGCGCTTCAGCTTTTCCGATCAAAACAATGTGATTCATATGCAGCTGTTTCAGCAAGGAATCTTGCAATTTGATGCCACCATGCAATTTTCGTTGCAAGCCATCACAGTTCCTTCACAACAGCATCGCTATGCTGTGCTGAAAGTTCTTGAGCCCTTCAGGATGGTCGGTGGAATTTATCTGCATGCCTTTCGCTTGTGGAAGAAGAAAATTCCATTTTACCGACATCCTAAAAAAGAAAAAGGAAACACATTGCGATGAAAACACTGTTTATGGGAGAAGAAAGCACAATGCCGGTGGTACTGCGCCATCTGCTGAAATTACGTCATGGTCAGCTGATTTTTAAAGGCGCCTGGAACGGGATTGTGGGGGAGAGCAGTGATTTGTATGCCGTGATTCAGGTGCATGATGCTAGGCTGATGGATCTGCTGTTCCGTAATGGCGTACTCGGTGCTGCTGAAGGTTTTATTCGCGGCTACTGGAGCAGTGAAGATCTGGTCAATGTGATTCGCATTCTGGCGCGTAACCGTGATGTGCTGGACCGGATGAACCAGAATGCGCTGGCCAAGGCCAGTCAGTTCCTGTTAAAGACCTGGTACAAATCCCGCAAAAACTCAATTGATGGCAGCCGTAAAAATATTGCCGAGCATTATGACCTGAGCAATGACTTTTTCAAGCTGTTCCTAGATAGCAGCATGATGTATTCCAGTGCGGTATTTAAAGAACCGGGCATGAGTCTGGAACAGGCCTCCGATTATAAAAAAGAACTGATTTGCCAGAAACTGCAGCTGAAACCGATGGATCATTTAGTTGAGATTGGCAGCGGATGGGGTGGTTTTGCCATTTACGCAGCACTGCATTATGGCTGTAAGGTAACCACCATTACCATCTCCCAAGCACAATATGATGAAGCGGTCGCGCGAATAGAGGCAACCGGACTATCCCATCGCGTGGATGTCCAGCTGAAAGACTACCGTCTGTTGGAAGGCAAATATGACAAGCTGGTGTCGATTGAAATGATCGAGGCTGTAGGTGAGCAGTATTTACCGATATATTTCAACAAATGCCGTGAATTGCTGAAATCGAATGGTCTGGCACTGATTCAGGCCATCACCATTGAAGATGCCCGCTATGCCAAAGCCCTGAATACCGTGGACTATATCAAGCGTTACATTTTCCCGGGCAGTTTTATTCCTTGCATCAGTGTCATGACCCAAGCAGCTTCCGAGCAAAAACTGCGTCTCAAGCATCTGGAAGATATCGGCCAGAGTTATGCCCAAACCTTGCACTGCTGGCGCCAACGTTTTCTGGAGCAACGTGATCAGGTAATGGGGCTTGGTTTTGATGAGTCCTTTATCCGTATGTGGGATTTTTATCTGTGCTATTGCGAAGGTGGTTTCCGCGAAGGCGTAATCAGTGATGTGCATCTGTTATTCGAAGCCAGTGCTTACTAAGCCAAGATAAAACAGGAGGGCTGTTATGCTGCTGAATTTACTGGTGCTGAATGTCTTTATCATGTTCTGTAGCTGGCTGCTAGTGACCTATAACCAGCGTGCCGGACTGGTGGATGTGGCCTGGAGTTTCTGTATTGCACTCAATGTCATCATCCCTGCTTGGGTCATGGAAACTGCACCGCTGCTGATCCGGGTATTTCTGGGCGTGTTCAGCGGAATCTGGTTCTTACGCCTGACCTGGCATCTGCTGCGCCGTTATGCCAGTGAAACTGCAGAAGATACCCGCTATGCCAATATGCGCAGGGCCATGGGAGATTATCAGCATCTCGGTTTTCTGGCCTTTTTTATGTTTCAGGCCGGGCTGGTGGCACTGTTTTCCTATCCGATGCTGGAGTTGCTTAATATTCCGGTCCAGCAGTGGAATGACTGGACCCCCTATACCGTACTGGTGGCAGGCATGATCATGCTGCTGGCGCTGATCGGGGAGAGTACTTCCGACCAGCAGCTCTACCGCTTCAAGCTGGATCCCCAGAATAAGGGCAAAACCCTGGATCGGGGCTTATGGAAATACTCACGTCATCCGAACTATTTTTTTGAATGGTTACACTGGTTTGCCTATCCGGTTCTCGGTCTAGCGGCAGGAGTCTATGAACTGTGGCTCTATCCGCTGCTGATGTGGTTGTTTCTGTACTACATTACCGGCATTCCGTTTAGTGAACAACAGGCACTGGCCCATCGCGGCGAAAATTACAAAGCTTATCAACGACGAACTTCAATGTTTATTCCGTGGCCACCCAAAGAGTAGGTAAATACATGGACTTTATGATTCAACAATCTTTAAAACTGGTTGAAAAGGGTAAATTGCCCGATGCCGTGATTCGCGCAGGCATTCGCACTTTAAGCAAAAAACGTCTGGCACAGGAAGGGCGCTTTGACCCGGCACTGGCGGCACAGCGTTATATGGATGTGCTGCATATGCTGAAAAACAGCGCAATTGCCATCGAGACCGACAAAGCCAATGAACAGCACTATGAACTGCCCACCGCATTTTTTCAGGCGGTGCTAGGCAAGCAGCTGAAATACAGCGCCAGCCTGTTTGAACATGACCATACCACACTGGATCAGGCGGAAGAAGCCGCACTGGCCAGCTATTGCCAGCGTGCGCAACTACAGGACGGGCAGGATATTCTGGAAATTGGCTGTGGCTGGGGCTCACTCAGTCTGTATATGGCCGAGCATTATCCTAACGCCCGGATTACCGTAGTGTCGAACTCCTCAACCCAGCGCCAGTATATTCAGGAACAGGCCCGTCTGAAAAAACTGCAGAACCTGACAGTGGTCACCTGTGATGTCAATGTACTGCAACTGGAACCGGCTGCTTTTGACCGTGTGGTTTCGGTGGAAATGTTTGAGCATGTGCGCAACTACCAGAAACTGTTTGAAAATATCAGCAGCTGGCTGAAAGACGATGGCTTGCTCTGGTGCCATATTTTCTGTCACCGTTTCCTGCATTATCCATTTGAAGTTAAAAATGAATTTGACTGGATGTCGAAATATTTCTTTAGTGGCGGTCTGATGCCGGCAGCTTCAACTTTCCTGCATTTCCAGCAGCATTTGCAGCTGGAACAGCACTGGCAATGGGCCGGCACCCAATATGAACGCACCGCAAATGCCTGGCTGGAGAATATGGACCAAAAGCAGGCCGAGCTGCAGCCCCTGTTTGAACAGACCTATGGCGCAGATGCTACCATCTGGTGGCAACGTTGGCGGATTTTCTTTATGGCCTGTGCCGAATTATTCGGTTATGACCATGGACACGAGTGGGTGATCGGCCACTTTCTGTTTAAAAAGAAAGCCGTATAATTAAACGCTGAATCGGATGCGCCAACGGGGAATTGATCAATGTTAAAGCTGTTTAGGGACAAACGCGATCATCCTCTGGGTGAGGTGTTTAACCGCTACTACTGGCTGCAAATCGGATTCATTGCCTTGTCGGTGGTGATTGGCATTGCCTGTAGTGCCTGGGTGATTAAAGGCTTTTTGCTGCGCACCGCCTTGGAACAGGAAATGTCACACTACTGGCAGCGGCTGGAACGCAATCCGGCCGCCGAACTTCCCGATACCAAAAACCTATATGGTTATCGTTGGTATGATACCCCTCCTATGCAGTTTCAGCACATGCAGTTCGAGCAGGGCGTCAATCGGCATTTTGTCGATGGTAAAGAGCGCATGACCGTCTACGGTGAAAAAAATCGGCAGCATGTGCTGCTGGTCTTTGGCGAAAGTAACGTCAACAAACTGGTCTGGCTGTTTGGTCTGGCACCACTGATGGTCAGTTTGTTCGTGCTGTACAGCGTATTGTGGTGGTGGAACCGTCGCGCCAGACGTTATTTTTCTCCGATTACCCGGTTGGCCAATGCGCTGGAACATATCGACTGGGAACATCAGAAAAATCAGGCTTCACCTTTTCAGGACATTCGCACTGATTCCAATCTGGAAGCTGAATACCTGAAGCAGGCATTAGAAAAATACCATCAGGTCTTGAGTGCATTTATTCAGCGTGAACGTGAGTTTACCGGTGATGTCAGTCATGAACTGCGCACCCCATTGACGATTTTAAAAGGCAATGTGCAACTGTGTCAGGCACGCTATGGTAACAACAAATCCTTTACCCGCCTGCACAACACTATTGAAGACATGCAGCTGCTGGTCGATACCTTACTGGCCATCGCCCGAAATACCACCAACACCCTGATAGCCGAGCCCACTATGCTGTCAGAATGTCTGGAGAATCTGGTACAGGATCTGGACAGTGTCAGCCACAACAAAGGCATGCAGATCGACCTACAAAAAGACCTGGATGAACAGCCGCGTAAAATGTACCCGTCAATGACCAAAATGGTGTTTGGCAATATCCTGCGCAATGCACTGAATTATTCGCAAGGCACGGAAATTGATGTCATTCTGCAAAAAAATAAAGTGCTGATTGCTGACAATGGAGTGGGTATTCCCTTACCGAATAACTCCAAAGTTCAGGAACTGTCCGACCAGCAACTACAACTAGAAATCAAAGGGCACGGCATTGGTCTGCAACTGGTACAGAAACTGTGCAAGCAGCTGGGCTGGCGGGTGGAACTGTTTGACCGGCAATATTATCTTAGCACCCATCAGGATGTTGATCTGACAATGACCACCGGACTGATTGTAGTGGTGTATTTGAACGAGGTTTTCGCCTGAAAAGCTTAGGCTTCTAAAGCAATCGTTAAACCGACACCGGAGATGGTATGAATCAGTTTCTGCTCAAAAGGCTTGTCAACCATTTTACGCAGATTATAGATATGACTGCGCAGGGCATCGCTTTCCGGTTCTGCATCTCCCCAAAGCTCCATCATGATTTCCTGTTTGGTTAGGACCTTAGGTGAATGACGCATTAACAATTTCAGGAGTTTGAACTGGATAGGGGGTAATTCAATGGTCTGGCCGGCTCGCGTCAGTTGCTGTCTGGCCGGGTCCAAAATCAGATCATGAATCTGTAGCCGGCCACTGGATACCTCACCTAAAGAACGTTTAATCAGAGCTTTGACCCGAACCACCAGCTCGTTAAAATCAAAGGGCTTAACCAGATAATCATCCGTGCCGGAATTAAAACCTTTGAGTTTGTCATCCAGCGTATCGCGCGCCGTCAACATCAGTACGGGTAAATCCAACCCTTCCTCATGACGCAGCCATTCACACAGTTCATAACCTGAACCATCAGGTAAATTAATGTCTAGAAGCAAAATATGATAGCGCTGCTGTTTCAGTAGCTGGCGTGCAGCGTTCAGATTGCGGGCATGATCCACTACAAAATCATGTTCTTCCAGAAACTCGCATAAGGTAGAGGCCAGTTCATAATGGTCTTCGACCATCAGGATAAAATGTTTCGACATAGCGGCAGAGACTAATTCAATAATTGCTGTTTTAATTTAGCACTAAATGGCTGCGAACCCAGCCAGATATTAAAATATTGTTGTGCTAGAGGATGCTGAAGATTGCCTAGTACCTGCTGATTCAGCATCAAGGTCAGGGTCTGTGTCTCGGCTTGATAGCTTAAACGATAAAGATCACCCGGTTTTACCGGCTTATAAAGCTGAGTAATTCTATCTAATACTATTAAGTGTTTAGACTCTCGCTCATTACGCTTCAGAAAATGGGTCGCTGCACGCTTGAAAGCCCATTCCGGAATATTCTGTGTATAGGAAAAATCAATCTGCATATTCTGGCCTTGCCAGGGTTTTGTACAGTTCTGAGCATAATAACGGGCGACGCCAACCTGTTTCTGAGCCACCAAAAGTGGACCACGACCACACTGATTCATATTCTGGGCATGTGACCATGAACTGAAACTGCAGAGCATCAGTAGTCCCGTACTTAATACTACTTTTTGAATGGCAGTACCCATGAATAGGCTCCTCCAACATAAGGTAAAGAACGATACAGGCCATTGGCCGGATCCCAGAAATCCTGCTGGAAAATAATCTTATTGTCTCTGTTGACTTTGATTTCACTGATCCCAAAAGAATCCATAGTTCGAGTCGTGCCAAACATTTTAAAGTCATAGGTCATATGCCAGTGCACGTAGGCAGAGTCTTGGTAATAGGAGGTATTTAATAGTTTGACATTCACGTTACTGACACGCTTGTTCATCCCTTGAAAATGTTGGAGTAGATTTTGACGTGATGAAAATTGGGATAAGGTATCGTTAATAAACAGCTGATCGGCATAGAGTGATCCGGCTCGTTCAATAAATGCAGGTGTACCCAAAGTATTAAATGCTGAGGTAAAGCGTATGCCGATGTCTTGGGCTTTAGCCTGATCCAGCGCAGTTCCCTGAATTTGGTTTCTGGATTTTGCATAATCACTTGAATAGCTAGGAATACTTTTACATCCAGCTAAAACTAGTAGCGGTAAGGACAAGGTAGCTAGCAGTATTTTTTTGACATGTTTCATATTGGCTATCCGTATTAGGTCTATGCTGATACTTTAGGCCGAAAGTCGTGAACAGAATGTGAAGAGGATGAAAGGCTGTTAAATGAGCAGTAAACAGAAGCTCTTTAATGATGGAGTAACGTGTATATCCTCAGTCCTGTCTAAGCCTTTTTTGACATTCCCCAACTTTTCGCAGAAAGCAGAAATTCATAATTTAAAGCCACGAGAATGCTTTGCATATTGAAGCTATTCCGGTCTTCGGGTAACTGTAATAGAAGTGGCAAACGTGTCACCCCATTTTCACCATTGGCAAAAGCATAATGGCGCACTTTAGCGTCAATCACCGGAATTAAATTCTTGGCTTCCAGATACACACTTTCCTGAGTGGCCTGCTTTTGCATGGCAATCATTCTGAGATAGCAATAATCGCGAACCTCAGTCAGATTCTTTTTGAGTTCATTGATCTTTAATTCATGATTTTCAGGTTTTTTAAACAGCCGTTTAAGAAAACCGCGATTTTCGGTATTTTGTATTTCACGTTCTAACTGGCGTATTTGCTGCTGGATCTGGCGAGTTTGTTCAAGCGTGTCATTCAGAAGCTCTCTAATTTCCTGGGTAGGTGCTGAAAGGGCCAGCACCTGTTGCTGATAGTGAAACTCATCATGAAAAATCACAAAGATTTGGGTGCGACGTTGTTCCAGTAATTTTAAATAGGCAATTAAGCGATATTTGAACAGACGCGCATGCGGATTAAACTGCAGCATCGGTTGCTGCGATAAAATTTCCAGCTGATGCAGAAACTCATTGATTAATCTTAAAATATTTAAATAGCAAGGCTCTAGACTAGCAGAATAGATATGTTAGTCTAGAATCATGATAGAAAACAGCAAATTAAGTAACTATAAGATTAAAAAAATTATTCAGTGCTTTTGCATTGATATTCCTGCTTCTAAAACAGCCTTATTGCTTAACTTGAACCGTAATACCATCAACTATTGGTACATGCTTTTTAGAGAAGCAATCTACGATCATCAAACAGATTTAAGAGCAAAGTTTGTAGGTTCTATTGAAATTGATGAGAGCTATTTTGGAGCAAAAAGACAACGTGGTTTTCATGGGAAGTTGAAGCGAGGTCGAGGTACTTTAAAACAACCTGTATTTGGAATATTTGAAAGGAATGGTCGAGTTTATACAGAAATAGTCCCTGATTGTAAAAAGACTACATTACAACAAGTTATCTTAGGTAAAGTTGCACTTGAAAGTGTAATTTATAGTGATGGTTAGCGTGGATACAATGGTTTGGTAGATGTTGGTTACTCAAAGCATTTTAGAGTAAATCATGGAGCGAATGAATTTGCCAGAGGACAATGTCATATAAATGGAATAGAGTCATTCTGGAGCTTTTGTAAAAGAAGGCTAGCAAAGTTCAACGGTATATCAAAAGAGTATTTTGATTATCATCTTAAAGAAACAGAATGGCGCTGGATGAGGGAGCCTAATGAGCTAGCAACAGAGTTGTGGGACCTCATTAGGTAAAACTAAGTGCAAATCTGCTAGTCTAGAGCCTAATTTTAAATATTTTGATTTGTTGATAAACCTTATATAGACATCGCGATACTTTGATATTGGAAAATCAAATGGTAAAGTTATTACGTGATATATCACGTTAACTCATTGAGCTGTTCTGTGTTAGCTGGATATAAACATATAACATCATAATCGGTATTTTTAGGCTAAAGATATTCTGTTGGGCCTAAGTAGTAAATTTAGAAATTAACCATTTCAACTGTATTGAGCTTGTATAGCCAGTATCGATTGAGAGAGTCATGATAGAAAAAATTGGGCATGCAAAAAAAACACCTGAAGTTCTAACTGAAGTTTTCACCAAGTTAAGTTACGTTTTGATATTAGATTTACCAGATTTTATTCAAGATTTTGTATTGGATCTTAAAAATAAGATGGATGATGAAATCAAAAGAATGCTTGACCAAGCAGCAAAAGACAATCAAGACGTTGATGAATTTGAAATTTTAAAGTGGTTACTCGATACAATTGATGTAGCTCCTGAAGAAACTGAAGAGGTTAAAAAGCACCAACATAAAGAGGTGCATGCTGTGCTATTTACTTGTTTTTTTACTCAATTGTCCGAGGCCTTAAGTCTGAAGTTATCAGAACATATGAGAGTGGAGTCAAAACCGCAGCGTTGTGTTAAAAAATTGACTCAAAGAACTTATAAAAAATATTTTGGTTTGCCTAAAAACTTCAAGCTCAAGTTAGAACGAAACCTGAAAATCAATTTTTACCCTGAAAAATTATGGTAACTGTATGACTAATACTGATGGATTGTCAGATCTACACGAAGAAATCAAAGTATTGGAAAAGTGGGTAAATCAGTCACTTGGTGAAAAAAAAGCTATTTTCAAAGATTTCGACGTTCAAAATAAGAATGAGTTGTATGCTGCTGCAGAAAAAATCCAAGTTACTATTAAAAAAAAGAGAATTGTGACGGAACATAAAATTCTGGCTGGTTTAACTCAATGGACTAAAATTGAACAAGAAGGGCATCAGTATGGTTATCTGTTGACTGGATTAATTTGTGAAATGCTCAAAGAACTTATCATTTTACCGAATTCTAGTTCTAAAGATAAAGAGCCTATCACAAACACAAAACTGATAGATTTTAAGCGAATAGTAGATGATGAAAGAGTACATAAGAAATTTAATCAACTATGTTATGCATTAAAACTGTTACTGCAGAACCAATTTAAAGACCGTGGGGAAAAAAAAATACCATGTGACAAAATTACCAATGAAATTAAAAAAATCGATGAATTTAACACCAGCAATTTTAAAGAATTTTTAACTGGTGAAGAGATGCAAAAGCACTCCATCTCATTAGATTTAGACCGTTACATTGAGCAATTTTGTATTGTCTGTAATGAGCTTAACAACAGGGAATTAAATTCATCGAAGAAACTTAGTATCAAGGATTTGATAAAAAGAATAAAAAAGGAGATTGATGTAACAAACCACTCAGGGTCATCTCCTATTCATATAGAAAATGATGACACAGAAGTCGAGATAGATGAAAAATCAGCAACTATTCTTGATCCTACACATGATGATATCAGTAAGCGTGCAAGTTCTATGATATCCGATGAAAAGCTCAAAAAAATTATTCAGAGACGTGAAGTCCCATTTGTAAGTAATCCACTTTATCTAGCACCCAGTTTATTACATCAGGTATACAACGTATTGCACGATTGTTATCAGGATAAAATGCTCAAAGAAAATAGTACAATCTTTTATGATCAATCTTCTTTGGCATTATGTGGCATGATGTCACTGCTGACTGGTCTGAGTCCTACTATCTTTAAAGATATTAATAATTTGATTGAAAAAGGAAAAATATTAGAAAAAACAAAAGTAAAAAGAATAAAAAAAACAAAAGTAGCAGAAGAAACAGAAGTAATCGAAGTAATCGAAGTAATCGAAGTAATCGAAGTAATCGAAGTAATCGAAGTAATCGAAGTATCTTATTATTGGGTGATTGATCCAAAGTTGAATGTAAATCATTTGGGCATTATGAGTGATAAATTACAGCGCTATAACAAAGCCTCCACTTATAAATGGCATATTCCTAGTGCTTGGATTATTCAATTAAAAAAAAATGTTATTCAAGAACTATCTGTTCCTGAATACAATCGTTTTTTAAGGCAGCTTTTCAAACCGTATAATTTGGACAAGATTTCATGTGGAATTTTAGAAAAGCAAATATATTTCCATCTGAATATGCAGACAGGTGATGATCTCGTAGCACACTTAATGGCAAATCACGATACGAATCATGTGGTTAATTGGTCCTATGAAGGGCGTAATATTGAAGAGATAAATAGACATTTTAAAAGATACATTGATTGTTTAATAAACCGAAAAAAAGGTGATCTATGGAAAAAAGAGCAGCATCCGGGTTATATCTTTGACCGAGAACAACGTATAGGTAGTCAGCGTTGCTGGACTATCAAAGCAGCAACTCAATTTTTTAAAAATCTTTATGCTTATGTACAGACTACTTTAACGAATGATGAAGTCAATCGGATTGAGAAATTAAATGCTTATAGCATTTGGATGTGGCATCTGTCTTTAATTTGCCTCACTGTACGACCCACGATGGGTATGCCAGGTTTGATCAAAAATTATGATTCAAAATCAAAATTTATCTATATTCATGACAAAAAAATTGGTTCACGACAAGAAGGTCGTTTAGTGCCTGTAGTAGGTTATTGGCAAAAGCATTTTGATGCATACAGAGAGTATATAGATAAGACAATCACTGCATTAGGCATGAAATATCTGCAGGAGCAGTGGAAAAAAAATGAATTCATGCTGTGTATTCTTATCCATCCTCAACTGACTTCCAAAAAGCATAGCGTTGACTTTATAGAAATAGCAGACAATCTTACTTTGGCACCAATGTCAGCAGCTTTTGTGACGCATTACTTGAAAGAAACAGTTCAGATTTATAAAAACTGGCCAAGGCATTTTAGCAAAAACCATCTTGAACTCAGCAGTGATATTCATAATACCCTTTATGCACATGATGGTATTGCCATGGGGTTTGGCCATACTTCATCCTTAAGTCCTTTTCATTACAAAACAGAAATTCAACAACAGGTTGAAGCGTTACTGAAAAAATTAGAAATTTTGGAGCTAGACTTGTTTACCCAGGAAAAATCGCGTGATTAACAAAGAACTAAATCAAGAGATTCTAGAGCAATTACAAAATGCGATTGAAACAGAAACAAAAGCAATTTTTAATCAAATTTCTGAGCTGATTGATCATAAATATACTCAGAAAAAGGTGAATGGTGTCGAGATTGATTTTAAACTTCTTGATCAACGAATTGCTGATAAATTTACAAACTATCAGCAAGTTTTAATAAAAGTTTGTGAGCATTCCCAGCTCAAAAAATATTTCCGCTCTTACCTCAAGGAGTGTTTTAAACACTTTAAAATTATTTGTGAACAAGAGTATCAGGAGTGGCAAAAAAAAAATCCAGATCATGCAAAAATTTACGATATTAAATTACCAGATTGGAAAATAGCAACATTACCGCGCCGCGATAATATTTTAACAGAGGACAAGTTGTGTTATGGAGCTATTCTTGCTGATTTTAAAGAAAAATTTTATGAAAAGTGGAGCTATTCTCTTAATAAAAAGACTCAAAATATAAGTTTACAATCTACAGTTGAAGCTCAGCAAAACTTAGTAAACATATTATTTGAATGTCTATGTATATCATTAATTTTCGATCAAGGATGTATTCATCCTGAACGGCTTATTGCAATTCATGATGCAATTTTTGAAATGAATCTAGACAGTGGACTGTTGCCAATTTACTCTGGTTCAAAGAATCATGCCTACGTTTTCTCATACACTCTCTCATCTCAAAAATATGGCAATTTCTACCGTTATGATAGCCAAGGAGATGTGGAATTATGGCAAACACAGCAAATATATTTTAACGCAATCTCAATGCTTTGTTATTTGCGTATCCGAGAGCATCTTCATGGTAACCAAGGTTATGCATTACAGTTTACATCGCCTCTTAGTATTTGGCAGCAAACACACGATGATCAAGATCAAAAAGTTAAGCGGGAAGATTTACTTTATAAGCGGCTAAAAGCACACTTTAAAGATGTTGTTCCTGATCATCAATTTATCAAAGAGTTTGAGCGACGTCGTTTTTCTGCTTTCAAGCATATTGATTATGTTCTTTGGCAGGAGATTCCAAATTTAGATCTATTGAGTACAAGTGTACTTAATAACAAAATTATCACTACGCCTTTGATATATGAACAGCATATAGCTATTTATCATCAGCTTGATACCTGGAAAACGATTCAAGAAAGAATTGAAAATACTCATCACACTGTAGAGCTTTCTGTTTTTACTAGTGATCAGAACGTTAAAGTTTATAATGATAAACGGATGGGTAAACGTAATGATATAAAATCATTGCTTTTATCATTTAGTGAAGATGGTAAAGAGTTGACACTAGCCAAGTTTAATGAAGCTTTGAACACAAGTATTAATAAATCAGAGGGCGATATACGTTCCTATGAAGCTGGAGAGGGGGAATATATTGATTATGTGGTGGCAATCGCACATTTACGGATATGCCAATGGTTAAAGTATGAGCTAGGTTACAATTCTGGCTCTGGTAAAGCATCACTTCAGGTGGCATCGATAAAACGTTATTATCACAGCTTCGTTTCTGACTTTTTAATTTACATTTTAGAATATCAAATAAATTTGAATAATGCCATCGAAGAACAATTTGAAGAAATGTATGAGTACCTTATTTTAGAAAAATCAATGAAAGATCAGGAAAAGCAGGAAACAATCGCTGAGAAAAATGATAATAAAAAGCACGACACCTCTGGCTATTCTTTCGCGAGGTTAAAAACATTTCATCAGTATTTGGTCAACAAGCATGATGCACCAGTAGTAGCGTACTTGTATGAACATCAGAGAGACAGCGGGAAATTTTTAAAAACACGGACCATTAGTCCGCAGATGTTTGAATTAATGATGAAAATTGTGAAAAATTATCCACACATTTTAGGCATTTCAGGGAATGAAATAGTTGCATTGCAATGGGTCTATCGACTCGCATTTAGACTAGGTTTGCGTATTGATGAAGTGACAGGCATCCGTCTCAATGATTTTGACTCTGCACAGCTTCGAAGTCATCTTAAAAATAATCGTTTATATTACGAAGCAAAGTCAGATCCTAAAGATACGACTTCAAATGAATCATCCAATTCAGATATTGAAAATCTGGTTTTAAAAATTCATTCCAACTCTCACCGTAATGTTAAAAACGAAAATGCAAATCGTCAGTTTGATTTATCCTATTTTTTAAATCCAAATGAATTTAAAGAGTTCTGTGATTTTTATAAAAAATATTTAGCTGCTTCTTTGGGCGAAGCGGAATTACAAGTACAGAATACATTACTCTTCACCTTTGAAAATCAACAATTATCAAAAATCACTAGGAGCTTGTTTAATCTGGTATTAGGGACAAGTGATCATTCATATACATTTCACGCATTTAGGCATAGTGCTGCATCACACTTAGCAATTTTATTGAAAGGCAGCCACCAGCTTATCTGTAGTTTTACTGACTATGACTCTAGGTTTGTAGGTAGGCTTAAAAAGCATATATTGCAAAATATCGATCATGCATCATTACATAGCGCAGATGTATGGCAACGTTTAGCACATCTAATGGGGCATGAAGACTTTAACGTGACCGCAAGTAGCTATATACATCATCTTAATATTTTAATTGCAGACATGTTTTATACAGCAAAACGTGAATATCAGCCTGAATTGATTGGTGCATTACTAAAAAATAGCAAAATTATTAATGCTCAATTTAAATCCTTAAAGATATCTGAGGATGAATCAGCTTTTAACATTCTTCAAAAATCTAAGTTTTTTTTAAAGGTTTTTGAAAAACATAATGATCCAAAGCAATTCTTAAAAAAAGATGAAATTGAAAAAAAACAAATGAGTTTTTTATATCCAAAAAGATTTCTAGAATCATATCAGGAATGGAAAGCAAATGACCGGATCATAAATCCTGAAGACCAGCTTGTTAACTTAATAAAGTCAATTAGTAGACAATTTTATATTTATAAAGATAAAGAAATAGCTAGAAGTGAGGAGCGTGATCTGCAAGAAATGGATTTAAATTGGGAGCGAATGATCAATTGGTCGTATTTATATGGAATATGCCAGCCATTCATAATTGACAAAGAAATTACCCCAAAAGAAATTAAAAATTTTTATTATATTTTGGAAAATAAAATTTCATTGAAAAATGATCGATCAGTTTTAGTTTTTGAAGCAGTCTGTCAAAAAGATTTAAAATTGTACGATTCATTTGTGGAGTTTATTACCAAAATATATTCAGACGTAGAATCCTACTTAGATATAGAAAAATCAAGTTCAAGTGATTTTGATAAAAAAATAGGGAGTGAAGTTAAAATAAAATATTATAAAATTAGTAATAAAAAAGCAGATTCAAAGCATCATCTGATACAAAAAATTGTACTACAAAGTATCTTTTTTAAGATGAAATGCCTTGGAGTACCTTCCCTGGGTCAAAAGAAAATGGTCTAAAATGTTTTACCGGAGCAGTAGGGGGCTACAGTTTTTTTATATTAAAAAAATATATAAAAAACAGTGGTATATAACTTTATGTAATTCATGTTTGATTATTTTTTCATTATTTATGTAAGGTTCCTCTTTTTTTTTGGTCAAAAAAAGGGACACTAAGAGGGAGGTGTGCACTCTGTGAGGTTGATTTTTGATAATTTTTTTTCTTGAGAATAGCCTGGACGAGAGATTATCAAAAAAAAATACTCAATAAATAAAAAGATTTTGTATGAATCACAGAAGAAAATAATATTAAATTTAATTGTATTTTTTTATTATTCTTGTAAATTTATTCGGATATTATTTTTTAAATTTAATCTATAAAATATAAAATTATATATAAGGTAAATTTTATAGACTAGTGAGTTAATACAAATTATTTACCCTATAAATTGATTTGTTTTATTCTGTAAAATAGGGAAATTAGTTTTTATTTTTTATAAATAAAAAAAATAATTTTGCTAGATTTATAATATTAAATACAGCATAGAAAACTGGGTTGTGTTTTTGGTTTGATTTTATAAGCTAATTTTTAAATAGCCTAAGCAAATATATTTCAGAAAAATAGCCCAAGCCTTTGCTTTTTAAACCTGCTGTTTTACAAAGCAAAGGCTTGGGAGTCCACCAATATGATTATTTTTAGATTTTAATGAGATCCCAAAAAATGGAGAAGATAAATTAATTAGCTTAGGTAATCCTTCTATAAGTATGCAGCATAGATTTTGAGCTAAACACGCATCCTTGTATGTAGGTAAAATACAGGGATTTTTTCGGCTAAAATTTTGAAAAAATTAAGCCAGCATTCAATTTTAAAATATCACTAAAAAATGAATAAAAAATTCTAATTTGGTTTGACCAAAGAAAAAGATACCCATATGATAATTACATTACAGCAAAATCTGTAATCGGGCGTGGAAACCTGAAAATTACTACAGAAGCATTAAAACCGCTTTAGCGGTTTTTTGTGCTTATTATGCTTAGTTTGCCATTATGGTAGGCCAGGCAGGGCAGTCTATGACTGGCCGTCTTCTGTAGTGCGGTATTTCCACCCCTGTTTGGTCTACCTCCATCTCGTGGAAAAGATGGTTGTAGATAGTCAACTCTAAACTACAGGTACTAAACATGAAGATTTTATTATCTAATCCCCCCATTTCTCTTAGGTCTCTTTTGTTAGCGCTGACTGGATATTGACGGTCATTTAATTCACAGCTTTAACCAAATCCAACTATATACATTTTCAAATTTCGTACTTGTGCGAAAGTAGGAAAGTGTTGCCTGGAGAAAATAAGAAATGGGTTCTACACGACTATTGACCAATATTATTCAGCGTAAAGTCATGTTGCCAGAAGAAATGACACCTTCAATGCAGCGTGACAATTTTGAAGTGGCACTGACTGATTTTGAAAAGCATCCAATCATCAAATGTTTATTTAAGGCGGATAACCAGCGTTCTACGGAATGTTGGAGCGTGCAAGAAATTGCAAACTTTATTGAGGATTGCACAGAAGATCAAAACATCAATTTATGCATTTTGTATTGGAAAGATATACACGGCAATATTTACATTATTGATGGAGCACATCGTCTTTCCTGTATCTATGCGTGGATTAATAGATATTTTGCGGATGAGCAAGTCACTCAAGCACCTAATTTCAATGATCCACAAAAACAAGATATTCGTTACCTCCGCAATTATTTAGGAGATCTCGCTGATTTTCAAAAAATTTGTACTGATGCCGAATTCGCAGAAAAAAAATCGAAATTAGGCGATATTAAAATCAGTTTCAGGCAGGTACTGGGAACTCCGGAAGATGCGCGACGGGTATTTCAATCGATTAACTCAGATACTAAACGTTTAGATAAATATGAGGAATATCACCTAAGAAATCGCGGTAGTGACGCGTATTATGCGATCTATGCCTGTTGTTATATCAATGACAATAAATCTAACCTAGAAGAGCTCCAATATACACGTTTAAATGGGTTGATTGAGTTAGGGGAGAGGATCCACCAGCTACTTTTTTCGACCATTTTATTAGACAATGAAATGAGTCATGGCAAAAAAATTGGCTTGGTCAATGAGCTGATGAATATCATTGCGGGTGATCAGATTCATAATATTATGAGTCTGAATCAGGGGGAGCGCGTTGAAAACCTAATGTCGCATCTGTTGACCATTCTTTGCAGAATAGCGACGCCTGTAAAAAATGCTGGGGTTCCGAGTTTGGGCTTACATCCATACTTATATTTTTATAAGGATCAGCGTTTTCAGATTACTTCTTTTCTTGCATGGTTTTCAATTGTGTATGAAATTCATGAAAGCCGCATGCAGATTCATCATCGAAAGATTAGTTTCAAGGACTTCACCCGGGTACGCCGTAGTATTGAGTTCTTGATCGCCAATTTCCCCGTGGCGACCACCGAAACGGTCGGCAAGTTCGGCAGTGGTATCAAGGGCTATGATCGGCTACAAATTGTCTATAAAGCCTTTATTTGCTTAAGCTTGGAAATGGAGGTTGATTTTGATGATGAGAAATGCCTGAATACCTTTATTCTGTCCATGTCTAAGGCCTTCAAGTACATAAACTTTAACGAGTTCTATGTCGAAAGGTTTTTGGGTGGTTATGATGATGCAGTAGTCAAGAATGTGGTGGGATATGTGGAGTCGATTAGTCCAATTTCTCGGTCAAAGCCAAAGGCCTTTTCGGCATTAACCAAGAGTCTGCTTAAGCACAATTTTGTGGTGGGTAATCATAACTTTTGCCTCATTTGTGATGGATTGATCTATCTTGATTCTACTGAATCGGATCATAGGATTGCCAAAGCCGTAGGTGGGCAAGGCGTTCTAGAGAATGGTCTGCTGGTTCATCCCATCTGTAATAGGATGAAATCAGATCTGAGCCTGGAAGAGATTAGAGCGGATTTGTTTGGTGAATTACTGTATTGAGCAGCAGAGGGGGTAAATTAATTTTCTAAAATTTATCAATGATTTAACTTTTGATATATTCAGCCAATGTGGTTGTTTTTAATTCACTTTAGAATCACAACCAGAAACTAGCTGTAGTTTCTGAATGACCGTCAAGGTCCTTAGTTTTGCCTATAGATTCCCCCTATGGGCATTTTTTTTGATCAAAAACATGTATAGGTGACTTTAAAATAAACCTTTTAGCAATTCATACGCAATAAGGCTGATACCATTAGCACAATAAAAATGAGTTCCACTCTAGTTAACATCTTAGTTCCATTTACTTTTCACTTAATTTATATAGCAGTTAACTCATAGCATCAATGAAATAACATAACATGGAAAATAATCAAAAGGACAGAATTTGGATTTTGATCAGATCTGCTGTTTACATGCTTCTAAAGTAGCTTTGAATGTTTCACTTAACCTTTAAACTTTTTCTAAAATTAAATATATTTACATATACGTTCTAAAATTTGATAGAATTTATTAAAACTTTAGATTCTAAGTGTAAATAATGAGAAGCGCTAATATTCGACGTGATGGCTACTTAAAATTTCTGAATACATGGCAAGACCGTGATGTCATTAAAGTACTTTCAGGTGTGCGTCGCTCTGGAAAATCCACCTTATTGGCGATGTTTCAACAAGACCTAAAAGCACAGGGTGTACAAGCCGAAAACATCATTGCCATCAACTTCGAATTTATGGAATTTGAAGAACTCACCGATTACCGTAAACTACATGATTATGTATTGTCCAAAGTTGATAAAAGTAAAAAAAACTACGTTTTTTTAGATGAAATACAACATGTTACAAATTTTGAGAAAGTAGTCGACTCCTTATATGTTCGGGATTATATCGATTTATATATTACAGGCTCAAATGCATTCTTTCTAAGTGGAGAACTTGCGACTTTACTTACAGGACGCTATATCGAGCAACACGTTCTACCTCTGTCATTCCAAGAATTTAAACAGTGGCATATTGAAAATAATCCGATCATCCAACAATTATCCAATCGTGATTTGTATGCCATGTATACGCGCAGTAGTTTCCCTTATACGCTTGCCATGACTAGCCAGCAGGAAACTTATGATTACTTGCAAGCGGTCTATGCCAGTGTAATGTTTAAAGATGTTATTCCCCGTTTGAATACTGCCGATATTAACTCTCTCGAGCGTGTCGCAAGATATTTGGCAAGCGTGACAGGCTCACCTATTTCCATCAATAAAATTAAAAATACCTTTGTTTCAAGTGGGGTTAAGATTTCATTTGAAACAGTAAAACGCTATATTCAGGGCTTACAGGACAGTTTGTTATTTTATAGTGCCGCACAATTTAAAGTACGCGGGCGTGAGTTATTACAATCCTCTGAAAAATACTATTTAGTTGATGTCGGATTGCGCCGGATTATGTTGCCTGATGCTAATGCTGATCAAGGTCATATCTTAGAAAATGTGATTTATCTTGAGCTTGTCAGACGAGGTTATACGGTCTATGTAGGGCGGGTTGATGAATATGAAATTGATTTTGTTGCTGTCGATACTTTACAGAATTTAACTTATTATCAGGTGGCATTAGAAACGCTCAATGAGGAGACACTCAGCCGAGAGTTACGTCCATTACAGAAAATTTCTGATTCGTATCCCAAATATTTACTTACCTTAGACACGATAGGGACTGAAGCAAATTATAATGGTATTGTAAAAATGAGTGCTCTCGATTGGTTGCTATCTGAAAATAAGTAAAGTTGAGGGTAGTCATCGGCACTTCTATTTATTGATCAAAACCCAAAGACTTTTCAGCATTAACCAAGAATGTGATCAAGCATAATTTCTACTCCATTTGTGATGGATTGATTTACCTCGACTCGATTGAGTCAGATCATCATGATTGAGCTACAGTCGCTTACTGAAAGTAGCGAGAATTGCGCTGGAGTTTCTGAAGGATATTAATTCCTTAGTTTGCCCATTCATCCGTGTGGGCATTTTTTTTGATTAAAATACAATGCTGTTCTTGCTAAAAAATGACGGCACCCACCATAAAACACAATATTCCAAAAATAATCCAAGGCCAGATCTTTGTCTTCGGTTGTTCTAAATTCTGAGGATTATATTCCGTGTGTTCTAGCGATGTCGGTTGTGGAACACGGGTCTTTTTAGAGTAAGGCTGTTGTTTAGAGTAAGATAGTCCCGTACCTGGAATACCGACACTGGTTCGCGTACCTTTTTTCCCCAATATTTAGAGAAGCACCAGGTTTGCCAATGCTGGCACTGCTGATGCCTTTATGGGTCAGATTAATTTTAAAACCCGGGAATAATTTAATACTTTTACGAAATCTAAAGGCACTGTTGCAAATAGAGATTTGAGTCGATGAAGTTCCTTTTTAAAAGTGCTTAGAGACCGAAAACCCTGTTGATTAGACACACTTCACCTTGAGGCTGACCATAATAAAATGACGATGCTTGTCCTTTACGTAGTGCACGCATGACTTCAATACCTTTAATTGTGGCATAAGCCGTCTTCATAGATTTGAATCCTAATGTGGCCCTGATGATCCGCTTTAACTTACCATGATCACATTCAATGACATTATTTTTATACTTAATCTGCCTGTGCTCAATATCTACTGGACATTTTCCTTCTCGCTTTAACCGTGATAAAGCATGGCCATAGGTCGCTGCTTTATCTGTATTGATGACCCGTGGAATTTGCCATTTTTTCACCGTATTGAAGATTTTTCCTAAAAAACAATAGGCTGATTTACTGTTCCGTCTAGCGGAAAGGTAAAAGTCAATCGTATGACCACGTTGATCAACTGCACGATACAGGTAAGTCCATCGCCCCTTCACTTTGATATAAGTCTCATCCATATGCCATGAATGTAAATCTGTAGGATTACGCCAATACCAGCGTAAGCGTTTTTCCATTTCTGGAGCATAACGCTGAACCCAACGATAAATTGTGGTGTGGTCAACATTCACACCCCGTTCAGCGAGCATTTCTTGAAGTTCACGATAGCTGATGCCATATTTACAATACCAACGAACAGCCCAAAGAATGATTTCACCTTGAAAGTGCCGACCATGGAAGGGATTCATCTGCTGTATCTCGAAATAAATAAGATATTTAGCTTATCATGTCAGCCTATTTGCAACAGTGCCTGAATACATGAGCAGCTAAATCACTCAAAGCCAGCATCTAAAACCATTTAACAAAATCTATGACTATTTTACTTTCCCTTACCTAATCGTCCTAGTGTATATCTTTTTTTTTGATTAGCTTATTCCTAAATCAAGTGACTTTAGGTAAGTATGATGAACGATATCCAATTTTCAGATTGCGCAAAGGCATGTATGAGCTGTTACCTTACCTGTGCCAGTTGTGCAAATGCCTGTCTAAAAGAAGAAAATCTGGAGATGATGCGAGAATGTATTCAGCGTTGTCTAGATTGTGCAGATATTTGTCAGCTCTGTGCTCGTATGCAGCAAAATGAATCTCCTTTTATGAAAGAAATTTGTGAGCTTTGTGCCAAGGCTTGTGAATACTGTGCAGATGAATGTAGCCAACATGAGCATCAACACTGCCAGCAATGTGCTGATGCTTGCCGTGAATGTGCCGTCGAATGTCGAAAAATGGTTGTCTGATAAATAAAAGAATTAGTTGAGTTTAGGATTTACTCAATGAATAGCCAACGTGTTAGTTGTTAGTGGGTCAAACCACTAACAACGGCACTGTTGCAAATAGGGATCTGAGTCGATGATTTTCCCTTCAAAAAAGCTTAGAGACCGAAAACTCTATTTACTAGCCAAACTTCTCCTAGAATATTACCGTTATAAAATAATGAAGCTTGTCCTTTGCGTAGAGCACGCATAACCTCAA
>NZ_JAMXXK010000026.1 GCF_024129735.1 Acinetobacter lwoffii | reverse complement strand
AATAATCGCCCCAGAAAGACACTGGGATGGTATACGCCCAGTGATGTTATGGCTGGTTTTTATACTGTTGCACTTGCCGCTTGAATCCGCCTAATAAAAACGGAGCGATATGCTTCGTTTTTATTAAGAAGAACAACTCACCATGACTTCAGGCACGTCACTCGGCAATGGCGCTAAATCTTCAGGCTGTTCCAGATCTGACTGTTTCAGATAAGGTTGACTGAGTAATTTAAACAGGCGGTCGACTTCAGAAAAATCATCCCGCTCTGCCAGTTCAATGGCTTTCTGTGCCATGTGATTACGCAGAATATAATGTGGATTGATCAAGTGCATGGCGGCGTGTAACTCTTCAATATCCTGTTGTTCTCGAATGCTTTCATATTGCGTCAAAAATGCTTCAAACTGACGACGGTCTAAGCAATCATCTTTAATGGCTTCATAGTCTTTATTTTGCAGACGGATAAAACTCTGGGTGTAGTCCAGTTGCTCACTTTGCAAAATTCGCAGAAATGCCATCGCACAATCAAAACTGTCTTTATGGAAACTTGGCAAGCCCATTTTCTGATTTAAACCATATTTATAATGCTCTAAGAATGTTGGCTCATAGTGCTCCAGACATGCTGCCAAATCCTGTTTCCATTGTTCTTTGTCATAATCTGTAGGGCAGAGCGGCACCAGATTATTTAACCATTGCCACAAATTCCAATGCCCAATACTTGGCTGCTGCTGATAGGTATAACGCCCTTGATAATCCGAGTGGTTATTGATCCAGTTCGGACGGAAGCGCTCCATAAAGCCATAAGGACCAAAGTCCAAAGTTGAACCGGTAATATTCAGGTTGTCAGTATTTATCACGCCATGTGCAAAACCAACCAGTTGCCATTTGGCAATCATCACCGCAGTGCGCTGAATAACTTTTGTGGCAAAGCTCAGAATCGGCTGTTCGGCTTGCAGGCATTCTGGATAATGCCATTCGATACATTTCTGGGTAAATTCAGCTAGTAGATCTGGCTGATACTGATTGATCCATTCAAAATGGCCGAAACGGATATGACAGTCTGAAGTACGCAACATCATCGCGCCCGGCTCTAGCTTCTCACGCTGAATACCTTGGATTGATGAAGTAAAACCAACTGCATTACTGGATGCTACACCTAAAGCATTTAAGGCATGACCTGCCAGATACTCACGAATGACTGAACGCAGTACTGCACGACCATCGCCCATGCGTGAATAAGGGGTTGCACCAGCACCTTTTAAATGCAGGTCAATGGTCTGATTATTTTTATCCAGAATTTGCGCAATCAACAACCCGCGACCATCTCCCAACTGTCCTGCCCATTGCCCAAACTGATGACCTGCATAGACCATAGCCAAAGGTTCAAACTCAACGAAGACTTTCTGACCGCTACAAATCTCGACCCATTGCGCCTTGTCTTCATCCGACCATTGTAGTTGTTCTGCCAAAGCGGCATTGAAGTGCCCGGCTTTTGCACCTTTTAACGGCAGCGGAACTTGATGATGATAGAGGCGAGCAGGTAGTGTTTGATAGCGAGAGTTAAAATACATGGCGTCAGTACAGGATTGGAATAAATTTACTATAACAAAGATAGCTGTATAAAACTGTTGTATAAGCGAGAGTTCACGTTATCTTTCGGACATAAAAAAAGCCCCAATCGGGGCTTTAGTGTTCAACAGCTTTTATTGAGAAACTGCAGATTTTTTCAAATTACGAACCAGTAGATTCAAGGTTTGACGATGATGAGAAAGACGCTGTTCAACCAGCTGGAATTCAACTTTCAGCTTGTCATCCATCTGATGGATTTTTTCAGCCATCGATGCTTTCTTGACCTGAATTTCCTGTTCTTTCAGCTTCGCCCAGTCATTTAAAGTTTGGGTAAATGCATCATATTCCTGTGCGATCTTGGTTTTTACCGCCGAGATATCTTCAGAAACATCATGGCCATACACCGCAAGATCCTGTTCGGCATATTTAAACTTCATTGCCAATTCCGCTTTTTTGATATTAAAGCTAGGAATGCGGCGCAAGTTTTTAGCTAAACCAAGTTTAGAACAAGTCCAGATCAACCATTTAGTTGGATCGTATTGCCACCATTTTACGCCGTTACGGTAATCGTATTGGAAAATGTGGTGATAGTTATGATAACCCTCACCCCAAGTTGCAACCGCGAGTACGAAGTTGTCACGTGCAGTATTTTCATCGGTATAAGGACGATTTCCCCACATGTGGCAAAGTGAGTTAATGAAGAAGGTCACATGATGGCTCAGGATTAAACGCATTAGTCCACCCAACAGTAATACGCCCCAGACATCACCTACAGCCCAGCCGATGGGCAGTAAAATCGCAGCATGCACGGCAATCACTAAAGGAACGTAGTATTTGTCCTGAAACATCACCACTTTGTCTTTTAACAGATCTGGCGCATTTTTATAGTTGGCAGCACCAGATGGATAATCACGTAACATCCAGCCAATATGTGCATACCAGAAGCCTTTATTGATCGAGTACGGGTCTTGATCAACATCATCGACATGACGGTGATGGGTACGGTGACCAGATGCCCAGAATAAAATACTATTCTGTACAGCAAATGTACCCATAATCATCAAGATGATTTTTAATGGTAAAGTGGCTTCATAAGCACGATGTGCCCACAGGCGATGGTATCCTGCTGTAATGCCGAGGCTGCTTACGCCCAGTAAAACAAACATACTGATCCAAGCGGCAGCGCTAAAATCATGGTGATACGCATACAACGGAATCGCAATCAGGGCTACGATCGGTAAAAATACCAATGCAAACACAGCAATCCAGTTGATGGGGGCTTTGGGTAAGGGAGCATTCATCTCCAACAGCACTCCTAGAACCTCGGAAGGTATAACAAAAAGCAGAAACTACTGTTGGTTTTAACAGCAGCCTATCTTGTCCATATTAGCATGTGCCCTAAGGCATCACTAGCATTATTGTACGGTTGTATTGTACTTGTCGGTAACAGAATAAGTAGGGCAGAAGTGACCATTTTGCGAGCGTAGACGGGTTCTGATTTCCGACTAAGTGACTGAGGATTATCACTCTTTCAGAAAATGGAAACCGAATGAATCAGAGGAAAATAGTTGTTCATAATTTCTACAATACTATCAGGAAATTTGCAGAATATAGAGGTTGGGCAACTTAATTTCACTTTCAAATAAAATCTGATTAAGGAAGATTCCCACTTTCATTATTGCATTTTCGAAATGAACTGGATCAAGAAATACCTAGATCAATCAAGGCTAAGAGAGATTATTTAGAGTTGTTGCAGCATCAATTTTGGATAATCGGTAATCAGCCCCTGAATGCCCCAGTCTCGCAGCTGTTTAGCTCGGGTCACATCATTCACTGTCCAGACACTGATATTCAACTCGGCAGCCTGCGTGGCTTGAATCAGGTCTTTACTGGCCAGTTCATCCATCCAGCCAATATGACAGCATCCCAGTTCCAGCGCCTGATCAATAGCTTGATGTTTGACATCGGTCTCAATCAATAAACCACGTTTTAAACGTGAGTTTTGCTGTTTAAATGCATCCAGAATTTTGGCATCAAAGCTGGTAATAATGGCTGCCTGCTCATAGCCTTGTAATTGCTGTTCGACTTCAAACGCGATTTTCTCAGCTGCTGCTTCAGATGTTACGCTTTTAATTTCGACTTCAATATGCTCGAAATTTCGAATGACATTTAAGGTTTGATCGAGCAGTGGGGTCGCTTCGATTTTATTCCATTCTGACCAGGCCACTGCGTGATTATATTGGGTAAGATCTTGACGGTTACACTCGTATAGATGCTTCTGCAAACCGGTGGTACGCACAAAGTCATCATCATGCATGATGATTAAGGCATTGTCTTTGAGCTGACGAACATCAAACTCAACGGCGCGAATGCCGATCTCCTGAATATATTGAAAACCGCCCAAGGTATTTTCAGGGGCTTCACCACGTGCACCACGATGACCAATTATGCGCATAAGATGCTCATGAGTGGGAAAGTTAAGTTCATTTTGCGAGGGCTACGTGACAGAAGGATGACACTTTCTATTTTCGTCAGATGCTCTGTAAAATCAAGAGACATCTGACGTGTATTTTTAGATGCTAACTTGAAACATAATTTTACTTTTCGATGCTGTCATTGATATTTTTTTGCCACAGCACTTCGGAACCGCTTTCAGCGCGTTGCAGGGTGCGTGATGCTACAAATAACCAGTCCGATAAACGGTTAAGTAGTTGCAGTGACGCTGCCTGAATGTTTTGGTCACGGTGATGTACCGACATCACGCTGCGTTCTGCACGACGGCAAACAGCGCGGGCCTGATGGGCAAAGCTGCACACCAACGTTCCAGCAGGCAGAATAAAATCTTTTAACATCGGCAAAGCTTCATTCATGCGGTCGATATCATTTTCCAGAAACTCAATCGATACCGGTTGCACCAGATTAAAACCCGGAATACACACTTCACCGCCCAGATCAAATAACCAGTGCTGGATCAGGCTTAAAGATTTATCCCAAGCGGCTTGATCTTCAATGTTGCTTGCTGAAATTTGTGCGCGTAATACGCCAATCACGGCATTCAGTTCATCGACATCGCCGAGTGCTGTGATACGCAAATCATCTTTGGCAACACGTGAGCCATCACCGAGTCCTGTGGTACCTGAATCGCCTGTGCGGGTGTAGATTTTGCTTAAACGGTGGCCCATATGTGTTCCTTGAATTTTTAATGAAGATAATAAAAAAGGATAATGTCGGTCATAACATTATCCATAAACTGCGCTGTTTTAAAGTTTTTTGCTGTTTAGAGCTTAGTATTTAAAGGTGATACCTGCAGAAGCGAGACGGCCACCGTTGATGTACCAATCTTTATTGCCATATTGTTCAGTTCGATATTCAACATCACCAATATTTTGAATATTCGTAAATAATTTCACTTGTGGCGTTAGATTTAAATAAGCATTTAAGTCCACAGTTGCATAACCTGAAATTTGCTCTGAATTACTATTGTTTGTATATGACTTTGACCGAGCGATAAGAGATGCACTTATTCCATACTTGTCATTTTCAAGACCTGTAGTAAGAGTTAGTGACTGCTTAGGACGATAAGCAAGCTCTTTACCATTCTCTTTGTTCTCAGTTTTTGCATAAGCATAAGCAGTGGATACAAAAAGGTCATCTTGAGCCCATTTAATACTTGCTTCTCCACCTTTTATCTTGGCAACTGCAATATTTTCATTTTGAGAGTCACCATAACCGATTAGATCTTTAATCTTGGTGTGATAAGCAGAAACTTGAGTGCTCAGATTATCTGTTAGTTTATAGTCTAAACCAAGCTCGTATGAGGTACTTTTTTCTGGAGTCAGATCAGTATTACCTCCCCATTTTGTATAGAGCTCATTTAGACTAGGGGCGCGGAATGCTGTACCAATATTTGTATAGATACTAGCATTTGGTAGAAAGTGATAGCGAATGGCACCTTGTCCAACGGTATGTGTACCAAATCGTTCATTATCTTCTAAACGGACTCCAAGTTGAGTATCTAGAAGATTATTCTTAAATTGGTGTTGTGCATAGTAACCTTTACTTTCTACGCTTTGATCATTTGCTAGGATGCTATTAGTTTTATAGTTAGCATCGTTATAAGTTGCACCGATTAAAATGTTTTGGTACTTATTAAACTTCCACTTGAGGTTTAAATCTGCTTCATTATTTTCAGTATTATAATGGTCACCGTAATCAATGACATTTTGTTTGTCTTGAACATTTGCTAGATGAGTACCTAAAATTATATTTGGCGAAACGTGGTAACTTAGTTTGGCATTAATGATACGGTTTTTAAACTCACGTGGTGAGGTTGTTGTATTGTAATTACTGCTAAAGATACTAGTACCTTTATTTTCACTGATAGAGATGGAGCTATTTAGCAATTCTTCTTTAATATAACCAAGTTTTGCACTATATCCTTGTTGGTCAAAACTGCCAAGATCATTAGTCGGTAAATTTTCATAAATACGGGTACCATCAGTTTCTAACTGTTGGCCACTAACTTGTGCATAAAATCCGTTATTAGCAACTAAATTAGCTTTTGCAATAGCTTTATAGGTTTGATTCTCTCCATAAATACTAGTAATTTCAGCACCAGTTTTTTCAGGTTTCTTAGAGAGAAGTTGGACAACTCCACCAATAGCATCACTGCCATATTGAACAGAGGCAGGACCTTTTAAAATCTCCACTTGTTGAACATCTGTTGTATCTAAAAAAGAAGGGTATAAAGGACCATAATTATTTTGACTGTTTAAACGTGCTCCATCTTTAAGCACTAAAGTATGAACAGCGTTTGTACCACGAAGTCTAATTTCAGAAACTTGTCCAAAACCACCGCTTTGTTTGATATATATGGATGGATCACGCTGAATTAATTCAGAGATGTTTAAAATAGGATTTGATTCAATAGTCTTCTGATCAATTACTGAAATTCGAGCAGGTACATCCTTGATGTTCTGTTCACTACGAGAAGCAGTCACTATAATGGTATTTAAAGATGCTTTTGCAACTTTTTGCTCGGCGGCATGAACAGGTGAAGTAAAACCCAACGCAAGTGCGATCGCACCTACCAAGGCAGTAGGTTGAAATTGAATAGACATGAAATGCTCCATACATTCACTTCCCCGTGAATGATTGAGTTATAGAACACAACAAGCAGGTTTCCGGACTTAAATGTGCAAAGCAGCGACCTTGCTGTATATCCACCTTCCCACATCAAGATGCAGTGGTGTAAACCGAAAGGTTTAAATTGATAGACATTTCATTTTTTACCGTTGCGGGGGCAGTGCTGGATTTACACCAGCTTCCCTAAAGCCTGAAGGCTTGAACTTGCTGCAAAGTGAGCGCAGTATAAAGTCAGTATGCGTTATACACAATCTGCATAGAGAATAATCCGGATGAACTTTACGCAAGTCAGAAAAATTGCATTACAATGATTTGCCTCAATCTTATAGATTGTTCAATACATTGGTAGATCTAGAGCCAACATAATATGCGAACCCGTGCCAAAATTTGTGGAATCACCCGAGTTGAAGATGTACATGCCGTAGTCAATGCTGGCTGTGACGCGATAGGATTTGTATTTTATCCACCGAGTCCGCGACATGTTACTTTAGAGCAGGCTGAAATCCTGATCCAGGCGGTTCCGGCGTATGTACAGGTAGTGGGTTTATTTGTGAATAGTCACGCAGATGAAATCCAGGCGATTTTAAATAAAGTACCCCTGGATATTTTGCAATTTCATGGCGATGAAACACCTGAACAATGTCAGGCCATCGCCCAGCAGGTGGGACGCCGCTGGTATAAAGCCATTCAGGTGCAACCTGATCTGGATGTGGTTGCAGAAATTCAGCGTTATCAAGATGCAGGCGCAAGTGCAGTACTGTTAGACGCATGGCATCCTGACCTGAAAGGTGGCACAGGGCACAGCTTCGATTGGGACACATTTCCTAAACTCAATATTCCCTTGATCTTGGCAGGCGGGTTAAATCCTGACAATATCGAACAGGCAATTCTCACCACACAGGCTTATGCCGTGGATGTGAGTGGCGGTGTCGAGTCCGCAAAAGGTATTAAAGACCAACAACTCATAGAACGCTTTATGCAAGGAGTCCATCGTGGATCAGCAAAGTACTAGCCAGAACAGTCAGGCAGTTGACTATACCCAATTCCCGGATGAACGCGGGCATTTCGGTATTCATGGCGGACGTTTTGTGTCAGAAACACTCATGGCGGCTTTAGAAGACTTGGAAAAGCTCTATTTCCGTATGAAAGATGATGCGCAGTTTTTGGCAGAATTTGACCGTGACATGGCGTTTTACGTCGGTCGTCCGAGTCCTTTATATCATGCTGAACGATGGTCGAAAGAGTTGGGTGGCGCACAGATTTACCTGAAACGTGAAGACCTGAACCATACCGGTTCGCACAAAGTAAATAACACAATCGGTCAGGCCTTACTGGCGAAGCTTTCCGGCAAGAAACGTATTATTGCCGAAACAGGTGCAGGCCAGCATGGTGTAGCAACGGCAACAATTGCAGCACGTTTAGGTCTTGAATGTGTAGTATTCATGGGCGCAGACGATGTAAAACGTCAGGCGATGAACGTCTACCGTATGCGTTTATTAGGCGCGACGGTTGTGCCGGTAGAAAGTGGCTCTAAAACCTTAAAAGATGCCATGAATGAAGCCATGCGTGACTGGGTGACCAATGTTGATTCAACTTATTACGTGATTGGTACTGTGGCAGGTCCACACCCATATCCGCAACTGGTTCGTGATTTCCAGTCGATCATTGGTCGTGAAGCACGCCGTCAGATTCTGGAACAGGCTGGCCGTTTACCAGATGCCCTGGTAGCATGTGTCGGTGGTGGATCTAATGCAATGGGCTTGTTCTATCCATTCCTGAATGACCAAGATGTGAAAATGTACGGCGTTGAAGCAGCAGGTCATGGGATTGAATCAGGTAAACATTCTGCGCCATTGAATGCCGGTCATGTCGGTGTTCTGCATGGTAACCGTACTTATCTGATGTCGGATGCGCAAGGCCAGATCATCGAAACACATTCAATTTCTGCAGGTCTGGATTATCCAGGTGTGGGTCCGGAACATAGTTTTCTGAAAGATATGGATCGCGTGAAATACGTGCCGATCAATGATCAGGAAGCTTTACAGGGTTTCCGCGACTTGACCAAGATTGAAGGCATTATTCCGGCTTTAGAAAGCGCACATGCTATGGCTTATGTCACTAAACTTGCACCGACCATGGACAAGGATCAGATTATTATTGCGACGGTTTCAGGTCGTGGTGATAAAGACTTGATGACTGTGGCACGCATTGATGGGGTAGAAATGGTTGAGATGTAAGTTCCTTAAAGTCCTCTCCTTGCAGGAGAGGGTTTGGGAGAGGTTATTTCAATAAAAAATCGTGTTAAGTTTTCTTAGCACGATTTTTTATTGAGTAGATTTTGAAAGAACACGTTTGTATGGAATTAAGAGAATTCACCTTGCGCGCGCTCTTTGGCCCATTCACGTAAAACAAATTTCTGCAATTTTCCGGTCGAAGTTTTTGGAATTTCGGTAATCACCACATCCTTAGGCACTTTAAAACGGGCCAGATGCTCACGGCAGAATTCCATAATTTCTTCTTCTGTGGCTTTTTTTCCTTCTTTGAGTTCGATAAAGGCACAAGGAACTTCCTGCCAGCGTGGATCAGGCTTGGCGACTACCGCCGCAGTCAGCACCGCCGGATGCTGATACAGCACTTCCTCCACTTCAAGTGAAGAAATATTTTCTCCGCCGGAAATAATCACGTCTTTAGAGCGGTCGGTAATTTTGGCATAGCCATCCGGTTGGCAAACTGCCAGATCTCCTGTATGGAACCAGCCACCGGCAAAGGCTTCAGCGGTCGCCTCAGGATTTTTCAGATAACCTTTCATCACGATATTGCCACGGAACATGATTTCACCCATGGTCTGACCATCATGTGGCACTTCCTGCATGGTATCCGGATCAAGCACTTTCATGCCATCTTGCAATGGATACGGGACGCCTTGACGGGAGTGCAACTGTGCCTGTTCCTGAATAGACAGATCGCTCCAGCCTGCCTGTGAAGCGCAGAGTGCAGAAGGGCCATAGGTTTCAGTCAAGCCGTAAACATGCGTGACATTAATGCCGATATTGCGCATGCCTTCAATAATTGCTGCTGGAGGTGCGGCACCCGCCACCATCACTTCGACACGATGATCAATTTTGGTCTTTTTCTCTTCAGGTGCGTTAATCAGCATTGACAAGACAATTGGTGCACCGCAGAAGTAATCGACTTTATGTTCGGCAATCAGTTTAAAGATCAGTTCAGCATCAACTTTACGCAAGCAAACGTTGGTTCCACCGTTGGCCGCCATGGTCCAGGCAAAGCACCAGCCATTACAGTGGAATAGCGGCAGTGTCCATAAATAGGTGGCACGTGGTGTCATGCCACAGGCAATAATATTACTGGCTGCGTTAATGTAGGCACCACGATGATGATAGACCACGCCTTTCGGGTTGCCGGTGGTCCCAGAAGTGTAACTTAAGCTGATGGCATCCCATTCATCTTGAGGTAAATGCCATTCAAAGTTTGCATCGCCTTGCGCAATCCAGTCTTCATATTCGATTTGGCCAATACGCTGGTCTTCACCTTCAAACTCTGCATCAGCCACATCAATGACATAAATGTCTTGTGAAACTAGAGCGAGTGCTTCAGTCGCAAGTGCAGTAAATTCAGGATCAACCAATAATACTTTGCTCTCAGCATGTTCCAGCATGAAAGCAAGGGTCTTGGCATCCAGACGGGTATTTAAGGTATTCAGGACGGCACCTGCCATTGGTACAGCAAAATGCGCTTCGATCATGGCAGGGACGTTAGGCAGCAGGACAGACACGGTATCATTTTTACCGATGCCTAATTTTTGGAGTTGGTTGGCAAACTGACGACAACGGTTGTATTTCTCACGCCAGGTAATACGACGCTTACCGTGAATAATCGCGTTCTGGTTTGGATAGATATAAGCTGCACGATCAAGATAGCGTAAAGGTGATAAGGCTACAAAATTCGCGGGGGTACGCGGTAATTCATCATATGCGCTAACCATTGTAAAACTCCGTTCTATATTTATTTTCATATCCTGTTGAAAAGATATGTATTTCTCAGAAATCTTGCATTTATGCTTTAGTCGAGTACGATTTTACAAATTTTAAGTATTTGAATATTAATAAAAATATTTAACCCTACTTAAATGTTTTGAACGCATGGGTTCCCAAGTTTGATTTTTTAGGTATTTTACTCTAGTTCAGCCATTAAAATAATATGAGCCCAGGAAGAATAATGAAAATACAACAGGCGAATGACGTCTGGCGAAACTGGTCGGGGAGCCAGTTCAGTGCCGCTCGGATTGTTCAGCCCAGCCAGATCAGTGAATTACAAAGTTTAGTGAAGACCCATGCACACATTCGTGCAGTGGGTGCAGGACATTCATTTAGCCCATTGGCCAAAACAGATGAGGTGTTGCTTAATCTCGATTTGTTAAAAGGTATCGTTGCCTTTGATCAAGAGAAAACCCAATGCACCGTGCGGGCCGGGACGCGTTTATATGATTTGGGGAAAGATCTGGTACCGATCAATCAGGCCTTAATCAATCAGGGCGATATAGACCAGCAAAGTCTGGCCGGAGCGATTTCTACCGGAACGCATGGCACGGGCATCGATTTACCTTGCATCTCTGCTTTCGTGGAAGGCTTTGAATTACTGAC
Organism: Acinetobacter lwoffii; assembly: GCF_024129735.1. Lineage (GTDB taxonomy): Bacteria > Pseudomonadota > Gammaproteobacteria > Pseudomonadales > Moraxellaceae > Acinetobacter > Acinetobacter lwoffii_H. Next base: position 36,786 of record NZ_JAMXXK010000026.1, on the reverse strand, counting down.
CGCGGATGGAGAGCTGTTGCAATGTCATCGTGAGCAGAATGCTGAGATATTTCAGGCTGGACGGGTGGCATTGGGCAGCTTGGGTGTATTGACCCAAATCACCCTGCAAAATCGGCCACGATATAAACTAAAAGAACAGATTCGGCTCTGTTCATTAAAAGACATATTTACCCATATTGATCAATGGAAACATCAGCACCGGTATATTGAATTTTGGGCTTTTTTACATGCCGATCAAGTGATGCTGAAAACTCTGGATGAAACGGATGCAACCATTCAGCCGAGAACAGAGAGCTGGCCTCCGGAAGATATTTTATTGACTCTATGTTCGGAATTGACGCGACTCTTCCCAAAGACAAATCCCTATCTGCAAAAACTGCTCGGTGTATTTGTCAAACCGACTCGTTATGTAGACTGTTCATCCAGAATTTTTCCAACTCCGCGTAAGACCAGATTTAATGAAATGGAATATCAGGTTCCGGTTGGGTTTGGCTTGCAGTGTCTGGACGAGATTCTGCATGTTTTATGCAAACACCAAGTGCCGATGTTTTTCCCGATCGAGTTTCGTTATGTCAAAGGCGATGAGATCTGGCTAAGTCCTTTTTATCAGCGTGATTCGGTCTCCATTTCGATTCATCAATTTTATAAACAGGATTACCACGCGATCTTTGATCTGGTCGAGCCGATTTTACAGAAATATCAGGGACGACCGCATTGGGGCAAGTTACATAGTATGAGCGCAGCTTCGCTGCGCGAACTCTACCCGAAATGGGATAATTTCATGGTGCTACGTCAGCAATTGGATCCACAGCAAAAATGGCTGAATCCATATTTAAAAGAATTGTTTTTATCTGGGAAATGAGGAGAGGGCGATGCAATCAAATTATTTTCAGCAACTGACACAAGACTTAAAACAGCAGGGAACTGGCACACCGCAACTGATTCTGGATTTGGCGCAATATCGACATAATCTGGAGGTTGTGCAGTCGAAATTGCCTGCGCAGTTACAACCGCGCCTGGTGGTGAAATCCTTAGCCAGCATTCAGCTACTCAAACTGGCCAGTGAAAAACTAAATAGCCAGCGCTTTATGGTGTTTCATCTGCCGCATCTTTCCTGCATAAGTGCGTCATTTCCACAGGCCGATATCTTGCTGGGTAAACCGATGCCAATTCAGGCGGTAAAATCTTTTTATCAAACTTTATCTGATCAAAATAAAATCAATGATCAAGAAAGTATCCAATGGCTGATTGATGATGTGGAGCGCTTAAAACAATATCTGCAACTCGCGCAAAGCTTGAATATCTGCCTGAATGTCAATATTGAAATTGATGTGGGGCTGCATCGTGGCGGCGTACAAACGCAGCAGCAATTTATAGCCTTAATGGAGCTGATTCAGCACAACGCGGCTTATCTCAAACTTTCGGGATTGATGGGCTATGACGCACATGTCGCTAAATTACCAAAAATCATAAAAAGCCCAGAAAAAAGTTATCAGCAATCACAGCAGATATATCAACAATATAAAACGATGATTCAGCAGCAATTCCCTGATTTATGGCATGAAGGTCTCTGTTTTAATGGCGGTGGCAGTCCGACCTTTATGCAGCATTGCCAGCACAGTGTCTGTAATGATCTGGCCTTTGGCTCGATGCTGCTTATGCCCAGTGATTTCGATCTGGAAAATTTGTCCGCTTTAAGCTGTGCTTTATGGATTGCCGCACCCATTTTAAAAGTGTTGCCTTGTAGCCAAATTCCCGGTTTGGAACTACTAAATCATCTTCCACATCAATATAAAGCCGTATTTATTTACGGAGGCTATTGGCGAGCGGATTATATCTATCCTGAAAAAAGCCGGCCGCATGTGTTGTATGGTCGCAGCAGTAATCAGGAAATGCTTCAGGTGCCCATGCAGTGCGATATTCATGTCGATGATTATGTGTTTTTAAGACCGATACAAAGTGAAGCTATCATCCCGCAATTCGACCAGCTGTATGTTTATGCAGAGGGAAAGTTTATCCAGTGGCAGACGTTCCGGGAATAACCACATTCTGAACTGAAAAATGAGCCTAAGCCTTTAAAGATCAGGCACAGATTTGATGGTAAATCTTATTTTTATTGGGAAAAGGTTTAATCATGCGGCCAAGCCGTGTAAAATTCGAATCGATTTTATTTATCCACCGTTTTTATCTTTTGAGGCTGTGCCTCGATCATAATCTCGCGGTGATATGCTCCATGGTACGGGGCATCACTCCTTAAGGATTTCTTATGCCAATTATCACTTTGCCAAATGGCGATCAAAAACAGTTTGATCACGCCGTATCTGTGATGGACGTTGCACTTAGCATTGGTCCTGGTCTTGCAAAAAATACAGTTGCTGGTCGTGTCAACGATCGTTTGGTTGATGCGTCTGATCTCATCACTGAAGATGCAACACTACAAATTATCACGCCTAAAGACGAAGCTGGTGTCGAGATCATTCGCCATTCTTGCGCGCATTTGGTCGGTCATGCGGTTAAGCAACTGTTCCCAGAAGCAAAGATGGTCATTGGTCCGGTCATTGAAGAAGGTTTCTACTATGACATCTGGATGCCACGTCCGTTTACCTTAGACGACATGGCAGCGATTGAAGAGCGTATGAAAAAGCTCATCGATCAAGACTATGATGTTGTGAAAAAAATGACACCGCGTGATGAAGTGATTGCAGAATTCACAGCACGTGGCGAAGAATACAAATTACGCTTGATCGCAGACATGCCTGAAGAAACCCAAATGGGCTTGTACTACCATCAGGATTATTTGGATATGTGCCGTGGTCCGCACGTTCCAAATACTAAATTCTTAAAATCGTTCAAACTGACTAAAATCTCTGGTGCTTACTGGCGTGGTGATGCGAAGAATGAGCAGCTACAACGGATCTACGGTACAGCATGGGCAGACAAGAAACAGCTTGCTGCTTATGTAAAACGTATTGAGGAAGCTGAAAAACGCGATCACCGTAAAATTGGTAAAGCGCTTGATTTGTTCCATATGCAAGAAGAAGCACCGGGTATGGTGTTCTGGCATCCGAATGGCTGGACCATTTACCAAGTGCTTGAACAATACATGCGTAAAGTTCAGCAAGACAATGGCTACGAAGAAATTCGTACCCCACAGGTTGTAGATTTCACATTGTGGGAAAAATCAGGACATGCTGCCAACTATGCAGACAACATGTTCACCACACATTCTGAAAACCGTAACTATGCGGTGAAGCCAATGAACTGTCCTTGTCACGTACAGGTGTTCAATCAAGGCTTGAAGTCGTACCGTGATCTTCCTGTGCGTTTGGCAGAGTTCGGTTCATGTCACCGTAACGAGCCATCTGGTTCTTTACACGGCATTATGCGTGTACGTGGCTTTACTCAAGATGACGCGCATATTTTCTGTACCAAGGAACAGATTGGTCCTGAAGTTGCAGACTTTATCAAATTGACACTGGATGTATACAAAGATTTTGGCTTCGAAGAAGTACAAATGAAGTTGTCGACGCGTCCTGAAAAACGTGTGGGTGATGACAAGCTTTGGGATATGGCAGAAAAATCTTTGGCAGATGCTTTAGATGCTGCGGGTCTTGAGTGGGAGCTTCAACCAGGTGAGGGTGCATTCTACGGTCCGAAGATTGAATTCTCTCTGAAAGACTGCTTAGGTCGTGTCTGGCAGTGTGGTACCATTCAGTGTGACTTTAACTTGCCAGAGCGTCTAGACGCGTCTTATGTCACAGAAGATAACGACCGCGATCAGCCAGTAATGTTACATCGTGCAATTCTTGGCAGTTTCGAGCGTTTTATTGGTATACTGATCGAACACTACGCAGGCTTCATGCCACCTTGGTTGGCACCAATGCAAGCGTGTGTAATGAACATTACCGATTCTCAAGCTGAGGCATGTGAGTCAGTCGTCGCAAAACTTAAAGAAAACGGTATCCGTGCAATTTCTGACTTGAGAAATGAGAAAATCGGCTTTAAGATTCGTGAACGTACATTAGAGCGTATTCCTTACTTACTGGTACTTGGGGACCGTGAAGTAGAGGAAGGTACCGTAAACGTGCGTACCCGCTCAGGAACAAATTTGGGTACTATGTCAATCGATGCTTTCGTTGACCTAGTAAAAGCAGCCGTAGCCGAACGCGGCCGGTACATTGTGGAGTAACAGCGATTAAACAGCCTGACCGTAATCAACAGGGCGGTAACAAATCAAACCGTCCTGCCTTGAATGATGAAATTCGTGCGAAAGAAGTCCGTCTTGTAGACGAAAATGGTGAGCAGAAAGGGATTGTAAGCTTAGCTGACGCCCTACGCGCAGCAGAAAGTGTTGAACTTGATCTTGTTGAGATCGTAGCAAACGCTGAGCCACCAGTATGTAAGATCATGGACTTCAACAAGCATTTGTTTGATCTTAAGCAAAAGCAGAAAGAAGCGAAGAAAAAACAACATCAAGTCCAGGTGAAAGAAATCAAGCTACGCCCGGGTACTGATGTTGGTGATTACAACGTAAAACTACGTGCAATCATCAAGTTCCTTGAAGAAGGTAACAAGGTGAAAATCACGCTTCGTTTCCGTGGTCGTGAAATGGCGCACCAACAGTTGGGTCTAGCTCAATTGCAAAAAATTGAAGCTGACGTGGCTGAATTCGGTACTGTTGAGCAGATGCCGAAAATGGAAGGCCGTCAAATGGGTATGCTACTTGGTCCTAAAAAGAAAAAGTAAGCACTCATTAAGCGAAAAAAGCCCTGCATATGCAGGGCTTTTTTTATGCTCTAAAATTCCACGCATTGTACATAGCTTGAATAATTTCCCTGGCTTGCTGGCGGGAAAACATCGATAGTTGGATCCGGAAAAACCCGAGGCAAATTTGATTCATCAGACCGGACTGATGCAATTTAAAATCCAAAGTGCCATCGCGTTGACTAATCACATGCGCTGGCATGTTATAGAGCCAGCGTTTGAGATGTGCTTTGAGAGAAGCATAGCGTGGATTCAGAAAGCTATACTGTACCGAATGTCGTTTTAAGCACAGGCTGATGCGGAAACCGGCCAAAGTATAATAAATAGCGTGTGAGGTTATTTTGAGTTTGGTTCCCAGCATAAACAGCGAAAGACCAAGAAAGCCGCCAATATAAATATAAAAGTCAGGAGACTCCTGCCATAAAAATAATAGTCCTTGGAAAAAACTGGAATTGCTACGCACACTGCTGAAATAAAAAATGCTGAATATTCCGATCGGATAACAAAACAGCAAATATCCCGTAGTGCGCATGATCGGGCTAGCTTGATGAAACAGGATGTTTTCTGGCGCAGTCATGGTTTATTTTTATGATCAGAAAGCGTATTGCCTCCATGAGCTTAGGTAATCTGTAGCCAAAAAGAAAGGCCCTTGCGGACCTTCCTTTGCGTACTTAATCAAGCTTATTCCACTGATTTTTCATCGTTTGCAATAAGCAGTTTATTGCCAATCGGGATTTGACGCGGCAATTTTTCTTCTGGAATAATGCGTTGCAAGTCGATGATCAATAAACCATTTTCATAATCTGCCTGCTGGACCTCAATATATTCATCCAGACGTAAAGACAATTTAAATGCACGTCGTGCAATGCCTTTGTGCAGGAATTCAATACTGTCATTGTTTTGATTTTCGGGCTTACCCAAGATGGTCAGCAACTTATTTTCCAGACGAATGTCGAGTTCTTCCTGACGAAAACCCGCAGTTGCCACCACGATGCGGTAATTATTTTCACCATGCTTTTCGATATTATACGGTGGATAATTCGGTGCATCGCTTTGCATGGCATAGTCAATAAAGTCATTCAAGCGATCAAAGCCAATACTACGACGAAATAATGGATGAAGATTTAAGTTACTCATGATTAGAACCTTCTCACTAAAGCAAAGTTATAAAAACAAGAAAATAAGATCTGTCATGTCAGACATCAACAGCGCATAAGATTGACGCAATCCTTATGCAGAAATAAATATGTGTTTGGAGCTGAAATTTTCAAGATCAAAAAGAAAAAAATATATAAATTTTTAATAAGATTTTGATATTTATTGAAAAATAATTTTAAAATGCAGACTTGTTGTTTCTTTCTAAATCCTCTATGTTGAGTACATCGTCGCATAGTAAAAGTGCAGGGAGTATTAGAAGAAAATGATCGATTTATATTATTGGGGCACCCCCAACGGCCATAAAATTAGTATTGCTCTAGAAGAAATGGGGCTGGAATATCAAATTATTCCCATCAATATTCTGGAAAATGACCAGTTCCAGTCCGATTTTCTGGCTATTTCTCCCAATAATAAAATCCCGGCAATTGTTGATCAGGATGGGCCACATGGCCGCGCCATTTCAATTTTTGAGTCAGGTGCGATCTTGCAATATCTGGGTCGCAAAACAAGTCTGTTTTATCCAGCCGATGAAGTGAAGCGTATTCAGGTCGAACAGTGGCTGATGTGGCAAATGGGCGGTTTGGGGCCGATGCTCGGGCAAAATCATCACTTTAGCCGTTTTGCACCTGAGCGGATTGCTTATGCCACAGAGCGCTATGTCAATGAAAGCAAGCGTTTATATGGGGTGTTGAATAAACAGCTGGTCGGGCAGGAGTATGTGGCTGGCGAATACTCGATTGCAGATATGGCCATTTTCCCTTGGTTATTACGGCATGACTGGCAGCAGATCACTCTGGAAGACTATCCTGAAGTTTCCAAATATATCGATCGTTTGAATGCTCGTCCTGCGGTTCAGAAAGCGTTGGCAATACAGGTCAGTTAAGCGTCTGCCTTTATGTTAAAATAGCCTTAAGCAAATAAAGCCACCCTTACGGTGGTTTTTTATTGGATGGATATATGAACGATTTTCTTCTGAACTTTACCAAGATTGTTGAAAGTAATACCCGAATTTACTGGAGCATTCTTTTCGGCATTGCTGCATGTTTAGTGCTGTATGTTGCTGAAATTGTGCATATCGATCAGGTGATTGCTGCCCTAAATACCAAAGATCAGCAGATTTTACGTGCTGCAATTGCACCGCTCAATGAGCAGTATAAATGGGCGCGGATCATGGCGATGGTGACTGCAGTCGTTTGGTCCAGTTGGGAATATAGTAAAGCCAAGAAAAAAATGGGCTTGAGCCGTTAATGCTCTAATGAGCCTGTTTTTACTGTTTCTATCTGCCTTTGGTGCAGCGACCTTACTGCCTTTACAGTCTGAAGCTGTGCTACTGGGGCTTTTAGTGCAGGGTGAGCAGAGTGCGGTACTGTTAATTGCGGTGGCCAGTTTGGGGAATATACTGGGTTCTTGTGTGAACTGGTATCTGGGACTCAAGATTGAGCATTATAAAAATAAAAAGTGGTTTCCGGTTTCAGCAGATAAGATGCTCAAGGCGCAAAAGACCTATCAGAAATATGGTTACTGGTCTTTACTGCTGAGCTGGGTGCCTATCATTGGTGATCCGATTACCCTGATTGCGGGACTATTAAAAGAAAACCTCGTCCGTTTTCTGCTGATGGTCAGCATCGCTAAAATTGGACGTTATCTGTTTGTCTATGCGGCCTTTGCCATGTTCTAAACTTGAAAATAATTTTCCTGATCCAGTCTTGGATATTATTTCAGAGCGAAATCATTCTTTAAATTCGCTTATTGGGTGAAGATGCTTTTGTTTTAAACAAAGATGCTTTAGAATACTCGCTCCCTTACCTGCAGGTCGTTTTGTAATGGTGCAAACGAGCCGAACAGGTGTTCAAAAGAGGTTGTTATGCCTAAGATGAAAACTCGCCGTGGTGCAGCTAAACGCTTTAAAGCGACTGCTAACGGTTTTAAGCGTAAACAAGCGTTCAAACGCCACATTTTGACCAAAAAATCTGCTAAGCGTATTCGTCAATTGCGCGGCTGTGTAATGGTTCACGTAAGTGACGTTGCTTCAGTTCGTCGTATGTGCCCGTACATCTAAGGAGATTATAAATGGCTCGTGTAAAACGTGGTGTACAGGCTCATCGCCGTCACAAAAAAATTCTTGCTCGCGCTAAAGGTTACTATGGTGCTCGTTCACGCGTTTACCGCGTAGCGTTCCAAGCGGTAATCAAAGCTGGTCAATATGCTTACCGTGACCGTCGTCAAAAGAAACGTCAATTCCGCGCTTTGTGGATTGCACGTATCAACGCTGGTGCTCGTCAAAATGGTTTGTCGTACAGCCGTATGATCGCTGGCTTGAAAAAAGCTCAAGTGATTATCGACCGTCGCGTACTTGCTGACATCGCTATGCATGACGCAGTTGCGTTTGCTGCTTTAGCTTCTAAAGCTAAAGATGCATTGGCTGCATAAGTCTTTATGACTTGAAAAAAGACCGCCATTTGGTGGTCTTTTTTTTATGCTTAAATAAAAGTAGTCATTTTAAATATTATTTAAAAATCAGTATTGTAAATCTTATATTTTTTAGTCATTGTTAAATTGCATAATCAAAAATAAGGCTTAAAAATAATGATTCGACTTGCCACCCAACACGATGTCCTGCCGATTGCCCAAGTGCATGTACAAAGCTGGCGTGAAAGCTATCAAAATATCATTAAACCAGAAATTCTCGATAAGTTGAGTGTAGAACAAAGAGCCGCCTTGTGGCGTTCTGTGCTTGAATAGGAGAATCGACGGGTATTTGTCTATGAAGAAAATGCTCAAGTTTTGGGTTTTGCTGCTTTTAATTTTCCGGTAGATGCGCCAATCAGTGAATTGAGAGCACTTTATTTGCTTCAAAATATTCAAGGTCGCGGCATTGGACGTGATTTGGTTTAATTGGGTCTGGGTTTAAGTCGAGAAAAATCCTATCAGCATATGCAATGCAGCGTATTGAACCTGAATTCCAGTCGTTATTTTTATGAAAAGACCGGCGCCTATTTTGTCAGTGAAGGAGATGCCAGTGATCTGGGCGAGAATCTTAAAGACTTATGTTATCAGTGGGACATTTAATTTTTGAATACTCTGGCCCAGCTGGCTCAACGTAGAAAAATCTAAAACCTGGGAAAAGACGATAGAAAATAAATCAGCCCTTAGAAATGTATGGCTGATTTATCCTTTTATCTCAATATATCCATCGGTCAATTAAGAGAGCATTTCCGGGCGATCAGCAAATAACAGCTTTAGCTTATTCAAACAATGCTGAAATTTTCAGGCAGATGCTTCACCTCAATTTTATAATAGGTTGTATGATCAAAACTCATCACAAAAATCGTCAGTATTACTTCAAGCTGATGTCTGCTCCTGAGTATCAACATCTCCATTGAATTCTGCCCGGGATGTTCAATCTTTTCTGGTAAAATGTTAAAGGCCGAAATAGTAGCCAATCAGACAGATAATCACGGTAATCACAATTAAGGTCAGCACATTTGCAGACGAACTGGATTTTCCTGGGTCCTGAGGTTTTTCTGCTTTAGAAATTTTTGGTGAACGATCTTCAGTACTCATACCGATAAATGGATCAGGTGCAACTTTAGGGGTAAGCTGCGCGGTCTTATAGTGATTGGCGACTTTGCTGATGAATTTAGCACTTAAATCATCAATTTTTTGCGAAAAATGTCGCAGATTGAGTTGCTGCTCCGGGCTGAGTACTTCGCCATCTGCACGATAGGGATGTTGGATTTTAGTTTGAATAAAGTCATTTAAGGCATCTAGGCGGTACAAAGTCTGGTGAGCATAATCCGCTGAATAGTCAGTGGGAATTAAGGCCAAATGACTTTCGCTATCGACCTGAATGGCAGGCATGGTGCCGTAATAAGGCAAATTGGTATACGCCGGTTCAGTAAAATCTTGGGCAAGGCTACTTTCAAACAGTTCATGATCGGTATAGGCCTGAATATCATCCCAGTTTGGGGCTTCCAGATCGACATCAATGCGCTTGGCCAGTTTAGGATTCAGCTCATAACACCAGAATGTTTCATGGCGTAAAGGAGATTGCTGTGATTTAGGCGCTTCGTAATCATTGTCTGCGCTGTACCATTCAGGCAGTTCCTTGCCAATGATCCAGGCGGTTTTGGCTTTGGCACCATGACTGACAATAAAATGTGCCAGTGGCAGTAGCTCGACATTGGCATTCGGATTTTTTTCATCAACCAGTAAATCAGAGCGATGCAAGCTGAGGCGACGCACGCCTTGTTTTTTCAGGCCTTCCAGCCAGATCTGGAAATGCTGGGCCAGCAGGTGTTGTGATATCAGATCCCGAAAGGCAAACTGATGCTGATTAAAAATGGAATGTTGAATCCAACGATTGAAACTCAGGTCTTGAGTCAAATACTCATTGCCGTAAGTGACGAGGGTTAGTTGCTGTTTCCAAATTTGATCGAGTGCCATAGTGATTTGATCTGATTGATATTGTGTTTATCTTATACTTTTTATATTTAATCATGCCAATCTAATTTTCCTTAAAACGCATCTTCATCAAAGTGTCTAAAAACTGTTAGAATGTGGGGTTTTTAAAATATTTTTTAACCTGTTGCTTTGAGAGTTACTATGTCACTGGAAGCCCTGACCACTGAAGCGCTCGCTGCGATTGCAGCAGCTCAAGACCTTGCTGCACTTGATCAAGTACGAGTGCAATTTACGGGGAAAAAAAGCCAGCTCGCGGAACAATCTAAGTCGCTTGGTAAAATGGATCCTGAAGAACGTAAAGTCTTCGGCGCACAAATCCATGCTGTACGTGAAACTATTACCGCTGCATTGACCTCACGTCAGGCAGAATTGCATAAAGCTGCCTTAGAACAAAAACTGGCAAGCGAAACCATTGATATTACTTTACCAGGTCGTGGCCAACAGGTGGGCAGTATCCATCCAGTGACCCAGGTGCAAGAGCGTATTTGCCAGTTCTTTACCAAGGCAGGTTTTACGGTTGCAACAGGTCCTGAAGTTGAAGATGACTATCACAACTTTGAAGCACTGAATATTCCGGGTCATCACCCGGCGCGTGCCATGCACGATACCTTCTATTTCGATGTGAACCATTTGTTGCGTACGCATACGTCTGGTGTGCAGATTCGTACCATGGAAACACAGCAGCCACCAATCCAGATCGTGTGTCCGGGCCGTGTTTACCGTTGTGATTCGGATCAAACCCACTCGCCGATGTTCCATCAGATCGAAGGTTTATACGTGGCTGAAAATACCAGCTTCGCGGAACTGAAAGGTTTGCTGATTAACCTGCTGAACGAATTCTTCGAAAAAGATTTGAAAGTACGTTTCCGTCCATCTTATTTCCCGTTCACCGAGCCGAGTGCGGAAGTGGATATTATGGATGAACGCGGTCGCTGGTTAGAAGTATTGGGCTGCGGTATGGTGCATCCGAATGTGCTGCAAGCTGCTGGCATTGATCCTGAAAAATACAAAGGCTTTGCTTTTGGTCTGGGTGTTGAACGTTTTGCAATGCTTCGTTATGGCGTGAATGACTTACGTATGTTCTTCCAAAACGATGTGCGTTTCTTACGCCAGTTTGCTTAAAACTTTTTAATAATCCTCTCCTAACCTCTCCTTTTAAAAAGGAGAGGGACTCCGCGAAATAGATGGAGTTCTCCCCCTTTGGAAAATGGGGGGGGCAGAGGGGGATTCTAGAGATTTGAATTACAGGTTTTATATCAATGAAAATTAGCGAAAATTGGCTACGCACATGGGTCAACCCAGCCATCGATAGCGATAAACTTTCTGATCAATTGACCATGTTAGGTCTTGAAGTTGATGAGCTTGCACCAGCAGCAAAACCATTTACAGGTGTTGTGGTCGGTGAGGTTCTGACTGTAGAACAGCATCCTGATGCAGATCGCTTACGTGTGACCACTGTCAATATCGGTTCAGATGAACCATTGCAAATTGTATGTGGTGCGCCAAACGTACGTGCCGGCATGAAAGCGCCAGTTGCGACCATTGGTGCAGTACTTCCGGGCGATTTCAAAATCAAGAAAGGCAAGCTACGTGGTATCGAGTCACAAGGCATGCTGTGCGGCGCTTCAGAAATCGATTTAGAAGATAAAATTGATGGTTTGTTAGAGCTTCCAGCGGATGCACCAGTAGGTATGAACATTCGTGAATATCTAGACCTTGATGACAACGTGATTGACATCAGCATTACACCGAACCGTGGGGACTGCTTCAGTATTCGCGGGATCGCACGTGAAATTGGTGTGATTAACCAATTGCCAGTAACTGCCCCTGAAATTAAAGAAGTAGCTGCGACTATTAGCGAAGAAAAGAAAGTCGTTGTATCGACTGAAGGCTGTCCACGTTACTTGGGTCGTGTGATCAAGAACGTCAATACCAAGGCTGTGACTCCTGTATGGATGGAGCGTGCATTGGCACGTTCAGGTATCCGTCAGCACAGCATTCTGGTCGATATTACCAACTATGTGCTGATGGAGCTGGGTCAACCGCTACACGCATTTGATGGCGGCAAAGTTCAAGGCGCGGTACATGTACGTCAAGCGACAGAAGATGAAAAGTTAGTTTTGCTCAATGAACAAGAAGTGGAGCTGAATGAAAAAGTGATGGTGATTGCAGATGATGAAAAAGCATTGGCCATTGCTGGTATTATGGGTGGCTTGTTTTCAGCAGTCAGCGATGCAACCACTGAAATTTTCCTGGAATCAGCATTCTTCGCGCCACTGCATATTGCCGGTCGTGCACGTAGCTTTGGCCTGCATACTGATGCTTCTCAGCGTTATGAACGTGGTGTCGATTTTGAATTGCCATTGATCGCTATGCACCGCGCATCACAATTGATTGCGGAACTTGCGGGCGGTGAGTTCGGACCAATTACAGTTGCCGAAAATGCGGCTCTATTGCCAACACGTGACGCAATTGAATTGAATCAAGCCCAAGTCGATCAACTGCTAGGTTATAGTGTTGACTCAGCGTTCATTACTGATGCTTTAACCCGTTTAGGTTGTGAAGTTACAGTAAAAGCAGAAGGTGAGTGGTCTGTAGTGCCGCCATCACATCGTTATGACATGGTGATCTATCAAGATTTGATTGAAGAAGTGGCACGTATTCACGGTTATGACAATATTCAAATCAGTCTGCCTGTGATTGATGTGAAATTGGCGAAATACCAAGATCAATTTGAGTTGGGCCAACTCCGTCAAACTGCCGTAACTTTAGGTTACCAAGAAGCGATCAGCTTTAGCTTCTCAGACCTAAAACTTGAAAAGCAACTTAATTCCAGTGTGAATCCATTAGCATTAGCTAATCCAATTTCAAGTGATTTGGCTGTGATGCGTTCAACCTTGCTGTCTAGCCTGATTCCTTGTGTTCAGTACAATGTCAACCGCCAGCAAAGCCGTGTACGTTTCTTTGAGCTCGGTCTGCGTTTCGACTATCAAGAAGCCAGCAGCATCCATGATTTAAAACAGATTCCAACTTTTGCATTGATTGCGACTGGTTCACGTCATGCTGAGTCTTGGCATGGTAAGGCACAGCCAATGGACTTCTTTGACTTTAAGGGTGATGTAGAAGAAATTCTGGCTGCTGGTCGTGTCAAAGTAGAATATGTGCGTTCAGAGCGTAGCTGGTTGCACCCAGGGCAATCCGCAGAAATTCTCGTGAATGGTCAATCAATTGGTTACTTGGGGCGTTTACATCCCTCACTTGAAGACGAACTTGATCTGGCAACCACATGGGTAGCAGAATTGGATCAAGCGGCTGTTTTGCAAACTTATGTATCTAATTTTACAGAATTATCACGTTTTCCATCGGTTCGACGTGATATTGCGCTTTTAATTAGTGATAAGATTAATGTTAGCGAAATTCAGGGACTTATCGAAAAAACAGGCGGAGAGCTTTTAGACTCAACTTGGTTGTTCGATGTGTACACTGGACAAGGAGTAGAAGAAGGGAAACGCTCACTGGCATTTGCACTTCTCTGGCAGCATCCAAACCGTACACTGGAAGATGCTGAAATTAAATCAGGTATGGATAATATCCTTCAAGTGTTAGAAAACACTTACCAAGCGACATTGAGGGCTTCATGACAGCACTAACTAAAGCAGAAATGGCTGATCATTTAAGTGAGCTCACGAGTTTAAACCGTCGTGAAGCAAAACAAATGGTTGAGTTGTTCTTCGATGAGATTAGCCAGGCGCTCATCTCAGGCGAGCAAGTAAAACTTTCGGGTTTTGGTAATTTTGAGTTGCGTGACAAGCGTCAACGTCCAGGCCGTAACCCGAAAACGGGTGAAGAGATTCCGATTTCTGCACGCCGTGTAGTAACCTTCCGTGCGGGACAGAAGTTCCGTCAACGTGTGGGAAATGAGCAGATCAACTGATCTGCTTTTTTAAAAGCTGAAATCTAATATTTTTAAATTTCAGTTTCTAAAATAAAAAAAGAGAGCCAAAGGCTCTCTTTTTTTGTACTGAATAATCTAAAAGATTATTGAGCAGCAGCTTCAGAAGCAGCAGTAGCGTCAGCAGCAGCTTCAGTAGCAACTGCAGCAGCAGCTTCAGCTTCAGATGCAGCGTCAACTTCAGCAGCAACTTCAGAAGAAGCTTCAACGTCAGTAGCTTCTACAGCAGCAGCGTCAGCAGCAGCTTCAGCTTCAGAAGCAGCTTCTACAGCTTCAGAAGCAGCTTGGTTAGCGTCAGCAGCAGCGTCGTCAGCTTTTTTAGCACAACCAACGAAAGCTAAAGTAGTAGCAACTGCAGCAGCAATAGCGATTTTTTTGAATAACATGGCATCACTCTCTAAAAATTGAGATTAAAAAAAACCAAAGTTAGTCTGTTAAGTGCTTTTATTGTTCCTAATTGTGTTAGGGACTAACAACGCAGGAGCAGTCTAACTGGTCTGCAAATATGCTATCACTGCACATTTTTAATTGCTACTGGCAATGATCAAAAAAGTACGGAAAAACGATAAAAAATAAGAAGTTTTTAACAGAAAATAACAATGGAATGAAACATTTAGATTGGAGAAAGGCTTGTTAAACACTTAAAAGTTATACAATTTTTAATCTGAATATTTTATTAATCAAAAACTTAAAAATAAGTTTACATAAATCAGGCTTGATTGTTTCATTCTGTAATTTATGTCAACCTAAAAAAGGCCACCGCTTAGGTGACCTTTCATTTGAAATTTTAATTTGAAGCTTTGCGTTTCATCTGATCAAAGAAATCATCGTTGGTCTTGGTTTCTTTCATGCGATCCAGTAAGAATTCCATTGCCGCCAACTCATCTTGAGTATGCAACAGCTTGCGCAGAATCCAGACTTTACGCAGATTGTCTTCCGACATCAGGCGTTCTTCACGGCGAGTACCAGATTTCTTGATGTTCATCGCAGGGAATACGCGTTTTTCAGCAATACGACGATCAAGGGTAATTTCCTGGTTACCTGTACCTTTGAATTCTTCGTAAATCACTTCATCCATTTTACTACCTGTTTCAATCAGGGCAGTAGAAATGATGGTCAGTGAACCGCCTTCTTCGATATTACGTGCAGCACCAAAGAAACGTTTAGGACGTTCTAAGGCATGCGCATCTACACCACCGGTTAATACCTTGCCTGATGAAGGAATCACAGTGTTATAAGCACGTGCCAGACGGGTAATCGAGTCAAGCAAAATCACCACATCTTTCTTGTGTTCAACCAGACGTTTTGCTTTTTCAATCACCATTTCAGCAACTTGAACGTGACGTGCAGGAGATTCATCAAAGGTAGAAGCCACGACTTCACCGCGAACCGTACGTTCCATCTCGGTCACTTCTTCTGGACGTTCATCAATCAGGAGAACGATCAGAATAACTTCAGGATTATTGCGAACGATGGACTGTGCAATGCTTTGCAGCAGCATGGTTTTACCCGCTTTCGGCGGAGCCACAATAATTGAACGCTGGCCTTTACCAATCGGGGCCACTAGGTCGATCACACGGGTGGTTAAATCTTCAGTGGTACCATTGCCTAACTCCATCACCAACTGTTCGGTCGGGAATAATGGGGTCAAGTTTTCAAACAGAATCTTGTTACGTGAATTTTCAGGTGTGTCGTAGTTAATCTGATTGACTTTAAGTAAAGCAAAATAACGTTCGCCTTCTTTCGGCGGGCGAATGGTGCCAGTAATGGTGTCGCCAGTACGGAGGTTAAAACGACGAATTTGAGAAGGGCTGACATAAATATCGTCAGGACCTGCTAAATAAGAACCTGCGGCTGAGCGTAAAAAGCCAAAACCATCTGACAAAATTTCTAGAACGCCATCACCAAAAATCTCTTCGCCATTCATTGCATGACGTTTTAAGATGGCAAAAATAATGTCTTGCTTACGGTTACGAGCCATACCTTCGAGGCCCATAAACTCGGCAATCTTGATGAGTTCGCCAATCGGTTTTTTCTTGAGTTCGGTTAAATTCATAGGTGGTCAGATAGAATCAAAGTTCTGAGGTACAGGTTAGAAAGGGAGTAACATTCGGCCGCATACCAGCATTCAAACGAAAGCAATTGAATTTGCAAAAGAACAATTCAGAGATCTGTTTGAGTGTTTCAAAGGAAAATGTGAAAAACAATTTCTATTGCCGAGCGGCATCTTATGTAATGTGTCTTGTAAGAAATTGACAGGATTTAGGATCCTTTATCTCTTGAGTAGCGAATATAAGAGATAATGCCGGCTTTGTCAATTTATAGCCGAAAAAAATACGCGAGCATGAGTCGCGTATTTTTCACTAAAAATGCTGTGCTTAGATATTGTCATCAATAAATGCAGTCAGTTTAGATTTTGGTGCAGCACCGACTTGAGTCGCAACAACTTCACCATTTTTGAACATCAACAAAGCCGGGATGTTACGGATGTTGAAATTTACAGCAGTTTGTTCGCAAGAAGTTACGTCAACTTTCACGATTTTAACTTTGCCCTGGTATTCATCGGCAAGCACTTCAAGTACAGGTGCAATTGCTTTACATGGTGCACACCAGCCTGCCCAAAAGTCCACCAGTACAGGAACGTCTGATTGAAGAACGTCTGCTTCGAAGTTTGCGTCAGTAGTGTTTACGATGTTGCCAGACATGGAATGTGCTCCAGATTAATATTTTAAAGATAACTAATTATTAGTATTACATAGCCATCTTTAACAATGTAGGGGAATCTGTAAATTTTCAATGCTTAATGTTATTTTGTCTAATGGATGATCACGATAGTGATGATCGTGTCTCACTATTATTCCCGATACTATTCCCGATACAAAAAAGAATAAGGCATTAAATTGTCGCTACAAATGGCTTTTAAATTGCATGCATGTGAATTACTCTAAGCACAATTCGTTAAAGGTTTATTTCTGGAATGTCTGACTTTTTGATTGATGAAGAATTACTTGCCGCCATCGATATGGGATCAAACAGCTTTCATTTGGCCATCGCCCGTGTAGATCATGGCGAAGTGAAGAAAGTGGCATCAATGTCAGAAAAAGTTCAGCTTGCCGCAGGACTAGACGAAAATAAGAATTTAACCGAAGCCGCACAGCAACGCGGTTTGGCCTGTCTGGCCCGTTTCGTTGGACGTTTAGGTGCAGTTCAGCCGAACCGATTACGGATCGTGGCGACGAATGCTTTACGTCAAGCCAAAAATGGTCATGAATTTATCCAGAAAGCCGCAGAAATTTTACCGAAACCGATCGAAATTATTGCCGGCCGTGAAGAAGCCCGACTGATTTATTTGGGTGTATCGCATACCATGGCCAACAGCGGTCGTCGTCTGGTGGTTGATATCGGTGGCGGTTCAACCGAGCTGATTATCGGTGAAGAATTCGAGCCGATTCATACCGAATCAGTACAAATGGGCTGTGTAGCATTTACCAAAGCTTATTTTCAGGATGGTGAAATTAGCGCCAAAGCCTTTGATAAAGCAGTTACTGCGGCACGTAAAGAAATTTCCGGAATTGCCAATACTTATAAAGAAGCCGGTTGGGATGCTGTCGTCGGCTCGAGTGGTACCATTAAAGCCTGTCGCCAGATTTGCGTCAATATGGGCTGGAGCAATGATCGCGAACAGTTGACGCGTGAAGGCCTGGAAAAGCTTAAAGACAAACTGCTTAAATATAAATATGTCTCAGATATGGAATTCGAAGGTCTGAAAGATGATCGTCGTGCCGTCTTACCTGCTGGTATTGCCATTCTGTATGCAGTCTTTGATATACTGGGAATTGATCATTTGGTCTATTCTGATGGTGCGCTACGTGAAGGCGTGATGTATGACTTGCTTGGCCGTTTCAAGCATGAAGATATCCGTGATCGTTCCGTACATGCCTTGATTGGTCGATACAATGCCGATGCCAAGCAGGCTGAGCGTGTGGTTCAGACGGCACAGAAACTGTTTAATGACGTGGCCAGTAAACTCGGTTTGAGTGTTGAAGATAGTGACCTGTTACGTCGTGCTGCCTATCTCCATGAGATTGGTTTGGCCATCAGTCACAGTGGCTATCATCGTCATGGCGCGTATTTATTACAACACTCGGATATTGCCGGTTTCTCGCAAGTTGATCAAAATCATTTGTCACATTTGGTCGCGCACCATCGGCGCAAATTGCGCGCTGATGCCAAGATTGATGTGATGAAAGTCGGTGGATCTAAACTTTTATGGTTATGTCTGCTGCTTCGTCTGTCGGTTTTGGTCAATCACAGTCGTAGCGATGAGATGCTTCCTGCCATTGAACTCAAGGTTGAAAATGCGCAACAATGGCAACTCAGCGTGTCTGGTGATGCCAAGCAATGGCCATTGCTGGTCGCTGAACTGCACGATGAACAGCAGCAATTTAAAAATTGGGAGATTGAACTCTCGATTCAATCCGAACAGTTTGTTAATTAATACCTTTATAGGGATGAAAACGGTTAACCTATGAAAAATAAAGCAACTCCATCAAAAGCATGGGCGACAGTGCAGATTGCACGTCATCCAGAACGTCCACAATTCCTGGACTATGTGGGTGAAATATTCACTGAATTTGATGCTTTACATGGTGACCGCCTATATGGTGATGATGGCGCGATGATCGGTGGTCTGGCTCGTTTTGATGGTCAACCGGTGATGATCGTCGGTCAGCATCGTGGTCGTAGTACCCGTGAAAAATTACAGCATAATTTCGGCATGAGTAACCCAGAAGGTTATCGTAAGGCACAGCGTCTGCTAGACATGGCAGAGCGTTTCAATCTTCCAGTATTCACCTTTATTGATACCATGGGTGCTTATCCGGGTGTCGGTGCAGAAGAACGTGGTCAGGCTGAAGCAATTGCCACCAGTCTGGCTCAGCTTTCTAATTTGAAAGTACCTGTGATTGCAACTGTATTGGGTGAAGGCGGTTCAGGGGGTGCGCTGGGTATTGGGGTGGCAGACCGTGTGGTGATGCTCTCTCACAGTATTTATTCGGTGATTTCACCGGAAGGCTGTGCCTCAATTCTCTGGAAAACCGCTGAAAAAGCTGAACAGGCCAGTGAAGCCTTGGCTCTGACTGCAGAAAAATTGCAGAAAATGGGTATTGTAGAATATGTGGTGGATGAAGGCGAGGGTGCTCATTTAAATCCGGATCAGGTCATGAACAGCTTGAAAGCAGTGCTGAAAGAAGCTTTGAATGAACTGCAACCAATGGAAGCGCAAGCACGATGCGAAGCACGTTACCAACGTTTAATGAAGTTTGGCAGCGACAATTTAGGTCTGGTTTCTTAAAACAGCTGCAGGACTTTCCTGCAGAGACAAAATTTCTCATCGGATGCAGTGGCGGCGTAGATTCTATGCTGTTGCTGCATCTGATGTTTTTTTTATGCCCGGAAAAAGTTCGGGCGATTTATATCGATCATCAGTTACAAGCACTCAGCGCAGATTGGGGCAAGTTCGTTGCACATCAATGTCAGCAACTGAATATTCCCTGCATCATCCAGCCAGTTCATGTCGCTAGTGGCAATCTGGAACAGCAAGCGCGCAATTCACGTTATCAGGCTTATCTGCAACATTTGCAAGCGGATGAAATATTGGTGCTGGCACATCATCAGCAGGATCAGGCGGAAACCCTGATGCTACGTTTATTGTCTGGTGCCGGTGTTGACGGCTTAGCGGCAATGAAACAGATCGATATACGTGAAAATCTGACGATTTGGCGGCCACTACTGAATATTTCCCGTGAGCAGATTTGCCAATGGGCATCAGACCTGAATGTTCAGAATATTGAAGATCCGACCAATGCTGATACCTATTATGACCGGGCCTGGGCACGCCAGACGCTGTGGCCGGTATTAAGCGAACGTTATCCTAAAATGCAAGCCGCCTTGGTGCGAACCAGTGAGCTGATGCAGGATGCTCAAGACATTTTACAAGAAGTGCTGCAACAGGATTTAGCATCTTGTGGAACTGAAACGCAGCTCGATCTTGGTAAATTTTTACAGCTTTCAAAATCACGACAACGTCAATTGCTCTCTGCCTGGATGAAAGGTAAAGAACAGTATCGTCCATCTTTAGCGATGGTAGAGCGTTTGCAACGCGAAGTGATTTATGCCAAGCAAGATGCTCAGGCGGCATTGTATTGGCAAGGCTTTTACTATGTACGCTATCAGCAGCAATTATATCGTTTGGCCGCAGAGATCTATTTAGCTGATCAACAACAAGTTCAAACTAGCCCGAAAACTATAAAATTCGCTTTAAAAGACAGCGTGCAGGTTTTGTCAGGGAAATTTACCATTGCGCCTGCACAGCTCGGTTTATCTGCTGCATTATTGCAGCAACCTTTGCATTTGCAGCAGCGTCAGGGTGGCGAAAAAATTCATTTATATGGCCGTGTCGGTACCTGGCCGCTGAAAAAAGCCATTCAGGAAGCGCAAATATTTCCCTGGGCTCGGCATACTATTCAAATATTAAGCGCAGATAATGTTATGCTAGGCGTGTTTACCCCTAAAGGATTTTGGTTGGCTCAATCTGCATATTGTGAAGCAGGTGGATGGCTGCCGATGTCGGTTTCTTCAACTTTAGAACTCAACGATGAGCATTGAACATGAGTGCAGCTTTAAATTGTAATATCTGTTTTATTGGTGGCGGTAATATGGCCCAAGCCTTAATTGGCGGTCTGATTTCACGTGGTTTGCCAGCAACACGTATTACAGTTTCTGATCCGGTCGAAAAAGTCCGTGCTTTATTGGCGGAAAAAGAAATTAATGTGACCGGGGATAATAGCGCTGCAATTCAGGATGCAGATATTGTTGTGCTGGCGGTAAAACCTCAGGTTTTGGCTCAAGTGCTGCAACCTTTAAAAGGTCTGGTTAATAATAAACTGATTATTTCCATTGTTGCCGGTGCAGAAATTGCCACATTGTCAGCATTGTTGGGGACAGAGCGTATTGTCCGGGTCATGCCGAATACGCCAGCATTGGTACAGACCGGGGCACATGGTTTATATGCCAATGCATTTGTGGAAACCAGTGACCGTGAGTTGGCCAGTCAGGTTTTGGCATCAACTGGATTAACCATTTGGGTCGACTCAGAAGCACAAATTGATGCAGTCACTGCAGTCTCGGGTTCGGGGCCAGCTTACTTTTTCTATATGATGGAAAGTATGATTCGTGCGGGTAAAAATTTAGGTCTGGATGAAAAAGTTGCAACCGCACTGACTTTGCAGACCGCTTTAGGCGCGGCGCAAATGGCGATTACCAGCTCGAATACGCCGGCTGAGTTACGTAAAAATGTGACTTCTCCAAATGGGACTACACAGGCGGCACTTGAAGTCTTTGACCGCGCGCAAATTTCTCAGAATATTCAGGCAGCACTTGCTGCTGCGCAAAAACGCAGTCAGGAACTAGCTCAAGAGCTCAGTGAAAGCAGCAAATCTTCAGTTTAATTTTTAGGAAAGTTCAAGTATGGGTGCAAATTCTGCGCTAATTTTTGGCATTATCATTAACGTCGCGATTTTGCTCGTATTCTTCCGATTTTTAATGCAACTGGCAGCCGTCAGTCCCTACAATCCTGTGGTTCTTTCTACTGTGAAAGCCACTAAAATTGTAGATGTATTCGGGCGTATTTTCCCTACGATGGGCAAAGGGCGGGTTAATACTGCGGCACTGGCACTTTTGGTAGTGCTGTATTTGCTGAAAATTTTCGGCATGATGTATCTGTCTGGTGGCATGCCGAATGGTCCTGTGCATTTGCTCATTCTGACTTTTGTCACCATGATGCAGGATTTGATCCGTTTCTGTCGTTACTTGATTTTCGCTACCATTATTTTAAGCTGGGTGGTGATGTTTACCCAATCCCGTTCACCTTATATTGAAGTAGTTCAGGAACTTGCCGAGCCATTGCTGGCACCTTTCCGCCGGATTATGCCGAATATGGGCATGATTGACCTGTCTCCAATCCTGGCAATTCTGGCCTTGATTGTGATTGAAATGATCATGAACCAGGTGGCAATTGTATTGTTAACGGGTTTTTAATCTGAATGAAAAGAAAAGGACGCTGAGGCGTCCTTTTTATTTGCTCCTCCCTTTAGATAAGGGAGATTGGAAGGGATTTGTTAAACTTCCCAAACCGTGAACAAGTTTTAATCGCAGTACAAGAAGAAGATGGGATATTAACCTCTCCCTAACCCTCTCCTGGAAGGAGAGGGAACTTGGATACTCTGAACCAGTAATGCTGCTGATTTCCTAAAAATAGAAAAATATGCGTTCGAAACTTGATAGCAGAAAAGATTTTAATATCGCTGCCTGTAGATGAGGATTATAAATTAAAATCCCCTCCATCCCCTTGCGGAATATATTCCTCACCTCCTATAAGGAAGATGGGGTTAAAGGCACATTAATGCGCCTCATCCCAGTTTTTACCTTTACCCACTTCTACCACCAATGGTACAGAAATCTGCAGTACCGATTGCATCACTTCAGCCAGTTTAGGTGCCAGTTCATCGGCAATGTCTTCATCGACTTCAAACACCAGTTCATCGTGAACTTGCAGCAGCATTTTGGCCTGATCTTTCGGCAACATCTTGTCGACTTCAATCATTGCCATTTTAATAATGTCTGCGGCCGAACCTTGTAGCGGGGCATTAATCGCAGCACGTTCTGCCGCTTTACGCACCATCATATTACGGGCATCGATATCTGGGGTATATAAACGGCGTCCGAGCAAGGTTTCAACAAAACCCTGTTCTAATGCGACCTGACGGGTACGCTGCATATAGTCATAAATGCCCGGATAACGGTGGAAATACTGCTTGATATAATTCTGTGATTCCTGACGGGTAAAACCTAACTGTCGGATCAGACCAAACTCGGACATGCCGTAAAGTAGGCCGAAGTTGACGGCCTTGGCCTGACGGCGCTGGTCATTGGTCACTTCTTCCAACGGAATGCCTAGAACCTCCGCTGCGGTACGGCGATGTACATCCTGACCATGAATAAATGCATCCAGCAGGGCTTCATCCTGAGATAAGTGGGCCATGAGACGCAATTCAATTTGTGAGTAATCGGCTGCCAGCAAAACACGACCTTCCGGTGCCACAAACGCCTTGCGAATTTGACGGCCAATTTCGGCACGAATCGGAATGTTCTGCAGGTTTGGATCAGTCGATGATAAACGGCCAGTTGCAGTCAGTGCCTGATGATAACTGGTATGCACACGATGGGTATCAGGATTGGCCTGTTTGCATAAGCCATCGGTATAGGTACTTTTCAGCTTGGACAAACCACGATATTCCAGAATTAGCTGGGCAATCGGATGTTCAATTTTTTCCAGTACACTTTCACTGGTACTGTATTGTCCGGTGGTGGTTTTTTTACCGCCTTTTAGCCCCAGCTTTTCAAACAGAACTTCACCGACCTGTTTAGGTGAGCTGACATTAAAGCTTTCACCGGCAATTTCCATGATCTGGTTTTCCAGATTGTGCATGGTGTTGGAAAATTCGCCCCCAAGCTGATCCAGAAAAGCAAGATCCAGTTCGATGCCGTTTTCTTCCATTTGCGTCAGTACACGTGCGACCGGAACTTCAATATTATGCAGAATATTCACCAGTTCAGGGTGTGCCTGCAATTTGCTGCTCAAGACTTCATAAAGGCGATAGGTGACATGTGCATCTTCTGCGGCATAATGTGCTGCAGTTTCAAGTGGAATCTGGTTGAAGGTCTTTTGTTTAGCACCTTTACCGGCCACTTGTTCATAAGTCGTGGTCAGATGACTCAAATACAGACGGGCCACATCATCCATGCCATGACGGGTCGCGACAGAATTCAGGACATAGGAAGCCAGCATGGTATCGAAATACCAGCCTGCCAGATGAATGCCATGATTTTCCAGTACATGTGCATCATATTTCAGATGATGCCCAATTTTCTTTACAGACTCATCTTCCAGAATTGGTTTGATCTGCGCCAGAATTACTTCACGATTCAGCTGCTCCGGTGCGCCTTCATAATCATGTGCCAAGGGAACATAATAAGCATTCTGCGCATCGAAGGCGACCGAGAAACCGACAATCTGTGCAATACGATAATCCAAACTGGTGGTTTCGGTATCAAAGGCAAAACGTTTTTCGGTACTTAGGCGCTCAAACAGTGTGTCCCAGTCCTGCTGGCTTAATACTGTGTGGTAGGTCGCTTGACCTAGCTGGTCATCACTGCTGGTTACAGACGCATGGTCTTCCAGAGGTTCTGGTGCTGTAACCGCTTTGGCGTTAATAGATTTTGCCGCCTGCTGGTAATTTGAATTATTCGGGTTGTTCGGGTGATCTAAGGACTGCAGCTGGTTACGGAATTCCAGCTCGGTGTACAAATGACGCAAGGTCTCGATATTTGGCTCACCCAGTTTTAAATCGTCATAACCAAAATTAAGATCCAGATCGATGACAATACTGGCCAGCTGATGGTCCAGTGCAATGCCATCGACATGTTCTTTAATATTTTGACCGACTTTGCCTTTGATCTTGTCGACATTTTCTAAAATGCCGCCGATCGAGCCATATTCAGTGAGCAGTTTTGCTGCCGTTTTGGCACCTACACCTGGCACGCCCATAATGCCATCTGATGCATCGCCCATCAGGGTGAGATAGTCAATAATCTGATTCGGCCAGACTCCAAACTTTTCAAACACACCGTCGACATCCAGCGGTTTTTCTTTAAAGCTGTCTTCCAGGGTGACTTTTTCGGTCACCAGTTGCGCCATATCTTTATCGCCCGTAGAGATCAGCACCTGATGTCCCATCGCCTCGGCACGTTTGGCCAGTGTCCCAATAATGTCATCGGCTTCGGCGCCCGGTAAGGTATGCAGCGGAATGCCCAAAGCGCGGATCAAGGCATGCAGATAAGGAATCTGTTCGGATAATTCCGTTGGCATGCTGGGACGGTCACCTTTATAAATCGGTGACAGCTCATGCCGGAAGGTCGGTTCTGGGGTATCAAAAATTACCGCCATATGGGTCGGTTGGGTCCGGCGCATCAGTTTTTGAATAGCAGAAATCGCACCACGAATTGCATTGGTATGTAAACCGGTTGACGTGGTTAATGGTGGCAGTGCGTGAAAGGCACGAAATAAAAAGTAAGAGCCATCGACCAAGACAAATGGTGGCATGTAATCAATTCCTTATTCAAAATACAGCGCTATTGTACGTGATTTTTACCGCGCTCGCTGAGACGAGTCTGAGTTTACAGCTTAGCGAATATCGGTCGAAGATGAAATAAGCAGCACAAGCTGTTGTATGATGGAACGATTCAGGAAAGAGAAATATAAGAATGGCTGCAGGACGGAATGAGTTGCGCATGATCTGGCTGATTACCTTGCTGATTACCGGGATCAGCGCCTGGTATCTGGGTTATCAGATTGTGACTTATCTGTGTGGTTTGGGGTTTATCTTTAGCGTGATGCAATATGTCACTGCGGTAGAAGCACCGCTGAATCAATTGGCCGGACAGCAGCAGATGTCCCTAGAACGCAATTCTAAAGTTCCTTTATATATTTCTTCAATTACTGCCATTGTTGGTGGACTGGCTGAACTGGATTGGCTGATGGGAATTGGGATTACGGCCTGGGTATTCTTTTTGCTCAGGTGGCTGCAACGTCTGGAAGGGCGCTTGATACAGCTGCAATCACAATCTCTTTCTGCCGATCCCTTACAGCGATCACCGGATCGATCCGATTCTGTTCCATTGGTGAAAACCGAGTCTGCCCAAGAGGTAAACGATTCTCCTCATCTGGTAGATCAACTGCAGCGCTGGCTTTTTCAGGGGAATCCTGTCCTCAAGGTCGCAATCAGTATTTTGGTGATTGGGATTATTTTACTGCTGCGCTTTGCCACCGAGCACTGGCAACTCAGTCTGGCTGCAAAATTGGGCCTGGTTGCACTGGCAAGTGGCTGTGTAACAGGTCTGGGTTATCGCCTGATGCAAAAAAATCGGAGTTTTGCTCTGGCACTGGAAGGACTGGGTTTGGGGAGTCTGTTCCTGACCTTATTTTTTGCCTATTACAATCTGGTGATTTCCACGTTACCGTTGGCGACTTTGCTATTCCTAATAATTCTGGCCATCACTCTATATTTAAGCCTGAAACAGGAAAGCATCGAACTGGCTTTGATGGCTTTGCTGATTGCTTATCTGGCGCCGTTTACCTTACCGACCCGCGATGCTTCTGCCGTTGAGCTGATTAGCTATTATTTGCTGATCAATATCGGGGTGGCAGTGCTGAGCAGTTTCCGACCATGGAAGATTCTCAATCAAATTGCCTTTTTAGTGACGGCTGTCGTTGGCGGGATATATAGCCTGATTCATGGTTATACATATGAGCGTTATGCCATGACTGCGCTGATTCTGGCACATAGTGCACTGTTTATCTGGCTAGGTTTCCGCTTTAGCCAGTTGCTGGCACGACAGGATCTCTCACGGTTTCAGTTAAAACCGGTATTGGACTTAGCGCTGATTTTTGCTGCCCCTATTACCGCTTATATTTTTCTGTATCTGATTCATTTTAATCAGCCCAATCAAAAACTCTGGCAAGCTGGATTAAGCCTGTTCTTTGCACTGGTCTTTGCCGCTTGCTGGACACTGCTGCGCCGTAAACAAACTATCCAGCTCATTTCGCAGAGCTATCTGAGCCTGATGCTGATTTTTCTCGCCTTAGTGCCACCGATCTTATTGACAGAACAATGGACTGTGATTGGCTGGGCAGTTGAAGGTGTGCTGATTTATTTATGGGCCTTGGAAAAAAATGTCCGGGTAGCACACTATCTGAGCATGGGTTTATTGCTGATGGCCGGATTCAGCAGCCTGTATTATCTGATCGAGATTAATCCCACACCGCGAATCATTTTCTGGATTTTGAGTCTGTGCTATGTGGCAGTCGTGGTCATCAGTCAGCTTAAAAAGCAGTACCAGCAGCAGATGGATAGTCTGAGTGTCAGCTTTTTAAGCAGTTTAAGTGTTGCGGCCAGCCTGATGTTATTTGCCTTGCTGGAAGATGAATTTCCGAGTCAGCATGCCTATGTGCTGAGTTTATTTATCATCATACTGGGATATGTACTGTTCAATGAAATGATCCTGCGCAAAAATCAGGAGTGGTCCTGGTTACTGCCGAAGTGGAGCGGCATCTCGCCCTTGCTGGTCATTGCGGCGATTCTGACCCTGGATCGTAGTCAAAATGCGGTGATTGTCTGGAATAGTAGTTTTGAACGTGGAGTTTTTGCCCTTTCTACGATGCTACTAGCCATTTTGTGGCTTAGACCGTTGGCTGGCTTGCAGCTCTCCAAGGAATGGATGAGTTTTGGTGTTTTTAGCAGTCTGACTCTGGCAAGTTTATGTCTGATCCCGAACATGCCTTATCTGAGCATGATGATTTTACCTTTATTATTCTGCC
This sequence comes from Acinetobacter lwoffii, assembly GCF_024129735.1. Classification (GTDB taxonomy): domain Bacteria; phylum Pseudomonadota; class Gammaproteobacteria; order Pseudomonadales; family Moraxellaceae; genus Acinetobacter; species Acinetobacter lwoffii_H. The sequence goes on along the minus strand of NZ_JAMXXK010000026.1, from coordinate 8,953 downwards.
TGTGGTGTTATCGACAGGATCCGCAGTCAGGCTGGCAGCAGCTTTGGCAAACCAAGAGCTGTTTATTGCTGATGGCAACTTGGCTGGTTTGTTCACAGTTATTTAGTCAGCAAGCCTTTCAGTATTACTGGCTGCCAATTCTGAATCCTTTTGATCTGATCAGTATCGCCATGTTTGCCAGCTTTATCTGGATGCTGTTACAGCAAATTAAAGTGGGACGTGATAAAGGCATGATCGCAGTTTTAATGGTACTAAGCCTGTTATGGCTTTCCAGTTATATTGTTTTAAGAGCTTTACATGTGTACCTGCAGACACCGTTTAATGAGCTGGCATTATGGAACAATGCAACAGTTCAGCTCAGTCTGACCATACTTTGGGTATTGCTGGCCTGGATTACCATGTGGACAGCAACGCTCAAAAAACTGAAACCGATGTGGATTTTAGGCGGCAGTATTCTGGTGATTGTGACCTTGAAGCTCGTACTATTTGACCTGTCACATATTGGCACCCTGACCCGGGTGATTTCATTCCTGCTGGCGGGCGGGGTGATGCTGCTGATTGCTTATATTGCACCGATGCCGGAGAAGGAGCATTGAATCCTTTCCCTAATCCTCTCCTTTAAAAGGAGAGGGAATCTAAGGGTTATTTCAGATCAGGCTCTCTTTTGAGGGCCTTTTCATTGGCATATTGATCGATTTCTTCATTTTCTACAGGACGGGAAAGTGGATGATCGACAAAGCCCATTTTTGGCACCGGAATTTCAATCTGGTTATCGACAAAGCCGTTGCGAATCCGTTCCTGCATTTCATCACGAACTTTCAGGTAGTTTTCCTGTTGGCACCACACTGCAAACAGCAGTTCAATCGAAGATTCACGGAAAGCGGTAACGGTGACTGCAGGTTTCGGGTCGGCCAGTACCAGTGGATATTTATTGGCAACGTCCAGCAGAACTTCGCGTACCTTGATAATATTTTCATGGAAATTGATCGCCAACGTAATCGGAATCCGCCGTATCGGAAATTTCGACAAGTTCTGCACCGGTGCCCGAATTAGCTGTTCATTCGGTAAACGCACATAGATATTATCTTGGGTCAAAAGTTTAACCGAGAGCAGATCAATCGAAATCACTTCGCCTTCAATGGTATGCCCACGAATCAAGGTAATCTGGATGGTATCACCGACTTCAAAAGAACCTTCACCAATCAGGAACAGGCCACTGATCAGGTTGGATGCTGATGTTTGCGAAGCGAAACCCAGTGCGACCGTTAAAATCCCGGCAGCGCCGAGGAAGACACTGAGTTTAAAACCGGCTTCCTTGAGGCTGGCCATCACAAACAACAGGAAGATAAAATAGAAAATCCCGCGGCGCCAGACCAGTTTTTGATGAGCATTAAAACGTACACCAATGGTACGAATAAAGGTATTGGAAATAAAGCGCGCAATCAGGAAACCAATAAAGCACAACACCACCGCCACCAAAACTTCGGTCAAACGATCGGTATTGATATTGGTAAATACTCCCTTCAGGCTATTGGTGACTTCGGTCGGAATATTTGAACTTGGCATCAGACGCCCTTAGAAAAATGAATCAAACATATTAAATAATGCACCTGCTGGATCACGCGGTGGATGCACATAGGCCACTTCACCAGCATTTGGTGGCGTGCGGTTTTCGACCCGAATCCGTGGTGGACGGTCCGAACTTTCATGCAAAACGCGGATTTGCGAGGTCCATAAGCGGCCGGTACTTTCACTGTAAAAAAGCGGCAGGGCAGGCACTGGCACATTCATTCGGTCAAAGCGCAATTGCTGGTTACTGGTATTGTGAAACTCAATTGGCGTGACTGCACGAAAGGCTCGCGGATGTAACTGTTTCAGTTCGGTTCTGCCATCAACTGCGGTGGCGTAGCAGATTTCCCCCGAACGGTGATTGGGTCCAAACCAGGTGTCTTTTGGCAAGATTACCGGTAAATCGAAAATCGGTTCGCGTTGACCCTCGACAAAACCGGCAATCCATAAGGGCGTGCTGATATAAAGCGTACCGCGCTGTCCAGCAGGAATATAAATCGGATCGACTGGTTTAATCACCACAGAACGGTCTGCAAGACGTGGCATCAGTTGCAATTTTTTTTGCGTGGATTTGAACATATAGCGTTCAATTTTCAGGGGCGGTGGAAAGGCAAAATTCGGATCATCAATCTGATGCCATTGCTGCTCATAATCGTATTGTACGGAAGGGCGATAATATTCCAGTCGCCATTCCTGAATCCCTCGGGTCAGGCGAAACAGCAAGGAGCCAAACTGCCAGGCTTTGGATTGATTTATTTCAAAATTCTGTTCTCCCCACCAGCGCATTTTTGCTGTATTCGGGAGTAATTCATCTTTATCTTGCGGCAATCTTGGCACCCTTTCTTGCTAAATCTTTGAAAACATACTTCACGCTGTCATATGCTTAGAGTACACTCAATTTAAATTTTTTCATCATTATTATAATCCGCGATGCAAGTACTTAAACAATTACAAATCCCATATAGCTTCGCCAAGCGCCATGGTGTGCTGTTGCGTTATGAGGGAGATCAGGCTTTTATTCTGCGTCGTGACAATACCTCGATGCTTGCATTGCAGGAAGCTCGCCGTCTGCTCGGTTATCCGGCTCATTTTCAACTTTGTAGCGAACAGGAATTTAACCAGTTACTCAGTTCCAGCTTTGCCGGCGATAGCGGGGAATCACAGCAGGTGGCTGCTGGCCTGGAAGATCATCCAGATTTACTCAGTCTGGCTGATTCGGTTCCGGAAGCTGAAGACCTAATGGATCAGGAAGATGATGCACCGATTGTGCGTCTGATCAATGCACTATTATCCGAAGCGATTCGTGTAGGGGCTTCCGATATTCATATTGAATCTTTTGAGAAAAAACTGTCGGTGCGTTTACGGGTCGATGGTCAGTTACGTGAAATTGTCCAGCCACGCCGTGAACTGGCACCGCTTCTGGTTTCACGGATTAAAGTCATGGCCAAACTGGATATTGCCGAAAAGCGTATTCCGCAAGATGGCCGTATTTCTTTGCGTCTGGCTGGTCGTGAAGTCGATGTCCGTGTATCCACCTTGCCATCTTCTTATGGTGAACGTGTGGTGATGCGTTTGCTGGACAAGCAGGCTGGCCGTTTGAACATGACCCATTTGGGCTTGATGAATAATGACTATGATCGACTCAAGACCTTAGTACATCGCCCGCACGGGATTATTCTGGTAACCGGCCCGACCGGTTCGGGTAAAACCACCACTTTATATGCGGCACTTTCTGATCTGAATGATGGTTCCAAAAATATCCTCACGGCTGAAGATCCGATTGAATATCAGCTGGAAGGCATTGGACAAACGCAGGTCAATACCAAAGTCGATATGACTTTTGCCCGTGCGTTAAAAGCCATGTTGCGTCAGGACCCGGATGTGGTCATGGTTGGTGAGATTCGTGATCTGGAAACCGCAGAAATTGCGGTGCAGGCATCCCTGACAGGACATCTGGTGTTATCCACCTTACACACCAATACCGCGATTGGTGCGGTTACGCGCCTGAAAGATATGGGAATTGAACCATTTCTGCTGTCCAGTTCTTTAATCGGGGTAATTGCCCAACGTCTGGTGCGTACCTTGTGTCCACATTGCGCGACCTGGCATGAGGCAGATGCTTTCGAGAAGAATCTATTTGGCAATATTGAGCATCCCCAAGATTTAAGATTACCGCAACCTCAAGGCTGTGAACGTTGTGGCAATACTGGCTTTAGTGGCCGTACTGCAATTTATGAAATTGTCCCAGTCGATGATCATATGCGCCGTTTGATTCATGGCAATGCGGCTGAATATGAAATCGAAAGCTATGTACGTCAGCAGTCAGGTTCCATTCGTGATGATGGTCTGCGTAAAGTATTGGCCGGAAAAACCACGATTGAAGAAGTATTGCGAGTGACCAACGAAGCGGCGGAGTAATCTTTTAATCTATTACTTTTATTATAAGGATCGTCAGGACTTTTGGATATTTACCAGAGACTGGCGATTTTTTTCATGAGTTGTGCACGAAAAGGTCCAGTCGGATTGCCCGGATTGCGCAGAGTTTCATTTTCATAAAAGTTCCGCCAGGCTTGCGCCATTGCTAAACTCAGTCCTTCCTGTTTCATTGTTTCAACATCTGCCTGAGTAATATTGAGAAAACGGGCTTCAGCATCTTTGGGGCCAGCTCCCCAGCCAATAATCCCTTTACCAAATTCAGGCAGAATCATATTGTTGGGTGTTGCAGGAATGGGTAGGCGTTCAATTTCAGTATTGAGCAGAGATTTTATTTTCGGACGGATTTTTTCTGAGAGATAAAGATCTGCAAAAGAGGTTGTAGCAGTGAGGAGCAGGAGAGAATTCAGAAGAACTAGTTTTAACATCAATATAAATCGAATAAATGTAAATAAGAATCATTATATATAATTTCTTAAGTTTTTGCTGCAGTTTTCAAGTGGGGAAGAGAAGTAGCTTTTGACAAAAGATGAAGCGGGTAAATTTTGAAATTTATAATTGAAGTCTAGCTATCCTGAAACTTTTTTCAGGATAGCTGTTAAATAAAAAAATTAAGTAATTACGTTTAAGTTCACATCAATATTATTACGGGTCGCATTTGAGTATGGACAGACAATATGCGCAGCATCCACCAGTTTTTTTGCTTCTTCCTGATCCATGCCTTCAAGATGGATGTTTAATGTCACTTCGATCCCGAACCCGGTAGGAATCGGACCAATCCCAACATCACCTTCAATATAGGCATCTTTACTGATATTGAGCTTGTCACGATTGGCAACAAATTTCATTGCACCCAAGAAACAGGCGGAATAACCTGCGGCAAAGAGCTGTTCAGGATTGGTTCCACCGCCTGGTCCCCCCATTTCTTTAGGTACGGCCAATTGGACGTCCAGAATCTGATCGTCAGAAATGGCGCGGCCATCACGGCCCCCTGTGGCTTTGGCATGTGCGGTATAGACGGCTTTTTCTAATGACATGAGTTAAATCCCTGTTTATTTTTCGTAGAGCTTCTATGCTCGGTGATTTCACCTGAAGAATAAGCAGGGATTTTGTTATTTTATGCAAGCAAATGAAACGATTCAGGAAAGTTGAAGAAGTCTACGGTGTTGCATTAAAGGCATGGATTCACGCACTTTTTGCTGTTCATTTAAATCAAAGTCGACGGTGATGAGTTGAGTACCTTCTGCATGGATCATATTAAGAAGTTGTCCACGACTATTGGTGGCGGCTGCATGTCCCCAAGTCTGGCGTTTTTCTCCATGCCAGCCTTGTTGAGCTGCACCAAGCACCGAGCATTGGCTATCTAGAGCACGTGTTTGCAGAAGAAGCTGCCAGTGCATTTCACCTGTGGTATAGGTAAAGGCAGAAGGAGCGGTCAAGAGGTTTGCACCTTTGGCTCGTAAATTTAACGCCAGTTCCGGAAAGCGCAGGTCATAACAGACCATTAACCCAATATTGCCAAAAGGTGTTTTGGCTACGACAACATCTGTGCCGGGTTCAAAGAACTTGGATTCCTGATAACCACCGACAGCATCGCCGACTTGCACATCAAACAGGTGAATTTTGTCATAACGTGCTTCGGTCCGTTCCGGACTGATACACAGGCTAACGGTACGCACCCGGCCATCCTCAATGATTGAACCATCCGGACGATAAGGGCAGGGTAATGTACCGGCAACGATCCAGGTGTCATATTCATGGGCAAGTTGTTCTAGACGTTGCTGAATCACTTCAAATTGTGCAGCAGTTTCACGCTGTTTACCTGCTGCAAAACAGACAAAGTTTTCCGGGAAAACAATCAGTTCAGCACCATTGGCCTTACTTTGTTGAATTAAAGATTCAATCTCCACGAAATTGGCATCAATTTCATTTTGAGAATTCATTTGTACAACAGAAAGTAAAGTCATAGGGTCCTCTTATAAGATGGTTATACCTGTTGCTCGGAAATTTTATCTAAATTGTCTTGCTCTTTCTGTAGCTGTTTGACTAAAGGTTCAAACATGTTCTGATTGCTTTGATTCAGTTTCATCAAGGTTTTATGTGCATCCAGAACCGTATTTAGCATATTTTGATGCGTGACATGTTCTTCCATCAGTGCACGTGTGCAGACATTTGGATCGCCACAATAATTCAGAATCACAAACACCTGGCTCAGTCCCATACTGTTGGCCAAAGTGGTAATGTCAGAATTGGTAGAAAGCATGACAGCCTGAATGTTATGTACTTGCTTGAGTTTGAGTCCTAGTTTCGCTAAAACACCGAGTACGGTACTGTCAATGAAACTAGTTTCGGTGAGATCAACGATAGCGCCAACTACGTTGTCTTGCTGTTCAATTTTGTTCAGTAATTTGTCTAGACTAATACAAGATTGGGCACGCACTTCGCCGATAAGCTTAAAAATATGCGTTCCGTTCAGACTTGCATATTCAATATGACCTGTTGACATATAAATGCCATTTGCAGAGAAGGATATTAAATTATCCCATAGGGTGTATTGATACTCAAGTGGCTGAAAGTAGTAATCAAATTAAGTGCTTATAAAGTCTGTAAATATACTGCTAATTTACGCGGATAAAGCTTAAAAAGGCGATATCGTCAGCCACATGTTCCGGAGCCTGAAAAGATTGGTTCTGCAAATGGTGTAATAATTGCGAGAATTGTTCATTTAAACCACCATCAAAGGGTTCTAATGCCCCATCCGAACAGATAATAAAGCGTGCATTGCGACTTAATACCCATTCATTTTCCTCAACTTCAAGATCTTCGGTTAAACCCAAAGGGAAACTGCTGGAAGAGAGGATTTTAGGCTCTTGATTGGGTTCAAATATAATTGGTGGTGGATAATGTCCGGCGCTAGACCATTTCAATACATGGGTTTCCAGATTAAGAATCCCGGCAATCATGGTGATGTGCTTTTCAATATTTTCCTGCATCAGCATGCCGTTCAGCTTCTTGATCAGCTCGCGCGGCGTCTTGGAGCGACCATGGAAAGCAGCCATCCAGGACGTGAGCAAACTACTGGTGACGCCATGTCCGGATACATCGGCCAAATAGAAAATCACTTCTTTGTCGCTGATTTTCCAATAATCATACCAATCCCCTGAAAGATAGGCTGAAGGCTGAAAATAGGTTTCGACCTCGTAATTGGTCAGTTCAATAGGATTCGGTAACAATTTTTTTTGTAGTTCTGCAGCAGAAGGAAGGTCACGGCTATCCTGGTTACGCTTATATTGTGCATCAATTTTTTGTAATGCTAGATCTGGATTCTCGGGAAGCTTGTTCCAGATCCAGCCGGCTAAAGCACCTTGTTCCCAGGCCTGAGCCAAAGCAGTACCTTCATTTTCTAAGGCCAGTACAATCGTAGGTAGATTCCACTTATATTTCAGATAATCATGTACATCTGCAATCGCAATAATCGTAGAGTCATACAGTTCATGATCATCCAGATAGATCATCTGAACATGCGGAAGCGTATCAAGTACTTGATCTAAGTAAGGAATATCACGAGTCGGTTGAATGAAATACATAAAAAAGTGATTCAATCCCAGGATTGGTTATAAGATGTACTATAACAAGCAAAGTATTGCTAGCGAACAGATTTTCACTAGCAATCATACATGAAGCTTAAACTTAAAGATCTTCGTTTGAAGATTCAATGTTGCTATCACTAGAAGGTGCATCATCAGAATTCTCATCTTCAAAATCATCTTCTAGGAACAGCGTATCTTGTTCTGTACCTTTCTTTTCTGCAATTGCATAATTGGTACGTTGCAAATAAATATCGCGAATCTGCGCATAGCGATCGCCAGTCAGCACCCCTTCAACGTCCAGTATTTCTGAACGGGTATCAATGGCACGCCAAAACTGATCAGTCCAGTAAAGTCCATCTTCATCTTCGAGAATGTATTTTTGTGGACGGGCCTGACTATCTACAGCAGTACCGATCACCCCACGGACAGAACTTGGACCTAAAAATGGCAACATGATATAAGGGCCAGAAGGCACCCCATAATACCCTAAAGTAATTCCAAATTTTTCCTCTTCATGGCTCAAGCCAAGGCGACGTGCTGGATCAGCCAGTCCTAAAGTCGTTAAGGTATTAATAGTAAAACGACCTAGAGATTTAGCAGCGCGGGCAGGACGACCTTGAATCAGCTGATTCACCACATTCCAAGGTTCACCCAGGTTACTGCGGAATTGGGTATAGCTGCCACGAACATCTTGAGGAACTTTTTCCACATATTGTACAGCTATGGGGCGTACCACGGTGCGGTCAATCGCATCATTAAACTGATAGATCTTTCTATTTAAGGGCTGAAAAGGATCTTTAACTTCTTCTGCCTGTGCTGCACTGGCATCAACTTTCAGTTGCGTTTGTAATTGTTGCGCTTTGGTTGAGATCTTTGTTCTAAGTGGCGTTTTTGCAGGCTCGTTTTCCAGATTTTCCACATCGGTGGCCACCTCGGCGAAAACATGTGCGCTTGAGGCTAAAGAAAATAAACATATAGATAAGTAAATAGAACGATGCATAAGGTAACCCGAGGCCTTTTCTGTGTAAGTAGCACTACTTATTAGTATGAAAATAATAAACGTTATATTCACGAATAGACATCATTTAAGCAAATTTGTATAAAAAATGAATGAAAACACACGAAAAGCTTAAAAAATATACATACAAAATGATTTTCTTGAAAAAGGTGTTGCAAGGGCTCTGAAATGCTGTAGAATGCACATCCATCGGCGGTGATGAAGATTAAAACTTCTGATAAAACAATGACTTAGTTAAGTTTGATTAAGTTCGGTTTTAGAAAGAAAGTTTAAAAATAGTTTTCATTACTGGTTGACTTTCTAGAGATAGAGAGTAATATAGCCGACCTAGCTTGCTGGTGAC
>NZ_JAMXXK010000025.1 GCF_024129735.1 Acinetobacter lwoffii | reverse complement strand
GCTTGAAAATCATTTCAAAGCCTTTGATTTAGTGTTCTTTTATATCAATAATGGATTCGTTTAATGCCAGCATACTTTTTGAAACACCACCAAAATTTCATATGGCTATGGTGATAATTTTGTATTAACGCACTGCGCTATACTTGGCCTTATGCATCACTTATCTCAATGTTATTAAACTACTTAACTTGAAAAAAATAATAAATTATCACTTAATTAATGAGTTACTAAATAATAATTAGAAATACTACTTTGCCCAAACGACACTATCATTTACAAAAATGGACAATAGACATTCATTACCAGAGGGTTATACTAGTCAGACCATTTCTAAAACCATGGAGAACAAAGATGGTTACTGCTGGCGAAAAACCCGGAACAGGCTTCTATTTTTGTGTTCAATGCGGACACCGCACCTACTTAGAAATTGGTACTGATCGTTTACCACCGTGTACCAAATGCCAAGGCAATCAATTTAACAATAAGAATGCCTAAGCAAAACAACTCAAACAGTTACCCTCTGTTTTGAATGAAAGCCCTATTACTCGATAGGGCTTTTTGCTATTTAAACATCCCTATTTATAGTTTAAGATTGATTGAAAAATAATCAATAAAACCCCATCTAAAACTCTAGATTCAAAGTATTTAGGGCAGCTCAATTGCAACATTATCTTGATCTTAATCACGACTCAGGTGTTGCCAATTACGAGATTGGTAACGAGTTTATTCGCGTTCAATTCAAGAAAACCTCGAAAGTTTACACTTATAGCTATAGCAGTGCCGGTTATCAGCATGTCGAAAACATGAAACAGCTCGCTCAATATGGCGATGGACTAAATGCCTATATCAATCATCATACCCGACTGCTCTTTGTACGATAAAACTGGTCTGCTTCTTGCTTCAGTGAAAGTCCTAGAAGGCAAATATTTTCTAAAGAGTAAATACCTGCCTAGAAATAGTGCAAGTGCATATATTAAAAAGAGGGCTATCACCTATGGATATTCAACAGCACGCACCAGAGTCAGGAAAATTAGATAAAAAAGCCCATTTCTATTCCGCATGGCCGCTCATCTTGATTCTTTTCGGGGGCGCGATTGGCTCGTTTTACGCTGTGATCGCTTACCTGCTTAACCTGAAAATTTATAGTTCTGAGCTAACCAGGCTCAACAAGGTCTTAGCCAATCTTCTGTGCGGGATGTCAGCGATCAGTGCATGGTGGTTTAGTGCGCAATGGATTCAGGGAACATTCTTTCAATAAAACAGCAATCCTGACCTGAATATAAATTGCAATAAAGTCTCATTTTGGCGAATAAAAAAGCGTAAAAAATAAAAAATGGAATTTATTTCTCTATATTTGGGTTAATAGTGAAATAAATTTTCAGATTTAATCGAAATTAAAAAAACATAGGAAATTAATCCCGTCCATCTTTGCCTAATATAGCTTTCAAGGGTGTGATGGGATCGGAAAGAGTAGCATGCTGTGAGCGGCGCAAAACGCGAGTGCAGTACGAACCCAAAAGGTCTCGATCCGGCTTAGGACGCTATAGACCAAAAGTTTATAGGCTATAAGATCAGGTCTTACAAAGAATGATAGTTGAAGTAAACCATTGCGAGTTTTCCCAACACCCTAAAAAATTCTCTAGTAATATACGCAGAATAAAAAATTAAAATAAATATAAATCATAAATTTAAGAAAAATATCCATCTACGCAAGATACAAATAAGCTCTTCATTTCTCAACACGATCTGTTATTTTAAAAACATCAGCTGCCCCCTAGGGGAATCCTCATGAATCTCGATATCTGGTGTCGTTTTTTACTGTTTTGCATACTCATCAATTATGTCATTCTCATGATCTGGTTCGTGGTCTATGTCTTTGCCCGAAACTGGATGAAGCAGGTGCATGGAAAATGGTTTCGGCTGTCAGATACCAGTTTCGATATGATTCATTATTCGGGTATGGCGCTCTATAAAATTGGGATTCTGCTATTTAACCTGACGCCGTTAATTGCAATCTATCTGATGAATCAAAGCTAAGTGCGATGTTGTGATTGAATTTTCAAGTGATAAAAATAAGATTGGATTAATATCATTTTATCGCTACTTGATAGCGTGGCAGGATCAATAAGAACGAAAAAAGATTTCAAAGGAGTTGAAGGATGAATCAATTCAAACCGGCCCTGATTTTAGGTGCCTTGATCGGCTTGGGAATGATTATTGCAGGATGGATTCTCGGCAATAGCGCGCTGAAAATTAAACAGTATGAACGTATAGTTTCGGTCAAAGGCTTGTCGGAACGCGAAGTCAAAGCCGATGTGGCGGTATGGCCAATCCGCTTTAATGCCGGCAGTCAGGATCTGGCCGAGTTGTACGATACCATGCAAACCAATACCCAGGAAATTCAGACCTTCTTAAAAAATGAAGGATTTAGCGCGGAAGAGATTACCAGTGCTTCACCGAGTATCACCGATAAATACGCGCAGCAATATGGCGGGGATGCCAATGTCGCGCTACGTTACACCGCCAGCCAGACCATCACCGTCTATACCCACAAAATAGATGCAGTGCGTGCGGCACAAAGTCGTCTGGTGGCCTTGGGCAGAAAAGGCATTGCCTTTGCCGGAGATGATTCCGGACAAAGAACGGAATATTTATTTACTAAGCTGAATGACATCAAGCCTGCGATGATTGAACAGGCCACCGAAAATGCGCGCAGTGTAGCGGAAAAATTTGCTGCAGATTCAAAAAGCAGTCTGGGCAAAATCAAGTCCGCCAATCAGGGGCTGTTTAGTATTGAAGATCGCGACAGCAATACGCCGTATTTGAAAAAAGTACGCGTGGTCTCGACGGTCGATTATTATCTGGCAGATTAAGCTGAGCTGGTCAAGCACGGTAATTGACAGCCTAGAAGCCGCTTGTTATTTTGCGCGCATTGTTCCAGATGCTGTATTCCTAAAATGCCCATCAACCCCGACTTTGTCTATTGCCCACCGCAAGAACCGTTGCATATTGTTTATGAAGATGATGATCTGGTGGTGATTGAAAAGCCGGCCGGATTATTGTCGGTTCCCGGGCGTTTAGCTGAACATCATGACAGTGCTTATTTGCGGGTTCTGGACCAGTATCCGCAGGCTAAAATCACCCATCGTCTGGATATGGCCACTTCAGGTATTTTGATGTTTGCCAAACACCGTGATGCAGAAGTTGCGGTGAGTAAAATGTTTCAGGCACGTACCGTGCATAAAAATTATGTCGCACTGGTACAAGGCAAACTTGAAGGTCAGGGCAGCGTCGAAGTGCCTTTGATGACCGACTGGGAAAACCGTCCGCGTCAGATGGTGCATTATGAACTGGGCAAAACTGCCAAAACCTTATATCAGGCAATAGAATATTTGCCCCAGCAAGACATTAGTCGGGTTTTACTCACGCCCATCACAGGCCGTTCTCATCAGTTGCGAGTACATATGCTGTATCTGGGTCATCCCATTACTGGCGATAAAATTTATCATCCTGAACCCCAGCGCAGTCCTTTAAATCGTATGGCCTTGCATGCCAGTTATCTGGCTTTTATCCAGCCTTTGAGTGGTGTCACGGTCGAAATTAAGGCAGCCATACCGTTCTAATTTGATTCTGCTTAATAGTTAGATTCAACCGGACACATGCTTTTTAATCTCATAAATATGATCAGGATCAAGCTCTTAAACTGGGCAACCCGAATAAAAAGTGTGAGAATTTATTTCGATAGTAGCTTGGAGATGAGTAGCTTTACAAGCATGTTCAAATGAAATTTTCTACTGATCCATTGCCTGATCGGTTGTCACTACCGCACATAAATTTTTAATGTTCGGTTTATCTCTTGATGATGAGCCTAGAGAATTTTTATTCTTTTATCTCCCACTATAGGCCTGATGCCTTTATTTTTATGGTTTTTTAATTTTCCTTTCATTATTTTTAAACTTTCAAATTATATCCTTTGATATAAAAAATATCGTAAGTTGTTTCAGAATAGATTTGATTTGAGCCGGAAAGCAGTCTGTCCTACATGACTTTCACATAAAAATTTTGTAGAAAAATAAAATGAATGAATGACTTAGTGGTGATCAATGGCTTTGCTTATCTGGCCGAAGTGATGCAAAATTAATCATGACTTTATAATAAATTTTTAATTTGATGGTTTAGGGCGCTGCCCGGGGTTAAAGGAAAGAACGATGCTCAGTATGGCTCTCTTCGTTCTCGCGAGTATTTTAATATGTGCATTGCTATGGAGCTTAAAGGTAGAGGCTTCATTACGCAGCAATATCCAGTTTTTACAGGAAAACCTGGATCATTCACGCAGCAAATTGGCAGATTATGAAACTCAAGTCGATGAATTGAATTATGAAATCACCCAATTACGGGTACAGAATGGCAGTTTAAACATTGCGCTGAATAAATATAAAAAATATCAGGATATCTGGGATATCGAGCAATATATTATTAACCGGACTTTGCAGGCTGAAAACTTTGTTGAAGCGACCAAGCTGGATGCTTCGATCATGATTGATGATCTCAAAGCCTATATCGCAAGAGTAAAAGATTATCTTGCCCAGTTTCAGGCGCAAGCATTAATTGAAGTTGAACAGCAGGCTCGACAAAGTTTACAGGGCTATTATGAGCAAGCCAAACAACAGCATCGTTTGCAGGCAGTGCTAAGTGCTTTAGAGCATAAAATACAGGTCAAACGCTTCGGCTTGCAACTTTCTGAAACACAGGTTTTACAGCAGCTGATTGAGGGTTATAGCGAAACGGATGCGGTTCGGCATTTACGCAATGTCCGTGACAGAATTCAGCAGGCCATAGAAACACAGCAGGTTGCGAGCTGTAATTATGTCGACGACAATCGCCGTCGAAGTACTATTGAAATCCTTAGTCTGGCTTTCAACTGTAAGGCAGATTTATATCTCTCTCAATTAAGCACAGAAAATCTGGGCGAGATGCTGCAAGCCTTAAAGGATGATTATGTCTTGCTGAATTATACCGGGCAGGCACTGAGTCAGGCGATGATTCAAGAATCCTATCTCAATCTGCGTTTAGAGGAGCTCAAGTTTGCTGCGCTGGTTTTGCAATTGGAACAGGATCATCTGCATCCACACATCGCGTAAATCATGACATTCATATCATAGGTCTAGAAGATTTTTACCAGAGTATTCTGAATACCATAAGTTGGTTTAAATCCTGATATTTTTCAGGATTTTTGGCCTTGAGGAATCTTGAATATATTGATCCCCTTACTTATTTTTATATTTATAAAAATCATATGTTTATTTATGGTTAAAAGATAATATTTTTTGTCTGTATCTCGATAATTGTACAAAAATCAGCTAATCTTAAATGCAGAATAAAACAGCATCATAATAAGGATACTTCTATGTCACGTGATTACAATCAATTCCCTGACGATGAAAATGGCAATGTACTGTGGCAAATGCATCAGGATGGCGACGACTTGCAAGAAGCACATGAAATTGAATTTTCGATTGCCTTTGCGGATGAAGCGCAGGCGGATCGTTGTGCCTTGCATCTATTAAAAGAAGAGCAAAAAATCAGCCTGTTTCAGGACGAAGAAAGCGATACCTTGGAATGGATCATCACGATTTATGTGTATATGGAGCCTGCCTACGAAGATATCGTGGATCTGGAACAATGGTTCAGCAAAATCGCGGCACAATTTCAGGGCGAATATGATGGCTGGGGTTGCATGGCCTATGTCTATGATGATGAGCTGGATGACGAAGAGAGCAGCCTGCGTAGTAGCTGAGCATGCTTGTATTTAAAGCATTTAAAATAAGAGACCCGGTGCTGCCGGGTTTTTTTATTGCTCTATTTAATTGCTATACGAAGATTTGAGCTTAAGTATAGATACATACTCATTATATATAGCCAGCTCAAAACTGGATAAAATAACTCAGATGAGTACTTAACTCAGGCTGATAATTTAGCCACAACAAATGCAGGGAATATCCTGCAATAAAAAAATAATAACAACAAAGGACAAGAAAAAATGAGTTACACCTTAAAAATGCATCGTGTGTTCAGCGCACCACCGGAGCGGGTGTATCGTGCCTTTGTGCATCCGGATGCACTGGCCAAATGGCTGGCACCACATGGCTTTATTGCCAAAGTAGAACATGCGGAAGTTAAACCCGGCGGCAGCTATAAAACCACCTTTACCAATTTTTCTACCGGGACCCAGCATCATTTTCACGGCATTTATCATGAGGTCATTCCCAATCAGCTGCTGCGCTATACCGATCAGTTTTCTACCCCCGACCTGCAGGGGGAAATAGAGGTGACGATCATCTTTGAAAAAGTCTCAATCGGTACCGGTTTGCATATTATTCAGGTGGGTTATCCGGATGTGGTGCCGCCCGCGGTGTGTCATTTGAGTTGGCAAGAATCACTGCAACTCCTGTCTTTGCTGGTTAATCCGCAGATTTCAGACAATTAATTCCTTCGATCTCCTGTGTTGGTTGCATCCTCATGTCCTATCCATGAGTGCTCCAGACAAAGATGCTATACTGTGCGCTTATTTGTTTCATTTATTTTATTTTTCTCTTTTTTTCGAGGTTCTTATGGGTCTGCCAAACTGTCCAAAATGTCAATCTGAATATACCTATGCAGATGGCGATCTATTGATCTGTCCTGAATGCGCACATGAGTGGAAAGAAGGTGAAGTCACTGAAGAACAAGTGATCATTAAGGATGCCAATGGCAATGTGCTGGCAGATGGTGATAGCGTCACGGTGATTAAAGACCTGAAAATCAAAGGTTCATCTTCAGTGGTGAAAGTGGGCACCAAAGTCAAAAGTATCCGTTTGTTGCCTGATGCTGCAGATGGGCATGATATTGATTGTAAAATCGAGGGAATCGGCCCGATGAAACTGAAATCCGAATATGTGAAGAAAGCTTAAACTTAGCCCTGGACTAAAATTCTGACGAGAGAATAATACGGTTGATCTATCGTATTATTCTCATTATTGCTGAAATTCGGGGCTGATCATTTTCCTGCCGCTCTGATCCTCACGTTTCGATTTGAGATCCCTTTAATGCCGCACCTGCATCTGGAATATTCTGATAATCTGCAACATATCGAGATCAAATCCTTATTGGTCGCGAGCCATCAGGCACTTTTTAACGCCGGCTATGTCACCGATCCCAATGATTTAAAAAGTCGTGCGATTATGCAGCAGGATTATGTGATTGGACTGAATCTTGTTACAGATCAGGCCTATGTGCATGCCAAAGTTTCACTGTTGAGCGGGCGCAGTGTCGAAGTTCGTCAGGCGATTTCCGAATTGGTGCTCGACGTCATGCAGCAATATATTGCGCCACAGCCTGAATTAAAAATACAGCTTTGTGTCGAAATCATTGAAATGCCAAAGCAGACTTATCGTAAAGCCATTATTTGAATGATGGCTTTTA
This sequence comes from Acinetobacter lwoffii, assembly GCF_024129735.1. Lineage (GTDB taxonomy): Bacteria > Pseudomonadota > Gammaproteobacteria > Pseudomonadales > Moraxellaceae > Acinetobacter > Acinetobacter lwoffii_H. The sequence goes on along the minus strand of NZ_JAMXXK010000025.1, from coordinate 40,818 downwards.
TCTGTTGATATGACATGGATCAAATGCCTTAAAACTTTATCAATGCCATACGAAATTTATAAACAGATCGACTTGGGCTGTAACAGCTCGCTATCTTATTCAGATCTAAAATTATTTCTATTTTTAAATGACGCTTTATGTCATTTACAGGCATGCGATAAAAGTTCTAAAGTAACTTTTAATCGCTGCTGATTTTTGAATCATCCAATCTAGAAACGGCATATTCATCCTGATTGAAATAAAAATAATTTAAAAAAATAATCTTCAGGTGAGCTGAACCGAATCAGGCAGTGGGAAGAGCAAAGCGAGAATAACGCTTTAGCACAGGCAAAATAATAAGAACAAAAGATCAGAAATCCGGTGAGTTGATTGAATTCCTATTTCAGGTCTGACTTGTCCGGTTGAGGAAAATTTGATGCAGATTTTTGGGGATGAACAATTGGCTCGGGAAGTCATGGCATTTCTTCAGGAGTGGGACAATGCCATAGCCAGACTCGATATTCAGGATATTGTTCAATTATGCCGACCGGAGATTCGTCTGGTCGATGTCAGTATGGAAGTCAAAGGTGTTGAAGCCTATCAGGCACTCTGGCAACAATATCGAAGCTTTATGCCGGAAGGAATACGCATCGAACGCCAAGATATTAATATTCATGTCACTTCTGATCTGGCTGTAGTCGATGGTTATGTCCGGGTGAATTATGCGGTGATTGAACCGATTTTCCAGTTGGGCTGGTGTCGGGTCAGCATGTGCCTGAGCAAGCAGCAGGGCAAATGGCAATTGCTGCATCAACATACTTCAGTTCCTGTGCAACTCGAAACCCGGAAAATGCGCCGGATCAAAAGTGTGAGTTAATCCACTCACCTGAAAAGATTTAAGTGAAATATCTTTGCAAATGATTACAGGAATACCTTTGTAACAAAAATATAGAAAGTCCTAAATTATGTTGAAGGAATAATATTTTAGGACTTTTCAGGTGGATAACAACAAGAACAGTCAAGTAAAACCAAGACAGGCCAACCTGCAACAACAGACTGAAGTATTGATGCCGGATCAGTCCGAGCGGCAGCGCACCCAACATGCACTCAGAATGATGGCAGGCTTTGTAATTGCTGCTGTGGTCATGACGGCGTTGTATTTTGGTCGTGATATTTTTATTCCGCTGGCTCTGGCCATTCTGCTGGCATTTTTACTTTCTCCTCTGGTTTCTCGCTTAAAGCGCTGGGGCTGTCCCCAATGGGCGGCGATTGGCCTGGTCATGTGCCTGACCTTGTCATTTCTGGGCGGCACTGCAACTTATCTGGGAGTGCAACTCGGCAAGTTGAGTCAGGAACTGCCGCAATATCAGGACACCATCCAGCAGAAACTGAAAATGCTCGAAAACTATCGTCAGGGACCGAGTATGTGGGATGGTGCGATCCAGACCTTTGACACGGTAGAAAATTCGATAGACACCCCCGAACAGGAAACAGAAGACCCGAATGTGCAGAATGTCAAAGTGGTGGGCCTGGAACCAACGAGTGAAGAGGCTGCGCTGGACTGGTTGAATAAAATCCTGAATCCGCTGGCGATTATCGGGATTGTGTTTCTGTTTATGGTATTGATTTTATTCAATGGCAAAGATCTGCATGACCGCTTTCTGAAACTCTTGGGCGGTAATCTGAATATCGGCACCGATGCGCTGGATGATGCCGCCAAAAGTATCGGAACCTATTTGCGCATGCAGCTGCTGGTCAATGTTACTTATGGTATTCCCATGGCGATTGGGCTGTTATTGATTGGTGTGCCAGCAGCGATCATGTGGGGACTGGTCGCGGTGGTTATGCGTTTTGTGCCCTATGTTGGTCCGATCGTTTCAGCTATTTTCCCGATTACGCTGGCTTTCGCCGTTGATCCGGGCTGGGACATGGTGCTCTGGACTGTGGGCTTGATTCTGGTGCTGGAACTGATCAGCAATAACGTGATTGAACCGTGGCTCTATGGGGAAAGTACCGGCCTGTCTACCTTGGCAATTATTCTGGCTGCTACGTTCTGGACCACCCTCTGGGGACCGGTAGGGCTGATCTTGTCGACGCCTTTGACTGCCTGCCTGCTGGTTTTGTCCAATTATGTACCGGCACTGGGTTTTGTCAAAACCTTGCTTGGCAGTACGCCAGTATTGTCACCCTCCGAACGCTTTTACCAGCGACTGGTGGCTGATGAAGTCAATGATGCAATGCGGGTAGCCAATGATTACATCTGTGCGCAATTACCGAAAAAGCCCAGTGCAGAGGAAGTGGCCCGTCGTGTACAGATGTTCTATGGCGAAGTAGCCATTCCAGCCATTCGGATTTATTCTCAAGGGCATGATACTGATGTTACTGCCGAACACCGGTTGCGTCTTTATCAGGGCTTGCAGTTCTTTAATCATGCGTTTCAAAAAGCCTATCCGAGTAAGATGAGTGCCGAGCAGCCCGAAGTTTATTGTGTTGGTGCGCGTTGGGAAATTGACACCCAGATTTCTGCCATGTTGGCGCATGCCCTAAATCTCAAAAATATTGCTGCCCGAAATGATCTGGATGTGCTGATTCAATCGAGTGAATCAGGAAAGGGTATTGTATTACCAGCTTCGATCAAGATTTTATGTGTGTCTATTTTTCATCATGCGCCTGCGGCACAGATCCGGTTGCTGAAATATCGATTGGCACAGCAATATCCTGAACTGAAAATCATTTTTGCGACTTGGAGCGTGATGCAGCTGGAGCTTCTGGATGAACTGCAACAACGTTTTGAGCTGGAGGCACTGGTCAATAATGTCGATGATCTGATTCTGACTATCGAAACTTATACCTTGAATGAAGGGGAAAGCTGGTTTGAGAATCTGGAGATCAAGAATGAAAAAGAACGGCAGCAGGCTTTAAATGAATTGGGGTTATTGGATCATCGTCATCAGACCCTTTATAAACAATATATTGAAGAAGCCCGTCAAGCCTTTGACGTTGATTACGCACAAATTTCCTGGCTGAATCAGCATGAAATGTATATTCCAATCAGTCCTTTTACTCAGGAGCCTGTTGCAACCCGACAAATGTGCAAGGATTCAGTCTGCACCCATTTGCTCTATCAGAATGAGCCTTTGGTGATAGAAGACTTGCAGCGTGACCCGCGCTTTCCACATCTGTCAGAATTAAGACAGCATCATATCCGTTTCTATGCTGGTGTGCCTTTAAAAGATAAAAATGGAATTGCGCTTGGGAGTCTATGTCTGCTGGATAAACAACCGAGACAGATGCAGGCCGAAGATATGATTCTGCTTAAGGCTTTGGCACAGGATTTAATGGCGACTTTGAGCAACGAGCGTAAGAAAAAAGATAAACAGAAGCAGATTGAGCAGATGCAGCCAGCCACCTCGGCAAGCATTTTAAATAAGGACTAAATGATGAAACAAAAATGGATCTACAGCATCAAAATCATGAGTATCACATTTGGTCTAGCCAGTATCAGCTCATTAAGTCTAGCGGCCATGCAGGGACTGCATTTTTCACATAAAGACTGGGAAATTGCCTGTGATAATACCGGCACCTGCCGCGCTGCCGGTTATCAATCGGATCAAGATATTGATCAGCCGGTTTCGGTGCTACTAGAGCGTGCTGCGGGTGCAAACAGTAGTATCAAAGCCCAAGTCCAGATTTTACCCTTAGCTGCTGCCACACCTACACGACAGCTTCAGCTACAAATTGCCAGCACACCTTATGGTGTGATTGGTCTGAATCGGGAGGGAATAGGGCAACTCAGTACTGATCAAACGCGAGCCTTGCTAAAAGCTGTACAGGGAACAGCTCCGGTTGTATTTAAGAATACGCAATCACGCTGGAACCTGTCGACTTCCGGTGCCAGTGCCGTTTTACTCAAGATGGATGAATTTCAGCGTCGACTTTCTACGCCCTCAGCCTTGATCAGGCCGGGGAAAAAATCCAATCAGGCGGTGCTCAAAGCTGCAGCGATACCGAAAATTCAGATACCAAAATATCAGTCAGGCAAAGTCACTCAAGCAAAACTGAATACGGCAACAAGTCAGCAGATGATTCGAAAACTGCAAGCCACCACCAAGGAAGATCAATGTGATTTGCTGTTTAGCCAGCGTTTTCTGGATGATGGTGTTATGACCATTTATCCCATTAATGCCCAGAATCAACTGATTCAGATTCCATGCTGGCGTGGGGCTTATAATATGGGTAGTGGCTTCTGGCTGATGGATCGAAACAAGCAATTTAAACAGTTGGTGACGACCTCGGGAGAAACATTTAACCAAGGCCAGATATTTTCCGGGCATAAAGTGCGTGGTTTGGGCGATTGTCTGAGTCAGAACGAATGGGCCTGGAATGGCAAGAAATTTGTCAAAAGCTTCAGTGGTCTGACCGTACAATGCAAAGGCTTCGCCGGTGGTGCTTGGAATTTACCGACCTATGTAAGCAAAATCATTTATCAGGCCAAATAGTATTGTTTAAAAAATAGCAGTGATAAAAAAGCCTGAATGACTCAGGCTTTTTTAGTTTTGATTTTAAGAAGTGTGATCTTAAAAACGCTTTGGAATTCTCTGGCCATTTGGAACAGGAATTTCAGCATTTTTTAATACCCCAAATAACCAGGTTTCAGCATGCTGTACCGCAGTTTTCAACTGATCACCCATGGCCAGACGTCCGGCAATGAAACTGGCCAGTGAACAGCCTGAACCATGATATTCACCTGGCAGACGTGGACAGCGAGTTTCGTTGACCAGCTCACCTGCGATATATAGGCTGTTCTGAATGTAATCTGGCGTATCTTCATGGCCACCTTTGACCAAAACTGCCTGTGCACCCATTTCAAATAATTTTTGAGTGGCCAGTTTGAGGTCTTGCTCACCCGTCAGGGCGCGTAGTTCAACCGTGTTCGGCGTTAAGATAGCGGCTAATGGAATCAACTGGGTAAATGCTTTGACCAGCGTTTCTTGATTACCCAGCGAACCGCCACTATTCGCGACCAAAACCGGATCCAGCACATACAGATAATCTGGATGTGCAGCCAGAAACTCGGCCAGTGCTGCGATATTGTCTGTGGTGCCTAACATGCCAGATTTTACGCAACGAATGGGCAGGTCATTGACCACCGCATTGGCCTGTGCCAACAGCAATTCTCTGGAAGTGGCTTCGAAACCAAAAACCTGCTGTGAATTTTGAATAGTGAGGGCTGTGCAGGCAATTGCCGCATGTGCACCACTTTGACCAATGGCTTCAATATCTGCTTGAAGGCCGGCTCCACCTGAAGGGTCTAAACCGGAAAAGCAAAGTACGGTAGGGCGCAAAATGATGTCCTTCATTCACTAAAATTGCATTAGTATAGGCAAATTTGAATGAACTCTCGATATTAATTTATATCGGTACTAATGAGAGGGGATGGGCGGTGATTAAGAATATTTTAATTGATCTGGATGGGACATTAACCGATCCGAAAGTGGGGATTACGACGTCTGCACGCTATGGTCTGGAAAAGATCGGTCATCCGATTAGTGACGAGATCAATATCGACTGGATTATTGGTCCGCCCTTAAAAGCCTCGCTTGCCAAAATTTTAAATATTGAGGCCGATCATGTTCTGGCTGAACAGGCCTTGATGGGTTATCGGGAGCGCTTTGCAGTCAAGGGTCTCTATGAAAATCATGTTTTTGAGGGTGTAGCAGAAACGCTGGCAGAACTGAAACGCCGTGGTTATCGCTTGTTTGTCGCTACAGCAAAACCGACAGTGTATGCCAAACAGATTCTGGAACATTTTGATCTGGCCCAGTATTTTACCGACATTTATGGTAGTGAGTTGAATGGCGAGCGAACCAATAAAGCTGAGCTGATTCAGTATATTTTAGAGCAGCAAAAATTACAGGCCGATCAATGCCTGATGGTGGGTGACCGTGAGCATGACATTTTTGGTGCCCGTCAAAATGGTATTGATACTATTGCGGTAAATTATGGTTATGGTAGTCAGGAAGAGTTAGCACTGGCACAGCCTAAATATCAAATAGACCGCTTTAATCAGTTGCTAGATTATTTTAAATAAACCCTAATTTTTGCTTATTTTATTTGAGCTGATTTTTAGAGTTTTTTTGTCTATAAGCTGGTTCATCTATACAGATCGATTCTCTTATTAGATGGTTATCTCAATAAAAATCCCACAGCGTGCGGAATTTTTGCTCTTGGACGAACATTTAAAGCGTCAAAAACCAGGTCGATGCCAACACCACCATAATGATGATCACCAGTAAAATGTTGATGATCGTCATTCGATGTTGGGGTGGAACTTTGGCTTTGGTCAGTGCATTTCCTGCATGGTCAAACAGGATGACATTTTGCACGCTACTTTCATAACCGAGTTCGAGTAACGCGCGCTTTTCAACTTCGGTTAAACCGTCTTCAGGCAGATCCATAATTTGCAGCAGTGCTATAGAGCTAGATAGTTTCTTCATCATTGACGATGGTAACAGCCGTTTCAGCGTCACCGCGGCTGCATCAAAGTCGGCAATAATACTCCGCGGATGGGCATAGGGCACATCGGGTAGCAGGGTATGCGTAATCGTGCCATCTATATTCATCAGCTGCATTTTATCTTTATAGATTTGCACCCATACAGCATCTGGAAATTTCACTAATTGATCTTGCAGCATGGATAAAGTCTGATTTTGCTGATATTTAGTCATTAAATAATCGATAAACAAATCCCGCATCAAGACGGGATTTGTAAGGTTCGGTTATTTGGCAGGAGCACCATATTCATTGTTTTGTTGCCTGGTTTCAGTTGCCCACCACCAGATCAGTACCAGTATACCAATCACGGTAAGCGCCAGTAATTGCCACCAACCAGAGCGCCCTACATCATGCAAGCGACGCGCGCCAACGGCCAGACTTGGGACTAGAAGTGCCAGATTAAGCAGGCTATTCACCAGCGGTTTAGTGCCTAAAACTGTATCTATGACCTCAGCAATAATGCCTAAAATTACACAAAACAGCATAAAGAACCAAAATTCTTTACGGCGTGCACGGCCGGAAAAGTTTGCATAGTTGGTCAGACATTTTACAAACCAGTCAATGCTGCTGTAATTTTCCTCGGCCTGATCCAGATTGGAATATTTGCCGAGCTGAGTGGAAATTTTTTCTCCCAGATAAATAGAACTGCTTAAGGCTAAATAAACCTCAGAGGCTTCACCCGCGGTATTAACGATAAAATCGACCCGATCACCGCGTGAAGGTGGACGCTCACTACGCCAGTCTGCGCCATTAAAGCTATAGCGCTGATTATCATCCCCCGAGATAAAACCGGTATTGTGTTGAATAGAAAAATCAAGGATTGAACCTTTCATGCTTGTTCTCGTCTATTAAGCTAGATTATTGTTTTAAAGCGACGTAATTTCTTATCAGAATAACTTTAGCATAATCTAATTTTTAAAAAATCATAGTGGAATGACAGTAATTTTCTCATGTTTTTAAAAGCCTTATCGCAATAGTGATTCAGTATTCAATCAACAAAAAATGTAGCGTTGCATGATTTGAAATGAAGAACATTAAACATTAATGGCGCTGACTTATCGCTGAACCTGTTATAAGAAATTAAAGCTAAATCTATCTGATGAATATCAAATTTTTCTTTGGAACTATGGTTTGATGTTGTTAAATTTAATATGATGATAAACAGATACTTATAAATTTTAAATTTACAAAAAGCATATAATAATACTAATAAATATAACATTTTATTCATACTTTTTATCTATTAGTAACGATTTTTTAAAATCAACAGGCGTATAATAAAAAGCTTCATATTGTGATGAAGGTATCACATTCAATGTATCTCTCCCCATTATCGAAGGCCGTTTACCTTTGCTGTGCCTCTTTCATCTTAACCACGACCACTGTGCATGCTGAAGCTGCTTTCAGTTCGGAAAGCCAGTGGATGCTCGGTGACTGGAACGGGCAACGTACAGCACTCCAAAATCAGGGCTATGATTTCAGTTTTGGTTATACGGGTGAAATGGCAAGCTTGATTGATGCGCAAAGATCTTCAAGCCATAGAACTGAATATGCGGACCAGTTTGTTTTTGGGGCACATCTGGATCTGGCAAAAATTGCAGGCTGGCAAGATACCGAAGCGCAAATTACTGTCACCCAGCGTAATGGTCAGTCACTGTCTCAAAGCACTGCTGCTTTAAACGACCATCTGAGTTCAGTGCAAGAGGTCTGGGGCCGTGGTCAAACCTGGCGTCTGACTGATTTATGGATCAAGAAAAAATTCCTGGAACAAAAACTGGATGTGAAAGTCGGACGCTTTGGTGAGGGCGAAGACTTCAACAGTTTTGACTGCGATTTCCAGAATCTGGCCCTATGCGGTTCACAAGTCGGGAATTGGGTTGGCGATCAGTGGTACAACTGGCCGGTAAGCCAATGGGCTGCACGAGTCAAATATAACCTTAACCCTGAATTTTATGCCCAAGTCGGTGCTTATGAATACAACCCTGAGAATCTGGAACGTGGTAAAGGATTTAACCTGAGTACGGATGGTTCCAAAGGGGCAATGCTTCCTGCAGAAGTGGTTTGGGCGCCTAAACTGGGTGAACAGAAACTACCGGGTGAATACCGTGCCGGTTATTACTACAGTACAGCAGAGGCTGAAGTCATTTCCAATCCAGATCAAACCGATCATCACCATGGGGGCTGGATTGTTGCCAAGCAACAATTGACTGCACATCACGGAGATACTTCGCGTGGTTTGACCGGCTTTGTGAATGCGACAGTGCATGACTCCAAAACCAATAATGTCAGTGATATGCAAAATATCGGGCTGGTTTATAAGGGTGCAATGGATTCACGCCCTCAAGATGAAATCGCATTTGGTATTGCACGCATCAACATGAATGACGATGTCAGTGCTGACCGTCATCAAGAAATCGATGCAGAAATTTATTATGGCTTACATGCCACTAATTGGCTCACCATTCGCCCGAATGTGCAATATGTGCGTCACGTCGGTGCATATAAAGATGGTGAAAATGTCTGGGTGGGCGGAATCAAGTTTAATACGTCATTTTAAAATATAGTTTTTAGTTGCAAATACACTATTGAATCTCTAGGTGCTTTGTTGCAGTAATGGGCAATGCCTGCTTAAGACATTGATGTATTTATAACTCAGAATTTAACAATAAGGGTGCTCATGCCTGTCATGTGCATGGACTTTCAAAAAAACTTTTATAGGTGTTCAATATGAATACTTCATCATCAGGTTCAGTACTGAAAACGATTTTAGCGGTCATTGCCGCTGTTTTCGGTATAGGACTGCTGATTGGAGGGATTTATCTTGCAGTGCTGGGTGGGTCTTGGTACTACATCATTGCAGGTATTCTCTTTATTGCGACCGCAGTTCTCTTGTATAAACGAAAAAGTGCTGCACTCCTTGTTTATGCCATATTCGTTTTGGCGACAGTGGTGTGGGGGCTGTGGGAAGTCGGTTCAGATTTCTTTGCACTTGCGCCGCGTTTGGATATTTTAGGTCTGTTTGGTTTAGCGCTGCTTATTCCGGCGGTAACACGTGGCTTTGATCATGCTAAAACCGCGAAAATTGCCTTGGGTGCTTCATTAGCCATTACCATCGCTGTCATGATTTATGCTGTATTTAATGACCCGCAAGAAATTCGCGGTGAATTAAAATCCCAGCAGCCTGCAACTCACCAGCCAATTCCCGGTGTGGCAGATGAAGACTGGCCTGCTTATGGTCGTACCCAGTCCGGTTTACGGTATTCACCGTTAAAGCAGATTAATACTGAAAATGTCAAAGATTTGCAGGTGGCTTGGGAATATCACACGGGCGAATTCAAGACTGAAAATGACTCGGGTGAAACCACCAATCAGGTTACCCCAATCAAGGTGGGCGACAACATGTACATCTGTACCACTCACCAGAAATTGACTGCGCTTGATCCGGCAACAGGTAAGGCGAAATGGACCTATGATCCAAAGCTGAAAGCTGATCATACCTATCAGCATTTAACCTGTCGTGGCGTGTCTTATTATGATGTCAACAATACGGCTGGTTTTGAAAGCAGTCTCGCTGCGAAAAAAAGCAGCTCTGCTGAATGTCCACAAAAAGTCATTTTACCGGTCAATGATGGGCGTTTAGTGGCGGTCAATGCGACCACCGGTAAAGTCTGTTCTGATTTTGGTAAAAATGGCGAAGTCGATCTGCAAAAAGATATGCCATTCCCATATCCGGGCGGTTATATTCCAACCTCACCGCCTGTAGTAACCGGCACCACCATTATTATTGCGGGTTCAACTACCGACAACTATTCAACTGAAGAACCATCGGGTGTGATCCGTGGTTATGACGTGAATACCGGTGAACTGCTTTGGGTATTTGACACAGGCGCTGAAGATCCGAATTTGATTCCTGCACCGGGTCAAAAATTTGTACATAATTCACCTAATGCATGGGCACCTTTAGCCTATGATGCAGAGCTGGATATCGTCTACGTACCAACGGGTGTCGGTACACCGGATATTTACGGTGGTCATCGTACTGAACTGGACGAGCGTTATGCCAACTCGATGCTGGCCCTGAATGCGACGACTGGTAAGCTAGTATGGAACTTCCAGACTACCCATCATGATTTGTGGGATATGGACGTACCTTCACAGCCGACATTGACCGAGATTAAAGACAAAAGTGGCAATATGGTTCCAGCCATTTATGTCTTGACCAAAACTGGGAATGCTTTTGTGCTGGATCGTCGTAATGGTAAAGCGATTGTGCCGATTACCGAGAAACCGGTACCACAATCTGTGAAACGTGGACCCCAAACCAAAGGTGAGTTCTATTCTAAAACTCAACCGTTCTCTGATTTTAATCTGGCGCCACAAGATAAATTGACCGATAAACAGATGTGGGGTGCGACCATGTTCGACCAGTTGGTCTGCCGTGTTGCGTTCCACAAATTGAATTACGATGGCATTTATACCCCACCTTCTGAAAATGGGACGCTGGTCTTCCCGGGTAACCTGGGTGTGTTTGAATGGGGCGGTATGTCGGTGAATCCGGACCGTCAAATTGCACTGACCAACCCGATTGGCCTGCCATTTGTATCAAAACTGATTCCTCAAGATCCGAACCGTCCTAAGACGGCTAAAGGTGCAGGTACAGAAGCCGGCGTTCAACCGATGTATGGCGTGCCTTATGGCGTTGAAATCAGTGCGTTCCTGTCTCCGTTTGGATTGCCGTGTAAACAGCCGTCTTGGGGCTTTGTTGCAGGTGTGGACTTAAATACTCATGAAGTGGCCTGGAAACGCCGTATCGGTACCATTCGTGACAGTATGCCGGGCATTCCATTGCCACCATTCAAAATGGGTGTGCCGATGCTGGGTGGCCCTATTTCAACTGCGGGCAACGTGATGTTTGTGGGCGGAACTCAAGATAACTATATCCGTGCCATTAACGTGAACAACGGTGATGAGTTGTGGAAAGGCCGTCTACCTGCAGGTGGCCAGGCTACACCAATGACCTATGAAGCCAATGGAAAGCAGTATGTGGTCATTATGGCGGGTGGTCATGGTTCCTTTGGGACTAAAATGGGTGACTCTCTGGTGGCTTATGCCTTGCCAGACAATAAATAGTTGAATCTCTAATTAAGTATGAAGAAGCCTGATTCGTCAGGCTTTTTTATTATGTATTGTTGAATGCCTATATCCATTTTTAAGGACACAGAGAAATGATGTTGATTTGTTGCTGAAAGATCAATTTCATTCAGATCACATTAAAATAATATTCTTTGTATATGGCTGATTTTCAGTGCTATTCAGATAAAGGATTAATCAAGTCTGAATTTACCGAACACAGAATTTTAAGCTCAAAGTTTTTCTATCCATTGAGCGAACTATATGTCATCGAATCAGTACATTTATTTGGTATCGATGTTTAAAACAAAATGAATTGAATCATGAGATGTACGCCATCTCGATAAGGTATTTGCCGCATTAAACCACTTTCAAATAAGGCCTGTCATTTATGTATCAAAGCCCGAAACTTCCATTTGTGAGATCGACCTTGTCCTGCCTGATTGCTTGCGCAGGTCAGAATATTTATGCAGAAAATGACACACAAGAAGTCCAAAGGTTAGACACGATTGTCATTCAAGCGACCCGTACCGATCGGGAGCGATTGACCACACCGGCGTCAGTGTATTATCTGAATCAAGAACAAGATAACAGCATGAATGTGAACCTTTCGGAAACATTAAAAGGTGTTCCAGGATTACAGTTAAATAATCGTGAAAACTATGCCCAGGACCTGCAAATTTCGATGCGAGGCTTTGGCGCACGCTCCAGTTTCGGTGTGCGTGGTGTGCGTTTATATGTGGATGGAATCCCTGCAACGATGCCGGATGGGCAGGGACAAACCTCGAATATTGATTTGAACAGTCTGGACCATATTGAGGTTTTAGGTGGTGGATTTTCCTCGCTGTATGGCAACTCTTCCGGGGGGACGATTTTAACCACCACGCGAGAGGGGCAAGGCGCTGACTCAATTGAACTGGGGCATTCTGCAGGGAGCCAGAATAAAGGGCAGACCAAGCTGGTTTTGCAAGGCGGTTCAGAGAATGCTTCAGAGCCAAGCTATGTCATTAGCTCGTCTTATTTTGATACCAATGGTTACCGTGACCACAGCGGTGCACATAAAGTTCTGCATAATGCCAAGCTGACTTGGGATCTGGAAGATGGTTCTAAAATCAACTGGATGAATAACTACGTTAAAATTGCAGCGAATGATCCGGGCGGTTTAACCCGAGAACAGTGGAAGGTCAAACCCCGACAGGTCGCGACCAACGTCCTTCTTTATAATGCACGTAAAGAAATTGAGCAGTTGCAAACAGGTTTGACCTGGAATAAACCGATCAATGACCAGCATGAACTGTATGGCATGGCCTACTGGGGACAGCGCGCAGTCACGCAATATCAGTCGATTCCAAAGTGTGCATATGAAGAAAATACTGATATTTGTAAACCTAATACAGTTCAACTAGCCCGAAATCATCCCGGTGGTGTCATTGATTTTGACCGTAATTTTTATGGGACAGATTTACGCTGGACGGGTAAAGATATTCTACCAAATACTAAACTGATTGCAGGTGTCGCCGTAGATGCCATGACCGAAGACCGTAAAGGCTATCAAAACTTTTTAGGTGATCGCTTGGGAGTCAAAGGCGAACTGCGTCGAGATGAAGATAATACCCTGTGGAATTTAGATCCGTATTTGCAAGCTTCTTATCATTTTGCTCCCGATTGGACTTTAGATGCCGGCCTGCGCTATAGCAATGTGCATTTTAAATCAGAAGATCATTATATTACTGATGTGAATGGTGATAATTCAGGTAAAACCACTTATGATAAATTATTACCATCCATGGCCTTAAGCTGGCAGATTTTACCTGAGCTGATGACTTATGCCAGTTATGCACAAGGCTTTGAAACGCCCACCTTTACCGAAATGTCTTATCCTGCAAATACTGCAGAACACCGGAGCTTTAGTTTAAAAGCAGCAGAAAGTGAAACGTATGAGATGGGATTGAAATCTGCCAATACATTAGGTGATTTTACTGTTGCAGTTTTCCATACGACGACTCAGGATGACATTGTTTCTGCAGGTAATGACAATGGTCGCTCTACTTTCCGTAATGCGGATAAAACTTTAAGAGAAGGTATTGAACTCTCCTGGAATAAAAACCTATGGCGTGACCTCACTGCACAGGCCAGCTATAGCTATATTGATGCTACTTTTGATGCAGATATTCCTGAAATTTTAAATCAGAATGGCAGTATTGCAGTATCGAGAGTTGAATCAGGAAACTATATTCCGGGGATTGCCAAAAATCAGGCATTTTTAAGTTTGGGCTGGAAGCCTGAAAAAGGTCTACATGCAGGTCTGGATGTGCGTTACTCGGACAAGATTTATGTGAATGACTTGAATTCTGATGCTGCACCACGCTACACGGTTGCTGGCGCCAATGTGGGTTATCACTGGAAAATGCAGGATTGGGCGGTGAATACTTTTGCGCGTGTCGATAACCTGTTTGATAAAGATTATTCTGGTTCGGTGATTGTCAATGAAAGCAATAACCGTTTCTTTGAGCCGGCAGAAGGGCGGAACTGGAGCGCTGGTTTGAGTGTGACAAAAGAATTTTAATTGAAATGATTTAGGGCTGTTAAATTTTCAAAAAAACAAAATCCCGTTTCCTGAGCGGGATTTTTTAATATTTAAGTTTTGAAAAGTTGATCAGAGGATTTGAGATAAAACTAGATCTTTTGCTGATTCACCCGTTTCGATAGTTCCTCGGCACTTTCGACTCGTTTAGAATATCGATCGGTGAGATAAGCAGACTGATCACGGGTGAGGAGGGTGAACTTGTAAAGTTCCTCCATTTTCTATCTAATATTTGATTAGAATAAATATGAAGTAAGTAAATTGAAAATCTTTTTCTACGTTAATAATAACTTGAAATATAGTGTCTTTTTATAGTGTTATGTTTATAATTTAACCTGTAGATAACATGTAATAAGAGATAATAATGCAAGGGTCTATTTTAGATTATTCAGTGCAGCATAATACCGGTATTATTAGTGGAGATGATCAGAACCGTTATCAATTCATTGGTAGTGAGTGGAGAGGTCAGACTCTGCCAGCACGTGGACAGCGTGTAGATTTTGAGACATTAGGACAGGGGCAAGCGAAAGACGTTTATTTGTTGTCAGCTCCTAATCCTTTTACAAATCAAGTTGGACAAAAAAATCGAATTGTTGCGGCACTGCTTGCACTTTTCTTAGGTGGATTTGGTGTTCATAAATTTTATTTAGGTCGTATAGGCTGGGGAATTGTCTATCTGATTTTCTGCTGGACATTTATCCCAGCGATTGTCGCATTTATTGAGTTTATTATTTATTTATGTACTTCAGAAGAAGATTTTGCCCGAAAATATGGCTAAATGATGATTGAAAAAGGGCGATATCGCCCTTTTTTTGTCTGCTTTATTTAGCAGGTTGTCCCCATTCATTATTATTCTGTTTTGTTTCAGTGGCAAACCAAATAATCAGTAGAATAAATCCAATTAAGGGTACTAAGCCAATTAAATACCACCAACCAGATTTACCAATATCATGTAATCGGCGTATAGATACGGCAAGGGCTGGTATAAATAAAGCAAGAACAGTTAGCACATAAAATAAGAATTCAGAACCAAGTATTGCATCAAGAATTTGAGCAATAATTAATATAATAAATTGGGTGAGGGCAAAGAACCAAAACTCTTTACGACGTGCACGACCCGTGAAATTTGCATAGTTTTTTAGACATTTTACAAACCAATCAACTATATTGAAATTTTCTTCAGACTGATTTTGATTGGAAATCTTGTCTAAGTGAACTGATAAATTTTGAATAGTACTGTTTGCATTCCCAATTGCTAGATATACATCAATCGCTTGTCCTTCAGTATCAATTGCAAAATCTACTTTGTCTCCGCTTGCCGGGGGACGCTGACCACGCCAGTCAGAACCTTTAAAGTTATAGCGATTTTGATCATCCCCACTAATCACACCAGCATTATGCTGGATAGAATAATCTAAAATAACCCCTTTCATTTTTGTCCTCTTTCTTTGTGTTTAATTTTTAAATTATTTTTAATTTCATATGGATAATAGCATATTTGCATGCCTGTTTTTATATGATTATTACTATGATTGGTCAGATTTTTTTATGCATTGAATTACACTGAATTGTATATAAAAAAATCCCGCTACAGGAGCGGGATTTTTTTAATCTTCTAATTACCAGCTTAACGCACCACCAGTTTGGTAATCTGTTACACGCGTCTCGAAGAAATTCTTCTCTTTACGCAAGTCCATCATCTCTGACATCCACTGGAACGGGTTGTTCACACCAGCAAATTGCTCAGGCAAGCCTAACTGCGCCAGACGACGGTTAGCAATAAACTTCAGGTATTCTTCCATCATGCCAGCATTCATGCCGAGTACACCGCGTGGCATAGTGTCACGTGCATATTCGATTTCCAGCATCGTACCTTCAAGAATCATCTGAATGATTTCTTCCTGGAATTCAGTGGTCCATAGACCCGGGTTTTCGATCTTGATCTGGTTGATCATATCGATACCAAAGTTCAGGTGCATTGACTCATCACGCAGAATGTACTGGAACTGCTCTGCAACACCATTCATCTTGTTACGACGGCCCATCGACAGGATCTGGCTGAAACCGCAATAGAAGAAGATACCTTCAAGGACACAGTAGAATGCGATCAGGTTGCGAAGCAGGATCTGGTCATTTTCAGGTGTACCAGTTTTGAAAGTAGGATCACTTAAAGACTGGGTATATTTCAGGCCCCACGCCGCTTTACGTGCAACACTTGGTACTTCGCGGTACATGTTGAAGACTTCGCCTTCATCCATGCCTAACGACTCGATACAGTATTGGTAAGCATGCGTGTGAATCGCTTCTTCAAACGCCTGACGCAAGATGTACTGACGGCATTCAGGGTTGGTAATATGACGATAAATCGCCAACACCAAGTTATTTGCTACCAGTGAATCGGCAGTCGAGAAGAAACCAAGTGAACGCATTACGATGGTACGTTCATCTTCAGTCAAGCCATTTTCAGACTTCCACAGCGCGATGTCGTGGTTCATGTTGACTTCTTGCGGCATCCAGTGGTTTGCACATCCGTCCAGATACTTCTGCCAAGCCCATTCGTATTTGAATGGAACAAGCTGGTTCAAGTCAGCACGACAGTTGATCATCGCCTTGTCATCAACCTGTACGCGTTGCGCACCCATTTCAAGCTCTTCAAGGCCTGGAGCAACATCAAGTTGCTCTAGGGAAGCAGATGCTCTTGCCAGCGAATCGGTTGGATTTGATCCTCGGTTTTGAGTGGCTCTAAGGGGTTGTGCAGCTGCCACATCCGGCGATGCGTTGCCTGCATCAGATACCATCTGTGAATTAGTCGCTTTTTGCGGCTTGACGGGCGCAGGCTGCTGTTCAGGTGCAGCCGGTTTTTGCGAATCATCTTCGAAATCGTCCCAACTTAGGATAGACATATCAATTCTCTCTACGTTGCTTTATATCTTTTATGAGACATTCAGCTTGGCTGAGATGTCTTACTATACGCTTAATTTGTGTAAGCAAAATTAAGTTTTGTCGATGAATGCTCGAGTTTTATACAGCAGCACCATCCCCACTACTTATTTTGCTTACGCTGCTGGCGAACTTTGAACCAGAAATAAGCAATCGGTAAATAAAAGGTAATACCAAAGGAAATCAGCAATACCGCAAGTCCTAACATGTAGTTATGAGTCATTGGAGGCATGGTATTTTTCCTTTTTATAATTTAATGGCAGAGGTTATGCCCCTTATGGGGCATAACTTAATTACACTATTTTAATTTTTAACATCAACACTAAAAACGCAATCGAGGAAATTAGTGCAGAAAACGCATAAATCAAGTTAGATAATTCTGCCATTTGTGAAGTTCCATTATTGGCAAGCTTCACAATCAGGGTTGTCAATCGAACATGCCATTGGCACTGGCGCCGCTTGAGCAAAACCTTCTTCCTCTGCAGGAGCTTCAGGTTTTTGCGCTTCAACGACAGGAGCTGCTGCTACAACAGGAGCTGCAACAGTTGCAGGTTTAACTGCGTTCAATGCGCCAGTGTTAATTGTAGATTTCTCAGCAGAAGTCGCACCCAATGCACGTAGGTAATAAGTCGTCTTAAGACCACGTAACCAGGCCATCTTGTAAGTGATGTCCAGTTTCTTACCGTTTGCACCAGCGATGTAAAGGTTAAGAGACTGCGCCTGGTCGATCCATTTTTGACGACGTGATGCAGCATCCACGATCCAGCGTGTATCAACTTCAAATGCAGTCGCGAAGATGGCTTTAAGCTCTTCAGGAATACGGGAAATCTTCTGCACAGAACCTTCGAAATGTTTCAGGTCGTTGACCATGACTGCATCCCAAAGGCCACGTTCTTTCAACGCACGTACCAGGTACGGGTTAATCACGGTGAATTCGCCAGACAGGTTTGATTTCACATACAAGTTCTGGAAGGTTGGCTCAATAGATTGAGACACACCACAGATGTTTGAAATCGTAGCAGTTGGCGCAATTGCCATCACATTCGAGTTACGCATACCGTCTTTTTGAACTTTGGCACGTAAAGTATCCCAGTCCAGACGTTGTGTACGGTCCACTTCGAACATGCGTTCTGGACGAGTTTTCGCAACCAGGTCAAGCGAGTCGATTGGCAGGATACCTTGATCCCACAATGAACCCTTGAATGTTTCGTAAGTACCACGTTCAACAGCCAAATCGCTAGATGTTGAAATCGCGTAGTACGAAATCACTTCCATCGATTCATCAGCAAATTCAACCGCAGCATCAGAACCATAGGCCAGATTCATTTCGTATAACGCATCCTGGAAGCCCATGATACCCATACCAACCGGACGGTGTTTCAGGTTCGAGTTGCGCGCTTGCGGAACAGCGTAGTAGTTGATGTCGATCACGTTGTCGAGCATACGAACCGCAGTTTTAACGGTACGTGCCAGTTTTTCGCGATCAAGTACACCGCCTTGAACGTGTTGTACCAGGTTGATTGAACCCAGGTTACATACCGCGATTTCTTCTTTGCTGGTGTTCAAAGTGATTTCTGTACACAGGTTAGAAGAGTGAACCACGCCTACGTGTTGTTGTGGTGAACGCAGGTTACATACGTCTTTGAATGTGATCCACGGGTGACCTGTTTCAAACAGCATAGACAGCATTTTGCGCCACAAATCTTTTGCACGGATTTTCTTGTGCAACATGTTTGTTTCTTTGGCAATTGCTTCGTAATGCGCATAACGCTCAGCGAATTCTGCACCAGTCAAATCATGCAGATCAGGCGTTTCAGAAGGCGTGAACAGTGTCCATTCAGCATCTTCGAATACACGTTGCATGAACAGGTCAGGAACCCAGTTCGCAGTGTTCATGTCATGGGTACGACGACGGTCATCACCAGTGTTCTTACGCAGTTCAAGGAATTCTTCGATGTCCAGGTGCCAGGTTTCAAGGTATGCACATACTGCACCTTTACGCTTACCGCCTTGGTTCACTGCAACAGCCGTATCATTCGCTACTTTAAGGAATGGAACAACACCTTGAGATTTACCGTTAGTCCCTTTGATGTATGAGTTCAAAGCACGAACTGGTGTCCAGTCATTACCTAAACCGCCTGCCCATTTAGATAGCATTGCGTTATCACGCATCGCGCCATAAATGTCATACAGGTCATCATCAATCGTAGTCAAGTAGCAGCTAGACAATTGTGGACGTAACGTACCTGAGTTAAACAGGGTAGGCGTCGAAGCCATGTAGTCGAAGCTAGACAATAAGTTATAGAACTCAATCGCGCGCTCTTCACGGTTTTCTTCATTGAGCGACAAGCCCATAGAAACACGCATAAAGAACAATTGCGGAAGTTCGAAACGTACGCCATCTGAATGGATGAAGTAACGGTCAAATAATGTTTGCAGACCTAGGTAAGTAAATTGGTTAGAGCGTTCCGGTTGAATCGCAGCAGCCAGTTTCGCCAGGTCAAAGTTCAACAATTCTGGAGAAAGCAGCTCAAGCTCAATCCCTTTTTTCAGGTAAGTTTCCAGCGCATCGCCTTCAACTGTATCTACAGGTAGACCCAGGAATTTCAAACCAGTCGCAACCAGGTCATCACGCAACAAACGTGCAGTCACATATGTATAGTTAGGCTCTTGTTCAATACGGGTACGGGTCGCCATCATCATCGTGGTCGAGATGTCAGACTCTTTTACGCCGTTGTACAAGTTTTTCACGGTCTCATCGACAATCGCTTGTACATCAATGCCTTCAAGGCCTTCGGCTGCTTTAGTAACATGCGCAGTTAAAGCACTTAAATCCAGTGGCTTGAGTTTGCCTTCAGCATCGGTAATTTGCAGGGTCGGGTGATGATGTGCGCCCAACTGTTTACGTGCTTCAGAACGTTGTTCACGGTAAATGACATAAGAGCGTGCAACTTTCTGTTCGCCCGTACGCATTAGCGCAAGTTCAACTTGGTCTTGAATTTCTTCAATATGAATCGTTCCGCCAGAAGGTAAACGACGTTTAAAGGTATTTAATACCATTTCCGTCAGTTGCTCGATACGATCATGGATCCGGCTCGAGTCAGCGCTTTGTTGGCCTTCAACCGCCAAAAACGCTTTACCAATTGCGACAGAAATTTTTTCTGCATCAAAAGCGGCAACATCACCGGTGCGTTTAATCACCTGAAGTTGACCAGGAGTTGAAGTGATTACGCTCATTTAGCATAGCTCCATTGTCATCTATTTTTATGTTTATGGACCGTTTGAACTGGGCAAATTTTATGCCACAGTATTTGAGGAATAAACACAAGACCTAGTGGTTTTAAAATTAATTGCACACAAGATACGGGAAAATTTAGGGTAGATCAATATTGACATTTAGCTAAATATTTTTCTTAAGTTGTGCTTTAATCATTGCAAAAATATCGCTATTTTTATTGATTTTTGTATAAGCCTTATCCGGCAAGGCATAGCATAACAAAGTCCAAAGAAAGTGCTTATAGATAACACTGTGGATAACTAAAAAGTGCTGAATCAAGCAGTCATATTTTGTCCATGTAATAGTTGTGTAAATCGAAAATCAGATCTAAGCCACTGTTTCAAGCATAATTGTCCAAAAAATGCACGATAAAATATTACAAAATGCTATCTTGATGTATCAGTTTGGTGAACGCTATCTTGTTTACAATGTAAACGTGTGTATATTGCAAGCATATTAAAAACGTATCTATTGGATTTCAAAAGGATACGCCTATAGCGTAGATCCACCAAATAAGGGGCAATACATGAGCCAAGAAGAAAAGTTACCCAAGATTTTAATTGTTGAAGATGACGAGCGTCTTGCTCGTTTAACGCAAGAATACCTCATTCGTAATGGACTTGAGGTGGGGGTAGAGCCGGATGGTAACCGTGCCATTCGTCGGATTATTGCCGAGCAGCCAGATATGGTGGTGCTGGATGTGATGTTACCAGGTGCTGATGGCTTGACCATTTGCCGTGAAGTGCGCCCACATTATCATCAACCGATTTTGATGTTGACTGCGCGTACTGAAGACATGGATCAGGTTTTGGGTCTGGAAATGGGTGCAGATGACTATGTCGCGAAGCCTGTTCAGCCGCGTGTATTGCTGGCGCGTATCCGTGCATTGTTGCGTCGTACTGACAAGGTGCCTGAAGATGAAGTGGCACAGCGCATCGAATTTGATGATCTGGTCATCGACAATGGCGGCCGTTCAGTGACCTTAAATGGCGATCTGGTTGATTTTACCAGTGCAGAATATGACCTGTTATGGTTGCTTGCATCGAATGCTGGCCGTATTCTCTCTCGCGAAGATATTTTCGAGCGTTTACGTGGTATCGAATATGATGGTCAAGACCGCTCAATCGATGTGCGTATTTCTCGTATCCGTCCAAAAATCGGTGACGATCCAGAAAATCCGAAGCGTATTAAAACAGTACGTAGTAAAGGTTATCTTTTCGTTAAAGAGACCAATGGTCTTTAAGCAAATGTGGTTTGTTGCTTGAACAAGCAGGATAAATTATAGGTGTTTAAACACAGTATATTTTTGCGTATATACGCAGGACTCGTCATCCTTGTCGTCTTGGTGGCGGTGTTCGGCTATTTGTTGGTACAGATTATCAACTATCAGCGTGCGCAAGAATATCGCGAATCCTTGACTGATGGTATGGCATATATCATCAGTGAAGGGGTTGCACGCCAGCCAAATCTCCAGCAAAAGATGGATTGGGTTTCTGATGCCTCCGATTTGCTGGAATTGCCCATTCACTATGTAGAAGCCAGCAAGGTCGACATTACCCGTGCTGAAGGGCGCCGTATTGCCGAACGAAAAGCGGTGGTGCGTTGGGACGCTGAATCGGGTATTGCCTATATTGTGGTTGGGCTGCGTGATGACCCGGGTCATTACCTTTATATTAAGGCCGACAGTATTACTGAGCGCCAGATGAAGGCCTTACCAGTCTTTATTCTGGACTATCTGGTCTACTATCCAGGTCAGGAAAAAGAATATCTGGCTCGTATTCAGGATTATTTTTCTTATCCGGTTTCTATCGAAAATGTCCAGAATCTACCTTTAGACTCCGAGCAAATCGGACGTCTGCGTCTGGATCACAGCATCATTTTATACCGCGATAATGCCTCTATTCGTGGTACCACAATTTCAATTATTTCACCGATTCCTGGTTCGACCTCGCAAGTATTGGTCATGGGGCCGGTACCCTTGTTTAACTGGATGCCATTCCAGTTGGCGACCGGTATTACCTTATTAAGCCTGTTTGTGTTGAGTCTGGGTGTTTATGGTCTGCTGGTTCCGATGCAGCGCAAGTTACGTGAAGTCAGCTATGCCTTAAACAAAATGAAATCGGGTAACATGTCATTGCGTCTTCCTGTGGAAGGCAGTGACGAGATGTCTACACTGGCATCTAGCTATAACAATATGTCAGACCATATCCAGCGTTTGATCGAAGCGCAGCGTGAGCTGATGCGTGCGGTGTCGCATGAGTTGCGTACACCGGTGGCACGGATCCGCTTTGGTGTGGAAATGATGGCGGATGAAGATGACTACGATTATCGTCTGCAGCAGGTGGAGCAGATTGATAAAGATATTGAAGCGCTGAATACCCTGATTGATGAGATCATGACCTATGCCAAACTGGAACAGGGCATGCCGTCGATTGAGTTTGAGCAGATTGATCTGTATGACGTACTGAATCAGGTGGCACAAGAAACTGAGGCGCTGAAAACCCAAAAAATCATTGAATTACATCCAATGCCTGTTGCAGTCACGGTAGAGGCGGAGCGTCGCTATCTGCATCGTGTGATTCAGAATCTGGTGGGGAATGCCATCCGTTATTGTGATCATAAAATCTTGATTAGCGGTGGTCTGGACCAAGATGGTCAGGCCTATGTCTCTGTTGAAGATGATGGGCCGGGGATTCCGGAAATAGATCGTGCCCGAATTTTTGAAGCCTTTGCCCGGCTGGATGACAGCCGCACCCGTGCTTCGGGTGGTTATGGTTTGGGTTTATCCATTGTCAGCCGGATTGCGTACTGGTTTGGTGGTACGATTCAGGTGGATCAAAGTCCGACGCTGGGTGGCGCGCGTTTTACCATGACCTGGCCGGCACAGCGTTATGTCAAGAAGAGTAAGCGCAAGATGCTAGAAAAAAAGCCTGAGGAAGCGAGTGATCATTTAGCTTGATATTGTATAAATGATTTTAGTCATAAAAAACGATGCATCGGCATCGTTTTTTATTAGGAGCGATTTTTATTCCTGAATGGTCGCATCAGGTTCAATGAGTGATTTACCCTCTTTTAAGCTTTGTAGCGCTTCAGAGTTAAAGTCGATCACCAGTTTGGTATTTTTCGCATCGACGTTATAACGCTGAATCAGTTTTTGGTCGCCTGATAACGTTTCGACTTTATATTCGTCAGCGATATTCATAATGCCATCCAGATTGATGCTGGAAGAAGCATGGTCCTCTTGAAAAAGTGCATGGATGTCACGTAAGTCAAAAGCTGCCTGGCTTATGTTGGGGTTTTTCTGGATGTAATTTTCTATATGTCGAACCAGTAATTGAGCAAATAAAAAATAATTCGGCTTATGCGAAAAGCGTAGAGACATGCAAGGACTCCTTATTGTTACTTTATTAATGTCATGATGTGGTTTAGAAATAGAAATAACATATTCTGAATCAGTCCGTTGAGCATGTTGCAAAAAGACACAATTGCCAATCCAAGATTACCAAGTGGCTGCAGGAGGTAAATCAACCGTTAAGTGTAAAAAATCATATTAAATATCAAGTTAAATCAATTGGTTTGAAAGAAAAAATTATTGTTAAAATAAGTTTTTATCCGATTTAACTTGGATTCAATAGTGAAAAGGACTATATCTAAATGGGTAGACGAGAAAAGCAGCTTATCGATCAGTCTGTTTTCTGGTAGCGCTATTTATAGAAAAATTAATAGATAATTAAAATTTAATTTAGGAAAACGATTAAAACGAATTCTGAATGATTAAAGTCAAATTAAATGCTGAAATGTCTAAAAAATCATCCCAAAGACTAAGGCTTATAAACTAGCAAGTGAAATCCAAAATCAGGTACAATTGGCGGGATTAATTTTGTGTTTGGTGTATTTGAAGGCCAATACATACATTCTTTGTTAACAAATAGGCCTGCCAGGAGTTATCCCCGCATGAGTGCTATTACTCCATACGAATGGGCAATTATTGCCTTCGTGATCGGCGTTACATTTTTATGCGTCTTTATGCTGACTGTCCCATTACTCCTCGGGGGTAAATCATGGGGCCGTGCCAAGCAGGAGCAGTTTGAGTCAGGTGTAGTTAGCGCAGGTGGAGCTCGTATCCGCTTGTCTGCAAAGTTCTATTTAGTTGCAATTTTCTTTGTGGTGTTTGATTTAGAAGCACTTTATCTATATGCATGGGCGGTTTCTGTTCGTGAAGTAGGTTGGATTGGTTTTGCAACTGCAGCTATCTTTATCATAGTTTTACTTGTTGGTTTGATTTACGAATTATCGACAGGCGCACTCAATTGGGCACCTTCAGACAGACGTAAGGCAGCAGGAATTAAAGCTAAGATTGGTTCGCCAAATATGGATCTTGCAGAAATTACGCGCTTCAACTCGGTTGAAGAATTGGTGATGGATCCAACGGGTCAAATCCCGGCTCAATCATCTGGTTTTGTGAAAAAGTCACAAACTCAATTATCTGATAAGGAGTAAGACGGGATGAAATATACATTAACCCGTGCGAATCCGAATGCTGACCAATATCCACTTCAGGAACGTATTGTTGTAGAAGATCCGTTGCTAGAAGAAGAAGTGAATAAAAATGTATTCATGACTCGCTTAGAGGATGTGGTACATACAGCAGTCAACTGGGGTCGTAAAAACTCAGTTTGGCCATTTAACTTTGGTACATCTTGCTGCTACGTGGAATATGCAACGACCTTGACCGGCGTGCATGACTTGTCACGTTTTGGTGCCGAGGTTATCCGTGCTTCACCGCGTCAGGCGGACTTAATGATTGTGGCGGGTACATGCTTTGTGAAAATGGCGCCGGTAATTCAGCGTCTGTATGAACAGATGCTTGAACCGAAATGGGTCATTTCAATGGGTGCATGTGCCAACTCAGGTGGTATGTACGATATTTATTCAGTCGTACAAGGTGTGGATAAAATCATCCCGGTCGATGTGTATATTCCAGGTTGCCCACCACGTCCTGAAGCTTTGATTCAGGCATTAATGCTGTTGCAAGACCAGATTCAACTAGAGCGTCGTCCGCTTTCTGCGGTGATCGGTGATGATCTTAAGCCAGTGTATAAGCCAAAGATGATGCCGGAACGTGACCGTAAGAAAGACCAGCGTGTTGCTGTGAAAAATCTGCGCTCAATGGATGAAATTAAATAATTTAAACGACAGGTTGTTTTGTTGTGCACCCGCTATGGGTGTAATTGTCGTTTAGGTTGACTGAATTTGTATTAAATAGGAAGCCAAGCCAATGGCTGAAACTGACATTGCTATGCCAGAATCAACGCCTGTTGATTCACGCCCAGCATTTGCCATTATTGAAGAACTCAAAACCAAATTTGGTGAGAACTTCTTTGTGCAAACGACTTTCGAGGATTTCCCGACAGTCTGGGTTGAGCGCGCACGTGTACAAGACGTTTTAATGTTCTTGCGTACAGTGTCACGTCCTTACGTGATGTTGTTCGACTTGTCAGCGGTAGATGAGCGTCTGCGTACGCACCGCGACGGTTTACCTGCGTCTGACTTCACCGTGTTCTATCACTTGTTGTCGCTCGAGCGTAATACTGACATTCGTATTAAAGTTGCCTTAGCTGAAAGCGATTTGAATCTTCCAACGGCAACCAATATTTGGCCAAATGCCAACTGGTATGAACGCGAAGCTTACGATATGTTCGGGATCAATTTCGAAGGGCATCCAATGCTCCGTCGTATCTTGTTGCCAACCTATTGGGAAGGTCATCCGCTACGTAAAGAATATTCTGCACGTGCGACCGAATATACGCCGTATTTGCAAGATAAAGCCAAACAGGACTACGAACAGGAACATCTTCGTTTCGTCCCTGAAGATTGGGGTATGAAGCGCGGCAATGCCGATGAAGACTTCATGTTCCTGAACTTGGGTCCGAACCATCCATCTGCGCACGGTGCGTTCCGTGTGATCTTGCAGCTGGACGGTGAAGAAGTGAAAGACTGTGTGCCTGATATCGGTTATCACCACCGTGGTGTGGAAAAGATGGCTGAACGTCAAACCTGGCATTCATTCATTCCGTATACAGACCGTGTCGACTACCTCGGTGGTTGTGCGCAAAACATGCCTTACGTGCTTGGCGTAGAGCAAATGGCCGGTATTACGGTTCCTGACCGTGCGCAATGTATCCGCGTGATGATGTCTGAACTGTTCCGTATCAATAACCACTTGCTGTTCATTGGTACTGCGATTCAGGATGCCGGCGGTATGACGCCAGTCTTCTACATGTTCGCTGACCGTCAAAAAATCTATGACGCGATTGAAGCGATCACCGGTTACCGTATGCACCCGGCATGGTTCCGTATCGGTGGTACAGCACATGACCTTCCAAACAACTGGCAGCACCTGATCCGTGAAATTCTGGACTGGATGCCGAAACGTTTGAAGGAATACCATACTGCAGCGCTGAAAAACTCGGTGTTTGTGGGTCGTACCCGTAATGTTGCGCAATACGATGCAAAATCTGCATTGGCTTGGGGTGTAACAGGTACAGGTCTACGCGCTACAGGTATCGACTTTGACGTACGTAAATACCGTCCATATAGCGGTTATGAAAATTACGACTTCGAAGTGCCGGTTGAGTACGAAGGCGATGCCTATGCACGTGTCATCGTTCACTACCGTGAAATCGAAGAATCACTGAAAATTATCAAACAATGTTTAGATAATATGCCGTCTGGTGCGTACAAAGCAGACCATCCACTGGCTGTTCCACCACCAAAAGACAAGACATTACAAGATATTGAAACCTTGATTACGCACTTCCTGAGCGTGTCATGGGGTCCTGTAATGCCGGCGGGTGAAGCATCTGTGATGGCGGAAGTGGTGAAAGGCGCGTCGAACTACTACTTGACTTCAGACAAGTCAACTATGAGTTACCGTACCCGTATCCGTACACCAACCTTCACGCATTTACAGCAAATGCCTTCTGTGATTAACGGCAGCTTAATGTCTGACTTAATCATTTATTTAGCGACCATTGACGTCGTAATGGCTGACGTGGATCGCTAAGGGGTAAACGCATTATGATGATTTTGACTGATAAAAAGCCACGTGTGAATGTTGAAGGAATTTTGACTGAGGACGAAATTCACGATATCGAACATCACATGGGGCACTACCCATACCCACGTGCAGCGTGTCTAGATGCGCTGAAGTGTGTACAACGCCGTAATGGCTGGGTAGATGATGCGCAAATGAATGCCATCGCACAAATGCTGAGCATGAGCGTTGCAGACCTTGAAGGTGTGGCAACGTTCTATAACCGTATTTACCGTCAGCCGGTCGGTCGTCACGTAATTCTGTTATGTGATTCGATTGCGTGTTTCTTGATGGGTGCGGAAACTTTGGCAGAAGCATTCCAGCGCGAATTAGGCATTCAGTTTGGTCAAACGACTGCAGATGGTCGTTTTACTTTGCTGCCAATTTGCTGTCTGGGCAACTGTGACAAAGGTCCAACCTTAATGATTGATGAAGACACGCACGGTCTGGTTGAAGTGACTTCGGTGAAACAGCTGTTGGAGAAGTATGTATGAATACTGAACCAAAACCAATTTATGGCGACGGTAACCCGGAAACGCATCCATTAACATGGCGTTTAAGCAAACAAGCCAACGTACGTAATGCAGATGATTACGAAGCGCTGGAAGGTTATGCAGGCTTTAAAAAAGCACTGACCATGTCGCCTAAAGATGTATTGGAAGTGGTTAAGGCAGCGACTGTTAAAGGTCGTGGTGGTGCAGGCTTCCCGGCAGGCATCAAATGGTCACTCATGGCGCCAAACGACAACTCAGGTCCACGTTACCTGATTTGTAATGCCGATGAGATGGAACCAGGTACCTTTAAAGACCGTTTGTTGATGGAAGATCTTCCGCATCAATTGATCGAAGGGATGCTGATTGCGGGTTATACGCTTGAAGCAACACATGGTTATATCTTTATCCGTGGCGAGTACATCGAAGCTGCTCAGTACTTAAATGAAGCACTTGAGCAAGTTCGTGCCAAAGGTTACTTAGGGGATAATATCCTTGGTACAGGCTGGAACTTCGAGTTACACGTGCATACTGGTGCGGGTCGTTATATCTGCGGTGAAGAAACTGCATTGATTAACTCGCTTGAAGGTCGCCGTGCCAACCCGCGTACCAAACCGCCATTCCCGCAAGTTGCAGGTGCTTGGGGTCGTCCTACGATTGTCAACAACGTAGAGACCTACAACAACTTACCGGCAATCATGCTGCGTGGTCCTGAATGGTATATCAACTTATCTGCGGGTAAGTCGAAAGATCCAGGCACCAAGATTTATGGTGCGTCAGGTAAGGTGAAATTCCCGGGTCTATGGGAACTTCCATTTGGTACAACAGCACGTGAAGTAATTGAAGACCATGCTGGTGGTATGCGCGACGGCTTAAAACTGAAAGCATGGTTACCGGGTGGTGCATCGACTGACTTCCTGGCTGCCGAGCATATTGATCTTCCTATGGATGCGGAAAGCATCATGAAAGCAGGTTCGCGTTTAGGGACTTGTTTGTTGATGGTGGTAGATGAAACCCAATGTATGGTTTCAGCGACACGTAACCTGGAAGAATTCTTTGCACGCGAAT
Source organism: Acinetobacter lwoffii (assembly GCF_024129735.1). Lineage (GTDB taxonomy): Bacteria > Pseudomonadota > Gammaproteobacteria > Pseudomonadales > Moraxellaceae > Acinetobacter > Acinetobacter lwoffii_H. Next base: position 11,698 of record NZ_JAMXXK010000025.1, on the reverse strand, counting down.
CATGTGGTTTCTGTACCCCTTGCCGTGATGGCTTGCCTTGGGCAGTGAAAGCGTTAAAAGCGCTGGAAAATGGCACAGGTAAACAGGAAGATATCGATCACTTACAAGAGTTAACGCGTAAGCTTTGGATCGGTAAAACTTTCTGTGCCCACGCACCGGGTGCAATGGAACCGCTCATGGGCGCACTCAAACATTTCCGTGGCGAATTTGAAGCGAAGGTGGTGAATGCCGCTGCTCAAGTTAGCTCCGTAGAACAAGCTTAAGGAATTCGACTATGGCTACAATTCATGTCGATGGCAAATCGTATGAAGTCAACGGCTCGGAAAACTTGCTACAAGCATGTTTGAGTCTTGGCATTGATATCCCATACTTTTGTTGGCATCCGTCCTTAGGTTCTGTCGGTTCTTGCCGTCAATGTGCCGTGACTCAATACGCGAATCCGGAAGATACCCGTGGTCGTTTGGTCATGTCATGTATGACGCCTGCATCTGACAATACCTACATCTCGATTGAAGACAAAGAAGCCAAAGATTTCCGTGCTTCGATTGTTGAATTCTTGATGACCAACCACCCGCACGACTGTCCAGTCTGTGAAGAGGGTGGTCACTGTCATTTACAAGATATGACCGTAATGACGCAGCATGACCGTCGTCGCTACCGTTTCACCAAACGTACCCATTACAACCAAGAGCTAGGCTCATTCATTTCTCATGAAATGAACCGTTGTATCGCGTGTTACCGTTGTGTGCGTTATTACAAAGACTATGCAGGTGGTACGGACTTTGGCGTATATGCCAACGCATCACGTGTGTATTTCGGTCGTCCGGAATCAGGCACTTTAGAATCTGAATTCTCGGGTAACCTGACTGAAGTCTGTCCAACAGGTGTATTTACCGATAAAACTCATTCGGCTCGCTACAACCGTAAATGGGACATGCAGTATGCGCCAAGCGTATGCCAAGGCTGTTCTTCAGGTTGTAACATCTCTCCGGGTGAGCGTTATGGCGAACTTCGCCGCGTAGAAAACCGTTATAACGGTGAAGTCAACCAATACTTCCTATGCGACAAAGGCCGTTTCGGTACAGGTTATGTGAACCGTGCAGACCGTCCACGTCAACCACAATTCCGTCAAGGTGCAACTGTTGAAACTGTTTCAGTGGATGCAGCACTCGACACGGTCATTGCAAATATCCAGGGCAAAAAAGTACTGGGTATTGGTTCACCGCGTGCATCACTTGAATCAAACTTCGCACTTCGTGAGTTGGTGGGTCAAGAGAACTTCTCTACAGGTCTGTCTCAAAAAGAGCAAAACCTGGTTGAGTTGGCAGCTTCTATCATGCAAACCGAGGGTGTTTACAACCCGAACATGCGTGAAATTGAAAGCTACGATGCAGTGCTGATCTTAGGTGAAGACCTGACCCAAACTGCGCCTCGTATGGCTTTATCTGTTCGCCAGGCTGCGAAAAATAAAGGCAAAGAGATGGCGGCAGAGCGCCGTACGCAAGAATGGTTGGCTGAACCGGTACAACGTATTGCCCAAGATGCCAAATCTCCGATTTACATCCTGGCTGCGACACAAACCCGTTTGTCTGATGTTGCCGAAGGTGAAGTGGTTGCTTCTCCAAACGATATTGCGCGTTTAGGTTTTGCGGTTGCTGCAGCAGTTGCGGGTGAAACGATTCTTGGTTTAGATGACGATGCCAAAGCATTTGCACAAACCATTGCGGACACTTTAAAAGCTGCGAAGAAACCACTGATCATCTCAGGTACAAGCTTGCAAGATCCTGCCATTATGGAAGCTGCTGCACAAGTTGCACAGAATCTGGGTAATGCAGGTCTGACTTTGACGGTTCCTGAAGTGAACTCGATGGGTATGGCAATCTTTGGTGGTCAAAGCCTAGAGCAAGCATTTGCACAAGATTACGATACTGTAATTGTGGTTGAAAACGACCTTTACCGTCGTCTTCCTGCTGCACAGGTCGATGCTGCACTTGCAGGTAAAGATGTGATCGTACTGGATCACTCTGAAACTGCAACAGTGAAAAAAGCCGACATCGTACTTTCTGCTGCATCGTTTGCTGAAGGTGATGGTACTGTCGTTTCTCAAGAAGGCCGTGCACAACGTTTCTACCAAGTGTATGACCCAAGCTACTACAATCCTGAATTGGCGATCAAGGAATCTTGGCGCTGGTTACACGCTCTGGAAACAGGCGTAAAAGGCAAAGCGATTTCTTGGACTTTACTGGATGATGTGATCGAGTCAGTGGCGAAAAACGTTCCTGCGCTTGAAGGCATTCTGGATGTTGCACCTGATGCGGGCTTCCGTGTTCATGGCTTGAAAGTGGCACGTGAACCACGTCGTTACTCAGGTCGTACTTCAATGCGTTCGCCATTGTCTGTACATGAGCCGAAACAGCCTACAGATAAAGACTCTGCATTAACATTCTCGATGGAAGGTTATGTCGGAGACCAGACTCCATCTCCACTGGTTCCATTTGCATGGTCTGCAGGCTGGAACTCGCCACAAGCTTGGAACAAGTTCCAGGAAACTGTGGGTGGTTCACTGAAAGGTGGTGATTCAGGCGTTCGTTTATTCGACCGTTTGGCAAAACGTCCGGCACGTACATTCGTTGCACCGGCACCTGTTCTGGTCAATGCTGAAAGCTTCCGTCTAGTACCGATGCACCATATTTTTGGTTCAGGTGAATTCACGGTAAAAACACCAGCGATGGAAACGCGTATTCCTGAAGCGGTATTTGCAGTGGGTGAGCAGGATGCAGCGCGCCTGAATGTTCAAGATGGTCAGACAATCACGGTGAAAGCAGGTGAGACATCAATCGTTCTTCCAGTTCAAGTGATTGAATATTTACCGACAGGTTATATTGGCTACCCAATCGGTCTGGCACCGACGGTATCTCTTGCAGAGCCTGTTTCAGTCGCGGTAGGAGTGTAATTCATGGAACAAGAATTAATCCGTCAAACGCCGCTGTGGGCTGAAAACTGGCCAATTGCCTATTCAGTCATTCAAGCGATTGTGATCTTGCTGGTTGTAGTACTGATCGCTGCGTTGATGTCTTTTATTGAACGTCGTTTACTCGGCTTGTGGCAAGACCGTTATGGTCCGAACCGTGTTGGTCCGGGCGGTATGTTCCAGATTGTTGCCGACATGCTGAAAATCATGTTCAAGGAAGACTGGACACCTAAGTTTGCTGACAAATTGACGTTCCGTATGGCGCCAGCAGTTGCGATGGCAACTGCGGTGCTGTCGTTCATGGTTATTCCTGTATCACCTTATTTAGGTGTAGCAGACATGAACATCGGCCTGTTGTTCTTTATGGCAATGGCGGGTATTGCAGTTTATGCAGTCCTGTTCGGTGGCTGGTCATCAAACAACAAATATGCCTTACTGGGCGGTTTACGTTCTGCGGCTCAGACCATTTCTTATGAAGTGTTCTTGGGTATCTCGTTGATGGGTGTGGTGGCAATTGCCGGCTCATTCAACATGCGTGAAATCGTTGAAGCGCAAAAAGATGTTTGGTTTGTAATTCCCCAGTTCCTGGGTTTCTTGATCTTCGTGGTTGCGGGTGTTGCGGTAACGCATCGTCATCCATTTGACCAACCAGAAGCAGAACAGGAACTGGCAGAAGGTTACCATGTTGAATACGGCGGTATGAAGTGGGGGATGTTCTTCGTTGCGGAATACGTCAACGTGGTACTGATCTCTGCATTGATCGTGACGTTATTCTTCGGTGGCTGGCTTGCGCCATTCAACCTTGATATTCCGTTCCTTCCAGCAGCATTCTGGTTCATTATCAAAACAGCATTCTTTGTAATGATGTTTGTACTGGCGCGTGGTTCATTAATGCGTCCACGTTATGACCAGGTGATGAACTTTGGTTGGAAAATTTGCTTGCCATTGGCGTTGGTTAACCTTTTGGTAACTGGTGCTGTGATTCTGATGAATCAGGCCTAAGACAGCAGGGAGAACAAAATGTTTAAATTTCTAGCTGGATTCGGGTCAATCGTTCGTTCGTTGTGGATGGTGTTCAGCCACGCAACACGTAAACGTGACACCATTTTATATCCGGAAGTGCCGGCCGAAGAAATCGTGCCACCACGCTTCCGTGGTCGTATCGTATTGACGCGCGACCCTGATGGCGAAGAACGCTGTGTGGCATGTAACCTGTGTGCGGTTGCCTGTCCGGTAGGCTGTATTTCACTACAAAAAGCAGAACGTGAAGATGGTCGCTGGTATCCGGAATTTTTCCGTATCAACTTCTCGCGTTGTATTTTCTGCGGTATGTGTGAAGAAGCGTGTCCAACCACTGCGATTCAGATGACCCCGGACTTTGAGCTTGGCGAATATGTTCGTCAGGACTTGGTCTATGAAAAAGAACACCTGCTGATTTCTGGTCCTGGTAAATATCCTGACTATAACTTCTACCGTGTCACCGGTATGGCAGTTGCTGGTAAGGACAAAGGTCAAGCACAGCGTGAAAGTGCACCTGTTGATGTACGGAGTCTATTACCATGATGTGGCCATTTTATTTAATGGCCCTCGTGGCCATTGTCTCTACGGTTCGCGTGGTCACTAACGCGAATCCGGTACATGCTTTATTAAGTCTGATCGTGTCATTGCTTGCAGTCGCAGGCATGTTCCTGATCGTGGGTGCACCATTCGCTGGTGCGCTGGAAGTGATTGTTTATGCGGGCGCGATCATGGTGTTGTTCGTGTTCGTAGTGATGATGCTGAACCTGGGTGAGCAGACCGTTGAACAAGAACGCAAATGGTTGACCTCATCGGCTTGGGCTTATCCGGCGTTGATGAGCTTCCTGATCGGCTTGGTACTGGTATGGGTATTAAACTCTGATTACACACAAGCTTCACTGGTAATGGGTACAGAAATGGTGGGCCCGAAAGCAGTGGGTCAAGCACTCTTTACGCAATACTTGTTGTTGGTTGAAGTTGCCGCGATGTTATTGCTTGCTGCCCTGGTAGCTGCATTCCATTTAGGTAAACGTGAACCAGATGCAGAAGAGGAAAAAGAATAATGGGCAACATCCCTTTAGAGCATGGTTTGATCGTTGCATCTATTCTCTTTGCACTGGGTTTTTACGGTGTAATGGTGCGACGCAACCTACTATTTATTTTAATGAGCCTTGAAATCATGATGAACGCTGCTGCTTTAGCGTTCGTCCTGGCGGGCAGTGCATGGGCACAGCCAGATGGTCAGATCATGTTTATCCTGATCCTGACGCTTGCTGCGGCAGAGGCTTGTATTGGTCTTGCGATCGTCCTTCAGTTCTATCATCGCTTCCATCACCTGGATGTGGATGCTGCTAGTGAGATGCGCGGATGAGTTATTTATATCTAACAATTTTATTTCCGCTCATTGGTTTTGTCCTGTTAGCGGCGGGGCGTAACAAGCTTCCGGAATCTGTTGCAGCAATGATTGGTGTCGGTGCAGTCGGTTTATCTGCACTGTTCGCACTGATTGCGGGTATGGACTTTGTGAATAATGGTTCAACTGCAGTTGTGCAACATCTCTGGACCTGGTTCAGTGTTGGCGGTTTTGCTCCGGGCATCAGCTTGCAGCTGGATGGCTTGTCTTTATTGATGCTGGGCATGGTGACAGGCGTGGGTTTCTTAATTCACATCTTTGCATCATGGTACATGCGCGGTGAAGAAGACTTCGCACGTTTCTTCTCTTACTTCAACCTGTTCGTTGCAAGCATGTTATTGCTGGTATTGGGTGACAACCTGGCGTTGTTATTCCTGGGTTGGGAAGGCGTAGGTCTGTGTTCATACCTGCTGATCGGTTATTACTACCAGAACCCTGCAAACGGTCTGGCGGCAATCAAGGCATTTACCGTGACCCGTATTGGTGACGTATTCCTGCTGATTGCCATGTTCCTGATCTTCCAGCAATTCGGTACCTTGAACATTCAGTACATCGTCGAAAATGCGGCGACTGTAATGACGCAAAGTTCTTCATTGACCATCTGGACAGCATTGCTCTTATTCTTGGGTGCGGCAGGTAAATCTGCACAGATCCCGTTACAAACATGGTTAGCCGATGCGATGGCAGGTCCGACACCTGTTTCTGCATTGATCCATGCTGCAACAATGGTAACAGCCGGTGTTTACCTGTGCTGCCGTCTGTTCGCAGTCTTTGAACTTGCACCAGAAGTGATGGTATTTATTTCGATCACAGGTGCGGTGACCTTGCTTGTGGCTGGTTTTGCTGCACTGGTTCAAACCGACATCAAACGTATTCTGGCATACTCAACCATGAGTCAGCTCGGTTATATGTTTATGGCGGTAGGTGCTGAAGCATACCAGGCAGGTCTGTTCCATATGCTGACTCACGCATTCTTCAAGGCACTCTTGTTCTTGTCGTCTGGTGCAGTGATTCTGGCTTATCATCACGAACAAAACATCTTCAAGATGGGCGGTCTGTTCTACAAGAACAAATTCCTGTTTGCATGTTTCGCGATTGGTGGCGGTGCATTGGCAGCGATTCCATTCCTGACCATTGGTTTCTTCTCAAAAGACGCGATTCTTGCTGCAGTCTGGACGCAAAGTCATATTGCTGGTTTACCAGTATATAACACGCTGTACTGGGTCGGTGTTGCAGGTGCATTCTTAACGTCTATTTATACATTCCGTTTAATCTGGGTTGTATTCTTCGGCAAAGAAAATACGCCTTATCACGAAATCAAAGGTGCAACTTACTGGGCGCCACTGGCGATTCTTGCTGTACTTTCAACAGGTCTGGCGATCGTCCTGAAAGCACCGGTAATGAGCATTCTGGATGCAGCCCAAATTCCAGCCTTCATTATTCCTGAAGCGCTTGAAGCAGGTGCACATGGTGCTGAATACATCGCAATCGCTGTTGCTTTAACAGGTCTTGCAGTCGGTGTCGTGCTGTTCGCTTTTGCTTACAATGCAGTCAAACGTTTTGCAGCCACTTCTGTAGGTGCTGGCCTGGTCAACATCTGCCGTAACGCATTAGGTTTCGATACGCTGTATGACCTCATTTTCGTGAAGCCATATTTAATGTTCGCGAAGATCTTTGGTCGTGATCCAATTGATGGCCTATGGCTGGTACTTCCTGCACTTGTTAAAGGTGGTCACAGCTTTACAAGTTCACGTCAAACCGGTTCACTGCGTGAATATGCATCTAGTATGGGGCTCGGTGTCGTTGTCCTACTGATGATCTTGATCGTGATTCAGGTCGTGGGGAAATAAAATGGAAGCTCCAAACAATATTATTTTGCCGGCTCTGATCCTCATTCCGTTCATTGCAGGTTTCATATGCTGGTTGGTCGATAAACTCGACCAACACTTGCCGCGTTATATCGCGCTGATCGGTATGCTGGTGACCTTGGTCTTGACCATAGTCCTTTGGCAGACTGGTACTTACAACTATGAATTAGGCGGTGCTACACCTTCGTGGGCTGCCGAATTCAAATTGCCTTGGATTCAAACCCTGGGCATTAACATTCACTTAGCAGTGGATGGTTTATCACTTCTTATGGTTGGCTTGACTGCACTCCTGGGTGTATTGGCAGTAGGCTGTTCATGGGGCGAGATTCAAAAGAACGTTGGTTTCTTCCACTTGAACCTTTTATGGTCTTTAGGTGGTGTCATCGGTGTGTTTCTGGCGATTGACTTATTCCTGTTCTTCTTCTTCTGGGAGATGATGCTGGTACCGATCTACTTCCTGATTGCCCTTTGGGGTCATAAAGGGGCAGAAGGCAAGTCACGTGTTTATGCAGCTAACAAGTTCTTCATTTACACGCAGGTTGCCGGTTTGGTGATGCTGATTGGTATCCTTGGTCTGGTGACTGTGGGCTATACCATGACTGGCGAAATCCGTTTCGACTACAACTATCTATTAGGTGTGGCGAATACGCTTGACGCTCAGGCGCCAGCGGTGGCTTATGCATTCATGATCTGTTTATTCATCGGTTTTGCGGTAAAACTTCCAGTTTTCCCATTACACGGCTGGTTACCAGATGCGCATGCGCAAGCACCAACAGCGGGTTCTGTCGATCTTGCAGGTATCTTGATTAAGACTGCGGCGTACGGTTTATTACGTTTCGTGATTCCGTTCTTCCCGGCAGCGTCTGCACAGTTTGCAGACTTCGCAATCATTCTTGGTTTAATCGGTATTTTCTACGGTGCTTGGTGTGCTTTCCAGCAAACCGACATGAAACGCCTGTTGGCTTATACCTCTATTTCACACATGGGCTTCGTTTTACTTGCGATCTACGCAGGTAACATCCTGACCTTCCAAGGTCTGATGATCATGATGTTGGCACATGGTATTTCATCTGCTGCACTGTTCATTATGTGTGGTCAGGTATATGAGCGTGTGCATACGCGTGATATGCGTTTGATGGGTGGTATGCGTGGTCAATTCCCGTATCTTGCATTCTTCCTGATGTTCTTCGTTGCGGCGTTGGTTGGTATTCCAGGTCTAGGTAACTTCATTGGTGAGTTCCTGATCCTGATGGGTGCTTATGCGAAATTTCCGGCGTTTACCATTCTTGCGGCAATCAGCTTGGTATTTGCGGGTTTGTACGGTTTGATCCTGATTCACAAAGCCCTGTTTGGTGTACCAAATGAAGCACAACAGCAGCACTATACAAATCCATTAAAAGATCTAAATGCACGTGAAATCGCATTATTGTTGATCTGTGCGTTTGGTCTACTTTGGCTTGGTCTATATCCACAAAGCTTCCTTGACGTTTCTAACTCAAGCATGGCGTGGTTAGCGAATAGCTACATTCCAGTTCAAGAAGTGGTTGAAGTTGCTGATCAAGTAACGACTCAACTTGAAAATGTGGAGATCCAATAAGCCATGAACTTCACAATGTCTTTTTCTGAGCTTATGCCTCTAGCACCTGTGATGATCGTGTCGTTAACTGCGATCGTCGTGATGTTGCTGACCGCAATCAAGCGTAACCATAACCTAGTGGCTACCACCACGGTGATTGGTTTAAACCTTGCTGCGTTCTATATCATTTTCGTTTTGTTGGCAGGCGTGTTTGCACCTGCCAACGTGATGAATCTGTTCATCGTAGATCCATTTACGATGCTGTACCAGTTTGTGATCCTGATTGCTGCACTTGCATGTGCAACGCTATCTCACGCGTATATCGAAACCTATAAAGATAACCGTGAAGAGTTATATATCCTGATGCTGACATCCGTTGCGGGTGCCATGCTAATGGTGGCTAGCTCACACTATGCATCATTCTTTATCAGCCTTGAGTTGATGTCGATTCCTGTATATGGCTTGTTGGCATATACACATCAACGTTCTCAATCGCTTGAAGCGGGTGTGAAATATCTGGTGCTTTCAGCAACTGCGTCAGCAATGCTGCTCATGGGTATGGCATATATTTATGCATATACAGGTACTTTAAGTTTCGTGGCTGAACCAGGCAAACTGTTTACTGTATTCAGTCAACCGGCTGTCGTGATTGGTCTGGCATTAATTGTATTTGCAGTAGCATTTAAATTATCGCTGGCACCATTCCACAAATGGACACCAGACGTATATGCTGGTGCACCAGCGCCAATCGCGACTTTCCTTGCGACTGTTGCGAAAGTAGCCATGATTGGTCTGTTTGTTCGTTATGCGTTGTCTTCGGGTCTAATTCTGGCAGACAGCTTCGTCACGATCATCTCAATTATTGCGGTTCTGTCTATCCTTGCAGGTAACTTGCTGGCGGTTCGCCAGGTGAACTTGAAACGTATCCTGGCATACTCTTCAATTGCACACTTTGGTTATTTGCTGGTTGCCATCGTAAGTTCACGTAATACGGATTTCTTACAGGTTCAAGGTTTCGCGACTTTTGAAAGTGTAAACGTCTACGTGATTACCTATGTATTAACCACGATCGGTGCGTTCGGTGTTGTTACGCTGATGTCTAGTCCGTATAACAATACGGATGAAGCGGGTAGTCTGGCTGAATACCGTGGTCTGTTCTGGCGCCGTCCAGTATTGACTGCTGTATTGACGGTGATGATGCTGTCTCTTGCAGGTATTCCTTTAACTGCCGGCTTTATCGGTAAGTTCCTGGTAATTAAAACTGCGGTTGCAGGCGAAGCCTGGTTCCTGACTGCGATGGTTATCTTGGGTTCTGGTATCGGTTTGTACTACTACCTACGTGTGATGGTTGTGCTTTACATGACACCACCTGAAACACCACGTCTAGATGCGGTGAATCATTGGGGTCAAAAAGTCGGTGGTATCATGGTACTTCTTGCTGCGCTTGCGGTACTTGTGATCGGTGTCTACCCAGATCCAGTGATTGCAGTATCTAAATATGCATTCTTTGCCATGTCACCTGAATTGCAACAGTTCATTTTCACTTTGGTTCAAAGTGGTTTTAACTAATATCTGCAAAGATTGACGTTATTACAAAAAAGCCTCCATGATTGGGGGCTTTTTTATTTATACAAATCAATAAAAGCCTTTATAATAGCGGAAATTTATCTTTAACCTTTTAGGTGTTCTCCCGTGGCAATCCATGAAATCCGTCATCCGCTCATTCGACATAAGCTTGGTTTACTCCGTCGTGCAGATATCAGTACCAAGAATTTCCGTGAGTTAGCTCAAGAAGTGACCATGCTTCTGACTTATGAAGCAACTAAAGACCTGCCAATGGTTGAACATGATATTGATGGCTGGAATGGTGCTGTTACAGTTGATCGTATTGCGGGTAAAAAAATCACGGTTGTGCCAATTCTACGTGCCGGTATTGGCATGCTTGACGGTTTCCTGAACCTGATTCCAAGTGCAAAAGTATCAGTACTTGGTTTAGAGCGTGATGAAGAAACTCTGGAAGCACGTACCTATTATAAAAAACTGGTTCCAGACGTACAAAACCGTATCGCAATGATCATTGATCCAATGTTGGCGACCGGTTCTTCTTTAGTGGCTGCAATTGATGTACTGAAAGCCAGCGGCTGTAAAGATATTCGTGTGATGGTTCTAGTTGCTGCACCAGAAGGCATTAAGCGTGTAGAAGCTACGCATCCGGATGTTGTGATTTTTACTGCTTCTATCGATAATGGCTTAAATGAAAATGGTTATATCGTTCCAGGTCTTGGCGATGCTGGGGATAAAATCTTTGGTTCAGTTCAAAAAGACTAATTTTTGAATATGATGAAAAAAGGGGCTACTACAGCCTCTTTTTTATATAATGTAGACAGGGCATTTTCAGGATAGGACAATAGCATGAAAGATGAATTGTATCAGGGCAAAATCAAACAGTATGACCCTGCCAAAGGTTTCGGTTTTATTGGCTGCGCTGAGGGAGATGTATTCTTCCATATTTCAGACTTCCCTGCGGCAGAAGGCGAGCCAAAACGCAATGAACGCGTGAAATTTAATGTTGTTGAAAATGGCGATAAGTACAAAGCGATCAAGATTGAACGTGTCGAAGACAACTCAAAGAAAGCTAAAAAAACCAAAGTGGCAACACACAATAAATCAATTACATCGGCATTGTTAAATAACTTCCGTGGTTAATGGATTATTCTCATACTTAATCTTTTTTAATCACATTTAAAAAGAGGCTTTCGAGCCACTGCTGTCCCATAGTTTGCTTTAAATAAAAAAACCTGAGTCCTAACAGTTAAAATATGAGTGCAAACAAACACTTTAACGACCAGGAT
>NZ_JAMXXK010000024.1 GCF_024129735.1 Acinetobacter lwoffii | reverse complement strand
AGAAGGGTTAGAAGTTGCCCACGAGTTGTGAAAGGAAAACCGCAGAAATACCCAAGAAAATGCCAGTCAATTTCTTAACTGACTGGCATTATCCATATGGAGGCTTTTTTATATTAAGTTTTTAATGCGAGTTAGGCTGCTGAGTCACTTGCTGATATTTGAGAATATATTCTTCACGAATGGCGAGGCGTTGCTCAGGAGACGCTTTTTGCATACGTGCGCCCAGTTCTTTACGTTCCTGACTGCTCATCATTTGCCATGTTTCACGCATTCTCTGCTTTTCCGCATCAGGGAGTTGGGTAAACCAGTCCATACGCTGCTGCAAGCTGACACGTTGTTGTTCGGGGATTTCTTTTAAAGATTGATAACGTTTAATCAGTGCCAATTGTTCAGAATCAGAAAGACTATCCCAAGTATCAGTTACTTGGGTATTCGCATCTTTGGAAAATAGCCAAAAACGTTCAAATCCTGCAAAGCTGGTTTGCAGAAAACTGAATGCACAAAAAGCAATCACCAATTTTTTAGCTGCCATGTGGAACTTTGTCCTCACCTAAAACCATTAACATTTCTAAATCTTCAAGCATTTGCGGAGACAGTTTTGGGACTGACACCATTTGAGTTTGCGGTTCGTTATGGTCCGAAAGATTCGGTAATACCACAATGCCTGCAATCGCAGCTGCCAAAGCAAAACCTGACATTTTTAGAAATGCAAAGCGTGAATGTTTTGAATCCTGAATTTCTTCAAGAACATGGTGCATGACAACAGGTTTATCTTTATGTTGTTGTGCCAGTCCATCAAGTTTGGAAGTTACTTGTTTTAAGAAATCATCTTGATTCATTCGGATGACCCTCCCAGATATGGATTTAAATGTGCTAAAGAGGCACGTAAGCCTTGGATAGCACGGTGATAATGGGTTTTTACACTGCCTTCTGTGCAGTTCATAATTTGTGCGGTAGTATGCGTATCAAATCCTTCCCAGGCTCTGAGCATAAATGCCTGTTGCTGACGCACAGGCAATTTTGCAATCGCTTCCTGGATTTCTTCAGCAGTGACTGCCTGATCGAGAAAGTCCAGCGGCGTTGGTGTTGATTCATCAACGATATCATCGAATTCAATTTTGTCGTCATCGAGACTGACTTTTTTGAAAAATGAAAACATTTGACCACGCCGTGATTCTTTACGACGCCAGTCCTGTAACTTGTTGTTGAGAATGGTATAAAACAGGGGATACCATTCTTCTGTGCTTTTTTCTGCATAGGATTTGTGTAAGGAAATGAAAGCTTCCTGAACCAGATCCATAGCAATACCATGATGACCTTGAGTCGCACTTTCCATCATCACCAAGGCACGCCCAGTCACATCCTGCATAAAATTCTTCAGACGTGCTTCAGCCGTACTCTTCAGAATACTTACATCGTGTGTTTGCAACTGTTTTGGTGCTAAATCCATAGAGATGGAAAATCCTGTCATTGGACACCCACCATTATTCCCAAGTTCATAATCACATAACGTTGGGAATCCTGGTTTGGTTGACAATTAAGTTTATTATTTTTGTAGTTTAATCTATTTTATACACGGGCAGGGCCGTATTAAAACACTGTAACCTAAATCCCTAATTAGATACGTTGACGTACCATTTCAAAGAAACAGATCGAACCGGCAATTGCGACATTCAGTGATTCCTGACCTCCAGGTTGCGGAATGCTAACGGCTTCAGCATGTTGCATCGCATAATCAGACACGCCTTGGCCTTCATTACCCAGAATCCACACGCAAGGTTTACGTAAGTCTTTTGAATACAGGCTTTCAGCACGGTGTGAGCTGGTTACATAGACAGGGATTTGAAATTGCTCAAGAATTTGTTCAAGCGCAATATTTTCAAAGGTTTGCAGCGTGAAATGTGCACCCATACCGGCACGTAATACGCGTGGAGACCAGAGCGATGCAGAACCTTTGGTACATACAATCTGTTCAATACCGGCAGCAGCAGCAGAGCGAAGCAGGGTGCCTACATTACCCGGATCCTGTACATTTTCCAAAATCAAAGTGTCTGCTTTAAAATCCAATGCATAATTTGCTGTCGGTAGAGTGACCACAGCTAAACAGGCTAAAGATGTTCCTAAGGTGCTTAAATCTTTGTATAAAGACTCGCTCAGAACAAAGACCATACCTGTGTATTTTGCAAGAATTTTCTCGAAATCAGGATGTGAAAGTGCATGTTCAGTGGTGAAAATCGAATCAATTTTACGGTTTTCATGTAGCCAGGCAAGAGACAGATGCGTGCCTTCTAAAACCGTTTGACCTTGTTTTTTACGATAAGTATTTTGTTCGATTAAACCACGTAAGTGTTTAATCTTTGGATTGTCTTTTGAATCAAGAAAAAAAGTTGGCATGGGAGATATAATCCACGGCAGCCGATTCAATATCGACTACCGCTATAAAAATTAGTTGTGGTAGCTGGTCACAAGATCAACTTCGTTTTTAGAACCAATGATCACTGGCACACGTTGATGTAGATCTGTCGGTTCGATCTCAAGAATACGGACACGACCTGTAGTTGATGCACCGTCAGCCTGTTCCATGAGCATGCTCATTGGGTTAGCTTCATACATTAAACGCAGACGGCCAGCTTTAGCCGGATCTTTAAGGTCGTATGGATACATGAAGATACCGCTACGGCAAAGAATACGGTGAATGTCGCCCACCATACAGGCAACCCAACGCATATTGAAGTCTTTTTCACGCGGGCCAGTCTTACCAGCTAACAATTCATCGATATAACGCTGTACTGGTGCTTCCCAATGACGCTGATTCGACGCATTGATCGCATATTCTTTAGTATCCGCAGCAACCTGAATTGCTTCAGAAGTCAGTAGGAATTCTTGAGTCTCAGGGTCATAGGTAAAGAACACCACGCCTGCGCCGACCGTCAATGCCAACATGGTTGACGGGCCATAAAGCACATAACCTGCAGCTACCTGATGAACACCGGCTTGCATAAAGTCTTCTGCCTGAGTCACAGCATTCTTCGCAGGAAGAATCGAGAAAATAGTACCAACACACATATTGATGTCGATATTGCTTGAACCGTCTAATGGATCGAACAATACCAGAAATTGACCATTTTCTTGTGCAGGGGTGAATTCATCCAGTTCTTCTGAGGCCAAACCACCCACATTTGGATGTTGCTGCAAGGCATCAATCAAATAGTCATTAGAAATGACATCCAGCTTCTTTTGCTCTTCGCCTTGAACGTTTTCATGCTGTGCACTTCCCAATACACCCGCTAAAGCACCTTTTTGCAGTAATTGATCAATGTCTTTGCAAGTGTTTGCAATCGTTTCAATAACTTGTGCAAGTTCAGGTGTGAGATTCCCGCTTTGTTGTTGTAAAAACTGGGATAAAGTGCGGTATGACATAGGGGAAACTCCAAAACTTAAATCGGGAAAAAATGATCAAAACGATATGCGGCTATATTTTAGATGAGAACGTACTAAAAGAAAAATTAAACTGGATTATTTGTATCGATTTTGCCCTTGCAACTCCTGCGGAAAGTGCTATGTTGAAGACAAAGGAAAATTGAGAATAGGAGCACAGATATGACAACATTGAAGTTTGATGCGACTCCAACGCCAAGCGAAGGCATTACTTTAGATGATATCTCTGAAGACAAGATGAAAGAAGCCTGGCGGGATTATGAAGCAAAACCAGAGTACAAACAATTCAATAAACATGATCTGATCGAATCGATGCATCCGGCTGAACAAGATCAGCTTCTAAAGTAGACCGATTCTTTCATTGAAGCCAATAAGAAGCACTCATGATTGAGTGCTTTTTATTTGATGAAACCATCATGAATGAAAATTATTTCAACAATGGTGGTACCGCTTCATAATTAATTTCTACACGGCGGTTTTCTTTCCAGGCATTTTCGTCATGGCCCGCATTGATTGGCATTTCCTTGCCATAGCTAACTGCTTCTAGTTGACCAGGATTAACACCAGTCGTCACCAAGAAGCTTTCTACTGCTTTGGCACGACGCTCGCCAAGTGCCATGTTGTATTCACGGGTACCGCGTTCATCGGTATGGCCGGTGAGTGCTACACGTGAATTGGCATTGGCCATCAGGAATTGCGCATGGGCTTGCAGCGTATTTAGATCTTCATTGCTGAGTTCAGTACTGTCATAGTCAAAATGCACCACGCGTTTTGCCAAGAATGCTTTATTTTCTGCAGTAACACCTTTTGCAGAAGCACCTGCCATGTTTTGTGCATTCAGTGCTGCATCTTCACTCAGACCTTGAGTATTCACAGTTGTTGTACCGGTCGTATCTAAACCGCCCGTTTGAACTTCAGCGGCAGGCTTACGGCTCGCACAACCTGTCATGACAACAGCTGCTGCTAAAAGTGGCAAGGCAAATAATTTTACTTTGTTCATCTTCATCTCCATGAAGTTTGATTATGGGGTAAAGGGTTTATCAATATAAAAATCTTATTTTGGTGCCCAAGCCGGTTCACGGACTTCGCCCGTTTCACTTGGCAAATTCATACGGAAGCGGCCATCCAGCGACATGATCGACAAGAGTCCGCGTGCACCTTCACGGGTGGCATAGACCACCATCTGGCCATTTGGCGAGAAGCTTGGCGATTCGTCCAGCGTTGTTGGTGTCAAAATGTTGTTCACACCAGAGGTCATGTCCTGAACCGCAACTCGATAGTTACTGCCGCTTGGGCGATGAACTAATGCAAGTTTTTTACCATCTGCGCTTAGCGTACCACGCGCATTGAATGCACCACGGAAGGTCAGGCGTTTATTGCTACTTGATTCAAGATCATGGCGATAAATTTGTGGAGAACCACCACGGTCAGAAGTGAAAATAAAAGATTTTCCATCTGGCGAATAACGTGCTTCAGTATCAATGGCACTGTCATTGGTCATACGTTGTAGCTGACGCGTTTCCAGATTCATCTGGTAGATTTCCGGATTGCCGTGCATAGAAGCAGTAAACAGCATGCTCTTGCCATCTGGAGAGAAGCTCGGCGCGCCATTCAAACCACGGAAGCTGGCCAGTTTTTCACGCTGTCCGGTCGCCAGATCCTGTACATAAATCGCCGGGCGTTTGGTTTCGAACGACACATAAGCGATTTTTTTGGCGTCTGGTGTCCATGCCGGAGAAAGGATCGGATCACGTGAGGTCAAAATGGTCTTTGGCTGTTCGCCATCGGTGTCGGCAATCTGCAAGGTATAGCGTTGTTCTGGCGTAGCAGGATTGCGCAGCACATAGGCAATACGTCCGCTAAAATCACCAGGAATACCGGTCAATGCTTGATAGATGGCATCACTGATCATATGTGCTGCCTGACGGGTGCGTGAGGCTGGAACAGTTAGCAATTCATTTAATAGATATTGTTTTTTTTCGACATCATAGAGCTGATACTGGATTTCAAAAGAACCATCGGCTGTGGTCTTGGATGAACCGGTGACCACATAGGGAACACTAGCCGATGCCCAAGCTTCTGCATTCGGATTATTCAATGTCGCTGTTGCAGGCAGGTTTTTTGAAGCACTGGTAAAGCGGCCAGAACGATTCAGGTCATTTTCCACAATAGGATAAATGCTCTGATCCTGACTGAAAGGTACAACGGCAATTTTAGGTGCTGCCTCAGGTGCCTTGGTAATTTCCAGATGCAATTGGGCATAGGACTGGGTTGCCAATACAGGGCTTAAAGCGCTAATGATTGCGAGGCAGAGTAGATGTTTGCGAGTCTTTTCCATCATTCGTTATTTACTCAAATCAACGGATTTATTGTATAGGTGCTTGGGCTACATCATCGCATGGATTTAATAGAATAAAACCATGAATTTATGACCAAACTGTTATGACACTGTGAAAAGTGAATATTATTTAATCAATTTAAAGTGAAGTTTAGCTTAAAAAATAAAAGCCATCACAACATTATTTATGTGATGGCTCCGTTTTTTATTGCGCAGTAAAGGTTGAAGTAAAGCTTCGTGCTTCACGGCGTGCATCTGGATCGGAAGGCATTGGATAAGGTGCAGCAGCACGAACTGCAGCTTCTACACTGGCTTTCATATCGGGATCACTTGCACTTACCACTACAGAAATGACAGAACCACTATCACTTAGCGTGACGCGAGCGTTGGCAGTTTTACCAGATGAACCCACTGGTGTATTCCAAGCCTGTTTAACTTTATTGGTAAAATCGCGCTTCGCAGTGGATGCAATCCGTTTTGATTCCGCTTTTTTCTGTGCAGCTTCTTCAGCAGCTTGTTTCGCGGCTGAAGCTTTGGCATCTGCATCAGCTCTGGCTTTTGCTTCAGCATCTGCTTTGCGCTTGGCGTCTGCATCCGCTTTGGCCTTAGCGTCGGCATCTGCCTTGCGTTTGGCATCAGCGTCGGCTTTAGCTTTAGCAGCCGCATCCGCTTTGGCATCAGCATCCGCTTTGCGTTTCGCCGCTGCATCATTTTTAGCCTTAGCTGCCGCGTCTGCTTTGGCTTTCGCATCAGCGTCTGCTTTACGTTTCGCCGCTGCATCATTATTGGCTTTTGCTGCCGCATCTGCCTTTGCTTTAGCAGCAGCTTCAGCCTTACGTTTGGCATCAGCCTCTGCTTTGGCTTTTGTTGCAGCATCCGCTTTTTGCTTGGCAGCTAGGTCGGCTTTTTTCTGTGCTTCCAGTTTGGCTTTTTGTGCAGCATCGGCTTTGCGCTGTGCATTCAGTTCAGCTTGGCGTGCAGCTTCGGCTTCAGCCTTGGATTTTTGTGCTGCATCCGCTTTGGCTTTGACCGCTGCCTGTTTCGCCTGTTCAGCAGCTTCGGCACGTTTCGCTGCTTCAGCTGCTTGCTGCGCAGCCTTGGCTTGTGCTGCCTCTGCCGCTTTCAGTTCCTGCTGGACTTTTTGTGTATCTGCTTTTGGCACAGGTGGAGTCACAGGTACAGCAGGGGCTGCTGTCGGAATGACAGGAGCAGGTTCTATACTGGGTTCTGCCGTTTGAGTGATTTCTTCTGCGACATTTTCATGTGCAGTTTCCTCAAATTCGGTTTCTTCGCGAGTCACCGGTTTAAGGTCTTCTGGCTTGATCAGAACGGTTTTGATCTGTTTTGGCGGTTCAGGGGGATTACTCATGCCCAGATAAAGTAAGCCCACCAAAGCCACTGCATGGATACCTAAGGTGAATCCAAGTGCGATGGCTTTTTTCTGAAATGGTGGCTTTTTATAGTCTTTCATACTTTATTCTAATGGCTTGGTCAGTAAACCGACTTGAGAAAGGCCAGCATCCTGCAGGCTGGACATCAAGGCCATGACATCGCCATATGGACGGGTATTATGGCCATTGATCACGACATTGAGCACCTTGTTTTCATTTTGTGCCTGGGTTTGGGCATCAACCAGGGTACGCGTTAATTCTTCCAGTGTGACTGGGCCAGTCGCCTGATTTTTATATTCTAAATAATATGAACCATCTTCTTTGAGTGTGACGATGGTCGGAGCGTCCTTGGATTCGATCGGCAATCCGTTGGCCTGAGGCAAGTCAACCTTGATACCGCTGGTAATCATCGGAGCGGTGACCATAAAGATCACCAGAAGTACCAGCATGACATCGATATACGGCACCACATTCATGTCACTTTTTAGTGGCTTTTTAATACGCTGAAAGCGTCCTGAACCTTGAATCGCCATTAGTCTTTGTCCTGAGTTACGCCCACAGACTGACGTTGCAATAGCGCCACCATTTCTTCGGCAAACAGCGCACGGTCAGAGTAGACCGTTTCACCTTTGGCCGTGAAGTGGTTAAAGGCCAATACCGCTGGAATGGCTGCAAACAGACCGATCGCAGTTGCAATCAAGGCTTCTGCAATACCGGGTGCGACCGTCGCCAGTGTCACCTGATCAACATCTGCCAGGCCAATAAAGGCGTTCATGATGCCCCAGACTGTACCGAACAGACCAACATAAGGTGCAACAGAACCAATACTTGCCAATGCACCCAGACCTTGTTCCAGATGACCTTGGTCACGGCTTAAACCGACACGCAGAATACGCTCTGTTCCTTCAATCGACTGGGCAGTCGGCGCATGGCGTTTTTTCAGTTTCAGGAACTCGCCCAGACCCTGATAGAAAATATCTTCAAGGCCAGTGCGTTTGGAGTTGAGTTGTGCATTGTTATACAGGGTATTCAGCTCAGCACCAGACCAGAAGATTTTCTGGAAATGTTCATCATCGGCCTGGGCTTTTTTATAATTCATATAGAGCCTGGCAATCAGATACCAGCTATATATTGAGGCTAACAGGAGAGAAAGCATCACCAGTTGTACGACAGGGCTTGCTTGTAAAATAAGATCTGAAACTTGAAGAGATGATTCTAACTGAGTCGCCATAGTTGTTACGTGTGCCAATAAATTTTTTTAGTCTTGTTCCAATTCTTTTTGAATTAGTTCGCGGATTTCATCCGGGAGTCGACGTGGTCGCATCTCTGCACTGATACATGCCAACTCAACCTCACCTGATGCAAGCATGATTTCACCACGATAAATATTTTGTTGCAATACAAATGATGAAGCTTTACATGAAATGACACGTGCCGTAACAGTAATTAAATCATCCATCAGGATCGGACGCATGTATTTGACATTAATTTTATGCACCACAAAATTGTAGTCTGTCTGATGCCAGTAATGGCTCACTCCAGCGGCACGTAACCATTCGGTACGGGTACGTTCCATATAGCGAATATGATTGGCGTGATAGACAATGCCACCCGCATCAGTATCTTCAATATAAACGCGGATATTGAATTCAAAGTGATTCGCCATAGTTTTGTTCCATGCAGATTTTCGAAATTTTTGCTTGTTTTTAGATGCAGGAGAGGGATTAGAGTTTGCCGGATTCCTGCCAACAGTCAAGCAATTTAGCGGTTCAAAGTTTAGCATTGTGAGTCTTGAGACCAATGGCACAAGGTGTCAAATCTGGAGAGAAGTCGCCAAGAAGAAGTACTGAGCGCTTAACAGCTCATTTATGAAACAGCAGCAGTTACTAAAATGCGCGAGTCCATGAAGGCGCGCATTTTAGTAATAGAAGATTAGCCTTTATTTTTCTGTTTCCAGTTGGCCTGAACCTGCTCAGCTACTTTTGGATAGTCCAGAATAAAACGGACATGGCTTTCGACCCCGGTTTTCAAGGTCGCATCATCGACAATGAAATTCGGGTTATGGTTGGGTGCGGCTTTTGCCGGATCTTGATCTGCTGGTGTGGCACCAACAAAAACGAAGAGCGATGGCATGAGCTGGCCATAATAAGCAAAATCTTCACTGGCGCTGGCATTGTTGTCTAAAACATGCAATTTATCTTCATCATGCACGCTCGCCAAGGTTGGGCGCATCAATTCAGTCAAGGTTTTATCATTGGTGGTCACTGGTGCATAAGGTGCAATTTCGACTTTCACCTTAACGTCATTGGCTGCGGCATTGTGTTCCAGCATTTTCGGCAAGTCTTTTAAAATGCCCTGACGTACATCTTCACTATTGGAACGAATAGTCCCGACCATATTGACCTGATCTGGAATGACGTTGCCGGTGGTGCCGCCCTGAATGCTGCCAATACTCACCACACCCATCCCTTTAGTCAAGTCAGCTTTACGGCTGATCAGGCTTTGTAAATTGGTGACCATCTGGGCAGAGGCATAAATTGGGTCTTTACCTGCCCAAGGCATGGAGCCATGCACCTGACTACCATTGACCTGAATACGTAAATGATCGGCACTGTTTAAAATCGCACCATCTTTGTAGAAGATATTGCCGCTTGGCATGCCTGCCATGACATGCATCCCGAAAATCACTTCAGGTTTTGGACTGTTCAAGGCACCATCGGCAATCATTTTGCGGGAACCAATCTGATCGCCATGAGTAAAGTTATCAATATCGGCACCACCTTCTTCAGCCGGCTGGAATACAAACACCACTGTACCCGCAATTTTATCTTTATTGGCGGCCAGCACTTTGGCTGCACCTAATAACATCGCAGTATGTGCATCATGACCACAGGCATGCATCACATAAGATTCTTTGCCTTGATAAATCGCTTTTTGTTTGCTGGCGAAAGGCACGGGTGCAGTTTCCTTGATTGGCAAGGCATCCATATCTGCGCGTAAGGCCATCACAGGGCCGGTTTTTGCACCTTTTAATACACCGATTACACCGGTTTTGGCATAGCCTTTACGTACTTCAATGCCGTAGGATTTTAATTCTTTTTGGACCAGCTCCGAGGTTTTGAATTCCATATTCCCCAGTTCTGGGTGCTGGTGGATATGCTGTCGTAGTTTGATGGTGTGTGCTTCAGCAGCGTGTACAGAGTCATCAATCCAGTCGGCCAGACTGAACTGGCTACAGAAAAGAAGAGGGAGACAAAGGGATATCTGCTTATACATGTTCATACTTCGGGAGAACCTCAAGAATTTGAAATGGTTAAAGTGATTCTTTAGGATGGCATACTGATCTAATTTCGACCAAAACCCTCTAAGTATTTTTTGATACTTTAAAGGTATTCTGGGTGTTAATATCTGTTCTCAAAGAGCTTTACTTGCTCTTTTACATTGTAAAAATATGTATCTAAATTGATTTTTTATATTTATAAGGTATGAAAATTATAAGAATTTCAGGCTAAAAAGGGATAAAAACGATTACCTCTATATCAATAATCTGAATGAAGTGAAGATTTTTTAAACCTCTTAAACTTATTTTGGCACTTAGATTGCATTCACTCTTTCGTAATATTTTTTATGACGGAAATTGAACACATGTTAAAACCTTTGGCTTTATCTCTGGCAGTGGCTTCAAGCTTAAGTTTTATTTCGACAAGCCTATGGGCTGAAGACTTTAAGATACTGAAACAGCTGGAAAATAAACCGACATTACTCAAAAGTGGTGAATATAAAGGTCATTATTATGTGCCGAGTACCTTAAATACGATTACTTGGGGTTATCTGCCAAATAAAGATGCAAAACCTGTCTTGACTGTCCCTTCAGGTAGCACAGTTACTTTCGATACAGTTTCGCATGAAGGGCTGCTGGAAGATCAAGGCCGCAATGCAGAGAAATATTTCACATCAAAAGGCGTCAAGCCTGAGCATGTATTGGATGAAGCCAAGCTGATCACGAATTCCAAATTGAAACATGATTTCCATAAAGATGGACCACACATTATTACCGGGCCTGTCTATGTAGAAGGGGCAATGCCGGGCGATATTCTAAAGGTGGAGATTTTAAAAGTTGAACCGCGTGTACCTTATGGCGTGATTTCAAACCGTCATGGCAAAGGAACCTTACCCGAATTCCCGAAACGTCAGAAACATGAGCATGCATCTCCAGCCAATCCTGATGCTTATGGCAACGTGTCCATTTTTACCCCAATTGAGAAAAATGCGGATGGTGTATGGGAAGGCGTTTTAAAAACTGAATCTGGTAAAGCGATTCGTTTCCCGCTGAATCCGTTTATGGGCACGATGGGCGTTGCACCAAATACCAGTGAGCCTGTGCACTCTGTGCCACCATCATTTTATGGCGGGAATATCGACATCAATGAATTAGGAGCAGGGGCTACGGCCTATTATCCTGTACAGGTGCCAGGTGCTTTGTTCTATACAGGTGATAGTCACTTTGTACAAGGTGATGGTGAGGTGGCTTTAACTGCCTTGGAAGGTTCGGCACGTGCGACTTTAAAATTCACTTTACTTAAATCTGGCAAGGATAAAATTCCAGGTGCAGAGATTAAACAGCCGCTGGCTGAAAATGCTGAATTCTGGATTACGCCGGGTCTGGATGAAGACTTAGATGAAGCCATGCGTAAATCCACCCGTGAAGCGATCCGTTTTCTGGTCAATGAATATGGCATTTCTGAAGAAATTGCCTATGCCTACTTAAGTGCTGCGACTGACTTTGAAGTGTCACAAGTGGTCGATCGAACCAAAGGTATTCATGCCATGATTCGTAAAGCGGATTTTAAGGAGTTTAAGAAAGAAGAGAAGTAATTTTTTTTATTTAGTTTTTTATTTTGTGCTTTTGCCAACTGATTCAGGCATGGTCAGTTGGCTTTTTCTTTTGTGATACTTTGAAAATGTTTAGAATGTTGATAATAAAAATTCATTTAAGTTAAAAGGGGTGGGTGTGGCAGAGCAGAATAATAATGAAGTGATGATTCAGCTTCCGTGGACAGTGCCACAACAACCAAATATACAAACGATCGTATTGCAACAACCTGCTAAAACACACATGGAGTTGAATGCTTCGACAGATAAAACAGCCATTTCCTCTTTTGCACTTTCAGTAGTGATTGCTCTGATTTTCGGTGCATTGGCAACGTGGCTTGCTTATTGGTATGGACGTAAGAGTTTTGAGTTAACTAAACAAGGCTTTAATTTAACATTAGAGCAAATAGGAAAGTCAGTAGAGCAAACACTGAATTCTAATAGAGAACTTTATCAAAGTCAGAAAGACTTGCAATTAATGCAGATTAAGTCTACACATCGACAGGATTGGATAAATAATATTAGAGAGCTATTTAGTGAAATTTTAATTGTAAGAACAAAAATGAATATAGTAATAGCAAATGATTTCTCTGTTCAAAGTAAGGAGGCATTAATAGATTATTTAGTGGAATTTAGAAAACTTACTCATAAAGTTACCTTATATTTAAATCCTTTGGAGGAATCATCGGAAATCATATTATCAGATATGAGAAAAATCGACTCTCTAGTTACTAAGTGCTTTAATAAAGATATTATCGATAATGAGTTGGATGAATTAAGCAAAATACTTATTTCTAAAACTCTTGTACAAAACATTCAAAAACTATTAAAAAAAGAATGGGAAAGAGTTAAAAAGGGAGAATAAATCTCCCTTATGAATTACTTCTCTTTCGGCTCAGGTGGGGTCATCCCAAACTGCAAATACGCCATATTAGTCGCAATACGACCACGTGCAGTACGCATCACATAACCTTGCTGAATCAGATATGGCTCAATGACATCTTCCAACGTGCCTGAATCTTCCGCCATGGCTGCTGCGAGTGCTTCAACACCGGCAG
Source organism: Acinetobacter lwoffii (assembly GCF_024129735.1). Classification (GTDB taxonomy): domain Bacteria; phylum Pseudomonadota; class Gammaproteobacteria; order Pseudomonadales; family Moraxellaceae; genus Acinetobacter; species Acinetobacter lwoffii_H. The sequence goes on along the minus strand of NZ_JAMXXK010000024.1, from coordinate 35,631 downwards.
GACCACCATCAAAACGCTCAAGAAGCATAGATAAATAACGGCGGTCGAGTGTGTCTAAACCATCTTTATCGACTTTGAGCATATCCAAAGCACGTTGGGCCATATCCTGATTGATCTCACCCGTCCCTTTGACCTGTGCATAGTCACGGACACGACGCAATAAACGGTTGGCAATACGCGGTGTACCTCGTGAGCGACGGGCAATTTCTTTTGCGCCATCTCCCGTCATAGGTACATCCATCAAATTGGCTGAACGTTTGACAATATGGGTTAAATCTTCAACCGAATAAAACTCTAAACGTTGCACGATTCCGAAACGGTCACGCAGCGGAGAGGTGAGTAGACCTGCACGTGTGGTTGCTGCAACAAGCGTAAATGGCGGTAAATCCAGTTTAATCGAGCGCGCAGCCGGGCCTTCACCAATCATGATGTCGAGCTGATAATCTTCCATTGCCGGATACAGGATTTCTTCAATCACGGGTGAAAGACGGTGAATCTCGTCAATAAACAGGACATCGCCTTCTTCCAGATTGGTTAACATCGCGGCTAAGTCGCCGGCACGTTCCAGAACCGGACCAGAAGTTGACTTAAGATTGCCACCCATTTCTCGGGCAATAATATTGGCCAACGTTGTTTTACCCAGACCTGGCGGACCAAAAATCAAGGTGTGATCGAGGGCTTCTTCACGGCCGCGGGCTGCACCAATGAAAATTTCCATCTGCTCACGAACCACCGGTTGACCGATGTAGTCATCGAGGGAAGTTGGGCGGATGGCGCGATCGAAATGATCTTCGGGTTTTTCAGAACCACTGATGAGACGGTCTTGCATAACGTTTATATACCAATGTTTTAGTGATCCTTTGAGCTGGTAATTTTGACACGGCCTCAAATATGGATCTGAATCCTAAGATTTTCGCCTAGGCGAGGAATTGAATTTTTGCAGAGTCTTTCCAATCAGATTTATATCTGAGTATTAACCTGCGGTTCGCCTTACTTTTGTTTCGGCAAAAGTAAGCAAAACCACCGTCATTCGCAAAACTCGTCGAATATTGATTCTTATCGAATATATCGCAGAAACATTTAACTATAAATGTCTCCTGCCTCAAACAGTTGCGAATGACTTTTACGCGTATCAGACTTTATCCTGTAACTTGGATATCATCTCTATTTATTCATCGACTTTAATGCAGCGCGAATGATATCGCTGGCTTCGGTAAATTCACCTTTAGATGCATTGACCAGTTTTTGTGCCTCAGCAGGTTTATAGCCCAACGACTGTAATGCAGCTTCCGCTTCAGCCACGGCTGAATTGCCCATAAACTGAATCTGTGGTGCAGTTGAATTACTTGGCATAGCACCTGACGCCATGGCTTTAAAGCGGTCACGCAATTCAATCATCAGGCGTTCTGCAGTCTTTTTACCCACCCCCGGAACTTTGACCAGAGTGTTGATATCTTCATGTTCAACGGTATGGATCAGCATTTCCACACTTAAAGTTGAAAGAATACCAAGTGCCATTTTAGGACCTACGCCGTTCACCTTTAATAAGGTACGGAAAATGGTTTTTTCCTGCGCATTGATAAAGCCATAAAGTAACTGGGCATCTTCACGCACAGCCAAATGCGTCCACAAGGTAATTTTCTGGCCTTTTTGCAACTGACAGAAAGTGGTTAAAGGGGTGTCAATCTCATAACCTACGCCGTTCACATTTAATAAAACAGTCGGTGCTTCCAGCGCCAGCACTTCCCCAATCAGGCATCCAATCATTTTTTATACATACTCAAATTTAATACAGGCATAGTAGTCAGCATTTTCGATAAAGGCAAAACTCTATCATTCAAAAGCAGTGATTTTGCTGAGATTGTCATCAGGTGCTCGCTCGCATCAGAGCAATCCGGCTTTATTGCCATGCAGTTCCTGCGCCAGATTATAAGCCTGATGATCGGAGAACTTGGAGACAATATCCAGTACCTGCATAATATTGTCATAATGATCAGCGCTAAACTGCGCACCCGAACGTTTTAAAATAGCCATTAAACGCTGTTCCTTAAAGCTTAAGGTTTTGTGCGGTGTGGTCAGTGGAATAAAGGCATCCAGAATCGTTTGTAAACTTTGATGCGCAATAATTTCCAGACCGGCTTTTTGCGGGTGTTCGAAGATCTTGTCTCGCGCCAGTTCTTTGGCCCGGTTAATGCCAATCTCAATGTCGGCACTACAATAACCCAGCAATGAACCTTGTAGTTGGCCCATCAGAATTTCCTGCTGATGTCGGGCAAAGGCTGTGGTGACTTCATCTACCAGACGTTTCATGACCCGGCCACGTAAGGCGGCAATTTTTTGTTGCCAAGTGGTATTAGGCAGATTGATTTCTTCAGGTGTGCCATATTCTCCCAGCAAGTTCAGAAAGACTGGCTCGACTTCGGCATAACTGAGCATATTCAGGCTAATACCATCTTCCAGATCAATCAGGGCATAGCAGATATCATCCGCAGCTTCTAAGAGATAGGTCAGCGGATGACGACAATAATGATATTCACCAAGCTGGATTAATCCTAGCTGTTCAGCAATTTCCTGCAAAATCTCTTTTTCAGACTGGTAACAACCAAATTTAGGACGTCGGCTGGCCGGGGTGTTACCAGTCGGGTCAATCGCCTCAGAGAGCCATGGGTATTTAAGATAGGCGCCGAGCGTGGCATAGGTCAGGCGCATGCCGCCATCATAGGGATGATAATCAATCTTGGTCAGCAGGCGCAGGCCTTGGGCATTGCCTTCAAACTGGCGTACATCGGCTTCCTGTTCAGGACTCAAATCTTTTAAAAAGTCGGTATGAGAAGCATCGTCAAACCATTCCCGAATAGCGTATTCACCGGCATGACCAAAAGGCGGGTTACCAATATCATGCGCCAGACAGGCGGCCTGAATGATGGCACCGACATCAGCCGGAGAAATCCAGGCAGGTAAATTATCTTTGATTTTTTCTGCAGCCAGCATACCCAGTGAACGGCCAATACAGGAGACTTCTAGCGAATGGGTCAAACGGGTATGAATACCATCGTGCTGGGTCAGTGGATGGACTTGGGTTTTGCGGTTTAACTGCCGGAAGCTTTGCGAAAAAATAATACGATCATAATCTTTATGAAACGGGCTGCGTGCCAGTTCAGTGCTCTGCTTTTTACTACCAATCCGAACTGTCGAAAGCAGTTCTAACCAACGCATTTGAGTCATTTATCATTATTCAGTGATCCACTATTTGCATCATGCCAAAAAACTAGCTCCTGCACTAGGGTAGTGCGACATGAATTGTCATGCTGCCTATTGTTATTTTAGTCAGCTGGAAAAGACTGAGATTAAAAATCGAAATCATCAAATGAACAATAAAAAAGCAGACTCAATGGTCTGCTTTTTGTTTAAGGCGAAGAATCAGATTAGCTCTTCGCCATTTTTCTTGGCCTGTTGTGTGTCTTTATAGACATTCAGGCAAATCGTGAACAAGACCAGGCTTGCCACCAATGGCCAAAAAAGTACATATAGAGTCAATAATTGACTTGTCATCTGAAATCTCCTTATTTACTTTTCTCAGATAGATGGTGAAATTCAATCACCATCTTGTTGATTTGTTTAAAATCAAATCGTTCTTTACTGTAGACCAGCGTCAACACAGTACATACCAGCGCACTACTGCCATAAGCTGTCAGTGAGCTTAACAAGGTGCCGTATTCACGCAAGAAGCCGATGGTCCATGGCATGAAGCCAATACTGGCCAATATGCCAACGACCAAGCCCACTTTCTTGCCGAAGAAACCAAAGGTCATCAAACCCAGCACCACACCAATCCCCAGGGTCGCAACGAGTTCAAAGCCAAGTGCGATCAATCCCTGAATCGGAAGCCATTCAAAACGTACAATCAGAAAGCTGAAAAATGCGAGGCCCACTGACCAGTTAAAGGCCCGAGCATTCACCTTGTCCCAATACAGGCTGACAATCACCGGGAACACAATAGAACCCCAAAGCGCACCCACAAAAATCAGCATCGACAAAATGTCAAATTTCAAGGTGGCAATCACAATCCCCAGCATGGTGGCAACGATCATGGTCATACGACCAATAAACAGCATTTTCTTTGGATCAGGACGGTTTTTCGCAATCTGTTTGCCATAAATGTCCGTCATGACAATCGCAGACAGGGCAGACAGATCCGAGTCAGCGGTAGAAGAAAGGGCTCCAATCACCATGATAAATAAAAGCGCGACCATAAATGGCGAAAGGTAGGTTGCTGCCATTTGTGGAATCAGGTTATTCAGGTTGCCATCAATGGGTTGAATACCTGCAAATAACGCTAGTAATCCAAGCATGCCTAGACCAATGACAATTGCAGCATAACCAATGGTTGCAGTGATAAAACTCGGTTTGATCAGGTCTTCACGGACTGCAAACAGGCGTTGGGCAATGGTCTGATTACCAATCGCGTAGGCCAATACGGCAACAAAAAACGGCGCGCCTTGTTCCAGAAACGCTGTTTTAGAGAAAAAATCCAGTTGTTCTGGTTGCAGATTATGAATCCCGCTTTGAAACAGGGAAGGTCCGCCTAAGGTAAAGAACAAGGTTGGAATAATGATCACAGCCGCGACAATCATCGCCACCAGTTGACCAAAATCGGTAAACACCGAAGAACGGAAGCCCGACCAGAGGGTATAGGACAGTACACCGATACCGGTAATCAGCACGCCATGGATAAAGCTTAAAGGAGATAGAATCTCAACCAGTGCCCCGGCAGCGGTAAAGTTCACCATCAGGCTGATGACGCTGCCCACAATATTGGAACCCGCCAGAATCATCTGGCTTTGATTGCCATGCCGGGCATGCATGATTTCTGCCAGAGTATGTGCATTAGGCGCCAGTTCACGAAAGCGCTTGCCAAAGGGATAGATAAATAAAATCATCAGCGCACCCCACAAACCATAGTGGAGGGCACCGGAAACGCCGTATGTATATCCAGATGAAGCTGCTGCATAAAACGAGGCGGCCCAGATCCAGGTGGCGGTCATACTGGCCGCAGACATTCCGAATCCGATGGAGCCATTCGAGACCATGTAGCCATCAACATTTTCATTTTTCTGTTTAATACGTAACGATAGTAAAAAAGTGATGCCATAGAAAAGCACCATCAATAGTACAGTTGCTGTACTAGTGAATTGAAACATACATACTCCTTAAGCGGGTCACCTTTTGTTTTTGAAAATTAAATCATTGGTGACAGATTAAGGCTCTAAAATAGACAGAGCAGTGAAGCTATAGAACATCAAAAAATTAGTGTCCGAATATAGAATTTATATTCATCTCTACAGCAGAAAGGAAAAACCATTGCCAGGCCCAGAATTTGGACAATTCCTCAGCAATTCGGCTAGAGCTTAACATAAAATCATCAAATTTACTGATGAAGTGTCTATTTGGTAAGATTCTTAGCTGATATAGACGTGTGGGCCTGTTATTCTGTTAGTTGAATAAAAAAGAAAATTTTCTATATTTTTCAGCAATTACAAATATTTATTTTAAACTTTTCGAGTTAAATAAAACCTGAGAATACGGATTAAATAAAAAAGGTAACAAAATTTTATTATTAATCATTTCTTCATTATTTTTTTATATAAGCCTCATAATTCCTGGTAAATTTCCTCATAAATATAAGTGGTATTTTGCTATTTATATTGTGTTTTTTACGCATAATAGAGCTCATGAATAAATGATGAAATTTCAAAATATTGGATATGGTGGGGGATTTTGTCGATATATTTTTTGGTCTTTTAGATGAGTAAATTTCGCTTAATTATGATCTGAGAAGATAAAAATAAAATATAAAAAAATAAAAGGCCCAAATAAGAAACTTTATTTTTATTCTTTTAGAAGGTGAGAATGGATGTCCGGTTTTTCCCCAGCAGATGATGTCAGATTAAAATACCACTCAGTATTAATTATTCTTTCATAGAGGGGAGTAATTTGCCTCTGTTACTGTAATGGCGGAGATCAGCGGAGAACTGTTCCTTGTAGTACAGAAAACGGCAGAAGACCTTTAACCAGTTTTCTAATCTTAGAAGTCAAAGTTAAGAGTCAATCAAAAGAATCAAAAACAGTCTGCAAAAAATACGACTTCATTAAATCTTGTAATCAAGTATTTCATTTTGGCCTAAATAGGAGTTTTGGCAGGTCATGACAATAAAACCTGAATTTGATTTTGTCCCGATTGTTGTTGAAAAATAATACAATTTTTATGCAGAAAATTATTCTGAAGCGGTTTTGATTTTTCTTGAAAAAAATGTGTTAACCTGTGCGACTACATTCAATTTTCCTGACTGAAAATAAACGAAATATTTTAAAAGTCCAGGATATTTCAGACGTAGTTTTCTGATTTGGCATCTAGCCGATTTCCTTATTTCACAGTAGAATATGCGCTCTCTCAAGTCACATTGTGGCATGGTTGTTCATACCATCCCGTGGAGCCAAAATCAGCATGTTTATCGTTGCCGGTGCACCCGCACATTCTTCTTTTAAGAAAACTCAACTATTATCGCGTTTGACGTCAATTAGTTCTGTTCAATCAATTGAAAGTCAATGGGTCTACCTCTTTGACCAAGCGCTCAGCGAGCAACAACAGCAATCCGCTTTACAGCTTCTCAACGATGGTCAATCTTTTGAATTGCACCAGGCTGCAAGTGATGAAATCCAGATTTTAGTCACACCGCGCGTCGGAACCATCTCTCCTTGGTCCTCTAAAGCGACGGACATTTTCAAAAACTGTAATACGCCGGTTCATCGACTTGAACGCGGCGTTTTGTTTACTTTGAAGGGCGTAAAAGAGCTCTCTAAAGAAGCATTGCAAGTACTTCACGACCGTATGACCGAAAGCGTATTCAATGCGATTGAAGATGCTGCGGTATTATTTGTAGAAACTGCGCCAAAACCACTGAACTCGATTGATATTCTGGGTGAAGGTAAAGAAGCACTGGTAAAAGCCAATAATGAATTTGGTTTTGCATTATCAATGGACGAAATTGATTATCTGACTGAGGCTTTCATCAAGCTAGGTCGTAATCCGAATGACATCGAACTGATGATGTTTGCGCAAGCCAACTCTGAGCACTGTCGTCATAAAATTTTTGGTTCGGAATGGACGATTGATGGTGAAGTTCAGCCATTGTCATTGTTCCAGATGATCAAGAACACCTATAAAGAATCACCAACAGATGTATTGTCGGCTTATAAAGACAACGCTTCGGTGATTGTTGGTTCGGATACCCAGCGTTTTTATCCAACTCAAGAAGACAACGGCCATCAGGTTTATAAATACAAGAGCCAGGCCGCGCATATCCTGATGAAAGTGGAAACCCACAACCATCCAACTGCGATTGCGCCATTTGCCGGTGCAGCGACAGGTTCAGGCGGTGAAATCCGTGACGAAGGCGCGACCGGTCGTGGTGGTAAGCCTAAAGCAGGTTTAACCGGCTTTACGGTATCTAACTTGAATATTCCGGGCTTTGAACAGCCTTGGGAAGAAAACTACGGCAAACCATCCCGTATGGCATCGCCGTTACAAATTATGATTGAAGGCCCATTGGGTGGTGCTGCGTTCAATAACGAATTTGGTCGTCCAGCTTTAAACGGTTACTTCCGTACCTTTGAACAAAACGTCAATGGCGATGTTAAAGGTTTCCATAAGCCCATCATGATCGCGGGTGGTTACGGAAATATCCGTCCAGATCACGTTGAAAAAGATCCGATCTTACCAGGCGATTTGCTGATCGTGCTCGGTGGTCCAGCCATGCTGATCGGTCTTGGCGGTGGTGCTGCATCTTCTGTAGATAGCGGTAAACTCGGCGAGAACCTTGATTTTGCTTCGGTACAACGTGAAAACCCGGAAATGGAACGCCGTTGCCAAGAAGTGATCGATACTTGCTGGCGCATGGAAGACCACAACCCAATCGTGTCGATACATGACGTGGGTGCGGGTGGTGTATCAAATGCCATGCCTGAACTGGTGAATGATCACGAATTAGGTGCAGTGCTGGATCTTCGTAAGATTCCATCTTTAGAACCTGGCATGTCGCCAATGGAAATCTGGTCAAACGAAGCGCAAGAGCGTTATGTATTGGCGATTCGTCCATCTTCTTTAGAATTATTTGAGTCAATCTGTGCACGTGAACGTTGCCCGTTCGCAGTACTGGGTGAAGCGACTGAAGCACGTCACTTAACCGTTGAAGATCCATTGTTCGGCAACAAACCAGTGGATATGCCAATGCAGGTGATGCTTGGCGGTACGCCACGTATGAGCCGTACCTATGAAACGATTGAACGCAAAGGCGATGACTTTGATGCGGCTAAAGTCACCGATTTAAAAGATGCGATTTATCGCGTTCTTAAAAACCCGACTGTTGCTTCTAAATCATTCCTGATCAGTATTGGTGACCGTTCAATTACCGGTATGGTCGCACGTGACCAAATGGTAGGTCGCTGGCAGGTTCCTGTCGCAGATGCTGCTGTGACTACAACAAGTCTTGTCGGTTACACTGGTGAAGCGATGGCAATGGGTGAGCGTCCTCCAGTAGCCTTGTTAAATCCTGCTGCTTCTGCACGTTTATCGGTGGCTGAATCGATCTCGAACATCATGTCTGCGAAGATTGAAAAAATCAGCGACATCAAATTGTCTGCAAACTGGATGGCTGCTGCGGGTCAACCGGGCGAAGATCAGGCATTGTTCGAAGGCGTGAAAGCCATCGGTATGGAAATGTGTCCTGCACTGGGTATCGCGATTCCAGTCGGTAAAGACTCATTGTCTATGCGTACCACCTGGAATGATGAAGGTGAAGACAAGTCTGTGACTTCTCCAATGTCGGGCGTGATCACTGCATTTGCGCCAGTGACTGATGTGCGTCAAACATTGACTCCTGAACTGAAAGATATTGAATCTATATTGGTTCGTATTGATCTGTCTAAAGGTCAGTTCCGTTTAGGCGGTTCGATTCTGGCGCAGGTATACAAAGCAATTGGTTCAGTTACTCCTGATGTGGATAGCTTCGATGACTTCAAAGCATTCTTCGCATTAGTTCAAGACTGGAACAACCGTGGTTTGATCAAGGCGTATCATGACATCGGTGATGGTGGTTTATTGGCGACTGTTGCAGAAATGATGTTCGCATCACGTCTGGGTGTTGCTCTAGAAAATCAATCAACTGCAAGCCTATTTGCTGAAGAGATTGGTGCAGTTCTACAAATTGCCAAAGCAGATTGGGAAGCATTACAAGCTGAAGTTACAGCATCTACGCTTAAAGATGCAATTGCAGTGGTTGGTAGTGTAAACAATACGGACCAATTGTCTATCAATGGTCTGGTACTTGAACGTGCTGACCTGCAAGTGGCATGGACTGAAGTTTCTCATCAAATCCAGCGCCTACGTGACAACGTACAAACTGCAGATCAGGAATTTGCCTTAATTACTGATAAAGCGCACAAAGGTATTATCGCCCAACCAACATTCGACTTGAACGAAGCGATTGAAGCACCTTTCATTAACTTGCGTCGTCCAAATATGGCAATTCTGCGTGAGCAGGGTGTGAATGGTCATATTGAAATGGCGGCAGCTTTCGACAAAGTCGGTTTCAATACCGTTGACGTCCACATGAGTGACTTGCTGGCAGGTCGTATCAGCCTGGATGATTTCGAAGGTTTGGTAACGTGTGGTGGCTTCTCGTATGGTGACGTGATGGGCGCTGGTGGGGGCTGGGCGAAATCCGTATTGTTCAATGCTAAATTGCGTGACCAGTTTGAGAAATTCTTCAACCGTCAAGAAACCTTCTCGCTCGGTATCTGTAATGGTTGTCAAATGTTGTCTCAATTGGCTCCATTAATTCCGGGTGCGGATGCTTGGCCACGTTTCCATCGCAATACGTCTGAAGTATTTGAAGCGCGAGCAGTGAACGTTCGTGTGGAAAAATCGAATTCAGTATTGTTACAAGACATGCAAGGTTCGATTCTGCCGATCGCTGTGGCGCATGGTGAAGGTCGTGCAGTTGCAACGGCGGAAAACTTTGCTGCACTGAATGCATCGAATCAGGTGGTTCTACGTTATGTCGACAGCCATGGCAATGCAACTGAACAATATCCGTTGAACCCGAATGGTTCACCGGAAGGTATTACCGGTGTAACCTCTCAGGATGGCCGTGCAACGATTATGATGCCGCACCCTGAACGTAACTTCCGCGCGCTCCAGCATTCCTGGAAACCAGAAGACTGGGATCAAGACGGTGCTTGGTTACGTATGTTCCGTAATGCACGTAAATTTATTGGCTAATTGATATAATCAAGAATTAAAAAAGCCCCGAAAGGGGCTTTTTTAATAAGCAAATTATAGATTTATAGGTGATTAGATATAGAATTGAAAAAGATTAAAAAATGAATAAAGAGTCCTCAAATGTCCGATTTAATTGAAAAAGTTTTACTTTTACAAGAATTGCTAATAGCTAGAGCTACTGATACTTATGAAAAAGGTTCTTCAGAGGCATTTATGCAGCTTAGACAAGAGTTACTGACATTTAAAAACTTTTATGAATATATTCCATTTTTTATTAAAGACACACGCACATTAGATGAATTTGAAGCTAGGATTAAGTGGGATTTTGAATCTTACGCTGAACGTGAAAATTATATTTATTCGGAATTTAAAGAATTCTTTAATGTATTAGAAAGTCTAGATGTTCCTCCATTGGATCAGGTAGTACAGTTGAAGATTGCTGAATTAAGCTCGGATTATATACATCAAATATGGCAGAAAGCATTAGAGCGAAGAAGTACAGATCCTGAAGGTGCGATTACATTAGCTCGAACACTTTTAGAATCGACCTGCAAATATATTCTTGATGAATACGAAGTCGGTTATGGCAATGCTCCAGATATAAATCAACTGTATAGATTGGTGAGTAAAGAATTAAACCTTGCTCCATCTCAACATACGGAGCAGACTTTCAAACAAATTCTCGGAGGATGTAGTTCCATCATTGAAGGTTTAGGATCATTGAGAAATAAAGTGGGTGATGCTCATGGGCAAGGTAAAATAAACTTTAAACCTTCTCCAAGACATGCAGAATTAGCAGTGAATTTGGCTGGTACAATGTCCGTGTTTTTATTCTCATCTTGGAAATTAAAACAAGGTGAATGAATTTTTTATTATAAATATTGTTTTTAAATAGTATCTTAATTTTACTGTATGGAAAAATTAAAATAAATTCACTAACATAGGATTATTCAACCACCAATTTGGTGGATTTTTGCTTTTTAAGCATTCTGATTTTTTAATTTTTTTTCTTCCTGCTGAGTTGGTTTAGATTTTGCTTTTATATTGTATATAAAGTGCTATGGTATGTTTTATGCACAACTTTATTGCACTATAAAAGAAAGATGGAATAGATCGGTTCAGTATCAATTCTCAAAGATGAGGTGATGACATGGCTAAAACACTTAGAATAATGGATAAGGCGGCAATGCGTCAGAAAGGCTGGATGTTGTTTTGTATTGTTGTAGGACTACAAATATTGTTCGTTGTGGGCAGTTACTTGCTGCAGGGTTCTTGATCATCAGCTTTAAGAAAGCCACCATTAAGGTGGCTTTATAATTTAAATAACCAATTGAACCTGCTTCAATACCGCCTTTAACGTATTTTCATAATCAAAAGCTTTATTGGTACTGTCCTGATAACGCCAAGCCACATAACCATCCGGACGAACCAGTACTGCACCAGATTCATGAATTTCAGACTTGGCATTCCAGGTTCCATACACATCACGATAGTCACGTGAACCAATCTGAGTCACATCCAGATATGGCAAATCCAATGCTTCTGCCGCCTGTTTCCAGCCTTTACCGGATAAACCTGTGCGCAGGGTAAAACGACCTTTACCCGTAATATCCAGTGTCGACTGCTTTTGACCTTTGGCATTGATCAGCCAAGTATGCGGAACTTTAGCGCCTGGGCGAGTGGTTGCCTGTAAATAAAGCTGCTCATCTTTTTCAAAAATCTCAGGCTCGGATTCTGCAATCACCGTATTGGAGCTATATCGCTGGTTCAGTTCTACACCTTGTGCATTAAATTCGAAGTTTTTAATTTCCAAAGCTTCAAATAGTTTTTGACGGATTTCAGCACCTTGCTCATCTTCCGCAAAGATACGTTCCAGCATTTGCTTCTGAGTCGTCACACCTTGATCAAAACCAAAGACTTCTTTCAGGTATTTATAATCAAAACGTGACTGGTTCGCACGCGCTACAATCTGCTTGCCGACCGGTGCACGCTCGGTGGTATAGGAATCCAGCAGGGAAGGTGCAGCCCAGCCTTTTACCGCGTATGCCAGTTTCCAGCCTAGATTAAAGGCATCCTGCATGCAGGTATTTGAACCTAGGCCACTCGATGGTGGATGACGGTGTACTGCATCACCACCACAGAACACTCGACCTTTAGAATATTCAGTGGCCCAGGTCTGGTTCACATACCAGTACGATAATTTCTGGATTTCAACTTCTTCGACTTCAGTACCAACAAAAGCATTCAGGCGGGCACGGACCTGTTCTTCAGTAACTTGTGGTTCGCCTTTGGAAATGTCAAAGCCCCAACCCATGATCCATTCATTCCATGGCGTAATGGCACGTAACAATCCCATACCGAGATCGCCAAAGCTGGCTTCAGGATTCACGATCCATTGCAGAATCGCAGGACGGTGCTGTACATATTTAGTCAAATCAGCTTTAAAGGTCACATACACTGTACCGGCACGTGCCATGACACCTTCAAGAGGTAAATCAAGCTGTTCCAATACACGAGATTTAGCACCATCCATACCCACCAGATATTTTGCTCTTAAGCTAAATTCAGTATTGGTAATGCGATTCAGGAAGGTCGCAGTCACGCCATCTTCATCTCGCACATGTGACAGGTATTCAGTATTGAAGTTATAAATTGCACCACGTTCACCGGCATTTTTCACCAGTAAAGCTTCCATTTTTGGCTGAATCAGATCGACTAATGGACATGGACTGCCTTGGATATAGTCACCATGACGTTCATCACCGGTACCCCATGCACTTAAACGGGCGATTTCTTCGCCGACCAGACTGGTGGTAATCAGGCTTTCACCCATCTGTTCCCATGGTGTTGCAATCTCTTTAACCTGTTCTTCAATACCTAAATCACGTAATACTTCCATGGCACGCTGATTGGTAATATGGGCACGTGGACTATTGGCCAGCCAGCTAAACTGGGTAAACAGTTGTACCTTGATACCATAATTCGCCAAAGCCAAACCTAATGTTGAACCTGCAGGACCGGTACCAATGATCAGAACATCAGTGTCATAGTGTTGTGTCATACAAGACTCCATGTGTATAGGTGAAGAACAAGCTATCTATATAATCAGGCAGTCTAGTAAAACAGGATCTGTTGATATAGCGATATTCATATAAACTATCGACCTATTCTTATTTGCAATACGTGGGTCATAATCTTAAGATGCTGACCTGATCAGAAACCGGGCAGGCTATGGAACTTCGACATTTACGCTATTTTATTACTGTGGCGCAGCAACAAAGTTTTACCAAGGCTGCCGAAAAACTGTTTACCGCTCAGCCGTCATTAAGCCAGCAAATTAAGGATCTGGAGCAGGAAGTAGGCGTCATGCTGTTTGATCGTTCATCCAGAAAGGTCAAACTCACCGATGAAGGGCAGGCTTTTCAGATCTATGCCGAAAAAGCACTGGAAAATGCCAAACTGGCAGTAGCAGCAGCGCGTCAGGTTGCGCAGCAGAAAAATAACCAGATTCACATTGGCTTCCTGAATGTCGCAGAAATAAAAGTGATGCCACAGATTCTCGCCCAGCTTAAAAAAACCATGCCGGACTTAAAAATCCATCTGCATAGCCTGACCTGTATGGAACAGATTCAGCGGCTAAAAAATGCTGAACTGGATTGATGTATTACCCGCTTTCATCTGGACCATCCAGATTTTGAGAATATTCATTTATTAACCGAGCAAATTTATCTGGTTGCCGCTCAGCATTTACATCCTACAGATCGAATCCTGAAATTACAGGAACTGAAAAATCACAATATGATTATGTGCGAGCAGAATGCTTCGCCCGTATTTTATGAGAAGCTGGATAAACTGCTCTGCATTGATCAACTCGAACATGAACAGCCGTTGTGGGTGACCAATGTCTTGCAACACATCAATCTGACCAATATGGGAATGGGCTTTAGTTTTGCGCCCGAATATTTACTGCGTTTTTTGAATGAGCATGTAAAAATTATCCAGACTGATCAGGCACTGCCAAAACTGGGCTTGTATGCAACATTTAACAAGAATTCCCAAAATCCTGCATTGAAGATGATTACCCAAGCGCTTAACAATACGACAAGTAACTGAATTTCAGGAAGGAATATATGTTAAAGCTGATTTATTACGTGCCGGATGAAAATCTGGAAGACACTAAGAATGCGATATTTGCAGCAGGAGCGGGTGGTATTGGTGAGTATACGGACTGCGCCTGGCAAGTTTTAGGAACTGGGCAGTTTAAACCGCAAGAAGGTGCAGATCCTCATATTGGTGAAGTGGGAAAATTGGAACAGGTGGAAGAATGGCGGGTAGAAATTCTGGTGCCTGATGAAAAGGCAGTCGATGTGGCCAAGGTGCTGAAAGAAAGTCATCCTTATGAAGAGCCAGCTTTTGAGTTTATTCAGCTTCTGGATATCAAAGTCTAAAATTGATACTCTGCTGCGGCGCGTTTAACTTAGCGCGCCGTTAATCTAGATTCAGAAACCAGCCGACCTGCTTTTGTTATTATCATTTCTTCCAGAATAATCCAAAGAAAAAATATAATAAGGAAAATAACAATGCCGTGGCCAAAACCGCTGAACAGTGCGCTTAAGAATACCCTCAGTAAATCTATCCAGTACGGTACAGAAATCCTGCATCAGCGCATTCCATATTCGCCAGATAATCCCTATCTGGAAGGTATATTTGCACCAGAGCGGCAGGAACCTTTTCCACAGATTTAAAGGTTGAAGGGCAGATTCCTGCAGAACTGGATGGTGCATTAATGCGGATTGGTCCAAATCCTATTACAGTCAAAAACCCACGCAACTATCACTGGTTTACGGGCGATGGCATGTTGCATGCGCTCAGACTGAAGGGTGGTGAGGCACATTGGTATAAAAGCAGTTATATCGGTTCTGCCAGTGTGCAGAAAAAACTTCATCGACCACAAATTCCCGGTAAAACGCGAGGTATCGCGGATGCAGTCAATACCAATGTCATCCACTTTGCCGGAAAAATCTGGGCACTGGTAGAAGCGGGTGCATATCCAGTTGAGTTGAATGCTGCACTGGAGTCAAAACGACATCATTTATTTGAAGATGATCAGGATTTTCCATTTACTGCCCATCCGCATATTGATCCTGAAACGGGCGATATTCATGCGATTTGTTATGATGCTTTAAGTCAGAACAAAGTTTTTTATTTGCAGATAGATTCAAAAGGTAAGTTGAAACATCATGTCGACATTCCAGTGAAACATGGTCCGATGATTCATGATTGTGCCATTACCAAATCTCAGGTGCTGATTCTGGATCTGAATGTGAACTTTTCTGTACGCAGTGCATTAAAGGGTTCAATGTTGCCATATCAATGGAATCCAAAACGGCAGGCACGCATTGGTATATTGCCTTTTGGCGGTAAAGCAATTGATATTCGCTGGTATGAGATTGATCCCTGTTTTATTTTTCATACCGTGAATGCTTATGAGCTGGATTCTGGTGATGTGGTTATGGATGCGGTGGTGCACTCCAAAGCATTGGTCAGTTCGATTCAGGGACCGATTGAAGATCAGGATATTCGGCTAGAACGATTCATTTTTGAACACGGTACTGGAAAAGTGGTTCGGACGATATTATCCGAGATGAAACAGGAATTCCCACGGATTAATGAAGCTTATACAGGTCGGCCTTATCGCTATGTCTACACTATTTCCTTTGGCGAGTTTGATGATCCTTCTCATGTCAGCAGCAATACTCTTTTGAGCCATGATGTGGAAACTGGCAATTCAGAAAGCTATTCTTTTGGAGAAAACTGGGTAACAGGAGAGGTGATATTCGTCGCACGGGAAGGTGCTCAAGCTGAAAATGATGGCTGGCTGATGTCTTATGTTCATGCTTTAGATGGACGCCCATCCAAAGTGGTGATTCTGGATGCACAGCATATGGCTGAAGGGCCGATTACAACCATTCATTTACCAATACGTGTACCCGTCGGGTTTCATTGTAACTGGATTGATTATCGGAAATTGAGAACAATATGAGCTTGAGTTGTTTACAGATAGCTATATAAGCAGAAGTCTACCTGAAATCAAGCGGGCTTTATCATAGGCTTACAATTGAAATTCAATTCCAGAATTCTTGATATTTTGAGACCCAATACAATTTGGTTTTTATGTCGTAGCTACCATCGGGATTCAGGGAAATGAGGTAATGAATGTCTTTGCCTCGACTACGGTTGCCTTTACCTTCAGGAACTTGGTACTTATATTTTTCTACTTCTTGAGGAGGAGTGAGTACAATACGGTTCCATGCTGTGGCTGGGATTTTTGCTACACCTTCCTGTTGCGCTGCCATTATAGCGAGTCTTTTTTCTTCTGCCTCTTCTCCACCAGCATAACGTAGTTCTTCAGGAACGCCATATCCTTTTTTATTTGCTCTTCATAAGTTAACCAAGGCGCATATTCAATAATAATTTGTTCAGGTACATAACCTTCAGGGGAAACCTTGCAGCTACTATAGGTCGTAATATATTTTTGCTTTTTTATAGCATCTGGTGTTCCTGATAAATTGCCACATTCAGGCCAGTTATTTTTGTAAACTATGCTATGGATTGGCCAATATTGATTATCCATTTCAAAGCTAATTCTATTTTTCATAGTTGGTGCTGTTACTTGACAACCATTTAAAATAAATAAACTACTCATTGTTAATATTTTTTCATTTTTTCTTTTAACTCAATTTTCTGATTTAAAGGTAAGTACCATTTCGTAATTGGTTTTTATCCAGTTAAAATGATTTATAATTTGAATTAAATAGATGATTATTTTTTAATTATAAAAGATATCTATTATTTTTGAATAGATATCTTTTATGCTAATTATTATAATATTAAGTCCTGAAATTTAAAAAAATATAATTTCCCCTGATTTTAACTCAATTTTTATATACTTTAATTTACCTTTGATTCAATTAATGCGAAGGAGCCAGATTGCGGAAAATATGCTTAAGACTATGTAGCATTTTTTCAATTTGCAACGGTGTTAAACCGTCGAAAGATTGCTCTAGTACAACAACACTAAGATCATTAATCTTTTTAATCATTTGCTGACCTTTTTCGGTTAATAATACTCGGGTAATTCGTGCATCATCCTCACAGGAATAAGTATGTACTAATCCCTCATCTTT
This sequence comes from Acinetobacter lwoffii, assembly GCF_024129735.1. Classification (GTDB taxonomy): domain Bacteria; phylum Pseudomonadota; class Gammaproteobacteria; order Pseudomonadales; family Moraxellaceae; genus Acinetobacter; species Acinetobacter lwoffii_H. The sequence continues at coordinate 18,105 of NZ_JAMXXK010000024.1, read as the reverse complement.
CAGGCGATAGATGATTTTAGTGGTAGTGGACATCTTATAGATCAACATGTCAGATAAATCAGAAATACTCGCTCTATTTTTAAATTTTAATGCTAGCAAAATACGTCTGCGAGAATTGTCTAAACCGTATTTCTTTAAGGCATAGTCAACATTTTGCACATATTGGGTATGTACTTGACTAATCCAATGATAGGGTGAATCTTCTAAATTAAAATCTGTAGGAATGGATAAAAATTTACTGTACTTTTTTGTCATGGCCTCAACTCTTCTATATGTTAGGGTCTTTTTAATTTGTTTAAAAAAATGCATTTTATTTCAAAATATTTGCTATCCTGTTACAAGGTTATGAATCTTATCTTCAGTACGTCTTCACCTCCTATTTAACTTCTGTTTAAGATGAACCCTCTAATTCTTTTTTGCTTCTTCGAGCCTCTTTTTATAAAAGAACTAGAGAGCCAAAATTTCAGTCACATTTTTTTTTATTTATCTATTGTTATTATGCGAACTGATTAAATCATCTTAATGATTAAATGATCTATCACAAAAAATACCATTTTCAATTAAGAAATACTTAAATATTTGTTCCGGTTAGCATTTTTTTATTTCGGAAAATTCATCTTTCTTTTTACCTTGACTTTAATTCAGTAAGCTTAAAATAGTTTTATAAGTCTTTTTAAAATAGATTAAGATATTGTTTTATATTAATATTTAATTTTTTTATACTTTTAAAGTATAAAAAATAGCTTCATAAAAAATAGAAGAAAAATAAACTATCTTTTAAATTCCACAATAGACATTTTGTGTGATTGTGTAAAAATTTTTTAAACTTTTTAGCTCGGCTTAATTTTCGATTAAAAAGAAATTTAACTAGAGAAATCACTAAATTGGATCTTGAATTCAAAACTTATAATCAAAAAATTAATGGAAGAAGAATCGGAATTGTACATATTTTGGGTAGTGTGGAAGCTTTAAAAATATTTACTGAGCACTAGCCAAATAATGGGAAAAGACTCAATCTAAGATTTAATTTCTGGCATCTAAAATTTGCACCTGAGTAAAAAATAACTTATGAAAGGGCACTAATAAAAAATATGAAATTTCCGTTAAGATTTATCTTATATAGTTTTTAACGAATAAAGAGTGAATGATGTGACATCCATGTCACAAGAGATATACCAGATTTAAGCTATTTAATTTCTAAGATGAGAAGCTTAAACCTTCTGAATAAACAGCTCACGATCAAAACGGTACTGTGGGAAGAACACGCCATCTTCAGCACGTTCACCCGCACCAATTACCATGACTGGATACTGTTCATCATTTAATTTCAGAATTTCACGAACCATCGGCTCATCAAAACCTTCCATCATACAGCTGTCAAAACCATAAGCACGTAAAGCTAAGACCAGATTTTCACAAGCGAGCGCCGTCGTTTTGGTCGCCCACAGTTTCGCATCAGCCGGACTGAAAGCAGATACTGGCATTTGTTTATCCAATGTACGGGCAACTTTGAAAGCCACTTTCTTAAAGTTACCGAAAGCATTCAGATAACCAGTCTTATAGTTGTAAGGAATATATTTATAGTATTTCTTAATCGCGGGCGGTGCTTCAGGAAATGGAAATTCATTCACATTACGTTTCGCCATTTCATCGATACGGTCGGTACGTGCGATACAGACAATTAGCTCAGAAGCTGTTTTGGCTGCCAGTTGACTCATACAGGCTTTGACCAGACGTTTTTTCTTGCCTAGGTTTTGTACCACATAAAAAGTCCAAGGCTGCAAGTTCGACGAATTCGGGGCCAACAATGCCAGATCTAGACAGGCATCCAGAACTTCAACGGGAATAGGCTTTTTGGTAAACTTACGCACTGAACGTCGGCTTTCAATCACTTTACGAAAATTATCGACATCTATATCTTGAGGTGCAGGTTCGTAATAACGTTTCTTTTCTGGATTTGAGCTATCTGTTGTTTGGGAAGAGGTTTCGGAGTTTTGATTTGGCATACTTCAGATTCTTGGAAAAATAAAAGATTGAGGCAGTCTAAACCACCTCATTGAACTCATAAGTTTGAAAATTAGTTGAATTGTGTGAAATCAGGTTTACGTTTTTGCATAAAGGCTTGAACCGCTTCCAGCATTTCTGGCGAGCCAACACGCTGCATGAAAATTTCTGCTTCATGGTCAATCCATTCCACAATTTCATTCACATTATGTTTCATCAAGGCTTTAGATTGCACCAGTGATGCCAATGGCAGGGCAGAGAGCTGGGCAGCTTGTGCTGCTGCTTTAGTATAAACATCTTCTTCAATGCTATTCACCAGACCTGCGTCGAGTGCTTTTTCGCTATTGAATTTTTGCGCAGTCAGCAATAATTCGGCCGCTTTATGATAACCCGCTTGCTGAATCAACAGCTTGCTTGAAGCACCTTCAGGCGATAGACCCAGACTGACAAATGGAATCTGGAACAGGGCGGTATTGTCACTATAGACCAGATCACAATGCAGTAAGATCGTCACGCCAATGCCGATTGCAACACCACGCACGCCTGCAATCAATGGCTTGGAAAATTTTGCAGCAGATTTCAGTAAAACAAACGGTGGGCCTTCAGCGGCGGGTGCCTGACCTTTCTTCGCAGCAGATTTCATAAAATCCTGCATATCATTGCCCGCACTAAAGTCTGCATCCTGACCACGTAAAACGACCACACGAACTTCAGGCGCCTGATCTGCTTCATCTAAAGCTTTCGCAATCCAGAGATAAAGTTCGCTATATAACGCATTTTTCGCTTCCGGGCGATTGATGGCCAAAGTGAGTACACCATGTTCTAAATTCGCATTCAAATGCTCATGAGGTTGTTGAATACAGCTCAGTGTCATCGTACTATCCTTGCTTTAAAACTTAATTTGATTTTATGGGAATGATTATGTCGCATATTTATTGGGGCAGCACAACTCATGAGTCATAAAAAACTGATCCCTTATGAACTATACATTTGATTATCTGGTTTTCATTGGCCGTTTTCAGCCTTTTCATCTGGCACACATGCAAACCATTAACATTGCCCTGCAGCACAGTCAGAATGTGATTTTGGCTCTTGGTTCTGCACAAAATGAACGTAATATCAAGAATCCATTTTTGGCTTCGGAGCGTGAAGCCATGATCCTGTCAAATTTTAGTCCAGAAAATCGGGCTCGGATCAAATTTGTAGAAGTCATAGATGTTTATAATGATGAAAAATGGCAAAAACTGGTGAAATCGCTGGTGAATCAGGTTATTGAACCGGATGCTAAAATCGGACTGATCGGGCATTTTAAAGATGATTCTTCTTATTATTTAAAGTTTTTTCCAGAATGGGAAATGGTCGAACTTGACAGTCTTGAAGATGCCTTATCCGCCACGCCGATGCGTGAAGCTTATTATCGTGGCGAAATTCAACGGGATAAATTTCCACAAGGCACAATTGATTTTCTAGAGAATTTCCAAAAAACCACGACCTATCAGCAACTCAGTGAAAAATTTGCCCAGAATGATAAAACCAATCTAGTTTAAAAGTATCAGGTTGTTATGGGTTGATTCATGGTAGTTTGAGCATGCTGTTTCAAACATTCGCCTAAAATTTCCAGGGCAGACGACTGTTCTTTCCAGTGATGCCAATACAAGGGTACTTCAATTCGCATCTCACTTGAAAGTTCAAGCAGTCGACCTGACTCCAGCAAATCCCTGGTTTGATAGTCCGGCAGCCAGCCATATCCTAGACCCATGACAATCGCATCAAAAAATGCATGGGTCGATGGAATAAAGAAATGAGGATATTGAGCAAGGTTCAGGCCAAATTCGTGCTGAATAAATTGGGTATGGAGTTGGTCTTTTTCATTAAAAATAATGGCAGGGGCAAGGCGTAGCGCATCCCGATGTACCCCTTGATGAAACCAGTTTCGGGAAAAGTCAGGGGTGGCGACCAGACGATACTGCATCTGTCCGATCAACTCAGCCCGGCAACCTTTCATTGCCTTACTCTCTGTACTCAAACAGGCATTGACGAGACCTGCTTCTAACAGATGATGAGTCTGTGATTGATCATCTACCTGAAAATGCAGCACAATTTTATGCTGGATCAGCTGGGTTTGTAAGGTTGGTAATAGCCAGGTCGCGAGTGAATCAGCATTGGTGGCAATATTCAGGCAGTAGAAACCTTCATGTTGCAGCTGTCCACCCAAATCCTGCATCAGATTCTGTTCTAGCAAACGTTGATGCTGTAAATAATGCAATAAAGTTTGTCCGGATTGGGTCACGCGGCAAGGCCGATCTCTCACCAAAAGCAATTGTCCCAATTTTTTTTCCAGACTTTGAACACGTAGGGTCACTGCCGAGGCGGTAATATTTAGCTGTTCGGCAGCCAGATCGAAACTTCCCGTTTTTGCAACTGCATAAAAAGCCTCACATTGTTTCGCATTCAGCATAGCTGTTATCTAAAAATAATTTAGTTAAATTGATATTAACTTAGTTTTAATTAATCGCACTCATTTTGTTGAATAATTCATTTATTCAAAAAAAGGGGAATGTGATGTTTAGTTATATGGTGAGTGGTTTTGCTGTGGGAATGAGCCTGATTGTCAGTATCGGTGCACAGAATGCTTTTGTATTAAAACAAGGTTTAAAACAGCAGCATGTGTTCTGGGTCTGTGTGATTTGTGCCTTGTCTGATTCCATTTTAATTCTGCTTGGCGTACTAGGCTTTGCGCGTATCATTGAACATTATCCAGATATTGTTATATTTTCTAAATATATTGGTGCAGGATTCCTGTTTTATTATGGTTTGCATCATGCGATCAGCGCATTTAAATCAACAGAGGTTTTGGCACCAAGTGACCAGCTAACAGAGCATTTTCTACAAGTACTGATGATCTGCCTGGCTTTTACTTGGCTAAATCCGCATGTTTACTTAGACACAGTCATATTGATTGGATCAATTTCAACCCAATACGCCTTAGGAAAATGGTGGTTTGCTTTAGGTGCTGTCTGTGCTTCCTGGTTCTTTTTCTTTAGTTTGGGATATGGGGCAAAGATACTGACGCCTTGGTTCCAGCATCCAAAAGCATGGAAAATACTGGATGCTATTATTGCCTGTACCATGTGGGGCGTCGCGGTGTCATTAATCCTCAGTATTTGATTCAGGCTACAAAAGCCGATAGATCGGTTAAGAAGTTGACCAAGCGTGTCATTTTAGATAGGTATCGAGAATGGTCAGCGCAGAAAACAACTCTTTTCAGTACTGCAAGCACATAGATATTTCAATATATATTGAGCTTAAAATAAACGATCTGTCTGGTATAAAAAAATTTTAAAATCAGAATTTTATAAGATGAAAACAATCTCCTGCTAGCCTAGCAGGGCCACTTATCAGAGAAAAACCAGCACAAGCATTTTGTCCGTTAGTCATGAATGATTTTACAAAAACTTCAATAAACTGGTATAAAAATAACGAAAACCTGTTCGCTCAAAAAACAAGAAAATTTAGTTTCAGATTAAGCCGTGTACTTAAATCCGATCAATAAGAAATTAAACAAGGTGGATTTAAAATTGAAAACAACAATAAAAACTGGGCTCCTTAGCTTGGCGATCTGTTTAGCTTTGACCAGTCAGTCTTTTGCAAGATCATGGACCTTAACTCCCAAAAGTGATGTCGGTTTTGAGATCAAGTCGATGGGTCTTACTGTAGTTAAAGCCAAGTTCAATCAGGTTCAATCCACGATGCAGTTTGATGCTAAAGCACCGCAAAATGCCTCAACCCATCTGGTCATGGATGTGGAAAGTTTAAGCTTTAGTAAGCCGCTATTTAAACATATGATTCTGGGCGAAGACCTATTTTATGTAGAAAAATATAAGACTGTAATTTTTAAAAGTATCCAGTTTAAAGAATTGGGCAATGGCAAATACAATGTTTTAGGTCATTTAACCCTGCGTGGTGTGACCAAGCCTGTGATTTTCGAAACAACCTTTAAACCCAGTATGTCGAATACCAACCTGCTTGATGTTCAGGCATCTGCTGTGATTAACCGTAGGGATTTTGGTATGAAAAAAGGAATTGCCGGGGTAGGAGATAAAGTGAATCTTCATCTTTCGGGACAGTGTGAAATGAACTAGGGTAGATATAAAATACTTGATGATATGACATTTATTGTAAAAAAAGCCCGAATATTTCGAGCTTCTATTTATACACAAGCATGCAATTAAGCAGCTTGTAAAGCTTTTAAATCTTCCAGAACTTGTTCTGCGTGACCTGCTGCTTTGACCTTACGGTATTCTTTGACCAGTTGGCCATTATGGAAAATAAAAGTTGAACGCTCAATGCCCATCACTTGTTTACCATACATGTTCTTTTCTTTAATCACATCAAAGTGATTGCACAACACTTCTTCTTTATCACTGATCAGGTTAATACTCAGGTTCTGCTTTTCAGTAAAGTTCTGATGAGCTTTTACCGAATCACGGGATACGCCAAGAATTGTGGTATTTAAAGCATCGAACTGATCTTTTAAACAGGAAAAGCCAACTGCCTGAGTCGTACAGCCTGGCGTAGAATCTTTAGGATAAAAATAAATCACCAGCCATTCTGTATTTAACTGGGTTAAATTGATTTCGCCTGTCGTCGCAGGAAAATTCTGGTCAAGCAAACTAATTTCAGACATAAAAACTCCTGTTTTCTTTAAATTTTTTCAAAAAAATAAGCCACATTATAGTGGCTTATTTTATCAAAGAATAATCAGATCTTATTTCTTTGGTGCCGCTTGAGCTGATTTCATTGCTTCTTCAGTCAAAGTTTTCAGTTTGCCTGTTAACTGTGGACCAAAGCATGCTTGAAGATCTTTATTCTGCTTCTGTACAAAAGCTAAAGTGCCTGGGCTTTTCTTCTGGTTAATGGTGCTTTGAATTTCCCATTTTTGTGCATTGGTTAATTTGCCATCTGCTTCAATAGCACAACCACAATATTTGCTGACTTCAGCAGATGTCAATTTTTTGCTTTTGCCAGTTTCATTTTTACAAACATTGATCAATGCAGATTTTACATTGGTGCTTTTATAAGCTTGTTGTAATTTGTCATCAGCCGCTTGAGCCGTAGTTGCGAACATAGCAGCAGCTGAAACAATTGCTGAAAGCACGATGCTTGATTTTAAATTCTTCATAAACTCTACCTTGTTATTACGGTATATAACGTGTCGGGTCTTCAACACCTGCGTCCGCAAAACCCTGTTTACGTAAACGACAACTATCGCATTTGCCACAGGCACGTCCTTGGTCATCTGCTTGATAGCATGACACCGTTTGACTGTAGTCTACGCCATGTTCAATACCTAAGCGAATGATATTTGCTTTGGATAAATGTAACAAAGGTGTTTCAAATTTGAGCGCCTGACCCTCTACGCCAACCTTGGTCGCAAGGCGTGCCATGTTGGCAAATGCCTCGATAAATTCCGGACGGCAATCCGGATAACCGGAGTAATCAACCGCATTAATTCCGATGACAATCGCTTCAGCTTCGAACACTTCTGCCGCGGCTAGAGCGTAAGACAAGAAGATAGTATTACGTGCAGGAACGTAAGTAATCGGAATGCCAGCCTGTTCATGGTCGGGTACCTCAATACTATGATCGGTAAGGGCTGAGCCACCCAGATTACCCAGATCAATATTGATCACTCGATGTTCCACACCCGCACGTTGCGTTAAAGCTTTTGCTGCATCCAGCTCGGTCGTTGAACGCTGACCATATCGAAAACTGAGTGCGATACATTCATAGCGTGCCTGTGCCCAAGCCAGACATGTGGTTGAGTCTAAACCGCCAGATAACAGGACAATGGCACGAGGGCGCATAAGCTGATTCTCCAAAAAAATACTTTACAAAAAATTAACGACCAGTTTCATCATTCCATAACAACTTGTGCAGCTGTAACTGGAAACGAACAGGGAGATGGTCTTCTAAAATCCACTGAGCCAAATCACGTGCCAGTGGCGGTAAACGAACCGCACCTTTTTCGACCGCAAATGCAGGCGAAAACCAAACTGTACTCACTTTGTCTTGAAGTTGGTACTGTTCAAGTTGTTGTTTTGACCATTCATAATCTTCACGATTGCATATTACGAACTTGATTTGATCATGTGCAGTTAAATGATCCAGATTAGAAAGCAAATTCCGTGCAACTTCACCTGAATTTGGTGTTTTTAAATCTAAAACTTTAGAAATACGTGAATCCACTTTGGACACATCTAAAGCGCCACTGGTTTCAAGTGAAACCTGACATCCTAAATCTGCAAGTCGCTGCATCAGGGGTAGGGCATTTGGTTGTGCCAGTGGTTCACCACCGGTCACACAGACATAAGGGGTTTTAAAATCTAGCGTGGTCTGGATAATATCGTCCAGAGACTGACGCTCACCGCCTTCAAAGGAATAGGTGGTATCACAATAGCTACAACGTAATGGACAACCGGTTAAACGGATAAATACCGTTGGCAGTCCTGCGGCATTGGCTTCACCTTGCAATGAATAGAAAATCTCCGTAATGCGTAAACCCGCAGACGGATCAGAGACAGGAATTGCGGAAGATCGAAGCGTATTCATAACAAAACTAACCAATGAGAAATAAATAACCGGATATAAAAATAAAAATCCCTACGATTATTACTAATCGTAGAGACGAGGAGCAGTTGAAGCTCCGAGGAACACAAATGTGTCCTCTAAGTTAAGACATCTTAGTCTTCACGTAATAGATCGTTCAGACTTGTTTTAGAACGAGTTTGTGCATCAACTTTTTTCACGATGATGGCAGCATACAGGCTGTAAGTGCCACACTTAGAAGGGAGGCTACCAGCAACAACGACTGAACCTGCTGGTACACGGCCGTAGTGGATTTCGCCAGTGGTACGGTCATAAATCTTGGTCGATTGACCAATGAATACACCCATTGAAATTACAGAACCTTCTTCAACGATTACGCCTTCAACGATTTCAGAACGTGCACCGATAAAGCAGTTATCTTCAATAATGGTTGGATTCGCTTGCAGTGGTTCAAGCACACCACCAATCCCTACACCACCTGACAAGTGAACATTTTTACCAATTTGCGCACATGAACCGACAGTTGCCCAGGTATCAACCATCGTGCCTTCATCTACATAAGCACCGATGTTGACATAAGAAGGCATCAAGATCACGCCTTTGGCCTGGAAAGAACCTTTACGTGCGACAGCAGGTGGTACGACACGTACACCAGCAGCCTTAAATTGTTCTTCAGTCCAACCTGAGAATTTAGTCTCTACTTTGTCATAGAAACGAAGATCACAAGCTTCCATTGGTTTGTTGTCGTTCAATTTAAATGATAACAATACCGCTTTTTTAATCCATTGATGAACAACCCATTCACCATCGATTTTTTCAGCAACACGTAAAGTACCATTGTCTAGACCAGCAATTACTTCCTCAACTGCTTGACGGATTTCAGCAGAGCAATCTGCAGCTGTAAAATTCGCACGGTCTTCAAACGCTTGTTCAATGATTGTTGAAAGCTGCGACATGATCTTCCTTCCAGAAAAAAATTTTCTAGATTTTACACTATATTGCAGGAAAAATAGTTGAAAGCACTAAAAATAGATGAAAAATAACCAAAAGTGTAGAAAGCGTGAAATTATTAAAGTGATAAGTATACTTTTTCATTATGTTGAAATGTAGGAGAAGTGTTAGAAAATGCTTGGTTCTGAACAAGAAAAATTAATTTGTATCAAAAAATAACAAAAGATGAGCAAAATGCGAATAAAAAATATTTTTTAAGTCCTTTATATTGAGCCTATCACGAATAACTAATGATCAAAATAAGTTCTTTTGAGGAGAGAAATAATGAAATCTTTACATAACATTTTAGCAGTATCAGTCTTAGCTCTAGCAGCGAGTTCTGCGATGGCTGCTGATGAAACAATCGTAACAGATGAAGGCGTTGCTGAATTCTCTTTCTTTAAACCAGCTTCTGTTCGTGCTGAAGTCGGTACTACCGGTTATGGTGGTGCAATTTCCTGGAGTGCTAACCCATATGTAGGTGTCACTTTAGGTTATAACGGCGGTGATATTTCCTGGTCTGATGATTTATCAATCAATGGTTCTGATTATGACCTAGATATGGACAATAACCTGACTTATCTAAATGCTGAAATTCGTCCTTGGGCAAACTGGTTCTATATGGCGGCTGGGGTAGGTTATATTGATAATGATTATGGTCTAGAACGTCGTCCAGGTACTAATGCTTCATTTACAGTAGGTGGAGAACGCTTTAGCAATCCAACTGGTGCCGATGTTCGTATTAGTGGTGATTTATCCTACAAGAACAACATTGCTCCTTATGTAGGTATCGGTTTTTCTCCCGCGATTACTAATCGTTGGGGAGTATTTGGTGAAATTGGTGCCTACTATAATGGAAATCCAACTGCAAATTTAACTGCTAATCCAGAAGCTTTAATAGCAGTAGGCCCAGGAAGCGAAGGTAACAGTTTAGAAGATGCTCTTGCTCAAGAAGAACGTGATATTCGTAACGACAATAAATACGAATGGTTACCAGTAGCGAAACTAGGTGTGAGCTTCCGCTTCTAAGATTTAACTTAATATAAAAAAACGGGCTTCGGCCCGTTTTTTTATATTTTTAGAACAATTTTAAAAGTGATAACCCAGTTTCAAAGCTAGGATCAAAGCACTATTTTCAGAAACTGCAGATAAACCTGCAATCTGTGGCGTCATAGGTTCGGATGAGGAAATTTCAGGTTTTTGAAACTTTAAATAATATAGTCCAGTAGCAATATCCCAGGTTTCTTGAATCTTATAAAGATGACCTAGTCCGATACCCCAATAGCCATCACTCGGATTCAAGGTTGAAGCCGGATTTCCTGTACCAGAATCCCATAAAAGTTCAATCGAATTTATGCCAAAAGATGACCATTGATGGGCAAGTCCGATTTTGCCAGACCATTGATCCTCACGATAATCAATCATTCTAAAAGGTTTTACTTCAGGGAACTGTAAGGCCGCATAGTCAATTACAGCGCCAAATTTAGGTGGCTGGATCACGAAATTCTGCCAGTTTGACCAACGCAGCGTGCCATAGAGCGCATTTTGATCAGTTAAAGCTGTCTGAAAATCCAAGTTCACAGACTGTGGAGTTTGAATTTCTGTATAAGGTGCTGGATTTGTACCTACAATAATTGATTCAGTGGTTTTATTGTGATGAGTAATTGCAGAACGATAGGTCAGTGCGGTTCTAAAAAAATATTCAGGAATCTGATAACTGATTACTGCAAGCCAGCCCCAAGCGGGATCTCGTTCAAATGTGGCTCGATAACCATTGAATATATAAAATGTCTGCCCGGCTAAATATAAATTTCCCTCTAAGCTTTGATAACTTAGCCCTGTATAAAAATTCCAGTCAGCGTCTGGTTGAAAGCCAATTAATGAGGTCAAATTATGGCTCTCAAACTGAATGGTAGCAGCCTCAATGGGAAGTGCCGCACCTGCAAAAACAGGATCATAATGATAAGCGATATCTATAGAATAAGGCCGATCATAAATCAGTCCCCACGACACTTGAGGATTTAACTGGAATTTTAATGCGGCATTGGAAACCCATTGGCTATGGGCAAGATTTCCTGTAGAAAAATCGATGATGCCTAATTTTTGTAGCTCTTCGGTATGTTGTACCTGACCGCTGATATCAGGGCGAACCCAGGCCAATGAAACTTCAGCATAATGATTTTTTTCAAAAAACGATTGGATGCTTTGGTTAGATTGTTCAAACGCTGCTGCATAACCTGACCCGGAGAAAAACAAGCCCACGGAGAAAAGAGCAAATTTATTATTGATCATCTTGGTATAATTCAATTTATTATGCATGTGATTATGCTTGATATTTATATTCTTTATCTACTCAAAAAATAAAAAAGAGGCCAATGAGCCTCTTGAGTTTAAAGCCTGAATTTAGTTCAGTCGTCTGGATAGGCGACTTTTTTAAGTGCTTTAATATTGGCATCTGGCGAGCATAGGGAAATAAACTCGTAGCCATAGCCACGCAGTAAATGTCCTTTACGTACCGCAATCCAGGTGGTATTGACACCAAAAATGTCGGTTTTAATTTGCTTTAAACGATAATCGCGCTCAGGGTTATAAGCGACATCGTTGACGATACCCACGCCCATGTTCATTTCGACATAGGTTTTAATCACATCGGCATCGAGTGCGGACATCACGATATTGACATCAAAGCCGGCTTCTTCAAAAGCAGTATCAATCTTGGAACGACCGGTAAAACCACCATGATAGGTAATAATCGGGTAGTGAGCCAGATCTTCAATCCGGATGTTTTCCTTACTCGCCAGCGGATGATTTTGCGGCGTAATAATACTGTGTTGCCAGTTATAATAAGGCACGCTGGCCAGATTGTCTTCAGTCGTCAGGGCTTCAGTCGCAATACCGATATCGGCTTGGCCTTCCAGCAGCATTTCCGTAATTTCCATCGGGCTGGCCTGTTGCAAAATCAAATGTACTTTAGGGAATTCTTTTTTGAATTGGCTGACAATTGGTGGCAACACATAACGCGCCTGGGTATGCGTCGTGGCAATCGTCAATGTGCCTTCATCGACTTTATTGAAATCATCGGCCAGACGTTTGATATTGTCGGCATCGACCAGCATGCGTTCCACAATGCCTAAAAGTGCCTGACCTGGTTCGGTTAAGCCCAGTAGACGTTTACCTTTACGGATAAATAACTGCACCCCCAGTTCATCTTCCAGATCTTTAATATGCTTACTTACCCCGGACTGTGAAGTATAAAGCGCAGCAGAAGCTTCAGTTAAATTAAAGTTTTGTCTAACCGTTTCTCGTATAATTCTTAATTGTTGGAAATTCATAATTCTCTTACCCTAGAAGAGGATGGGGCATTTTAAAGCCCCATCTTTTGATCTTAAGCGACCTGGTTTTCAAATAAATGCAAGTTCACCGCACTTAACCAAACAGTTTGATTTGGGCGGAATTGGTGCGCTCTCGCTTCATCAGGCGTCAGTAAAATTTCAATCAGATTGCCTTGACGGTCATTTAGCTCTGCAACGACTTTACCCGCGATCCATAATTCACGAATGAAAGTCGCTTGAATGGCATTGTCGTGTGGCTGTGCATGAATGCGTAGTTCATCTGGACGCGCGAATAAAATCACTTCACCTTGAGCGGCATTTTTTGCACCCTCAAATTGAATGCGGTCTTCGCCGAGTTGGATGAGGCCGCCATGGTTCTGACCTTCAAAACGGTTCGCCTGACCCAAAAAGTCGAATACAAATGGAGTTTTCGGGGTTTCATAGACCTCACGCGGTGAACCGATCTGCTCTACATTGCCTTTGTTCATTACTACGATCTGATCTGCAACTTCAAGTGCTTCTTCCTGATCATGAGTCACGAAGATCGAAGTAATATGCAATTCGTCATGCAGGGTACGTAACCAGCGACGCAGTTCCTTACGCACTTTGGCATCCAGTGCACCGAAAGGTTCATCTAGTAATAATACACGTGGTTCAACGGCCAGAGCACGTGCAAGGGCAATACGCTGACGCTGACCCCCAGAAAGTTGAGCTGGATATCGGTCAGCAAGGAAACCGAGCTGAACCAAGTCGAGTAAACGTGTCACACGTTTTTTAATTTCCGCTTCCGATGGACGAGTTTTACGTGGACGCACACGCAGGCCAAAGGCAATATTGTCAAATACCGTCATATGGCGGAACAAGGCATAGTGCTGGAATACAAAACCAACTTCACGCTCCCGTACATGCACATTGGTAGCATCTTCGCCCTCAAGAATAACCTGACCGCCATCTGCTGATTCCAGACCGGCAATAATCCGTAGCAAAGTGGTTTTACCACAGCCTGATGGACCAAGAAGTGCGACCAGTTGACCATCTGGGAAATCCAGCGAGATATTTTTAAGTGCATGGAATGCACCAAAGTGTTTTTCAATATTTTGTACTTGAATACTCATGTGGGCATTCCTTAAGAAACTGTTGAATCTTCATTACGTTTGTCTTGTTTTTCCTGGCGCAGTTCCACCCATGTTTTTAAAATCAGGGTCACAATTGCGAGGAGAGCCAGAAGCGAAGACACGGCAAACGCAGCACTAAAGGTATATTCGTTATAAAGAATTTCGACGTGTAGCGGCAAGGTATTGGTTTCACCACGGATATGGCCGGAAACCACCGACACCGCACCAAATTCACCCATGGCCCGCGCATTACACAGAATCACGCCATAGATCAGACCCCATTTGATATTGGGCAGGGTCACTTTCCAGAAAGTCTGCCAGCCAGATGCACCGAGTACAATCGCAGCTTCTTCTTCTTCGGTTCCTTGTGCTTCCATTAACGGAATTAGCTCACGCGCAACAAAAGGTACCGTAATAAAGATAGTCGCTAGGACAATCGCAGGCACTGCATAAAGGATCTTGATATCGTGATCCATCAGCCAAGAGCCCATCCAGCCTTGGGTACCAAAAATCAGTACCAGCATCATACCCGCAATCACAGGTGAAACAGAGAAAGGGAGATCAATAATGGTCGTCAGGAATGATTTACCTGGAAAGTTAAACTTCGCCACAGACCAGGCTGCCGCAACACCAAATACGACGTTGAGCGGTACTGCGATTGCAGCCGTCAGCAAGGTAAGTTTTACTGCCGACAGAGTATCCGGATGCACCAGCGCTTGGGTATAAACGCCAACCCCTTGTTTAAAGGCTTCAACAAAAACCAGAATCAAGGGCAGAATCAGGCAGCTTAAAAAGAAGATTAAGGCAATAGTGAGCAGCGTATAACGTACCCAAGTTGGCTCACGGGTTGCATCACGGGATTGCAACTTTTCAGCCAGCGCATTGCTGTTGGTATTTAAACTCATCGCGCAGTTCTCCCGGTACGACGGCTAGCCCATGCCTGTAATAAGTTAATCAGGAATAGCATCACGAAGGAAATCAGTAGCATGACGACAGCAATCGTGGTTGCACCGGCATAGTCATATTCTTCTAGGCGAGAAATAATCATTAACGGTGCAATTTCCGTTTCAAAAGGCTGGTTACCGGCAATAAAGATCACCGAACCATACTCACCGACACCACGGGCAAAGGCCAAAGCAAAACCAGTGATCAGCGCAGGCAGAAGAATTGGAAAAATCACTTTGGTCACAATCTGAAAACGGTTGGCACCCAATGCAGATGCAGCTTCTTCCAGTTCAGTTTCCAGATCACTCAGTACCGGTTGGACGGTACGCACCACAAAAGGCAGGCCAATAAAGATCAATGCCAATGTAATACCAATCGGGGTATAAGCGACTTGAATGCCAATTGGTTCTAAATATTGACCAATCCAGCCGGTCGGTGCATATAAAGAGGTCAGGGCAATACCCGCAACTGCAGTTGGCAAGGCAAATGGCAAATCTACCAGAGCATCGACTATGCGTTTGCCCGGAAAGCTGTAACGTACCAGACACCACGCCAGCAACAGGCCAAAAACTACATTGACCAGTGCAGCGACAATGGCCGCGGTGAAACTTAACTGCAATGATTTCAAGATACGTTCAGAGCTCAGGATTTCCCATAAGCCATCCCAGCCAATGCCCAGTGATTTAATAAAAACAGCTGACAGCGGGATCAAAACGATTAATGACAAATACGCTAGGGTAAAGCCTAGAGAAAGACCAAATCCTGGCAGCACTCGGGATCGCTGCGACATGATTACTCCTCAGAAGAGAGAAAGCTGATTGAAGTCAATCAGCTAAAATAAAAAAACAATTTGGGCACAAGCATAATTTGCAGCGACTAAAATGCAAATTTAAAATAACACTTGCTCTCATCAACTTTGCTGATATGGGGCATAGTGTTTTCTGAAATCAAATAGTGTTCAATTTCAGGAAAAGGGCCAAAACCAGAAGCGACATTGACATGACCGACTGCACCCAGATTAATTGGTTTGATTTTCCAGGTTTGGGCCAGTATGTGGGCATCTTCAAAACTTAACCAGGGATCATTTTCACTGATCAATAACGTGGTGGGCACCTGAAGCTTGAGCTGTTGAAAATAGGTGCTGTAGTCAGTCTGACTGTCGCGCGAAAAACCATTTTCCCCAAATCGTGCCGGATTAGCTGGTGCCACCAATAGCAGATTTTTTACTTTTGCATTGAGTTCGGGATGTCGGGCAAGGGCCGCAATACTGGTCAGACAGCCAAAGCTGTGTGCGACAATCTGAACCTCTGCTGGAATGGCTTGCAGAGTTTTGACAAATTCTGCTACCCAGATATCCAGTACCGGATGATTCCAGTCCTTTTGCTGCACACGGGAGCATCGCATCAGCCGGTGCTGTAAGCAGGTTTGCCAGTGGTTGTATTCACTGCCACCTACACCAGGAACGATAAGCGTATGAATCATGTCGATGCTCCTATATCAATCAGCTTGGAAAATTATTTCGCGCTGTTGGCTTTAACGATCTGGTCAAATACACCACCATTTTCAAAGTGAGCCTTTTGTACTTTGTTCCAGCCGCCAAATTCCTGATCAACCGTCACCAGTTTTAATGGCTTAAATACTTGGCTGTATTTGGCCAGTACTTTGGCATTACGTGGACGATAATAATGTTTACCTGCCAGGTCTTGACCCAATGGCGAATACAGGAAGTTCAAATAACCTTGAGCCAAGTGCTGGTTGCCTTTTTTCTTGGCATTTTTTTCTACAATCGCCACCGGTGGCTCAGCCAGAATCGACAGAGAAGGGGTAATAATTTCAAACTTGCCCGGCTGTTCGCGAAGGGCTAAATGCGCTTCGTTTTCCCATGCGAGTAAAACATCCCCAATGCCACGTTCAGCAAAGGTCGTGGTTGAACCACGTGCCCCGGAATCCAGAACTTTGGTATTTTTATAAATTTTACGAACAAATTCTTGCGCAGTCTTATCGTTGCCGCCCGCCTGATGTTTGGCCCAAGCCCAAGCCGCCAGATAATTCCAGCGTGCACCGCCTGAAGTTTTCGGGTTTGGGGTAATGATCGCTACGCCCGGTTTGACCAGATCACCCCAGTCCTTAATCTCTTTCGGATTGCCTTTACGCACCAGGAACACGATGGTTGAAGTATAAGGCGTCGAGTTTTGCGGCAATTTCTTCTGCCAGTCCGCAGGTAACAGTTTAGCTTTTTCTGCCAGCACATCAATATCGGCAGCCAATGCTAACGTTACGATATCTGCATCCAGACCATCAATCACGGCACGTGCCTGTTTGCCTGAACCGCCATGCGATTGCTTGAAATTGATTTTTTGACCGGTACGGCTTTCCCAATATTTGCCAAAATTCTTATTTACATCTTCATACAGTTCACGGGTCGGATCATAGGATACATTGAGAAAATCACGTGCTGCTGCACCAAATGAGGTTGCCGAGATAACAGCTGCTAAAACCCCAAGTTTTAATGTGTTTGAAATGCTCATCTGGACTGAATCTCTGATATGTTCTGTAACATAAGCGCAGAATAAACTTATTCTTTATGCATAAAAAATAATTAAAAATGAATTTTATATGAAAAAAAGAGATAAATAAGCTCTTAAGTGTTTGAAATAAGAATGGCCTTATGAATAAAGGCCATAATGAACTGCATTTAAAGTATTATTTTGCGTGATTGGTTTTGACAATCTGATCAAACACACCACCATTGTCAAAATGCTGTTTCTGAACCTTGGTCCAGCCACCAAATTCTTTATCAATGGTGACCAGTTTTAAGGACTTGAATACGGTACTGTATTGCTTTAATACATTCGCATTACGTGGACGGTAAAAGTTTTTCGCCGCCACAGTCTGTCCAGCAGGTGAATAGAGGTAATTTAAATAGGCTTTGGCCAGATGTTCATTACCATCTTTCTTGGCATTTTTTTCTACGATTGCCACGGGTGGTTCAGCCAGAATAGACAGAGAAGGAGTAATGATTTCGGTGGTGTTTCAAAAAGTATGCTGAAACAAAGCAGGTTGAATTTTGATAAAATAGAGAAATGCGAATAACTCTAGAAATCAAATGT
>NZ_JAMXXK010000023.1 GCF_024129735.1 Acinetobacter lwoffii | reverse complement strand
GATTTGAAGATTTGAAGATTTGAAGATTTGAAGATTTGAAGATTTGAAGATTTGAAGATTTGAAGATTTGAAGATTTGAAGATTTGAAGATTTGAAGATAGGTTAATTCTTTGAGGTCTTAAAATAAAAAAGAAGATAAAGCTTAGGCTTGATCTTCTTTCTGACCGTACATCCAAGTTGCAGCGATATATACACAAAAACCAGCTGCCATCAAAATACCTGTAACCATTGTTAGGATCTCCTTTAGTTGATAGCTGCATTATGTAAAAGTTTTATGACAGTTATATGACAATCTGGTTTTTTATTAGATTTAAAACAATTAATAAAATTCAATCACTTAAGACGGAATAAGCAAAATTATGCGTATTTTTTATCTGAAATATGACAACTTGCTGTCATATTTGACCCATGGAATAGCTAAAGTCCTTGCTCAGATTGCTTAAACTATAAACTTTCGGCCAATGCTCGCCCAAAATGCCCACAACCCGATTCTTTTGTCTTATAATTTAGCCCGCTAGCTATCAGCCCGCTCAAGAGATATTTGTATGACAACTATTATCAAGCAAGATGACTTGATCACATCAGTTAAAGATGCGCTTCAGTTCATTTCTTATTATCATCCACAAGACTTTATCCAAGCGATGAGCCGTGCGTATGATCGTGAAGAGAACAAAGCTGCTAAAGATGCGATCGCACAAATCTTAATTAACTCACGCATGTGTGCAGAAGGCCACCGCCCAATCTGTCAAGATACCGGTATCGTCAACGTATTTGTTGAAGTGGGCATGGACGTTAAATTCGATTTAACCATGAGCCTGGATGATGCAATCAATGAAGGCGTACGTCAGGGTTATTTAGAAAACTCGAACGTGCTTCGCGCATCAGTTCTGGCTGATCCTGCATTTGGTCGTAAGAACACCAAAGACAACACTCCTGCCGTGATTTACCACAAGCTTGTGCCTGGTAATAAAGTAGATATCACTGTGGCAGCCAAAGGTGGCGGTTCAGAAAACAAATCTAAACTAGCAATGTTAAACCCATCTGATTCAATCGTGGATTGGGTACTGAAAACTGTTCCAACCATGGGTGCAGGCTGGTGTCCACCAGGTATGCTGGGAATCGGGATCGGTGGTACTGCTGAAAAAGCCATGATGCTTGCCAAAGAAGCATTGATGGAAGAGATCAACATGGACGAATTGCTTCGTCGTGGTCCACAAAGCAAAATGGAAGAGCTTCGTATCGAAATCTTCGAAAAAGTAAATGCTTTGGGTATTGGTGCACAAGGTCTTGGCGGTTTAACCACTGTACTTGATATTAAAATCAAAGATTATCCATGTCATGCTGCAGGTAAACCAGTTGGTATGATCCCGAACTGTGCTGCGACTCGTCATGCACACTTCCAGTTAGATGGTACAGGTGTTGCACATATTCAAGCACCTAAACTTGAAGACTACCCTGCTGTGACTTGGGATTCTTCATCTTCTAAACGTGTTGACCTTGACACGATTACCCAAGAAGAAATGAATAGCTGGAAACCAGGCGATACACTTCTTCTTAACGGTACAATCTATACAGGTCGTGATGCTGCACACAAACGTATGGTCGACATGCTGAACAACGGTGAAGAACTTCCTGTTGATCTGAAAGGCAAGTTTATCTACTACGTTGGCCCTGTTGATCCAGTCGGCGACGAAGTTGTAGGCCCTGCTGGCCCAACAACGGCTACGCGTATGGATAAATTTACGCGTCAAGTTCTTGAAGCAACTGGCATGTTCGGCATGATCGGTAAAGCAGACCGTGGTCCTGCTGCCGTTGAAGCCATTAAAGACAACCAGGCAACTTACCTGATGGCTGTCGGTGGTGCTGCTTACCTCGTGTCTAAAGCTATTCGCGAAGCTGAAGTGGTTGCCTTTGCTGACCTGGGTATGGAAGCAATTTACAAGTTTGTGGTAAAAGATATGCCGGTATCTGTAGCGGTTGATGTGAATGGTACTTCTATTCACGCAACTGCACCAAAAATCTGGCAAGCAAAAATTGGTAAGATTCCAGTAGTTGACGCTGCTGCGGGCTAATTAAAACTGTATAAAAAAGCACCCTGAATGGGTGCTTTTTTATGATGTGTGCTCAAAGAAATGTCCAAATTACCAAGTCCGCGGATCCCAAAGTTTAAAAGGTGCTTTCAACTGTACATCTAATGATGGGTCATAAGCAGTCGGTTCAATTTTTTGGGCTTTTTTACGCATCTGGCCTGTTTCCTGATCTTGTGCCACGAAGTTAAAACTGTCTGATTTTAGCTGAGTAAAAGCAATTTCATTCAGGCCAACTTTTTCCGGCATTAGCATGAGCGGCCCGGAAACACTCCGGCGTGTACTGATATTTTCTTCATCATATTTAATAAAATAAGACTGTCCCGCTTCGACAGTAAAATCCAGATATTTAGGCTTCTGGAAATGTAGCGCGCCTAGCGGTCGACTGGTACTCAAACGATACGTCCCTGCAGGTACTTCAATCCAGTAATAATGATTATGCAATAAGCTTGGAATATGCTCTTGATTAATAAACAGGCTGGCAGCAACCATTTCCTGACGGTTCCATCTGGAATCTGGTCGGTATAAATAGACGATAGCGGCTTCATCATGCTGCGGTTTCACCGTCTGAAACTGGTTGCCTTGCTTTTGATTGACCCAACCGCCAATGGTGAACATACCAATACGATGCTGCTCGACAAAGCCCGGTTTTTTTTCAAGATCGATATTTTTTAAAGTGCTGAGTGGCTGTGTAGGCTCAACGACGGCTTTCTTACCATGACACCCCAGCAATGCCAAACTGCTGATGAGTACAATTGCGACTCCACGCATGCTTATCCCTCACTGCGTCTTTATTCTTTTGTATGCAAGTGCTTTGCGATTTGTTTTTTATAAGTTTTAGGCATCCACGCCTAGTGAACCAGATTAACACCGAGTTTTATTTTTGGAAATAAAAAACGTGCAAAAACACGGAGTTTTCGCACGTTTCGGACGAATAGCAATTAAGCAGATTTGCTATTTACGACCTTTAAATCTATTTTTGTTGCTGTCTCTTGCTGATCATGTGGCTGACGCTCGGCACGGTATTCCGGCTCTGCTTCACCTTTAATCACAGCTTCATTGATGACGACAGTGCCGACATCGCTACGGCTTGGCAAGTCATACATGGTTTCCAGCAATGAATTTTCTAGGATCGAACGTAAACCACGCGCGCCTGTATTACGCTCAACTGCTTTCTTAGCCACTGCGCGTAATGCCGATTCTTCAAAAACCAGATCCACATTTTCCATATCAAACAGATGTTGATACTGACGGGTCAAAGCGTTCTTCGGCTCAGTCAGAATCTGCATCAATGCTTCTTCATCCAACTCGTCCAAAGTGGCAATTACTGGCAAACGACCAATAAATTCTGGAATCAAACCAAATTTTACCAGGTCAGTTGCTTCAACTTGACGGAACAAGTCAGACAGCTTCTTGGTTTCATCTTTTTTACGCACTTCTGCAGTAAAGCCGATGCCACCTTTTTCCTGACGTTGCTGTACAATTTTCTCAAGTCCTGAGAATGCACCACCACAGATAAACAGGATGTTCGAGGTATCAATCTGAATGAATTCTTGCTGCGGATGCTTACGTCCACCTTGTGGCGGAATTGATGCAACCGTACCTTCAATCATTTTCAATAATGCTTGCTGAACACCTTCACCCGATACATCACGCGTGATGGATGGGTTTTCAGACTTGCGGGTAATCTTGTCGATCTCGTCGATATAGATAATGCCCTTTTGCGCTTTTTCGACATCGTAATCGGCTTTTTGCAGTAGCTTCTGTACGATGTTTTCTACATCTTCACCCACATAACCGGCTTCGGTCAGTGTCGTTGCATCTGCCATGGCAAATGGAACATCAAGAAGACGTGCCAGCGTTTGTGCAAGCAAGGTTTTGCCCGATCCTGTCGGACCAACCAACATAATATTACTTTTTGAAAGCTCGACTGAATCATCAGCTTTCTTGCCATTATTTTGCACTTTCAAGCGCTTGTAATGGTTATAAACCGCAACTGACAAGGTTTTTTTCGCGACGTCCTGACCAATCACATATTGATCCAAGGCCGCACGAATTTCATGCGGTTTCGGCAAAGGTCGATTGGCCCAGTCATTGGTTTCCACCTGCTGACTGGTTTGAACCAAATCTAAGCATACGTCCACACATTCGTTACAAATGTATGCGTCCTCGCCTGCAATCAGCTTCCCGACTTCAGACTGCGTTTTACCGCAAAATGAACAATGCTTTTGTCCTTGAGGATGTTCGGACATATTTACTCCACTATCTCAATCTTTAAAACTTATGGACGTTTAGTTAAAACTTCGTCCACAAGACCGTATTCTTTCGCTTGCTGAGCAGTCATAAAGTTGTCACGGTCTGTATCACGTGCAACTTTCTCGTAATCCTGACCGCTGTGTTCAGCCATTAAACGGTTTAAACGTTCTTTAATAAACAGGATTTCACGTGCATGAATTTCAATATCTGAAGCCTGACCACGGAAACCACCCAATGGCTGGTGAATCATGACACGGGCATTTTCAAGGCAATAACGCTTGCCTTTGGTACCGGCATTCAGCAGGAACGCACCCATTGATGCTGCCTGACCCATGCAGTACGTTACGACATCAGGTTTGATAAACTGCATGGTGTCATAAATCGCCATACCCGCAGTTACCGAACCGCCTGGTGAATTGATATATAGATGAATATCTTTATCTGGATTTTCCGCCTCTAAAAACAACATTTGCGCAACGATCAGGTTCGCCATGTTGTCTTCAACTTCGCCCGTCATAAAAATTACACGTTCACGCAAAAGGCGTGAATAAATATCAAAAGAACGCTCACCACGAGAGGATTGTTCTACCACCATTGGCACTAAAGCGTTTTCAATCGTTGGAACATACATACGTTTATTTATTCCTAAATTTTTTGTGACCTAACCCATAATCACAATATGAGGGATAATCACTGAAATTGCAAAAAATTCGCCAACAAATCCATTATATTTTTTGCATTAGTTTTGTGAAAAACAGAAATGCTTTTTTCAGGCATCAATATGAAAAAAAGGCGCATTAAGCGCCTTTTTTATCGAAAGCTAAATTAGCCTTGTTGACGAGCTTGCTGCTCTTTCAATAAGTCTTCATAGCTTACAGTCGCATCAGTTACTTTAGCAGAAGCCAAAATGTAATCAACAACTTGGTCTTCTAGTACAACTGCTTCGATTTGGGCACGTTGTTGCGCATCGTTTTTGAAGTATTCAATTACTTCGTTTGGATCTTCATAAGAAGAAGCCATGTCTTCGATGTACGCTTCAACGCGTGCAGCATCTACTTCAATTTTCGCATCAGCTAAAACACGGCTTACAAGTACGCCAAGTTTTACAGATTTTTCAGCTTGTTCTTTGAACAATTCGTCTGGAAGCATGCTTGAATCAAATGCTTTCGCACCTTGAGCACCAAACTGCTGTGTGAACTGCTGGATCATTTGTTGACGTTGACGGTCAATTTCTTGAGCAAGCATAGTAGCTGGAAGTTCAACTTCGTTTGCAGCAACTAATGCATCGAAAGTCGCGCCTTTAACCTGGTTGCGAAGGCCATTCTTCACTTCACGTTCCATGTTTTTACGAACGTCAGCTTTTAACTTCTCAACGCCTTCTTCTTCAGATACACCGAAGATTTTCAGGAATTCAGCATCGATTTCTGGAAGTTTTTGTTTTTCAACAAGCTTCACAGTGATTTTGAATTGAGCTTGTTTACCAGCAAGGTTTTCAGCTTGGTAGTCTTCAGGGAAAGTTACATCAATCACTTTCTCTTCGCCTTTCTTCATACCAACGATACCGTCTTCGAAGCCAGGGATCATACGACCAGAACCAAGTACTAGTTTGAAGTCTTCTGCAGAACCGCCTTCAAATTTTTCGCCGTCGATTGAACCTTCGAAATCAAAAGTTACTTGCATGTCTTTTTTAGCCATGCCTTTTGTTTCAGCCCAAGCAGCACGTTGTTTTTGAAGATTTTCAATCATCTTCTCAACATCTTTGTCATTTACTTCAGCTGCTTTACGCTCAACTTCCAAGCCGTCGAATTTCACTTCGATTTCTGGATAAACTTCAACAGTCGCTGTATATACCAGCGCGTCGTCTTTCATTTCAGTTTTTTCGATGTTTGGCATGCCCACAGCATTGATTTTTTCTTGCTGGATCGCTTCGAATACCGTGTCACGAATAATATCGTTTACCACTTCTTGGTAGATACCCGCGCCGTATTCACGACGAACTACGTTTACAGGCACTTTACCTGGACGGAAGCCGTTGATCTTCGCAGTTTTAGCAGTGCGTTTTAAACGAGCTTCAAATTGCTCATTAATACGGCTCGTCGGTACAGAAACATTTAAACGACGGGCAACGCCCGAAACCGCTTCAGAAGTTACTTGCATGGCTTCCTCTATATATTAGGTTATAACAGGTTTATAAAAATGTGCCACATTATATGACAACATTTAAGGATATACAAAAAATACGCGCGAGTTCCAGTTTTTAAGCCCTTTTTTTAGTTGAATTGCCACCTTTCCAGATGCCCAGTCAACCCAATTTAAATGGAGAAAATGTATATTTTTATTGCAAATGATAAACACTATCATTAATATCCAGTTTCTTATTTGAGCAACAATACTAATTTATTCTTCGGTTCGGGAATCTGGTCATGCATAGTTTTAGTCTTCGTCCACTTACATTGGCAATTCTTGGAGTTACAGCAACATCTGCTTTCGCAGAGACTGTGAACGAGACAGCGACTCCTACAACAACACATCAAATGTCTACGATTGTGGTTTCAGCAGCGGGTTATGAACAAAAGATTACGGATGCCCCTGCTACCATTAATGTCATTACTGCTGAAGACTTGAAAAATAAACGCATTAACTCGATTGCAGATGCCTTAGTTGATATTGAAGGTGTAGATATTTCTCCTTCAGCAGGCAAGACTGGTGGCTTAAATATTCGTATGCGTGGCATGGACTCCGAATATACTTTAATTCTTGTTGATGGTCGTCGCCAAAATACTGTGGGCAGCATTACTCCAAATGGTTTTGGAGAATCAAATAATAGTTTTATTCCACCAATTTCTGCAATTGAACGTATTGAAGTCATTAAAGGCCCTGCTTCTACCCTGTATGGCTCAGATGCTATGGGGGGTGTAGTGAACATTATTACCAAAAAAGTTTCACCTGAATGGACTGGTGCAGTTACCTTAGAAGGCACGATCCTTCCAAACCATTCCGAGTTTGGTAACCAGCGCTCAGCTGATGCTTTTATTTCCGGCCCATTGATTCAAGATAAATTAGGTATTCAATTACGTGCACGTAAAGCAGAACGTGATCAATCTCATCTTACGAATGAAGAAGATACAGCCGAGCTTACTCAAGGAAATAACCCGACTAAATCAGATTTAGAAACGATTGGAACCCGCCTGACTTATACTCCAAATGATGATCATGCAATCTCATTGGAATATGAACAAACAGATCAATGGTATGACAACAGTAAAAGTCAGTTAGGTACTTTAGGAGCTGCTGGTGGTTATGACTCTGCTCAAGAATATAATCGTGAGAAATGGGCACTTATTCATGAGTGGAAAACTGATTTAGGTCAATTAGATTCAAATCTTACTCAAAATAAAACAGAAACTGTAGGCCGTTTATTACCTGCACGCATGCTTCCATTAGTTGGTGAAGAACTCACAGAACAATATGTTCCACGTCTCCTAGAAAGTGAAGATGTTGTATTTGATACTAAATTCTCTACTCAATATTTCGAAAACCATAATTTAGTTTTTGGTGGTCAATGGTGGGATGCAACCATTACCGACGGTCTAAGAACCAATAAAGATGTTTCTTTTGATCAATTAGGTTTGTTCGTTGAAGATACATGGCAATTCATGCCATCTTTAGCCCTAACTTTAGGTGCTCGCTTCGATGATCATAGTACGTTCGGTGACTTCTTTACACCTCGTGCATATTTAGTATGGAATGCCAATGATCAGTGGACTGTTAAAGGCGGATATGCAGAAGGCTATAAAGCTCCTCGTTTAGAACAGCTTGTTGATGGCATTTATAATGTCAGTGGTCAAGGTGCCACTCCAAGTTTTGGTAACCCAAATTTAAAACCTGAAACCAGTCAAAATCTGGAGCTTGGTTTCTACTTTGATGCCCTTAATGGATTTAAAGCCAATTTAACAGGCTTCTACAGTACTATTGATGACAAAATTGTTAGTGGAGCAGGTGAATTTAGATGTGGTACATCGACCAGTGATGCACCTTTACTTTCTAATGCAGAATGTAACGCATACTTAAGTGATCGTGGTACACCTTGGGCAATTCAACCGGATGATAGTTGGGAAGTTAGCCGCAATGTCAATGCCGAAGAAGTTGAACTTTATGGCTTAGAATTAGGTTCTCAGTGGCAAGTCACTGATGCAGTCAAACTAGCAGCAAACTATACATGGACTCAGTCTGAAATTACCAAAGGTGAAGATAAAGGCTTACAACTTAATGACACACCTGAACATATAGTGAATGCAAGTGCAAATTGGCAAGTAGCAGACAATACTAATTTATGGGCACGTGGTGAATATCGTTCTGAGAAAAGTCGTTTCTTAGGAAAAAGTAATTTAAGCGGTAATGATAAAATCATCCAAGATGCTTTAGGTGATTACAAAAGTTATAGCCTATTCCACATCGGGGCTAACTTTAACATTACAAATAACTGGGATTTAGGCGTAGGTCTGTATAACGTATTTGATAAAGACTTTACTGATTATGTTTACCTACCAACACTCACTGGTCGTGGTAGCAAGTATCGTAATAAGTATAGCAATACCCAAGAAGGTCGTCGCGTTCAGTTAAGCACTACTTTTAAATTCTAAGAAATACATTTCTTAAAACCCCCTGCCCCGGCAGGGTTTTTTCTTATGGTTAGACCCATACTTTCCCAAAATACTGCCTCTATCTACCCTTCTATAAACATCATTATTCTCAATAAGAATTTAATAATCAGACTGCTTTGTCAATATTTATTAAAAACATGGATTTAAATTAAATTGTTACATTATTACATTTAAAATCTCATTTAATATTTTCTTAAAGATCATGAATTCCCATCATACAAAGATATAAAGAAAAACAAGAATCATTATTATTCGCATACAGTTTAATCACATAATTAACAGGTTTCGCATGACCTTTATTAAAACACGTAAAAAGATCGTTTCTTCTGCGATTATTTCCTCTTTGTCTATTGTGGGAACACATGCAATTGCTGAAGACAATGTTGTTCGACTCGACACTATCCATCAGGAAGTCAAAGCTGAACAAGCACCTGGCTTAAAAGTAGATCAATCTGCGAATAGCAAATTTGTTGCTCCTTTACTCGACACACCCAAATCAGTTTCAGTGATTTCAAAACAGCTGATTGCAGATACACAAGTGACGACTTTAGCTGATGCACTACGTACAGTTCCGGGGATTACCTTGGGCGCAGGTGAAGGTGGTAACCCAAACGGTGACCGTCCATTTATTCGTGGTTATAACTCTGAAAGCTCCATGTATGTAGACGGCGTTCGTAATGCCACTTCACAAAACCGTGAAATGTTTGCTGTCGAACAGGTCGAAGTGACTAAAGGTTCTGCGTCTGCCATGGGCGGCGCAGGAGCGACCGGTGGTAGCATCAACATGATTTCTAAAGTTGCGAAGAAAGGTGACTTTTTAGAAGGCTCAGTCGCTGGCGGCACAGATAACTATCAACGTATTACTTTAGATGGCAATAAAGATTTCGGAAATGGTATCGCAGCACGTGTTGCGGTAATGGGTCATCATAATGAAAAAGCTGGTCAGAAAGATGGTGCCGAATATAAACGTGCCGGTATTGCGCCAAGCATTAGTTTCGGCTTAGACACCCCTACTCGCGCGACTTTGAGCTATTACTACTTAAAGTCTGATGATACGCCTGATTCTGGTGTTCCTTATCAATATGATGCGGTAAAAAAAGCAACCGTAGGTAAACCTGTCGATGTAAAACAAGGTATTTACTACGGATGGCTTAATCGTGACTTCCAAAAACAAGAAAATCAATCTGGTACTATTAAACTAGAACACGATCTAAATGAAGATCTTACTCTTAGCAATACCGCTGTATACAATAAGTCTGAGAATAATTATTTGTGGACACAACCAGATGATAGCCAAGGTAATATTTTAAATAATGAAATTTGGCGCCGCCTCAATACCAATTTAACCAGTACAGACAGCTTTACAGATCAACTCGCTTTAACAGGAAAGTTCAATACTGGGGTGCTAACGCACAAGTTCAATGTTGGTGCCGAATATTCTAAACAAGATTCAGATCGTGGATCGAATATAGTCACTGATCCGAATACATCTAAAATTGGCGGTAGTTCCAATAACAACAATGCAAATAATGCCTGCTCGTTAGTCAATTCAAATGGTTGGTGTACCGATCTGAACAATCCTAATTCTTATGATGCTTGGTTAGGAACTGTTACCCCAAATCCTAATGTCACTAATATCACATCTAAAAC
Source organism: Acinetobacter lwoffii (assembly GCF_024129735.1). GTDB lineage: Bacteria > Pseudomonadota > Gammaproteobacteria > Pseudomonadales > Moraxellaceae > Acinetobacter > Acinetobacter lwoffii_H. Next base: position 39,073 of record NZ_JAMXXK010000023.1, on the reverse strand, counting down.
ACAATCTATCTATGCTTTGAACAATCTAGAAATTACCCCACAATGGCTGGTAGACCTAGGTGTTCGCTGGGATAAGTTCGAAACGGATATGAAATACAATAAAGATTCCGGAACGATTAAAGCAGGAACAGCATATACTTCAAGTAATGACTTTTTTAATTACCAAGCGGGTTTAACATTTAAACCTACTGAAAGCAGCGCGATTTATGCAAGTTATGCCACTTCTGCCAACCCTGTAGGCGTGGACGCTGGTGACGGCTCTGAAGGTATTAGCGTTCCGGGCAGAAATACATCTGAAGAACAGGCCAAAGCGATCAATAATCTAAAACCAGAAGAAGTTAAAACATATGAAATTGGTACAAAATGGAATGTACTCAATGATAAGTTAAATTTAACTGCTGCTATTTTTAGAACTGAAAAAGAGAATACCCGTGCTCTTGATACAGATGGATTTACTCGTAATATTGGTGAAACTCGCGTAGATGGTATTGAACTTGGTGCAAATGGCAATATTACTGATAAATGGGCAGTTTCAGCTGGCTATACTTATCTAGACAGCGAAATTGTTGATGCTGGTTTTGTTAATACTGCGGCATCAGGAGCACCAGCAGTATATGTTCCAAGCCCAACTAATGGCAATCAGGTTCAAAACGTCGCGAAAAACAGCGCAACCCTGTGGACGACTTATGCAATAACTCCAGCTTTAACTTTAGGTGCGGGTGCTGTGGCAATGGATAAAGTCTATGGCGATGCTGCGAATACAAAATATGTTCCGGGCTATGTTCGCTATGATGCCATGGCACGTTATAACGTGAATAAAAACGTTGATTTGCAATTAAACCTTAATAACCTGTCTGATGAACGCTATTTCACAAAAGCCTATTCATCTCATTATGCGACCGAAGCAGAAGGCCGTAGTGCAGTGTTAGCAGTCAACTTTAAATATTAATTCAATGCAACCGCATAGCCTCCTGATGGGGGCTATGTTATTTTTAAAATACGATTATTCAGGGGTTTCTCGTGCTGCATCATATTCCAAATGTACTGAGCAAAGAACAGGTGCAATATTTCCGTGAGGAGATGAATAAGATTGAGTGGGTCAATGGCAAAGTTACCGCGGGTACACTCTCTGCCACCGTGAAACAGAATCAGCAATTACCTGAAGATCATCCCCTGACCCAGCATTTAAGCACAATCATTCTTGAATCTCTGGGACAGCATGCTTTATTTTTATCAGCTGCAATTCCTCTGGATATTATTCCTCCCCTGTTTAACCGCTATGAAAATAATGAATCTTTCGGCTTTCATGTCGACAATTCGATTCGTCGTATCCGTGGCAGCAATGAACGCCTTAGAACGGATTTATCCTGTACGGTTTTCTTGAGTGAACCTGAAGAATATGTCGGTGGTGAACTGGTGGTCGAAGACACTTATGGTTATCACGAAGTAAAATTGCCTGCCGGCGATATGATTCTGTATCCGTCGACCAGCCTGCATGAAGTCACGCCAATCACTTCCGGTTGTCGAATTGCTTCATTTTTTTGGGTACAAAGCATGATCCGGGATGATGCAGAGCGGCATATGCTGTTTAATCTGGATCAGAGCATTCAAAATCTGAGAATTGAGCTAGGTGATCAGCACGCCGAAGTCATGAAACTGACCAATCTGTATCATAATTTAATGCGTAAATGGGCTGAACTTTAAAACATGCCCTGACGTTAATGATCTTTGAAAACAACTGGATTTATTTTTTATCAAAATATACTGCTTTATGGCACAATTGAACGTAATAAATAACGCATTATGTTAAAATAAAGAAAATATAAAATACAATATTTAAAATAAGTGAAAATATTTTTCACCACTTAAACTTTATAAGAAAATCTTTATTACCATACGACTAAAATCCATAAAAATAGCAAAAACTTTTCGGGATAAGTGGATTAAACTTTAAATTATAAATAAGGCATTTAGTGCATTTGGTGAAGCTAAACCACCAATATTTAGACCATATTTCAGGTTTGAACCAGACTGTCACTAAAACCCAATGAATAGACAAAATCTATGCCGCTGACTCACGCACCGCTTTAACCAAGATTACGGTAACCGAGTCAGCATAAGGAGCTCTCTCATGATGTTGGCTGATCCAAGTAAAAAATACCGCCGCATGTATCAACGTGTGGACTTACCAGACCGTCAATGGCCGAACAATGAAATCAACAAAGCGCCAATCTGGATGAGTACCGACCTGCGTGACGGCAACCAAGCGATCTTTGAGCCAATGAACATGGAGCAGAAATTCAAGATGTTCCAGATGTTGGTGAAAATCGGTTTCAAGCATATTGAAATCGGCTTCCCGTCAGCATCACAAATTGACTTTGACTTTACCCGTAAATTGATTGAAGAAGGTCATATTCCGGATGACGTTTATATCGAGGTATTGGTTCAGGCACGTGATCATTTAATTCAACGTACCTTTGAATCTTTACAAGGCGCAAAACGTGCCATTGTACATATCTATAATTCCAACTCGCCGACATTCCGCAACAAAGTCTTGAATGTTGATGTTGAAGGTGCAAAACAGTTAGCCATTAATGCTGCACAGAAAGTAAAAGAATACGCCGCAAAACAACCGGAAACTGAATTCGTATTTCAGTACAGCCCGGAATGTTTTACTGCAACCGAATTAGAAGTTGCAAAAGATGTCTGCGATGCCGTCACTGAAATCTGGGAAGCATCACCGACCAATAAAGTGATCTTGAACTTGCCTGCAACCGTAGAAGTTTCAGGCCCACACATCTATGCCGATCAAATCGAATGGATGCACCGCAACATCCAGCGTCGTGACGGCGTGATCATTTCAGTTCACTGTCACAATGACCGTGGTTGTGGCATTGCCGCTTCTGAATTGGCAATTATGGCTGGTGCTGACCGGGTCGAAGGTTGTGTATTTGGTAATGGCGAACGTACCGGTAACGTCGACGTGGCTGCGATTGCCTTGAACATGTACACTCAAGGTGTAGCACCAAACTTAGACTTCTCCAACATCAATGAAATCATTGCGACTGTGGAAGAATGTACTGGTTTACCTGTGCACCCGCGTCATCCTTATGCCGGTGATTTGGTGTTTACTGCATTCTCGGGTTCGCATCAGGATGCTATCAAAAAAGGTTTCGAGTTCCAGAAGAACGAAGAAATCTGGGATATGCCGTACTTGCCAATCGACCCGAAAGATTTGGGCCGTGACTATGACGCCGTGATCCGTGTTAACTCACAATCAGGTAAAGGTGGTATTGCCTACTTGTTAGAATCGAACTACAACGTGATCTTGCCGCGTCGTTTACAGATTGAATTCTCTCAAATTGTACAAAAACGTACCGATGAGCAAGGCACTGAAATCAGTGCGACTGAAATCTGGAAGTTGTTCAAAGAAACTTATGTGGATGCTAAAAACGTTCACTATTCTGCGAAAAACTATAAATTGTCGGATGACAATGGCAATCAGGTGATTGAGCTTGATCTTGAAATTGATGGCCAGTCACGTCGTGTTCGTGGTGAAGGCAATGGTCCAATTTCTGCGATTTTGGATGCACTTCAGTTGCCGATTGACGTGGTGAACTATGAAGAGCGCAGCATCAGTTCAGGTGCTCATGCCAAAGCCTTGGCCTTGATCGAACTTCAAGTGAAAGGTACTGGTAAATCTGCCTTTGGTGCCGGGGTACATGACAACATCGTGACCTCTTCCATCGAAGCAATTATTGCCTCGACCAACCGTCTGATTGATCAGGGTGTTTTAAGCACTGATCAGGTGATTGCTGCTGCGGTCTAAACGGCTGTATTAGAATTAGCAATAATTCATAGCACTAAAATGACTTTAGAAGGATACCGGCAAATGGTATCCTTTTATTATTCATACTAAAGATTTAAGGCGAATCCTCCCCGTGTCTTTTCCAGCTGACTCAGTGGGCATTGTTGTCCCACAAAAGTTCCAATTTGAAGAGCCGTTAGAGCTTGAATGCGGTCGCATCCTCCCACGTTTTGAACTGATGGTTGAAACTTATGGCGAACTCAATGCCGATAAGTCCAATGCCATTCTGATTTGTCATGCCCTTTCCGGTCATCACCATGCCGCAGGCTATCATCATGCAGATGATAAAAAAGCCGGCTGGTGGGATTCATGTATTGGCCCCGGCAAAGCCATTGATACTTCAAAATTCTTTGTGGTTTCACTGAATAATATTGGTGGCTGTAGCGGTTCTACCGGCCCGATCTCGCCCAACCCTGAAAATGACAACCGTCCTTATGGCCCCGATTTTCCATTGGTTACGGTACGTGACTGGGTCAAAACCCAAGCCCTGCTCTCTGATCGTTTAGGAATTGATACCTGGGATGCCATCATTGGCGGTTCACTGGGTGGCATGCAGGCATTGCAATGGTCAGTGGATTATCCAAACCGTTTAAGAAAATGCGTGATCATTGCCAGCGCTCCAAAGCTTTCTGCACAGAATATTGCTTTTAACGAAGTGGCACGTCAGTCGATTTTGTCAGACCCGGATTTCCATAATGGTCGTTATCTGGAAAATGACAGCTATCCTAAACGTGGCCTGATTCTGGCACGTATGGTCGGCCATATTACCTACCTGTCCGAAGAAGCCATGAAGCAGAAGTTTGGCCGCGATTTGAAATCAGGCAAATTTATGTATGGTTTCGATGTTGAATTTCAGGTCGAAAGCTATTTGCGTTATCAGGGTGAACAGTTCAGCCGTAACTTCGATGCCAATACCTATCTGATCATGACCAAGGCACTGGATTACTTTGATCCGTCGCGTGAATATGAACAGTCGCTCAAAAAAGCCATGGCCAATACCCAGTGCAAATTCCTGGTGGTGTCATTCACCACTGACTGGCGTTTTACCCCTGCCCGCTCGCAAGAAATCGTGGATGCCTTAATTAGCAACCATAAACCTGTCAGCTATCTGGATATTGATGCGGAACAAGGCCATGACTCCTTCCTGTTCCCGATTCCGCTCTATGTAAAATCTTTGCGTGCATTTCTCGGGGGTGAAGAACACCTGAAAGCAACACCGAAGGAGACCATATAATGCGTATCGATCAACAACTCGCTGAAAAGTGGATTAAGCCCGGTTCTAGCGTACTTGACCTCGGTTGTGGCGATGGTGAACTGCTGGCACAAATGAGTAAAAAGCACGATATTCGTGCATACGGATTAGAAATTGATCAGGAAAAGATTGCAATTGCCGTCAGTCGCGGGTTAAATATCATCCAGCAGGACTTAAACCTCGGCTTAAGCCGCTTTGCTGACCAGTCTTTTGACAATGTGGTCATGGCACAAGCTTTGCAAGCTGTAGATGCGCCTGACGTATTATTACGTGATATGGTGCGTGTGGGGAAACAGGCCATTATTACCTTCCCGAACTTTGCGCACTGGAAGACCCGGTCTTTCTTGGCAATCAAAGGGAGAATGCCGGTTTCTGAAGCCTTGCCGTATATGTGGTATAACACCCCGAATATCCACTTATGTACATTTCGTGATTTTGAAGCACTTTGTGCGGAAAATAACATCAAAATTATTAATCGACTCGCTGTGAACGGGAATCAAGAAGATAGTTTGCTGAGCAAGCATCTCCCTAATCTATTTGGTGAAGTCGCAATTTATCGAGTGAGCGCGCTATGAAAAAATTATTATTAAGTACGACGCTACTGGCTGGACTTTTTGGCATGCAAGCCCATGCAGATTATGTTGCACCGAGTCCTTCTGTTGCCAGTCAAGCGGCTCAGTATTCCATTATGGATATCAATAGTCTGACCAAAGCGGCGAAAGCCGGTCAGGCGGGTGCACAGTTTTATCTGGCCACCAAATACCAGTATGGTAAAGACATCCAGAAAGATGAACGTCAGGCCTTTGCCTGGTATAAAGCTGCTGCGGATCAGGGTCTAGCGGTTGCCCAGCTGAATGTCGGCCGTATGCTGGCAGATGGCATGGGCACCCGAAAAGATGAAGCGCTGGCGCGTCAGTATTTTGAAAAAGCCGCCAGCCGTGGCGATAACCGTGCCAGTTTTAATCTTGCCATGATGGAAGAGAAAAAGAAAAACTATATGGGCGCTTACCAGTGGTATGAACTATCTACCCGTGATGGCATGCTCGACAATAAAGTGATTACGCTGTCGGAAGGCAGAAAAACTGCCTTGGCGGCCAACCTGACCCAAGAACAGATCCGTCAGGCGCGTGACCGTGCCGACAGATGGATTCAGGCACAATAAGCTGAATGGTATAAATAGCACCTTCGGGTGCTTTTTTATTGCCGCAAGTTCCTGATCCATTGCTAAAATAGTACTCATTCTTTATCTAATAATGAGTTTTTGACATGGCTGCAACTGACTGGTTATCCCAAGGCACACTGGTATTGGCGAGTAATAACAAAGGTAAAATTGCCGAGTTTGAAAAACTGTTTGCCGAGCTGCAACTGCCGGTTGAAGTCGTGGCTCAAGGCAAGTTGAATATCGAAGATGCGATCGAAGATGGTCTAAGCTTTGTCGAAAATGCCATTATTAAGGCTCGTCATGCTTCTAAAATTTCCGGAAAACCTGCTATTGCAGATGATTCAGGCATTTGTGTGCCAGTTCTTGGCGGCGCTCCCGGCATTTACTCGGCTCGTTATTCCGGTGAGCATGGCAACGATGCCGCCAATAATGAAAAACTGCTGGCCGATCTCAAACCCTTACGCCAAGATGGTGAAGTGATTGAGGGCATGTTTGTTTGCGTACTGGCACTGGTTCAACATGCCGAAGATCCCTTACCGCAAGTCTTTCAGGGTATCTGGCACGGGGAAATTCTGGAAGCTGCGCGTGGTGAAAATGGTTTTGGCTATGACCCGTTGTTCTGGTTACCGGAACTCGGAATTTCCAGTGCAGAAATGAGTAAGGAAGAGAAAAATAAAATCAGTCATCGTGGACAGGCGATGCAGTTGTTTAAGAAGAGTTTGGAGAAGTAAGTTCCTCCTCTCACCCCAGCCCTCTCCCTTTGGGAGAGGGCTGGGGTGAGAGATTTTTAAAATACACCTCTCCCCTTGCGAAACAGCGTTTCTCATCTCCTAAAAAGAGAGGGAATCTATAGTGTAGGCATCAATGCATGCACGACTGCCCCATATAAGGCAATCAAGATCGCGCTGGCCAAAGTTCCCGAAGCAATATATTTGGCGGAATGGCCTGTTCCCTGATAATGGGTTTCCAGCGCCACAATATTGGCTGCAGGCGGCAATAAAAAGAACATCAGCATTACCGCATAAATCAGCATCTGCTGCGGAATAGGTAAATAATAATAAGCGGCAACACACAGCAGAACCGCAAACAGTCCTCTATAAAAAATCAGTTGCAGACTACGCATTAAATCGAAGCGGCTGATCCGCACATTACTTAGCCACATCCCCAGCACACACATGCCGCTAAAAGTGACCAGCACTTTATTGGCCTGATACAGTATCTCTATCCCAGGCACTTGCTGCCAGTGACTCAAATCCCAAAATGATAATAGAGCTGCCACCGACAGTGCCACCACAGGTGGTGAGAGCAGTACATTTTTTAAAATATAGCCACTATCTTGTCTGGCTTCACTGACTGCCATTACCGCACAGACATTGCCAAACAAGGAACCACCGATGTACAGGGCCACCACGGTACTGGTCGCTTGCGGGCCAAAAACTGCCAGTGCAAAAGGAATCCCCAGCCATGCCCCATTTAAATAACTCAGGCATAAGGCACGCAGTTTATTTTTCAAGGTGAAATAAAATAGGGCAAAGAACAGACAGGAACAGAAAAAGCTGAAGGCAATCAGCCACAAACTGCCCTCTTGGTAAAACACCATGTTGTAGATAATCAGTACTGGAATCAGTACTCGGGCCAATAAAGACGCCAAGAGAGGTCGAACTGGTTTTAAATATTGCACCCCCCAATAACCGATCAGAAAAGACAGGAGGGGAAGAATTAAGGCCATGACAATGCTGCTGAGATTTCCATATCAGGCTGTATGCTAGCACAGCTTAGTTTTTCTCAAATGATAGAATTTTTGATCTGAGTGATTCATTACCCCGCTGCTGTGTCGGCAAACTGTCATCAAAGCGTCACCGCGCTGTCATACAAGCCTGCTGAGATAGGTGCATGAAATATAGAGGATAAAATAATGGCAGGATTATCAATTTGGCATGTGCTGATTTTTGCAATTGTAGTGATTTTATTGTTCGGCACATCGAAACTTAAAAATCTGGGTAAAGACGTCGGCGGCGCGATTAAAGACTTTAAAAAATCAGTCAAAGATGAAGAAGCTGAACAGGCCAAACTTGCAGAGCCGCGCACTATTGAGGCCCAAGTCAAAACGCCTGAACATTCGGTTAAAAGTTAAGAGTTCGCTATGCTCAATATTGGAATGACCGAGCTGCTGATTTTCGGGATTATTGCACTTTTGGTCCTTGGGCCAGATAAGCTTCCGGAAGCAGTCCGTTTTGTCGGAACATGGTACGGCAAGATCAAGCGTATGGTGAGCAATGTTCAGAATGATCTTGACCGTGAATTGCGCCTGTCCGAGCTACGTGAACAGATGCAAGCTGAAATGCAACGGATTCAGGAACTGGAAGCCAAGATGCAGGCACAAATAACAGATTTGCAGCAGCCGATGGCAACCGATGAAGTAAAAATAAAATCGCAAGCTGTTCAGCCCTTGCTCAGCTATCAGCCGGTGATACAGCCTGTATCCCCCGTGTATTTACCCAAGCCTAAAGCAATTCAAACCGTGATTTCAGAACCACGCTATACAGAAATGAAGGTGGCCGTATGACATCCTTACCGACCACACCAGCCTCAAATGATGCTGCAGAGCTGAACCTTGAACAGATGCCGATTACTCAGCATTTGATCATATTAAGAAAGCATCTGTTTAAAGTGGTTGCGGTCCTGATTGGCCTGTTTTTCTGCTTATTACCCTTTGCTAATCAGACTTATCAATGGTTGTCCGAACCGTTGCGTGCACAGCTACCAGCCAGTTCAACCATGATTGCCACGGATGTCACTGCAACCTTCATGGCACCTTTTAAGCTGAACTTCTTTGTCGCGCTGATGATCGCGATGCCGTTCATCCTGTATCAGCTTTGGACCTTTATTAAGCCTGCGCTCTATGCCAAAGAAAAGAGCTTGGCCTTGCCACTTTTGATCGGCAGTATCGTGCTGTTTTATACCGGTATCAGTTTTGCCTACTTTGTGGCATTGCCCTCGATTCTGCATTTTTTTATCAGTGTTTCGCCGGAAACTGTGGCCCCGATGACCGACATCAACAGTTATCTCAGCTTCTGTTTAAAGCTGTTTCTGGTCTTTGGTTTTACCTTTGAAATTCCCATTATTACCCTGGTTCTGATCTTGATTGGCGCAGTTTCGACACAGACTCTGGTAGAGAAACGGCGCTTTATTATTGTGGGTTGCTTTTTTGTGGCAATGTTTGTTACACCTCCGGATGCCCTATCGATGATCATGCTGGCTGTCCCAATGTGGCTACTGTTTGAACTGGGTTTACTGGCAGGAAAACTGATTGAAAAACGTCGTTTAAAGACCGAATAACAATAACCAGCCAAAACAACAAAAATATCGATTTACTCAGGCAGCTCTTGCTGTCTTTTTGTTTTTAATTTTCAATAAAATACTGATTTATTTAATTTTATTGAAACAATTCTTTCACTTCCCTGTCATTTTTAGCCGTTAATTTACTCATAACCATTTAAAACAACCAAGCACATACTGCTAGGAACAAAATATGACTGATCAAATTGCTTTTAATGATGATTATGACAGCAACACTTCGGGGAACCCAGAATTTCACCAACTGTTTAACCAACAGATGAGTCGTCGCGATTTAATTAAAAAGACGGCTGGTGGTGCAGTAGCATTAACCTTAGCAGCCTCACTTACGGGCTGTAGCGATAATGATGAAGAATCAACTCCGCCAAGCACACCTGCAACACCGAATGAACCAGATTTAACTGCAACACCTAAATCATTAACCTTCAAACCAGTGGATAAAAACACTTTAGAGCAATTTACTGTGGCTGAAGGCTATGATTTTAAAGTCCTACATGCGGTAGGTGATCCTTTACACCCAAGCCTACCTGTATGGGATGAAAACAATATTCCTAGTGGTGTATCCTACGAACGCCGTGTCGGTGACAACCATGATGGTATGACCTTTTTTGGTTTAAATACCAGCAAGCAAAATTTTGATGCGACTGTATCGGACACTGGCTTATTGGTGATGAATCACGAATATTTACAACGTGATGACTTACACCCTCGTGGTAACATATTTGATCAAGATGATATCACTGAAGATGAAGTGATCCGTGAAGTGAACTCTCATGGTGTTTCTATTGTTGCAATCAACAAAAATCCTGAGACACAAGAAATCACGGTCGATTTAAACTCGCCATTTAACCGCCGTATTACAGCAGCAACTGAAATGGAATACCGTGGCCCTGTACGTGGTAATACGTTGGTACAAACAGCATTTAGCCCAGATGGTACCAAAACACGTGGCACCATCAACAACTGTGGTAACGGCTATACCCCTTGGGGCACTTATCTCACCACTGAAGAAAACTTCAACCAATATCTCGCACGTCAAAAAGACACCGAAGGCGGGGATGTACGCGATGCCAATACCGAACATGCGTTAAAACGCTATAAAGTCAATAATGGCGCACGTGGTTATAACTGGCAAAGCATTAGAAATCCACAAATCTTTACGCCAGATTATTTCAGCCGTTGGAACACAGTCATCAGCGGTGCATCGGAACAAGAGGATTATCGCAACTCGATTAATACTTTCGGTTGGATTGTTGAAATAGATCCGTTTGATAATCGTAGTATGCCAGTAAAACGTACCGCTTTAGGTCGCTTTGCTCATGAAGACTGCCGTGCTAGCCGTGCCATTGCAGGTAAACCACTTGCATTCTATATGGGTGATGATTCACAAGGCGAATACATCTATAAATTTGTCTCAGATACTCCGTGGAATCCTACTGATGTCAACGGTGGCTATGCGGCTGGCGACAAATACATGAATAACGGTAAGCTTTATGTTGCGCAATTTGATTTCAATGAAGCAACGGGTGAAGCTAAAGGCCAATGGTTAGAACTCTCTTTGTCTAATCCAAAGATTGCCAACTATGCAGAATACAAATTTGCAGACCGAGCAGATATTTTGGTCAATGCACGTATCGCAGCCGATGCAGCGGGCGCAACTAAAATGGACCGCCCTGAATGGGTTGCGGTAAATCCACATAATGGCGAAGTGTATGTCACATTAACCAATAACTCACAACGCGGTTCAGCACATGTAATTGATGCAGCTAATCCACGCCAATATTCAGATGATGATGATGCAACGAACCGCCTACGTGGCAATATTAATGGTCACGTGATTCGCTTCCGTGAAACAGGCGACGATGTTACTGCAACATCATTTACATGGGATATTTTCCTATTTGGTGCCGAAGCAGATTCAATCCCAGGTGTAAACCTTTCTGGCTTGACGGATGCAAATGACTTCTCTAGCCCAGATGGTATGTGGTTTGATGACCGAGGCGTATTATGGTTACAAACTGACGATGGTGCATATACGGATACAACCAACTGCATGATGCTGGCAGCACTTCCTGGTTCAGTGAGCGATGGTTCTGTACAAACCGCAACAGCGGGGACAGGCACACAAAAAACACCTATGGGTGCGAAGCTCGATGACTCGAAGCTACGCCGTTTCTTGGTTGGTCCTGCTGGCTGTGAAATTACAGGGGTCACTATGACACCTGACTACAAAGCCATTTTTGTAAACGTGCAACATCCAGGTGGCACTTGGCCTGCAAACCAAGCTGAACATTTAATCAGTACTGGTCGTGCGTATTCACGTCCACGCTCAGCAACAGTCGTGATTACCCGTAAAGATGGCGGTGTCATTGCAGGTGAGTCGTTAGAAACCCCTAAAGCTTAAACCCTGAAGTGACCTAAAAAATGCCGACATCTGTCGGCATTTTTTATATCCGGTGATTATTTTAGGCTAATTATTTTCTCAATAGTTTGACCTGCGGTTGTACCTTGTTGTGACTTCTCAATCCAGTGCCATTGTCCCTGCTGCATTCTCAAAAAATTGGAGCATCGGGTGCCATAGGCCGGACTCTGGATAAAAGTCGAAGACAGCAGCTGTTCCATTTCAACCGAGATGCCGGTGTCTGGCAGAAGTTCAGGAATCACCTTGCGTTCGTCTTCCAGAATATCCCAGACTGCATGACACAAATCTGCTTCTGCGATCTCCTGTTGTTGCAGCATCGGTAAAAATTCCTGGGTAAAGCGTTTACGTAAATGTCGGGTCTTGTACCAGTCTTCGCTCATCAGGCCATTCGAAACCACATAGACGCCATGCGCCAGTACTTGTGGTGCTTCACCGCGATTGCTCATATATACGGCCTGATCTTGATCCCCCATAAAAAGATTAAAGCCGGCATAGTCACACTGGCGTTGTTCAAGATCTTGAGCAAAACGAATCGGCGTTAAGTCAGAATCTAAAAAGTTCTGGATGATATGTCCACGTGAAGTCGGATAATGCCCTTTGTCCTGCCCATCACGAAAATTGGTAATCACCGCCCAGCGACCAGAAGCCGTAATCCCCATCCAGGTACCGCCCGACTGTAAATCTTGCCCGGCAATTATCGGACTATTCTCCCATTCATGCAGCTCCTGCGTAGGACGCTGATAGAACTCATCCCGATTTGAAATCAGACATAATGAACTCTGATCCAGAACCCGCCAAGCCAATGCCACGATACACATAATTTACGCTCTCGATCTTTACACATTGAATGTACAACATTTTTCTTTGCTTTAAGCTAAAATCTGTGCAAAACAGAATCACAAGGAACAGGAATGCTCACCTATCCCAATATTGATCCCGTCGCGATTTCGCTCGGGCCCTTACAAGTCCACTGGTATGGACTGATGTACTTACTGGCATTTTTATTTGCCTGGGGATTGGCGACGTTTCGCGCCAAACAACGTGGCTGGACACCGGATATGGTGTCTGACCTGATTTTCTTCGGTGCACTCGGTGTGATCATCGGTGGCCGTGTCGGTTATGTCTTCTTCTACGGTTTTTCTCAGTTCCTGGCCGATCCTTTATGGCTGTTCCAGATCTGGACCGGCGGTATGAGTTTCCATGGCGGTTTCCTCGGGGTCATTCTGGCCATGTTGTGGTGGTGCAAGAAATATAAGATGACCTGGTTCCAGACTCTGGATTTTATCGCACCTTGCGTACCGACAGGCTTGATGTTTGGCCGAATTGGTAACTTTATTGGTGGCGAACTGTATGGCCGTCAGGTCACCGACCCAAACTTTGCCTGGGGCATGATCTTTCCGACCGATCCGCTGCAACTGGTTCGTCATCCATCTCAACTCTATCAGGCACTATGTGAAGGCCTGATCCTGTTTATTATACTGTGGTGGTTCAGCTCGAAGCCACGTCCACGTATGGCAGTTTCTGCGCTGTTCCTGATCGGTTATGGCTTGGCACGTTTTGTGGTTGAATTCTTCCGTGAGCCGGACAATGGCCAACTGTTTATTGGCTGGATGAGCAAAGGACAATTCCTGAGCCTACCAATGATCCTGATTGGCTTGTGGATGATGTGGTATGCCTATCAGAAGAAAATATATGACTGGGGTCCACAAAAAAATAGCTGAGAAAATCGCGTAATTTAGCGAGGCAAAGGCCTCGCTTTTTTATACTCAAAATATGCTAAAGTGCCGATTATCTCTTCTATTCTTTCATCATTATGCTTGAGTTCTGGTTTAATCCGCAGGTATCTGTTCTCAAAAAACTATTGATCTTTATTGTGATTGCAGCGACAGCTGCAGGCTTGTACTGGATGGAACCACTGCCCTTAGATTCTATTTTGATGTTTGTCGGTACCGGCATCATTTTTCTGATCTGTCGTTACTGCAAAATCCACTTTGCCAGCAAAAATCCGACCGGTTTGCTGTATAGATTACTGACCTGGATTCCAATTGCCTTATTGATTGCTTTAGTTTTTATGAATATGCAACAGGGCGAAATCCTGATTCCGGGTGCACAAGGCATTGCCTTTATGGCACTGGCAATTTGTTTGTTTTCTCCACTGTCGCTGCTCAATCAGAACTCTCAGGATCCAGAGCCACCACATGCTTGAATTTTGGTATTCGGAACGCTGTAGCCGTCAAATCAAACTCATTGTCATCATCGCGACCTGTATTTTGATTTATGCAGCATCGACTGTGGCCCAGTTAGGTCCGATATTTGTTGGGGTGAGTTTAGCGATTGGAATTGTTGTGCATTTACTGCACCATTTCCGCCTAAAAATCTCAAAATCCAATCCCTATGCAAATGGCTTTAGCGCCTTGAGCCGGGTGATTCCCATCATTGCCTTAATTACCCTGTTTGGCTATTTGCCTGAACAGCACCAACAATGGGGCAAATTTGCCTGGGGTCTGCAATGTCTTGGCTTTGCCGCGATTGGATTATTTATCGTTTCAATCTATGAAAGCCGTGCGAAGCGTTTTGAGGACTGATCACTTCGCAGTATTTTCTCAGAAGTAAGTTTCCAGACGATAGTAACTATAAGTCACGTTTTTATTGCGATAAACCGCATGATCTCGCTGTTTGAAATCCGATACCCAGGCACTACCTGAATAAGCCGCGATATGTCCATATTTATGTCCCTGAGTACGGTCAATAATATAGATATCGCCTTTTTTCGGCCGATCAAAAGAAGCATTAATTTTCTTATAGCCCAGCTGCATCAGGGTACTTCCCCAATCTGCCGCTGCGACTGGATGGTTCACAATTTTCGCACCAGAGGATTGCAGACCGACACGAATACTGCGCGCACATTTCTGTGTACTGGTATTTCGGGTAATGCCTTGCAGATAACTGGTAAATTTCTCGATATTGATACGATGGCCATTGCTTACGCCTGAAGCATTACGGACAGTGGCTTTGTGGGATGACTTTTTAGGTCTTTGCTCCGATTGGGAACGCACCATGATATTCGCTTGGACAGGAGCATATACTTCGCTCATGTTTACTTGATGATCATAGATCATGCCTTACCAACCGCTCCTCGCCTGTAATTTAGGCTTTCATATTGTTAACAAGCCGAGAATACTAGTCGTTTAAATGTTATCTTTCACATTAAAAATGTAAATAAATTTGTCTATTTTTGCGGCATTCAAATTAAGCCGTTCTTTCTAATACAGTTACAAAACCCATCATCTTTGCAAAAAAATGTAAAGCAAAGCTAACTTCGATGCCTTGCAAAGCCTTTTTAGCCTGAACTATACAAAATGAGCCGTTATTTTTTCTACTCAAACGTGTGGATTTAATCTGTAGCTCGGCCATTTTCAGATAACATTTCACCACATGATTACATCATTTTGAGCTTTACCGCCTGTATTACACTGATGCAGCATTTTTAAACCTTGAACTAAACTTTAACTATTGAACTAAACAGAGAAGAAAAATGAGTCAGACTTTAAGTACCGTTTCAAATTTTAATTTAGAACAATATTTAAGTACCTGGTATGACTTTGCACACTTGCCGATGAAGCGCCAACCTGAAGACAGCACCGATATTTCTGCGGTATAGAGCTTGAATGAAAATGGCAAGGTGGATGAAGCCATTGCTGAGGCGATCATTGTCGATGCAGAACATGCCAAGCTTGAAATCAGATTTTTACCTGAAGGCTTGCATGGGATCCCGTTTACCAAGGGCGATTATTGGGTCTTAAAAATCGATCCGGATTATCAGACGGCACTCGTGGGCGAGCCGAATAAAGAATATTTATGGTGATTACATCGCGACACCAGTCTGGACGAAGCGACTCAACGCGAATATTTAAGTTATGCAGCACCCTTAGTTATGATCTGTCTGATCTGATTCATACCGTCCATACGGGCCATAAAACCGCTTAAACCTTTTCTACAACAAGCACCCGCACTGGGTATTTTTTTTGATTGGGTGCTTGCCGATCTTTTTTGCAGAAGATGCAATATCAGAAATATTAGAAAAAAATGTTATGATGCATTCAATTCAATTTACCCAGCTCGACAGAAAGTGGATTTATCCGAGATAAACTTTTTCTGCTGAAAAAAAAGGTAATTTAAACAAATTTTTAAGAGAGACCTATGCGCCAATATCTTGACCTATTACAACATATCCTCGACAACGGCGGCGATAAAGGCGACCGTACCGGTACAGGTACACGTTCGGTATTTGGTCATCAGATGCGCTTTGATCTTTCCCAAGGTTTTCCTTTACTGACCACCAAAAAAGTTCATTTCCGCTCTATCGTGATCGAACTGTTGTGGTTCCTGAAAGGCGATACCAATGTTCAGTATTTAAAAGACAATAAAGTCTCGATTTGGGATGAATGGGCGACCGCAGAACAAACTGCGCGTTTTGGCCGTCCTGAAGGCGAACTGGGTCCAGTTTACGGCCACCAATGGCGTAATTTTGGGGCCAGCAAAAATGCAGACAATAGTTATAATCAGGACGGTTTTGACCAGATCAAATGGTTGATCAATGAAATTAAAACCAATCCAAATTCGCGCCGTCTGATTGTATCGGGCTGGAACCCGAATGAGGCAGGTCAGGTCGCATTACCCCCTTGCCATACACTGTTCCAGTTCTTTGTACACAATGGAAAATTGTCTTGTCAGTTATACCAGCGCAGTGCCGATGTATTTTTGGGTGTACCATTTAACATTGCCAGCTATGCTTTGTTGACGCATATGATCGCGCAAGTCTGTGATCTGGATGTTGGTGACTTTGTCTGGACTGGCGGCGATACCCATTTGTACAGCAACCATTTTGAACAGGCACAGTTGCAGCTTAGCCGTGAGCCACTCGGCCTTTGTCAATTAAAACTAAATCCTGAGATCAAAGACCTGTTCGATTTTAAATTTGAAGATATCGAAATTGTCGGTTATGAATCTCATCCAGGCATTAAAGCCCCTGTCGCTGTTTAATTTTCTTTATTATAAAGTTCCCTCTCCTCCTAGGAGAGGGCTAGGGAGAGGTCTTTTACCACGCGTGAATCGCCAACTCCTTTCAAAATATATTTCCGGCCCTAAAGCGTGAAGGCAATCAATATAGATTTTTAACCTTTCTTTCGTACCAGTAAAAAATTACACGAAGGACTTTGGGTTTGATAAGAAGGATTCAATACATGTCATTTCAAGATTTAGAAGTTGTACACGTCGTCGCCATGGATCAGCAGCGTTGTATCGGCAAAGGTAATGATCTGCCTTGGCATATTTCGGCAGATCTGAAACACTTCAAGGAAATCACCCAAGGTGGTGTGGTGGTGATGGGTCGCAAGACACTAGAATCGATGGGACGTACATTGCCTAAACGCGTGAACTGGGTGATTACCCGTGATCCAGACTGGGTATTTGCAGGCACCAAAGTCGCTTATAGCATTGAAGATGCACTGAGCCAAGCCGTGGCAGATGTGAAAGCTTCAGAAAAGCCTGAAACCATTTTCATCATTGGTGGCGGTGAAATCTTTAAACAGACCATGGAGATCACAGACCGTCTAGAACTGACGCATGTCGAACTGGATGTACAGGGCGATGCCTATTATCCAGCGATTCCAGCAGAATTTAAAAAAGTCGCTGCCGAGCAACATATCGACGACAAAACCGGCATTGCTTTTGAGTTCGCAACCTACAGAAAATAAAACCTATTTCTCATGAAAAAGTGATGATGCAGGGACGCGAATATATTTCCAGGCACTGGAGTCTGTGGCTGCTGGGCAGTCTGTTTACTTTATTCGTCATTCTGTCGAGCCTGTGGTTCAGCCTGATGCTCTGGGTTCATCAACCCCTCGGAAAAATCGGCAGCTTGATGCTGATTGGACTCTGGCTGACCTTTGCGCTGGTCGTTCTCGGGATTTATTTCACCCGGCATCTGATCTCCCGCCAAGTGGATAGCGTTCTTTATCTTCTGGCCTTTTTATTCTGTCTGCTGGGATATTTCAGTCTGGAAGCGCGTCAGGATCGAGAGTGGAATCCTGAGGTTTCCCAGCTTCTGCATTATGAGCAGCAAGGCGATCAGGTTACCTTACACAATATCCGCAACTTTGACTGGCAGGCCGATGGTCACTATATCGAACGCTGGGAAAGCCGCAGTTTTGATCTGAATCAGATTACTGGCGTGAACATCATTACTTCCTACTGGATGGGGCCTAAAATTGCCCATACCCTGGTCAGCTTCGATTTTGCCAATCAAAAGCCACTCACCTTCTCGATTGAAATCCGCAAGGAAAAGAATGAAGAGTTTTCAGCGATTGGTGGCTTTTTCCGAAAATATGAACTGAGTCTGGTCGCATCGGATGAAAAGGATATTGTCTATACCCGTAGCAATGTCCGTGGTGAACAGGTCTATTTTTTCCCAGTCAAAATGCCGCAAGCTCAGGCTAAAGCGCTATTCAAGGAATATCTGCGTCAGGCCGATGAGCTGGCCCAAAAGCCAAAATGGTACAATACCCTGACCAGTAATTGCACCACACTAGTCTTTGATATGGTTCAGGCGATATCGCAACAACAGCTACCTTCAGATTACCGGTTGCTGGCCTCCGGCTATTTACCGAATTATCTCTATGATCTTAAAGTACTGGAACAGTCTTGGGATATGCACACTTGGTATCAACGGGCACATGTCAATCCACGGGTAGAACGCACCGCTAATCTCTCCAGTCAGGACTATTCACGCCTGATCCGGCAGGGCCTACCAAAACCCGACATGCGATAACTGTGTAGCAAATCCACTTCAATAAAGATACAAAATCAACTGGAACCTTGATCATCTTTTTGTTTATATACAAACAGCTAGTCAATGATCAGAGTATCTTTCATGCTAAAAAAATTAACTGCAATCGCGATTTTAGGCTCGGTTTTAACGGTCATGGGCTGCGAAACTGTACCCAATACAGCCACGACACAAACCGCGAATCATTTACAACTTTTGCAAAATCGTATCTGGATTGCAACCCAGATTGGCAATACTGAAATCAAGACGGTGCCAACCGCACGCAATGTTCCGAGTCTGCAATTTGATGCCAGTACCCAGCGCGTTTCAGGTTCAGATAGCTGTAACCGGATTATGGGTAGCTACACAGCAGCAAAAGACACGCTGACCCTGAGCCAGATGGCCACTACCCGTATGGCTTGCATGAACAACGATCAGCTTGATCAGAAATTTAATGAAGCTTTAGCCAAAGTGACTCATTATCAAGTGTTTGGTAAAACCTTAAAATTACTGGATCGCCATGGAAATCTCTTGATCCAGCTGGAAAGTGCTGTTCAGCCGCGTTAATACTTCCCTACAACAAAAAGCCTGTATGGACAGGCTTTTTTATCTTTCATACTGATGAGCTGGAATTTAACCATCAGCCCGATTGAGTTATTTAATTGAATGAGGAATCAACCATGCAACAGGCACTTTTCGGTGGGGGATGCTTTTGGTGTACTGAAGCCGTATTTTTACAGATTCAGGGAGTTCAGCAAGTCGTCAGCGGTTACGCAGGTGGTCATACGACTGAGCCAAACTATGATGATGTCTGTGGTGGCAATACCGGCCATGCCGAAGTCATTCTGATCGATTTCGATGAAAACCAGATTAACTATAACCAATTGCTCGATGTCTTTTTTGCGACCCATGATCCAACCACATTAAACCGTCAAGGCAATGATGTCGGCACCCAGTATCGTTCTGTAATTTATTATCTGAATGATGAACAGCAGCAACAGGCGCAGCAGGCGATGGATGCCCTGAAAGCCGATGGCATCAATGTGGTAACTGAACTGAGCCCTGCCCCGACTTTCTATCCGGCGGAAGACTATCATCAAAACTTCTTTGCCAAGAATCCGACCCAGGGCTATTGCAATTTTACCATTCCGCCAAAATTGAACAAATTACGCAGCAAATTTACCACCTTATTAAAAACCCATTAAGTTTCATGAAAAATGGGCATAAAAAAAGCGACTGATTGCAGTCACTTTTTTTATTATCTGAATCTTAGTTATCGGTTGCAAAGGCAATATCGCTGAGTCCGGCTCCACTCGCACGCGACATGACTTGCGCCACCGAGTCATAACGTGATTCTTTATCCGCTTTCAACACAATGGTCGGCTGACGTTCAGCTTGGCCCGCTTCATTAAAACGGGTTTCAAGCTGTTCCAGCGTCAATACATCACCATTCCAGGCAATGTCACCTTCGGCATTGATGCTAATCGTGACATTTTCAGGCGGCAGATCGATAATCTCCGCAGTCGTTTGTGGCAAGGTTAATGGAATTGATGGGTTCGCAACGGTCGCTGTCACCAGAAAGATGATCATCAATACCAACATAATGTCGATGAGGGGAATGAGGTTCATCTCATTCATGCCTACATCGTTGTCTTCACCCAGTTGAAAAGCCATTAAGCTTGACCTCCCACAAAACTCTGTTGTGTAACTTTTTCATCAGACTTTTTTGCAGCAGATTCCTGTTGCAGCATGGTATCAATCAACAGACCGTGTGCCTGATCTTGTAATTCATGAGCCAAGCCACGATTAGCACGGACACAGATGTTATAAGCCAGTACCGCGGGAATTGCGACTGCCAGACCTAAGCCGGTCATAATCAAGGCTTCACCGACTGGGGTTGCCACTTGTGCCAGACCAGCCTGACCACTTTTACCAACAGCAACCAGCGCATGGAAGATACCCCATACCGTACCGAATAAACCAACGAACGGTGAAATTGAGGCAATCGTACCCAAAACTGATACACCTTTTTCGGCATTGGCTTTTTCTGCTGAAATCTGGCGTAACAGCGCCTGTTCTGCCACTGCCTTACGCTGTTCAAAGCCCAAAGGAGCCAGTTTGGTTTTCAGTTGTTCCAATGCCTTAGATAACTGAGCATAGGCAATCTGTTTCAGTTGGCGAGTGCCCATCAAACGCAGCACAAATATGGTCCATGTCGCAATCGACATTGCCAATAACACGAAATACAGTGTTTTACTGACTGCATCAGCGTGTTGCCAATAAACTGAAAAGTTCATATTCGAACTCCTAATGGGTGAGCCGTTATTTAACCTGAAAATCGAAAGGCTGTTCCACACGGGTTGGATAAGCCACACCATTTTCAACATATTTGGTGAGTTGTGCACGACGTACCGCTGCTTCTACTTTGCGCGTTACCGCCGGGCTACAACTTGAATTTCGTGCAGTCGCAGAAACTACTTTACCCTGCTCATTCGCTGAAACATCTACTACCAGTGAACAGGCTGATTTTAATTCACCTGCAGAGAGTGAGACTTTTGGTGAACGCTGCCAAGACACGCCCCCACCAATCGATACACTTTTCGGGGATGGCGGCGCAGCAGGTGCTGGCGGTGCCACAGGCGCAGGCGGCGCGACTGGAGCAGGTGCCGGTTTAACTTTAGTTTCAGTGACCACTGTCGGTACAACCGGACTTGGGGTTGGTTTTGCTTCAACTGGCGGTGCTTTAACCACTTTTGGCTCTTCAGCCTTTTTCACCTGCTCGATTTTTTCTACTTTTTTCGGTGGTGGTGGCAGCGGTTTATCGACAATTTTGACTTCTTTTGGCTTAGGCGGCTCTTTTTGTGGCTCGGCCTTCGGCTTTGGCGGTAAAGGTTTTGGCGCTTCCTGGAGTTTTACAAAGCGCACTTTTAAGGGTTGCTTATCAATGGGTGCCAGCTCAGGTGCTTTCATCTGGCTGATCGCATATAACACACCCACATGCCCAACCAGTACAGCCGCCACGATAGAGATGACTTTCTTTTTCATCTGATTTGGCGGTGTAGGCATTTGGGGCGCAGCAACTTGACTCATTAAATCTATTACCTTGAGGAGATGATGTGGAACAAACTATCAAGCTCATCGGTTAGCACAATTAAAGTATGCCAATAATAAATGAGAAGTGTTTTCATTTGCAACCGCTAATCCTACCTTTGACTGACTTTTTTTGCATCAAAACAAAAAAGGCACACTAAAAGTATGCCTTTTTAAAACTCAATGCAAGTCTTATTGGAACACGACAGTCTTGTTGCCATCGACAATAATACGGTCTTCCAAATGCCATTTTACCGCACGGGCCAATACATTACGTTCTACGTCCTGACCGAGTTCACGTAACTGCTCAACAGTAAAGTCATGGTTCACGCGCTCCACATCCTGCTCGATGATCGGACCTTGATCCAGATCAGCAGTCACATAGTGCGCAGTTGCACCGATCAGCTTCACGCCTTTTTCATAGGCCTGTTTGTACGGATTGGCACCTACAAAAGCCGGCAGGAAAGAATGGTGAATGTTGATCACTTTCATTTCCCACTTGCTGACAAATTCTTCATCCAGAATCTGCATATAACGCGCCAGCACCAACAGGTCATTGCCCTGCATCAACTGGTCGATTTCTGCATAAGCTTCTGGTTTGTTGTCTTTGGTCACCGGCACAACTTCGAATGGAATGCCAAAATTTTCAACTGCTTCGCGTAAAGTCTCGTGATTCGATACCACTTTGGTAATTTCACAAGGCAAACCACCACGCGCATGACGCCATAACAGCTCAAGCAAGGCATGATCGACTTTAGACACCAGAATACCGACTTTCTTCACGTCACTGACCAGAGCCAGACGCCATTGCATGCCATAGCGTTCTGCCACATTCGCTGCAAAAGTCTGGGTAATACTTTCTTTGCGACTTTGAAGATTATCTAATTCAAATTCAACGCGCATGAAGTAACGTCCGCCCTGCGCTGCTGTCGCATATTGATCAAGCGCAGTAATGTTGGCACCTTGATGATACAAGAAGCTCGAAACAGCCTGCACGATGCCCGGCTTGTCTTCACAAGTAATCAATAAACGTGCGGTGTTAGCAGTCGTCATATTCATGTTGGTTTAAGTCACTAATCAGTTAAATTAAAAAATAAGCCGAGTATTCTAGCGCGTTTCTTGGATATTCTGAATAGTTTGTTCAGATTCAGAATCTTTAGACGACGACAGGCTGGCAAAAAGTTCCGAAGAGCCCAAACTATTCAATAAACCTTCATAGGTTTGACGACTTTCACCACGTAAATACGCCCCTTCCAGGAATACCATTTGACGCAGTGCCTGCCAGACCCATTTTTCTTCCAGCGTATTGGAATCGGTCAGATGACCCGACATATACAGGAAGTTGGTCCAGTTGGTCAGCACAATCCACAGGTTAATAATCAGTGCTTCAATCTCTGAATCGGTCATGTCCATCAGGCCTGCATTAACAAAGCCTTTATAGATTTTCTGGCCCTGCTGCATCACCTGACCGGCAAAGCGTGGATACATCTTGCGAAAATCTTCGTTATTTTCTACCAGATGATAGACATCACGATGCAGGAAACGGTAAGCCCATAACTGGCTGCTCAGCACCTGAAAATAATGCACCTTATCATTGGCATCCAGTGCACGGTCATCCGGCAGCGCCAGCATTTCCAGGGTCTGATGCTGGTACTGTTCCATCAATTCTTTAATAATTTCATTTTTATTGCGGAAATGATAATACAGGTTACCCGGGCTCATGCCGAGTTCAGCCGCAATGTGATTGGTGGTTACCGATCGTTCGCCACGCTCGTTAAACAGCTGCAAACTGAGCTGCAAGATACGCTCTTTAGTTTTTAAGGTTTTGGTTTGGGACATCCTAAAATAACCATTCAGTTCATGCATTAGCAGGCTAACACACAAAGTCACTTGACTAATTAGAGTATTTGCTCTAAAAATTAATTAATCGATTTTTGAATAATGGTAGTGCGGCATGAACAGTCACACAAAAACAACATCAATGACACCACATTTTTTTGATAGCCAATATCTGAATGAAGTCTTAGCGCAACAAAAACACGCTTACTTACACTACCCTCTGCCGACTGCAAAGGAACGTATCGATCGTTTAGCTCGACTTAAGCGTATCTTAGTTAAGTATCAAGATCAATTTGCTGATGCAATTAATCAGGACTATGGTAACCGTTCCATTGGGGAAACCAAGATTGGTGAACTGCTCACCTGTCTGGAACATATCAAATATTACAGCAAAAACCTGACCCGGTGGATGAAACCTTCCAAGCGTCATGTGGGCATTATTCATCAGCCGGCCAAAGCCTGGGTGCAATATCAGCCTTTGGGTGTAGTCGGAATTATCGCACCGTGGAACTATCCGCTGTTGCTCTCGATTGGCCCACTAATTTGTGCCCTGGCGGCCGGCAACCATGCCATGATCAAAATTTCCAGTGCATCGGCTGCCTTTGGTGAAGTTCTGGAAAAAGCCCTGGCTGAAGCCTTCCCTAAAGAATTGGTCGCTGTGGTGAATGGTGGCGGTGTGATTTCAGATGCTTTCTGTCGTTTGCCTTTCGATAAACTGATTTTCACTGGCTCAACTGCGGTCGGTAAAACCGTCATGGCAGCCGCTGCCGAAAATCTGGTTCCGGTGATTCTAGAACTGGGCGGTAAATCGCCAGTACTGGTGCATCCATCGATTGATCTGCGTGATGTCGCGCAGCGGATTGCGGTGGGTAAACTCTGGAATGCCGGTCAGACCTGTGTAGCGCCAGACTATATGTTCCTGCCTCTCGGAAAAACTGCCGAGTTCATTGATCACTTTAAAGCCTGTGTCGAAAGCATGTATCCGGATATCACCCATAATCAGGATTACACCTCGATTATTAATGTCAAACAATATAACCGTCTGCAAGGCTATCTGGATGATGCGCGTGAACAGGGTGCGCAAGTCATTGAAATTAATCCGCGTAGTGAAAACTCGGCTGATCTGCGCAAGATTGCACCGACCATCGTGACCAATGTCACCCCGATGATGCAGATCATGCAGCATGAAATCTTTGGTCCGCTGTTACCGATCATGGAATATGATCAAATTGACGATGTCATCGACTTTATTAATAGCCGTCCACGCCCACTTGCTTTATACTACTTCGACTTTGATCAGGCGCGTGCCGATTATGTCGCACAGCGTACCCATTCAGGGCATTTCGGGCAAAATACGGTACTGACCCATGTTGCGCAGGACGATCTACCATTTGGGGGTGTCGGTGCATCAGGTATGGGTAAATACCATGGCCCAGAAGGCTTCTTCAGTTTGTCGCATGAACGCTCAGTAATGTCGAATCCAAAGCTGTACAGCTTGAAATACATTCTGCCACCGTTCAATAAACCGATTCACAAGCTGATTTCGAAGACACTTCTCCGCTAAATGATCAAGGCATGAGCTATCGATATAGTTCGTGCCGCGTTTTGACGAAAATCGCTTGTCTTTTAAGCGCATTTTTGATATAAAACGCCCCTTGAATGATTTCAATCCGTTTATTTTTGACTGGCCATACAGATTTGCTGTTGGCTAAATCAATGGAGTTACACCATGTCTAAGGTTTGCCAAGTTACCGGCAAGCGTCCAGTCGTTGGTAACAACGTCTCACACGCCAACAACAAAACTAAGCGCCGGTTCGAGCCGAACCTGCACCACCACCGTTTCTGGTTAGAAAGCGAAAAACGTTTTGTACGTCTTCGTTTAACCACTAAAGGTATGCGTATTATCGACAAATTGGGCATTGAAAAGGTTGTTGCTGACCTACGTGCTCAAGGTCAAAAGATCTAAGGAGTCTGAACCATGCGTGATAAAATTCGCTTAGTTTCTTCAGCTGGTACAGGTTATTTCTATACCACGACTAAGAACAAACGTACTATGCCGGAAAAAATGGAAATCAAAAAATTTGATCCAAAAATCCGTCAACACGTAATCTTCAAAGAAGCTAAAATCAAATAATTTTAGTTTCTTTAAAAAAACGACCTTTGCGGGTCGTTTTTTTTGCACTTTTTTTATCCGACTTGATAAACTTTCTGCATGTTTTGGCACTTTTTGTGCTTATTTCCCAGCAAACCTAGCTAAAGGAGTATTTAGTGCCACATGACGTAGAGCTCATTATATTACTGGCTGTTGGTTTTGGCTTAGCTTTGGTCTTTGGCTATCTCGCTGCACGGTTACGTCTTCCCCCTTTGATCGGTTACTTAATTGCCGGCATTCTGATTAGTCCCCATACACCCGGTGTGGTCGGTGATATTCATCTGGCCAACCAACTGGCAGAACTTGGCGTCATGTTCCTGATGTTTGGTGTCGGAATGCATTTTTCCCTGAACGATCTGATGCAGGTCCGCCGGATTGCCCTGCCTGGTGCGATTTTACAGATTGCAGTTGCCACCTTGCTCGGGGTTGGAGTTTCGATGCTGTGGGGCTGGAGCTTTGGCTCAGCACTGGTCTTCGGCCTAAGCCTGTCTTGTGCCAGTACCGTGGTTCTACTCAAAGCCCTTGGTGATCGTGGCTTACTGGATTCAATCAATGGCCGAATTGCTGTTGGCTGGTTGCTGGTCGAAGATCTGGTCATGGTCTTGGCGCTGGTACTGTTACCTGCCACTGCGGTGCTTTTAGGTGGGCAAGCGCTGGAAGGTGCAAGCGATGAGAATATCTGGCTCACCTTAGGCATTACCCTGCTCAAAGTCGCAGGCTTTATTGCCTTCATGCTGATTATTGGTAAACGCTTGATTCCAATGATCATACGGGTGGTGGCGCGTCTCGGTTCACGTGAGCTGTTTACTTTAACAGTGGTGGCTGCTGCGGTTTCAATCGCCTTCGGTGCCTATAAAGTCTTTGGCGTGTCGATGGCACTAGGTGCTTTCTTTGCCGGAATGGTCGTTAAGGAATCTGATTTCAGTCATCGTGCTGAAGAAGAAACCTTGCCACTGCGTGAAATTTTCTCGATTTTATTCTTTGTCTCCGTCGGCATGCTGTTTGATCCGCGCATTTTGCTGGAACAGCCTTTACATGTACTGGCAGTGGTCGGGATTATCATGATTGGTAAGACTATTGCCGCGATGGCACTGGTGCTGTTCTTTCGCTATCCGATCAATACCGCCTTAACCGTCGGTGCTTCTCTGGCACAGATTGGTGAGTTCTCCTTTATTTTGGCTGCACTCGGTGTTTCACTCAACCTGCTTTCGCTGGAAGGTCAAAACCTGATTCTGGCAGGTGCCTTGATTTCGATTACCCTCAATTCCTTTATCTTTTCCGCAATTGAGCCAGTACAGAAATGGATTCGGGAACGCTCGACCCTGGCACGTTTACTGGAACGCAGTGGTGACCCTCTGGCAATGTTACCCGATGAAGTCTCACAGGATTACCTGCGCGATCAGGTGGTGATTATTGGCCATGGTGAGGTCGGTCGTCGCATTACCCGCTCATTGATGGAAGAAAACATCAAGGTGGTCATTGCCGAAGAAAACCGTGACATCGTCGAAAATCTGCGTGAAAAAGGTATTGCTGCGGTGTCTGGTGTTGCTACTGAAGCCGGGGTCCTGATTCAGGCACATATTCAGCATGCGCGCTTACTGGTCATTTCCCCTATGGATATCATCGATATTCATAAAATTGTCGACATTGCTAAGACCTTGAATCCACAAATTCAGGTACTGGTCTGTGCAGAAAGCAAGGAAGAAGCTGAAGCCATTCGTCGGGATAATGTCGGTGCGGTTTATTATGCCAAAGAAGAAATGGCGAAAAATATGAGCAATCATATTTTGAACCAGATTGAGATCGCGCATCAGCATACGCCTTCTCATTAAAGTTTTTCTTTGAATAAACACTGAATAAAAAAGTTGCCGGATCTGGCAACTTTTTTTATGGACATCAATATATCTCTGAGCCAAAGATTTTATTAACACACTGGCTTCAGACTGCTCACGACTTAAATTTTAAAATACTGATTTTTCATCTTCATTTTAAATGAATGTTTTTGTGATACTTAAAATCTGCCTAATTTAATAACCTATAAAACTCAAAAAGCACACCGATAGTGTGCTTTCTAAATAAATTTCAACGATTAACTCATATACTTTGGTTCTTCATCCACAACTTCAGCCTGCCATTCATTGACCTGCTGTTCCAGCAAACCATAGAGTGCTGCCTGAATCATCTGTTGCGCAATCACGGGGGTCTGCTCTCCAAGTAGAGCTTTTACCTCATCATTAAATTGAATCATGACCAAAGGCTGTTTATGTGAGCCTGCATTGCGTAGAGCCAACGCGCCACCTTCAAGTTGAACGAGTTCTAAAATCGCGTCTTGATTACCAAATAAATCTTTCAACTGTTCTATAGACATATATCCTCCATGTTCAACATGGTGGCAAAGCACCGGGTGCACTTTGCATCATTAGAGTAATTGATATAGGGTTAAAAATTGCATTTTCAAGTACAGCCGATCCGATTAAAATTCAATCATCTCATTACGAAAACCATCAATTAATTGGGTCAGGTCACGATGCCACTCTCTCAATATAGCAGTATCAGGTAACCATGCTTGTGGAGACTGTGTGACTTTAATGATGAGATTTGAGGAGGTTTCGTCTTCAGGTTCTGGGGTACTTGGTTCGGGCGCATACTGGCACAGACGGTAAGCGTGCTTCAGTTCAGCAATGAAACCGCTCTTGGACAAATGTTGCAGCACAGCGACTTCTGGCGAAATTTGGCCTTTGGCCGCCATGAGTTCTTCGATCGATTTTAGCGTCGGATGAGGATCATTCAGGCGATAGTAACGCACCAGTTCCTGTAAAAATGCTAACAAAGCACCATGCAAATGAAACACAGTTGCTTCACGTTGTGCCTGAGCCTGTTGTACATGTTCAGTTTGCTCTGCTTGCTGGCAGGAAAGGCGGGCAAAATACAGTTTTTGATTGGTACGGTCCGCATGATAGCGAGCAACACGGGTCATCGAGATTTCCTAAGGGTTAAAACAAATTTTGGCTTTTATAAAGTAAAAGGTTCGCCCGCATTTCGCAATCAAAAGATGTTTAGACTGAATCCATCCAGCACTGAAATTCAGAGCATTGAGCTCACTAATTAAGTACGGCGATAATAAATTTCAGCCATAAAAAAGGAGCCTATCAAGTGCTCCTTTTTTGAGTTTAAGCCTGAGGCTTATCTTCTGCGGCTTTCACGCGGATCCCATGTCCGTGCAGGCGCAAAGTATTCAGGCCTTTAATGGCTTTGACTGCTTCACGGCCATGTGGCATTTCTACAAAAGCAAAACCTTTTGATTTGCCTGTTGCTGCATCAAGCACCAAAGTACAGGTCTCCACTGTGCCATATTCCTGGAACAGTTTCAGTAATTCGGCTTCTGTGACCGTACGTTCTAAATTACGAACTAAAATTTTCATCTTACAACCTTAAGAAGATAGGCAAAAAATATCAAAAAGCACGCGCCTACTCTACTTTTTGCATGAAACAACTTTGTTATAGTTTAATCGAGATCAATCCCAAAATCTAAATTAATCGACTTGCGTTCAATCAAGGCACTTTTTACCGTTTGCTGCCGGGTCTTGTAATGGGTTTCTGTGGTGCATAAATGCCGGGGGAGATCATTCAGGAAATAGCTTTCGACTTTACGCCCCTGCTCATCGACCGTTTCCCGCGCCCAATGATTCAGGTTCTGTTTGGTCAGAATCAATTCATTTTTTGCCCGGGTCAACGCCACATATAGCACACGACGTTCTTCTTCGACATCATCAAAGTCACCCTGAGCACGTGCATGCGGGTAATTGCCTGGCGTGACATTGGCCACATAACAAACATTTTGTTCGGTGCCTTTGGCCGAGTGAATGGTAATCAAGGTCACCACATCATGGTCCGACTGGCGTTCAATTTCCGAGATTGACACCGGATCCAGTACATATTCCTCTAAAAACTCACTCAGCTGCGAATGCTTGGAGGCCAGCTGTTTGACCAGTTCAAAATCACTCTGGCGACGTGGCCAATCCTTTTTATAGTTTTCCGCCAACTGCGATTCAATCGCCTGAATCGCAAGACCGACACAGGCTTGCACTTCGCCTTTGAGCACACTCATCTGCTGCATGATCAGAATGGTTTCTAATGGTATCTTGCCAAATTTTTCCAAAT
The DNA here is from genome assembly GCF_024129735.1 of Acinetobacter lwoffii. Classification (GTDB taxonomy): domain Bacteria; phylum Pseudomonadota; class Gammaproteobacteria; order Pseudomonadales; family Moraxellaceae; genus Acinetobacter; species Acinetobacter lwoffii_H. Next base: position 8,944 of record NZ_JAMXXK010000023.1, on the reverse strand, counting down.
TATCTGCAATAGCTTCCATTTCCGGTTCAGCCAATAACTGCTGCGATAGCTTACTGGCCCCCACATCACCAACACCATTCCATAGGGTCAAGAAACGCATCCACGCAATATCATCCAATGGATTAGCGACCACCCGCAGCATGCTGAGCAAATCTTTGACATGCGCCGTTTCCAGCAGCTTCATACCACCAATAAAGCGATAAGGTACATTGGCTGCAATACAGGCCGCTTCAATGTGCCGCGCGGCAAAGCTGGAACGAACCAGCACCATATGCTCGCCCCATTTGCCGCCTTGCAGATAATGGCGTTCTTTAATATCAATCGCAATCCATTTGGCTTCATCAAACTCATTCGGGAAGATATGCATACGCGGCGTTACACCTTCTCCACGATACGCTTCCAGACGTTTGTCATATTTGATTTCAGACTGATCGAGCAGCCAGTTGGACAGATCCAGAATTTCCTGGGTCGAACGGTAGTTTTTTTCTAATTTAAAAATTTGCGCATCTGGCACACGTTCTTTGAAATGGTGAATATTTTCAAAGTCTGCACCACGAAAGCCATAAATCGACTGCGCATCATCTCCGACACAAAACAGGCTGATCCGGTCTTTCAGTGGCTCCAGCAAAGCCCATTGCAATGGATTGGTATCCTGCATTTCATCGACCAGCATATGCCGACAGATTGAAGCGACATAGTCGACCAGACCTTCGGACTGTGCCAGCGCCGTAGCTACTACCGCCAGAATATCGTCATAATCCAGAAAACTTCGCGCTTGCTTACGTGCTTCATATTCTTTCATAATTTCGGCAATCTGGTCCTTTAAGGCCAGATATTCCGGCATCTGTTTTTCCAGCGCCAGACTGAGCTTTTGCCGGGTATTCCTTGCAAAAGAATACAAATCACATAATTCCTGAGGCTTCGGCAGATGATTGGGATTTTTCTTGTCATCACGGCCGCGAATCAAACGAAACATCATCAACTGATCATCACGATCAATAATCGAAAACTGTTCCAGACCAAAAGCTTTCGGAATACGGCGCAGCAGATACATACAGAAGGTATGAAAGGTCGAGGCCCGCAGTCCCTTGGCTTGTTCACCCAGTGCAAGTTCGACACGCGCCACAATTTCACTGGCTGCACGGCGGGTAAAGGTCAGAATTTGAATCTGGTTGGCAGGCACACCCTGCTCAATCAAGTAAGCTGCGCGTGCCACGATAGTCTTGGTTTTGCCACAACCTGCCCCGGCCAGCACCAAACTGTGTTTTGCTTCTGTGGTCGCTGCTTGCTTTTGTTGGGGGTTTAATTCATCAATCAGGGTGGCTAAACTCATTTTCACTCATCATTTTGTGGATGTATGTAGTTTAACAGATCGCTTCCAGAATTATGGCTTTTCAGTTGTCCTGAAACTGTCTCCAATTTTATTTCCTGATTTGATATTAGCTAACGACAGGGCGTGCTGGATTACAGGAGAGAGAAATACTTTCACTCTGTCAAAAGATTTTTAACTATCTCAGCGACAGCTTTCTCCAAGTTCATTTCTGCATTATTTAAGGCTTCCTCTAAAGGACAATCTGGCGGATTAATCCCAACAATCTGGCTAAATCCTGACTCAAACAAATCCTCAATCCCTTCACCGACTAGACCCGCAAAAGCAATCACCGGTTTATTGAAGTGTTTTGCAACCTGCGCCACACCAAATGGCGTTTTGCCAAATTTGGTTTGAAAATCAATTTTACCTTCCCCGGTAAACACATGATCTGCTTGCGCTATTTTCTCGTTGAGTTGAAACTGTTCAATCATCAGCTCTACACCTGATCGAATGGAAGCAGCAGTGAATGCCATTAAACCAAAACCCAATCCACCGGCAGCGCCCGCACCTGCCACATGACGATAATCACAGCCAATCTGCTGAGCAACCACATCGGCAAAATGACCGAGGTTTTGATCCAGCTGCTTGATCATTTCCGGGGTTGCACCTTTCTGTGGTCCAAATATATTTGAGGCACCATTTGGTCCACACAGTGGATTGTTGACATCCGATGCAATGAGTATTTTAGTATCTGCTAAACGTGGATCAAGTTCGGATAAATCCATTGATTTGACCTGATCTAAGTTCCCACCACGGACCTGAATTGATTCACCCACATGATTTAGAAACCGTACACCCAGTGCTTGCAGCATGCCCGCACCCGCATCATTGGTAATACTACCACCCAGCCCAATGATGATTTTTTTCACACCCAAGTCCAATGCCTGTTTGATCATCTCTCCTGTGCCATAAGTCGAAGTGAGCATCGGATTACGCTGAGCAGGCTCAAGCAAATGCATACCATTAGCTTTGGCCATTTCAATCACGGCAGTCTGGCCTGCATCAACCAAACCCCAATAGGTCTGAATACGTTGCTCAGGTAATGGCCCGGTCACGTCACATGCAATGCTTTGTCCCTTTAAACTTGAAATCAGCGCATCGACCGTGCCTTCACCGCCATCAGCCATTGGCACATGAATGATATGGGCATCCGGAATGACGTTCTGGATACCGCGTTGCATGGCCTGACAAGCCTGCGCAGCAGACATACTTTCTTTAAACGAGTCAGGAGCAAGCACAAAGGTGAGCGGCATGGTGTGATCTTTTATCCACAAATGAAGTCTAAATTGTGGATAAATCCAGAAGTATCCACAAGTCTTTATTTCCAGCCCAGTTCAATTGCAGTTATCTCATTAATCAAGGTTTGATTTAAAGACTCTGGCATTTTGCTGGTGGTTTGAGACACTGGAATATACCCTGCCATCAGCTCTGCCTTGGCTTGCGGAAATAAGGGTTGCTGATCTGGAAATGCATAACCCAACGGATAAATCGGCTGACCGGTCGCCAAATCGTATTTATCCGAGGCGCCAAAGGCATGCAGCAACTCATGCACCAATACAATTTTATTCTGTTCAGTCTGTTGCTTGGATGCAAATAGATTTACCGAACCAATCCGGCCTTTTTGCAAGGCGGTTGAATGCTTCAACTGCTTGCTCTGTGCAGGATCATAGTAATTTAAAAATAGCGTCAGGTTGGCTGAAGGATCAGAGCTCTGCTGCTGTTTCCAGGCATAGAACCGGAATTTTAAACTCCATAAAACTGTATTGATGAGTGAGGCCTGCTCAGGGACTTGGGGAGGTAGAACTTTAAGCTCACGGCCTAAATTAAAATAAAAATAAGTCGGCTGTTCGCGATAGTGCTGAGCTGCTTTTTCCAGATATTCCCTTGCTCCATTCAGGTCCTGAACTGACAGTTGCTGAATATATTGCTGGGTGGTCGGCAATCCATCGGCATTAATCGGATGCAACAAAACCATAATCGGCTTTGACCAGTCCTGGTTTTGATCACGATAGGCATTGACTGCGACAATCAACAAGATGATTAATAAAATCAGAATCCGAATCTTTTTCCACATAATGATTACACACTCTGCTTTTTCATTTTTCTTAAATACATCTGACTCATTTCTATTTTAGTTTCAAATAAATTTAAAGTTTTTATTAATCCTGACAGTTTGGCTCTACCATAGTTACGAGAGTCAAAGTCAGGCTTTACTGCACTGATATACTGCCCGACCATCCCTAAATTCGCCCATCCATTATCATCGGCATTATCTTTTACAGCTTTATAAATTAAGTTAAGCGTAGCTCGATCCATCCCTTCAGGTAACTGAATTTCCTTTTGCGCAGATATAGTTTTTTGTCCATTAGTCTTGATAATCTCCGAAACTTTTTTATCTATTGATCCTGTTTCTTCACCATCCTCATTATTTTTAATTTCACTATCTACAAGTAAGTTTTCGATATAAATGAACTTGTCACAGGCTTTCTTAAATGCTTCAGGCGTAGCTTTTTTGCCAAAGCCATACACTGTTAGACCATTTTCACGAATACGTGAAGCTAAGGGCGTGAAATCGCTATCGCTGGATACGATACAAAATCCATCTAATGCACCTGCATAAAGTAAATCCATAGCATCAATGATCAGGATCATATCCGTCGCATCTTTACCCTTGGTATAAGCGAATTGTTGTACCGGAGTGATGGCATGAGGAAGGAGTACATCTCGCCATTTCTTTAAAGTTTCGCTGCTCCAGTCCCCATACACACGTTTGACACTGGCAATTCCATATTTCGCAACTTCCTCCAATACCGATGAAATCGCGTTGATAGAAGAATTATCCGCATCGATTAATACAGCGAACTTTTTTGTCTGAATATCCACATCCACCCCAAGATATTATTTTTAATTTTTTATATACATGATTCTGACATAAAAAATGCCGACTTTCGTCAGCATTTTTTTGAATCTTAGAGTTTAGGCTTCAACCCATTTTCCGTCCTGATAAACCAGAGACCATTTGGTTTGCTTGCCTTCTGCAGTTTCCGAACCAATATATTGTGACTGGTTCTTACGGCTAAATTTTACCAGAGTTGGATTCCCTTCCGGGTCCACATCAGGTGCCTGCAAGATAAACTGATACTTTGGATCAAGCTGATCAGCAACAGAACGTATCTCGGCCACTTTCGGTGCACGGGTTTCACGCACTTTCGGGAACTTGCTTGCCGCCAGGAATAAACCGGCTGCACCGTCACGCAGTACGAAGAAATCGTCATGCTTGGCAGAACGTAAATGCTCCATCTTGATCGGGTCCACACGTGGAGGCGCAGGCTGACCGCTCTTTAAGACTTTACGGGTATTGTCACAACTGGTACAGGCAAAATACGGACCAAAACGCCCCGTCTTCAGCTGCATTTCGCCATCACACTTGTCACATGGAATACTCGGGCCATCATAGCCTTTAATTTTGAACTCGCCTTCTTCAAGTTCAAAACCACTACAGTCCGGGTTATTCCCACAGATATGCAGTTTACGACCACCATCAATCACATAGCTGTCCATGGCAGTTTCACAGATCGGACAACGCTTCTTCGACATCAGGTCAGCAGTTTCCGCAGCCTCATCATCAGACAATGCAGCCAGAGACTCAACTGGTGTCAGGTTCAAGGTTCCCTTACAACGCTCTTTCGGCGGCAAGTTATAGCCTGAACAACCCAAGAATACACCTGTGGTTCCGGTACGGATCTGCATCGGACGGTCACATTCTTTACAGTGTACCGCATCCACTTCTACAGGCTGATTACGGCGCATTCCGTTTTCACCCTGCGCTGTAGTCAAACGTTGTTTAAAATCGCCATAGAAGCTGTCTAATAGCTCTTTCCAGTTACGCTCACCATCTGCTACCTTATCCAGCTGACCTTCAAGATCTGCGGTAAAGGCATAGTTCATCAGATTACTAAAATTTTCATTCAGACGATCGGTGACGATTTCGCCCATCTTCTCGGCATAGAGACGACGGTTATCCAGTTTCACATAACCACGATCCTGAATGGTCGAGATGATTGCAGCATAGGTCGATGGACGGCCAATGCCTTTTTTCTCCAGTTCTTTGACCAGTGAGGCTTCGGTAAAACGTGCCGGTGGCTTGGTGAAATGTTGAGATGGATCAAGTTTCTCAAGTTTAAGCACTTCACCGACTTTGACCGCAGGCAATAAAATATCGTCATCGGCTTTATTGGCACCACGCACGCGAGTAAAGCCATCAAAGACCAAGGTACGGCCTTTGGCTTTCAGTTCTACGCCATTGGCATCCACCAAAATGGTAGAAGACAGATATTCTGCCGGAGTCATCTGACAAGCAACAAACTGGCGCCAGATCAGGTCATACAGACGCTGTGCATCACGCTCAACACCCACCAGGCTGTCGCCTTTTAAGCCAACCATGGATGGACGAATGGCTTCATGCGCTTCTTGCGCACCGGCTTTATTGCCATAACGGTTTGGTTTGGCAGGCAAATACTTCTCGCCAAATTCAGATTCGATATGCCCACGCACCATATTCACCGCATCATCACTCAAGAAGGTCGAGTCGGTACGCATATAGGTAATGAAGCCGGCTTCATACAGACGCTGCGCCAGCATCATGGTTTTCTTCACAGAAAAACCGAGACGGGTACTGGCTGCCTGTTGTAGCGTTGACGTGATATACGGCGCACTTGGATTAACCTTGGTTGGCTTATCTTCACGTGCAGAAACCGTATAATCCGCATCTTTGATCAGGTTTAATAAGGCATCAGTTTCGGCTTTGTTGCGCAGCTTGAGCGTCTTGCCATTTTGCTTGACCGCTTCGAGACGAATATCATCTTTTTTCGATTTGGTATCGGCAAACACCTGCCAGTATTCTTCAGGAATGAAGGCACGAATTTCACGTTCACGCTCGACCACCAGCTTCACTGCAACCGACTGTACACGACCGGCCGACAGACCACGGGCAATCTTTTCCCAAAGCAATGGCGAAATCATAAAGCCCACGACACGATCCAGGAAACGGCGTGCCTGCTGTGCATTGACTTTATTGGTATCCAGACGTGACGGATGCTTAAAGGCATCCTGAATCGCGTTTTTGGTAATTTCGTTGAAGACCACACGCTGATAACGCGAATCATCACCACCGATGACTTCTTTTAAATGCCAGGCAATCGCCTCTCCTTCCCTGTCCATATCCGTTGCCAGATAGACTTCATCGACTTGCGATGCCAGTTTTTTCAGTTCGGCAACCACATGTTCTTTGCCAGGAAGGACTTCGTATTTGGCTTTCCAGTCATGTTCCGGATCGACACCCATGCGGTTAATCAACGCATTCTGTGATTTTTCAGCTTTTTCTGCATCCGTCAGTTTGGTACGTGTCGCCGGTTTTTTCTCTGTCGATTTTGCAGAACCGCCTGTCGGCAAGTCACGCACATGACCCACTGATGATTTTACGATGTAGTTCGGACCAAGGTACTTATTGATTGTTTTCGCTTTTGCAGGCGACTCCACAATCACTAGGGCACGCTTGCTTCCAGCGTCGGGAGACTTCGCTGTGCTGCTTTTTGATGTGGACCGAGGAGCGTTCGCCATAATTAACCGTTAATCCTGTTTATTTCTAAATTAAAGTTCAGCCAAAGCGTGTAACAGCGCTTTGATGTCGTCGAGTTGGGTCGCTCTTAAATCAGCTTCTTCATCCCAATACACGCCGACACAGTTGGCCTGCATATCAATAGCATAAATGCCTTTTAATGCAATGGGAAAATCTTTAAATTTCTCATCACCCTGCACGATTTCGAGTTTATTATCGACAACACGGGCGCGCATCAAGGGCAAACGTGCATCTGGCATCAGCACACTGTAGTATGCGACCATACTGGCACGACTTTCAGTCGCCTTCGGGATTTTGGTCCAGTCCGGTGCCACCACCAGACGTGGATGCAAACCCATTTTACGGGCTTTATCACGCATCAGCCCCAAGGCTTTTTCTCGGGGACTTACACGTAACCCGAAAATCGACCCTATGACGAAAATGATGATGACCACCGTCACCCAGATTCCAGTGTTTTCCATAGTTCAACCTTTATGTTCTATTATTAGAGTTGCATAAGCACAATATAAAACGCAAGTTTGCACGATAAAATTAATTCAGGAACATTTCATGACTATATAAAATTTCGTGACCATTCCAGTAAATATAACCTTTCTCGATCAGCTCTTTCAGCAGCAAGCGAATGTCCGATTTTGGAAATAACTGTTCCAGTAAATCACGCAGCTCATAAATGTCTTTGGGTTTATCGCCCTGCAATTCACGCAGTTTACGCGCCACTTCCAGTTGTACCGGATCGATCCGGCCAAAGTTCTTGAACAGGTCTTGCTGTGCCGACTGGATTGGTGACTTGAGTATTTCAGATTCAACTGGAGCTTCATCTGCCTTCAGTTGGGAAATGACCTGATCCAGTTTCGGATTTTCAACCGGGTTTTGCTCATCCAGATTGAGTTGCAGCCATTGTTTCAGGACTTTTTTGCGGAAGCTGATTTGCTCATCATAGCGCTTGACGATTTTCAGGTTAATCAACATGCCGACCACATGCTGAGCTTTTACCGGCATCACTTGCAGAATATTCGCCACTGAGTTTTTTAGGGTTTCCACCGTATTCGGTTTGCCACTCATTTTGCCTAACGCATCACAGTATTTTTTCACCAGTTGCAAGGCAGGTTTGTTCTTGATGGCGTCCAGACTCGGAAGATGATTTTTAGGTTGATCTGTTGGAATGTTTGTCTCATCAGGCTGAATCTGAATCAGGTGACACGTAATATCAGAAGTTTGCAGCATCTGTTGCAACATTTCGCAACTGTCCATCGCCGAGATCAATTCAACCTCGGTTTCTGGCTCCAGTAGCGCCATAAGCTGACCGACAATGACTGCATACTCATATTCTTTTTGTGGCGATTCAGGCGTGTCCAGCACCACCACCTGACCACTGCTAATCCAGCCGGCAAGCTCGGTTAAGTCCTCTAAGGAGAATTCAAATTTTCCGGCACAGCTAAACAGATATAAAGTCGAATAATGCGCCACAATCTCACGCATTAACTTGGCTGTGGGGAAATTATTTTCGAGGTCGAGTAGAATAACTTTTGGGTGCATGGGACGCAATTCCGGAATGTACCTGAGAGCCGGTATTAGAGTAGGAAGTGAGTGAAAGGTCAAATAATTTTACGACTGAATGGGTGCAGGCCTGTTTCGGCAGAGAGCCAAACTGCATTTTATGAAATGCCTGAAAGAAATCTGTTTACGAGCGTGAATGTTTGTTTTCAACAGGAAAATTCTTTTGCACTTGATCATCACGCTACGCTTTATTACTTTTATATGCGGATTTAATACAATTTAAAAGCCCATTCAAAACAAAAAATACTTCTCTTTTACCATCTTATCGATTGGCTCATTTTTATTTGGTGGTGTTTCAAAAAGTATGCTGAAAAAAAGCAGGTTGGATTTTGATAAAATAGAGAAATGCGAATAACTCTAGAAATCAAGTGTCCAGC
>NZ_JAMXXK010000022.1 GCF_024129735.1 Acinetobacter lwoffii | reverse complement strand
CTACCATCAATCAATGAAAATAATTTCGATCAATCAACCAGTAAAAATCCACACAAGTTGTTCTTCATAATCTCTTAATGATCTTCTTGCTAATTCGTCACCAGCAAGCTAGGTCGGCTATATTACTCTCTATCTCTAGAAAGTCAACCAGTAATGAAAACTATTTTTAAACTTTCTTTCTAAAACCAAACTTAATCAAACTTAACTAAGTCACTGTTTTATCAGAAGTTTTAATCTTCATCACCGCCGATGGATGTGCATTCTACAGGATTCCCGACCCAATACAACCCCTATTCTTAAATAATTCAGCAAAAATATCACGACTGTTTATTTATTCTACAAAAAATACAGGTTTTTCTATTTTTCACTCAAAATTTATTCAATTATTGATGTTTTAAAGTAGTTTATTTACTTATCAATGGGTATTTCTAGTTAATTTAATTGCTATATCTATCTAAAAATTTTTTATTGTCTTTATTTCAGATCAAACACAACGATGAGTTAATAAAATAGATTTACTATGGAATCCCTTACCCATTTTAAAAATATAATCCTCATCCATCCATTAAAATTCCATTCAACAAGATAATCACTCTATAGATAAACTCTGGTTAAATTGTTGAATGATTAAAATTAAGAGTGAAGCAATGCGAGAAGAAAGCAATCTTCAATGCACAGTTTTATTAGATGAAAAATAATTTAATAGGAATTCGAGCATTCATCATGATAGCCACCGATAACAATTGTATATTTTTTATTCACATTGAATTTCAGGCATAAAAAAACCGCTTAACGCGGTATCTTTTATCTCGACCATCTTGAAGGAGATGGTCGGAGCAGTAGGATTCGAACCTACGACCCCCTGGTCCCAAACCAGGTGCACTACCAGGCTGTGCTATGCTCCGATTTCAACTTTAAAAGTTGGGGTGAATGACGGGATTCGAACCCGCGACAACTGGAATCACAATCCAGGGCTCTACCAACTGAGCTACATCCACCATCATTTTGATTCTTAACATCAAGCGACCAAATGGCGCGCCTGACAGGATTCGAACCTGTGACCATCCGCTTAGAAGGCGGATGCTCTATCCAACTGAGCTACAAGCGCGTTACTGATGCAAACATCATTTGCCTTGAAGAATTGGTCGGAGCAGTAGGATTCGAACCTACGACCCCCTGGTCCCAAACCAGGTGCACTACCAGGCTGTGCTATGCTCCGATTCATCTCAGCTTTCGTATCGAACATCGTTCGGTACGGTGTGCATTCTAGGCGTGACGCCCGGAGACGTCAACACCTATATTTAAAAAAAACCGAAAAAACGCTTCAAGCGTTTATTTATCAATCGCTTCAGACATTTTTTATACAAATTTTAACGTTTTAGTCCGGCACTAAAGTTCAGCATGCGATCTAGAGGCAGTTTAGCTCGTTCAGCAAGTACCGGATCGACATGCACTTCCTGATCTTTATGCTGTAACACATGCAAGATACCATCCAGCTCGTTCATGGCCATCCAAGGACAATGCGCACAAGAACGACAAGTTGCCCCCTCTCCTGCGGTTGGTGCTTCAATCAGAATTTTATCCGGCACTGCCTGCTGCATTTTATAAAAAATACCGCGATCAGTAGCTACGATTAAACGCTGATTTGGCAAAGTTTGTGCTGCTTTAATTAATTGTGAGGTACTACCCACCGCATCGGCAATCTCGACCACAGACATCGGTGATTCGGGATGTACCAGAACCGCAGCATCTGGATAGAGTGCTTTCATATTGGCAATACCGCGTGAACGGAATTCTTCATGCACGATACAGGCGCCATCCCAGAGCAACATCTCTGCACCGGTTTTTTTCTGGATATAACGACCCAGATGCTGATCGGGTGCCCAGATGATTTTTTCGCCCAGACTGTCCAGATGTTCGATAATTTCCACTGCACAGCTTGAAGTGACGACCCAATCGGCCCGGGCTTTCACGGCCGCTGACGTGTTAGCATAAACCACCACGGTATGATCCGGGTGCGCATCGCAAAAAGCGGTAAATTCATCGACAGGACAACCCAAGTCCAGTGAACAGGTCGCTTCCAGGGTAGGCATCAGCACGGTTTTATGGGGTGAAAGAATTTTAGAGGTTTCGCCCATAAATTTCACACCAGCCACCACAAGCGTTGAAGCCGGATGATCGCGACCAAAACGCGCCATTTCCAGTGAATCGGAAACACAGCCACCGGTCAGTTCAGCCAGTTCTTGCACTTCAGGATCACAATAATAATGCGCCACCAAAACAGCATCCTGTTTTTCCAGCTCTGCCTTGATCTGTGCAAATTTGTCCAATTTTTCCTGCTGGCTCATTTGATGTTCTTGAGGAACACCCAAACGATCTAAATGCGCCTGCACAATCGATTTAGCTTCATTGGCTATTAATTTGGTCGCATCATTCATCACAATTCTTACTCTACCCTCATGGTTCACTATTCAATGAACCTTTCATCCTACATCCCGGTCAGCTCTGGCGAAGTGCTATTTTTGACCAGTCATTAAAAACTACAAGATATAAAAAAAGCCCCACAACGGAGGCTTTAGAAACGATCTGAATTATGAGCGATAATCTGCATTGATTTTTACGTAGTCATACGACAGATCACAGGTATAAACCGTATCTTTTGCCTGACCTCGTCCAAGATCAACACGAATCGTCATTTCAGCCTGGGCCATCACACGTGCACCGGCTGCTTCAGTATAGTCTGCTGCCGCACCACCATCTTTACAGATTTGTACATCATCTAACCAAACCTGAATTTTTGCAACGTCTAAATTCGGCACACCGGCATAACCAATCGCAGCCAGAATACGGCCCCAGTTTGGATCAGAAGCAAAAATCGCGGTTTTGACCAGCGGTGAATGCGCAATGCTATAGGCAATATCGCAGCACTCTTGAGTATTGCCGCCACCTTCCACAGTCACGGTAATGAACTTAGTCGCACCTTCACCATCACGTACAATCAGTTGCGCAAGGCGTTTCATGGTACGTGTCAATACGTCTAGCACCACTGCATAACGCGGATCTTCAGTTGAAGTGATCTCAGCACCACCGGCCTGACCCGTAGCAATAAAGATACATGAGTCATTGGTTGAGGTATCGCCATCAATGGTAATACGGTTAAACGAGACATTGACTGTTTCAGTTAATAACTGTTGAACCAGTTCACGGCTGATCGGTGCATCCGTCGCAACATAACCCAGCATGGTCGCCATATTGGGACGAATCATGCCTGCACCTTTGGAAATACCGGTCATGGTATAAGTCACACCATCCAGCTCGAACTGTTCTGAAGCACCTTTCGGGGTGGTATCTGTGGTCATGATTCCAGTTGCTGCATCGACCCAGGCATCATCACGCAATGAATCCAGCGCAGGCTGTAAACCTGTAAGCAAACGCTCCATTGGAAGCTGCTCACCAATCACACCAGTCGAGAATGGCAACACTTCAGCAGCCTGTACGCCTGCAAGTTCAGCCAGCTTGGCACAGGTGGCTTCTGCATTTGCCATGCCTGTAGGGCCTGTTCCTGCATTGGCATTTCCGGTATTGATTACCAGGTAACGTGGATTACCCGCTTGCAAATGGGCTTTAGATACATGCACTGGTGCTGCACAAAAGGCATTCTGGGTAAACACCCCTGCAACATTGGAGCCTGCAGCCAGTTCAAATATCACCAGGTCACGTCGGTTCTGATAGCGCACATAGGCTTCAGCCGAACCAATTTTAACCCCTTTCACCACATGCATCTGTGGCATAGATACGTCACCAACTGCCATTTTAAAGTCCAATATTGAAGTTTTAGAAAAATACAGCTTAGTTGATCTGCAACAAAAAATCGAGCCAAAGCCTGAGCCAGCCTGAGATTTGTTATGGATTTTCACAATAAAAAACCAGTCATCAAGACTGGTTTCTACATTTTTAAAATAAGATATTTTTAATTTTGTGCAAGTTGTCCAGATTCGCTTAGCAAAGCCTGTTTCGCCTGTTGTTGACTTGCAGTAGAAAGTGCCGGATTTGTAGCAACAATACGGTCTGCATTTGCCGCATTGGCAGCTGCAATCGCAGCCGTCTGCAACACAATCGGACGATTCTGGTTGGCAAAGGTATAACGGATGCCGGTACGTGGGCTTGCCACAGTCACTTGTGCATCGGTACGTTGTACTTGAGCAGTAGTCGTACCCACCGCTTGCTGAACTTTATCAATTGTTGTGGTCGCTGCAGTTTGGGCAAAACTTAAGGCAGGCATTGCCAAAGCGGCAATCATGAGCGTTTTTAATACTTTTTCCATTCAGGTTATTCCACTTTGAGGTGTTGAATGAGCCATTAAATAGCATTTAATTCCTAAGACTGCAAACAGTATTCAATTTCTGAAAAATCTTCATACATAAAAAAATCAGAGCCATGTGGCTCTGATTTTTTTTAACACTGTTTAGATCTTGCCATGACACTGTTTGTATTTCAGGCCTGAACCACATGGACAAGGTGCATTACGACTTGCCGGTGCTTCAAAGACTGGTGCTACAGGATTCGCCTGAACATTTTGCTCGGTCGTCACCTCATGTTCACCTGCCAGCAAGCCGTCAAACTCTTCATGAGATAACTGCAAACGCATTGCCTCAGCCTGTGCCTGCTGCTGTGCTTCCATTTCCGCCAGCTCTTCAGGTGTCGGTACGTGGATGCGTGACAGATCTGTCACGACATCGGACTTAATCGTACCCAGCATGTTTACAAACAGGTTATAAGCTTCTTTTTTATATTCCTGCTCTGGATTCTTTTGCGCATAACCACGTAAATGAATACCTTGACGCAAATAATCCATAGCCGCCAGATGCTCTTTCCAATGACGATCCAGAGAATTCAGCATAAAGTGACGTTCAAGCGAAGCTGCAGATTCTTCACCCATTTGTTCACGACGTGAACGGTAGCGGTTCAGTACTTCATCGGTAATGCGCACCACCAAAGCTTCTTCATCCAGACGACGGTCCTGTTCCAGCCATTGTCCGATAGGAAGATCCATCGAAAGATCTTCACGCAGCGCCAGTTCCAGACCTTCACTATCCCACTGGTCATGAATCGATTCAGGCGGAATATAGTTGGCGATTACACCCTGCATCACTTCACGGATCATTTCTTCAATATAATCCTGCAGTGAATTTTCTGCCAGAATGTCGTCACGCTGACTATAAATGATCTTACGCTGTTCGTTATTGACGTCATCGTATTTCAGCAAATTCTTACGAATATCGAAGTTACGTGCTTCCACTTTACGCTGCGCATTTTCAATCGAGCGAGACACCATTTTGTGCTCAATCGCTTCATCTTCCTGCAAGCCCATGGCACGCATCATGCCGACTACGCGATCACCGGCAAAAATACGCATCAAGTCATCTTCAAGTGACAGATAGAAACGCGATACACCCGGGTCACCTTGACGACCGGCACGACCACGCAGCTGGTTATCGATACGGCGTGATTCATGACGCTCGGAACCGATAATATGCAAACCGCCTGAATCCAGCACAGCCTGGTGATTAACATCCCATTCTGCTTTCAGACGCGTTTCATCTTCAGGAGTCGGGTTTTCAATTTTAGCCAGCAACGCCTTCCAGTTACCACCCAAGAGAATATCGGTACCACGACCGGCCATGTTGGTGGCAATCGTCACTGCACGCGGCGCACCGGCCTGCGCAATAATATCGGCTTCACGTTCGTGCTGTTTGGCATTCAGTACTTCATGCTGGATCCCTGCCGCTTTTAGCTTATCCGACAGAATCTCAGAAGCTTCAATGGTGGCTGTACCAATCAAAATTGGTGCGACACCAGCTTCATGCACACGCTGAATTTCTTGAATAATCGCGTTATATTTCCCTTCACGATTTAAATAAATTAAATCGTTATGGTCTTGACGAATCATTGGACGGTGGGTCGGAATCAGCACCACATCCAGACCATAAATTTCTTTCATTTCCGCTGCTTCAGTATCAGCAGTACCGGTCATACCGGATAATTTTTTATACAGACGGAAATAGTTCTGGAAGGTTGTGGTTGCCAGAGTCTGGTTTTCCGGCTGGATTTCCAGACCCTCTTTGGCTTCTACGGCTTGATGCAAACCTTCAGACCAGCGACGTCCCGGCATGGTACGACCGGTATTTTCATCGACAATAATCACTTCACCATCGTTGATGATGTATTGCACATTGCGTTGATAGAGATAATGGGCACGGATCGCTGCAGTGACATGATGCAACAGGTTCAGGTTCGACGCTGAATACAAGCTCTCGCCTTCTGCCAGCAAGCCCATTTCAATCAATTCACTTTCAATGGTTTCAAAACCCACTTCAGTAATTTCAACTGAACGCTGTTTTTCATCAATCCAGAAGTGACCGCCATCCGGCACTTTCTCTTCTTTCTGTGCCTGTAATTTTGGTGGAATATTATTGATGGCTGCATAAAGCTGTGAAGAATCTTCACTTTGACCGGAAATAATCAACGGGGTACGTGCTTCATCAATCAGGATCGAATCGACCTCATCGATAATCGCATAGGTCAAACCACGCTGCTTTTTCTCAGCCAGCGAGAACACCATGTTGTCACGCAGGTAGTCAAAGCCAAATTCGTTATTGGTACCGTAAGTAATATCGGCACGATAAGCTTCCGCCTTTTCCATCGGATTTTGCATGGAATAAATAATGCCGATGCTTAAACCCAAAAACTCAAATAATGGACGGTTCAACTCGGCATCACGTTGCGCCAGGTAATCGTTCACGGTAATGACATGCACGCCCTGACCACTGATGGCATTCAGATAACAGGCCAAAGTACCCATCAGGGTTTTACCTTCACCGGTACGCATTTCTGCGATTTTGCCTTCATGCAAGGTAATACCACCGATCAGCTGCACGTCATAATGACGCATGCCCATCACCCGCTTCGCCGCTTCACGACAGACTGCAAATGCTTCAGGCAATAATTTATCGAGGGTTTCACCCTTATTATATCGTTGTTTGAATTCTTCAGTTTTTGCAGATAAGTCTGCATCGCTAAGGGTAGATATCGTCGGCTCGAGCACATTAATCTTGTCTACGATTTTACGCATGCGTTTGAGTTCGCGCTCATTTTTGGTACCGAAGATTCCTCCGATCAGACTTGCCAACATGAATAGACTCTCTAAATCTTGCTTGTCAAATGAATATGTTCTTAGTCGTTATTATGGTGCTAGAAATTTGAACTACAAGGGTTTTGCTGTAAAACCGCTAAAAAAATCTGATCCTTAGTTCTAGCCCTAAGATCTAAGGCAAAGTAATGTAGCAAATTTTCCCTGTGCAACATAGTCAATTAAGTGACTGATTTTTGCGCTTCTGGATAGATGGATATCCTACTTATGCAATTTACTCATAAAGAAAGCAAAAAACACTATTTTTAATCATAAAAAAATTGGTTCATATTAAATCCTATCTCGACACTAAAAGACCAATTGAGGCTAAAAAGATGAGTTTACGTCTAGGCGATACCGCACCGAATTTTGAACAGCAATCCAGTGAAGGCCTGATTAATTTTTATGATTTTCTGGGTGATAGCTGGGGCATTTTATTTTCACACCCTGCCGACTATACACCGGTATGTACGACTGAACTTGGCTATACCGCAAAACTGAAAGATGAGTTTGCAAAACGTGGTGTTAAAGCGATTGCCTTGTCAGTTGATGATGTGGAGTCGCATCATGGCTGGATTAAAGATATTAATGAAACCCAGAACGCCACGGTGAATTTCCCGATCATTGCCGATCAGGATCGTAAAGTTTCCGAGCTATATGACTTTATTCATCCGAATGCCAGCGAAACGCTAACAGTTCGTTCTTTAGTGGTCATTGATCCCAACAAAAAAGTCCGTTTGATTATTACTTATCCTGCATCGACCGGTCGTAATTTCCATGAAATCTTGCGTGTCGTAGACTCCCTGCAACTCACCGATAGCCATAAAGTGGCAACGCCTGCGAACTGGCAGCATGGTGATGATGTGGTGATTGTCCCTTCATTGAAGGATGAGGAGGAAATCAAGGAACGTTTTCCAAAAGGTTATACCGCGGTCACGCCTTACCTGCGCTTAACGCCACATCCTGAGCAAGGATAAGCAGAGCAACGCTCTGCCCTTGCGCAAGGTGAGAAGCTATGCTTCGAGCAACAAATTAAAAGGACTCCTTTTTAATTTTGCACAAGACAAGCGAAGCGCGTAGTTATAAATAAAGCACTGCTTTAGTTGTTCGCAAGGCAAACGAAGTGCGCAGTAATAGACAAGCAGAGCACTGCTCTGCCCTGAGGAATATATTCCGCAAGAAGGTGAGAAGCTATGCTTCGAGTGACAATTTAAAGTACTGCTTTAAGTACTCGCAAGACAAGCAAAGTAAAAGATAAGAGAAACTCTATTTTCCAGATTTTATGCTTTATCGAATACGACATTGACGTGTCACGGATTCGATTTGTTGATACAGCCTGTCTTCGGATAGGCTTTTTTATATTCAAAATCTCATATTCACTTTAAACTTGAAATAACAAAAACAACATCTATGCTCTGTATGAAAATCTGTATATTTCCAATCCTCATGAGTGGCTACCTCCTAACCACAGGTTGCATGACTACGCCTGCCCTGCCTGAACCTCAACGTCCTCAGCATTGGGGACAGCCCATTCATCAGAATCATAATTTTCATCAAATCAGCAATTTTGTCTATCGTAGTGAGCAGCCTTCAACTGAACTCATTCCTTTATTAAAAAAGCATCAAATCGATGTAGTTATTAATTTACGTTCACGGGATCAAGACAGCTTTGTTTTGAGCAATGAAAACTTTCAGCTACATCATATACCCATACATACCTGGGCAATTGATCGGGAAGATTTATTGAAAATTATGCTACTGATTCAGCAAGCACAACAAAATCATCAAAAGGTGCTCCTGCATTGTTATCACGGCTCAGACCGAACCGGTGCCAGTGTCGCCATGTACCGGATTATTTTTGAACATTGGCCGATTGAGCAGGCACTACAGGAAATGAAACATGGCGGTTATGGCTTTCATGCCATTTGGCGCAATATTGACAATCTATTCACCCCTAAAAATGTAAAATGGATTCGCGAGCAACTCACGAATCCATCTACAAAAACTTTGGTTAATGCAAAGAATTAACGCTTATCCAGTGGCACCCAATCATTCACCCAAGCTGATTTCATATTCAGGCTGGCATCAGACGCAATTTTCTTACGAAGTGCATCTGCAGTCTCACGGTCTTTGGACGGACCCACCATGATACGTACACCTTTAGACGTTGAGCTTTTGGTTACTTTATAACCTTTGGCACGCAGTTTGGCTGCTACAGCATCTGCATTGGCTTCATTCGCTGCCAGTGCCACCTGTACCATCCATTGCTTGTCCTCTTCACCTTCCAGTAACTTACGCGCCTGCTCAGCTTCTGCTTTCTTCTTGGCTTCTTCGGCTGTAGCCTTTTTCTTGGCTTCTTCAGCTTTACGTTTTTCGTCAGCTTTACGTTTTTCCTCGGCAGCTTTACGTTCAGCTTCTTTCTTTTCAGCCGCTTTACGCTCTTCCTCGGTTTTACGTTTTGCTTCAGCCGCCTTACGTTCTGCTTCGGCTTTTTGCTGTTGCTCTAACTTGCGTTTTTCTTCAGCGGCTTTACTTTCAGCAGCTTTACGCTCTGCTTCTTTCTTGGCTGCGTCAGTAGAACTATTGGCTTTTTGTTGTACCAGCTGCTGCTGGGCTAACTTTTTTTCTTGCACCGCTTTTTCTTCAGCCAGACGTTTCTGCTTGGCCTGTTCATCTTCCACCAGTTCTGGTGGAATATTATCGGAACTTTGCTGTCCTAGGCGGTGTGCATTCAGGGCAGCATATTCTTCAGCCGCTTTACGTGCAGCATCTGCTTCAGCCTGCTGTTGCATCGCTAAAAATTCGGCTGCACGCGCCTCCTGTTCTGCAACCGATTTTTCCCGGTCACGACGTTGCTGTTCAAGTAAACGCTTTTCTGTTTCCACATCGACCGTCAAAGAACCGAGCGAATGATTGCCTGTCTCTTTATTTTCAACTTCCGCAGCCTGTGCCGGATTTTGCTGACGGTCCTGATTGATTTCATCTTGGCCTTTCAGGAGTAATGCTGCCAATAAAACACCACCACCGAGTAAAACAACACCGCCCATCCAGCGCTGTTTGTTATTCATTGACATTCTTCCAAATACTCCCATACCGCTTCTAAGGTATGAAATGATCCACATACCAAAATCAGCTGATTATTATCTGTTTGATCCAGTGCTGATTTAAAAGCTAATTTTACATTGTCAAATTGTTCTACCGCCTCACCGTTTAAAGCATCAGCCAAAACTGTGACGTCTGCCGCACGTGGAACGGATAATGGTGCAATTTTCCACAATTGCACCGTGTCTTTCAATAACTTGACGACAGAATTTATATCTTTATCTGCCAGCATTGAAAATACACAAATGACTTCATTATATTTTTGATTGTAATTTAAATAATCTCGTAATTGTTTCAGTAGAAATTCGACCCCATGCGGGTTGTGTCCTGCATCAAAAATCACGGTTTTATTCTGGATTTGACGGATTTCAAACCGTCCCGGCAATTTTGCCGTTTGAATGCCTTGTGCAATTGCCTGCTGGCTGACGTTTAATCCGCTCAGCAGAATGGCGGCCACGGCGGTAGAAATATTATCCAGTGCCAGCGAACCTGTTGGGAGTTTTAAGGTCGTACCCGATGAAGCAAAAGCCCAGCTTTGGCCATCTTCAAAGGCTTTATAGAAATAATCACGGTTGATTGCATACAAAGATGCATTACATTCTTGAGCTTTATTTAGAATGGCTTGCGGGATCTGTTGCTGTCCACCAAACACGACTGGAATATCCGGGCGAATAATTCCGGCCTTTTCAAAAGCAATTTTCTCGATGGTGTCACCAAGCCAGTCAGTATGATCCAGACCAATATTGGTAATCACCGCCACATCCGGATTGACCACATTGACCACATCCAGACGACCGCCTAAACCCACTTCCAGCACCCAGACATCACACAGCTGATCTTTAAAAATCACAAAAGCAGCCAGTGTGGTAGCTTCAAAGAAAGACAGGCTCAAACCGCATTCACGACGAGCCTGATCGACCTGAACAAAAGCATCAATGAGTAACCGATCTTCCACTTCAATGCCGCGTAATTTCACGCGTTCATTGAAACGGTACACGTGTGGAGACTGATATAGCCCGACCTTAAAGCCTTGCGCATTCAGGATCGCGGCCAGCGTGGTGGTGGTCGAACCCTTACCATTGGTTCCCGCCACTGTTAGCACTTTGGCCTCTGGAGATGTCACGCCCAGCTTTTCAGCCACAGGAATAACCCGTTCCAGACCTAAATCAATACCCGTAACGTGAACATGGCTCCAATAATCGAGCCATGTATTTAAAGAATCTGTTGCTAAGGGTGCTGTGTTCAATGCAAATTCATCAACTTCGTAACGATACGATAAACTGTATCACGTAATGCATGACGGTGAACAATCTGATCGATTACCCCATGATCAAGCAAATATTCCGCGCGCTGGAACGGTTCTTCCAGTTTTTCACGTACAGTCTGTTCGATCACACGTTTACCGGCAAAGCCAATCATCGCTTTCGGTTCAGCAATATGTACATCACCCAGCATTGCCAATGATGCGGTCACACCGCCGTACACTGGATGAGTCAATACCACTACATAAGGCAGACCTGCTTCTTTTAAACGCTGGATCGCAGCCGAAGTACGCGCCATTTGCATCAGGGACAACATGCCTTCCTGCATACGAGCACCACCCGAAGCAGCAAAACAGATCAAAGGTTGACGAGCTTCAATCGCATGTTCTGCAGCCTGAACAAAGCGGTCACCGACCACTGTGCCCATAGAACCGCCCATGAAGTCGAACTCAAACGCACAGGCAATCATCGGTACGCCTTTCAGCAAACCCTGAATTACCACCAGTGCTTCAGTTTCACCGGTTTTCTTTTGCGCTTCAGCCATACGGTCTGGATAGGCTTTACTATCGACAAATTTCAGGGGATCTTTGGCTATAAATTCCTGACCCAATTCTGTTTGTACCTGATCAAAGAACCAGTTCAGACGTTCACGGGCTTTCATACGCAAATGTTCATCACATTGCGGACAGACATAGGCATTAAATGACATGGCAGTACGGGTCACCAATGCATGACATTCAGGACACTCAATCGTAGGCTCGGTAAATGTCGCTTTATATGCCGTTTGCTCATCGGGTACCTGAATGCCCGGAACAGTACGCTCCGTCCATGGGGTCGATGGGCTCAGAATTTTGCCTGATTTCACTTGTTGACTCATACTAACTCATCGAGCGCTGCTCGAAGCTCCTTGACTTTATTCACCGTCGCAATAACGGCTTGTTCTGGTGCGAGCGTTGCAAACTGCTTTACAAACGCACTACCCACAATAACTGCATCGGCAGCAACACCCATCGCTTTCGCAGATGCAGCATCACTGATACCGAAACCTACGCCTACAGGAACATCAGTCACAGCTTTAATCTTTTGAATGCGTGCAGCGGCTTCAGAGACATCTAAAGTTGCTGCACCGGTCACGCCCTTCAGTGACACATAGTAAATAAAGCCGCTGGCCTGTTTCGCTACGTGTTGAATACGTGCATCGGTTGAAGTTGGTGCCAGCAGGAAAATCTGATCCATATCATATTTTTCCAGTACTTCACCCAGACCTTGTGCTTCTTCTGGTGGCAAGTCCACCAGCAGTACACCATCTACTCCACATTCATAGGCATAAGCCACAAACTTTTCATAGCCAATTACTTCAACCGGATTCAGATAACCCATCAGCACCACTGGTGTTTCGCGGTCTTTCAAGCGAAATTCTTTCACCATGTGCAGTGCATCCAAGGTATTGGTTCCACCAGCCAGAGCACGTTCAGCAGCTAGCGCAATCACCGGCCCATCGGCCATCGGATCCGAGAAAGGAAGTCCCAGCTCAATCACGTCGACACCCGCCTCCACCATCTCATGCAGCAAATGCACTGTGACTTCTGGATGCGGATCACCCGCCATGACATAAGAAACTAAAGCTTTACGCTGTTGAGATTTAAGTTGTCCAAATCGTGTGGCTAAACGTGACATAGGGTGGTATTTTCCTTAACGTGTTTCAAACTTGAGGCATTGACTATGTAGAAATACAAGACATCGCATTGTAACGCTATTTTTTGTCCAATGAACAGTCTGCGATACCGACCTCGAGTACTTCATTTCCTGTGCGAAGATTTCAAAACAATTCGGAAGGGTCTATTTACGATTATTTTGATTTTTTTCACAATGATCAAAGATGCCTAATTTTGCTATTACCTAAAATCTTGAATATTTAGATAAACTTATTTTTATCATATAAAAATTAATAAAAATGCAGATGTTAGCGCATTCATTTAAAGTTTTCTGAAATTGCAAAACCTGCTTTATACTAGTCCTATTCTCTTACTTTTTTATCTCCTATGCAGACTGATTCTGAGGCTACAGTGCAGGCACGCGCCATTGCACTGCTGCCGCTTATTGTATTTTTAACCATATTTTTGGGTAGCGGGATCTATCATTCCCTGATCGGAACCGAGTTCGCGTTCTATCAGGTGAAAGCGCCTGTGGCTGCCCTGCCTGCGATTATCTTGGCTGCATTAGTGTATCGTGGCAAACTCAATCAGGGTATTGAAGAATTTCTGAAAGGTGCCAGCCATCCCAACCTGATCCTGATGTTCATGGTGTTTATGCTGGCTGGTGCTTTTGCCAGTGTTAGCAGTGCGATTGGTAGTGTAGATGCTACTGTACAAATGGGCCTGTCCGTTATTCCTCCGAGTTTTGTCTTACCGATGCTGTTTGTGATTTCGGCCTTTATTGCCACGGCGATGGGTACCTCCATGGGCACCATTGCAGCCTGTGCGCCGATCGCTTTTGGTTTCACCCAGGTGACCGATATTGACGTGATTTATGCGATTGGTGCGGTCGTCGGTGGTGCCATGTTCGGTGATAACCTGTCCATGATTTCAGACACCACCATTGCGGCGACCACCAGCCAACGCGTACAACTGCGTGACAAGTTCAGAGTCAATGTCTGGATTGCAGTTCCAGCCTCAATCGTCACTATTCTGATTTACGTGTTGAGTACCGGCAGTAGCAACACATTGGAATACAGGGATTTTAACTGGCTTCTGGTCTTACCTTATATCGCCGTATTTATTTTAGCCTTTAGCCGTTTACACGTTCTGGCTGTGCTGAGCATTGGGGTGCTACTTTCCGGCTTGTTTGGCCTGTTTGCCACAGCTGAATTTGATCTGCTCAAACTGAATACTTCAATTTATGACGGCTTTGTCGGCATGTTTGAAGTGGCGTTATTGTCGATGTTCCTGGGTGGACTGTCGGCGATCATGCAACGAGAAGGCGGTTTACGCTGGCTGATCGAGCGCATTTATAGCCTGACCCGTCTATTTAAAGTTGGGAAGCAACGTGCCGGCGAAATCGGGATTAGTTTTCTGGTGGTGTTTTCGAATATCTTTGTGGCCAATAATACCGTGGCGATTATTCTGTCTGGTGATATGGCGCGTGAAGTCGCCAAAGAATACGGGGTGGATCCCAAGCGTTCTGCGGCACTGATGGATATTTTCTCTTGCGTGGTACAGGGTTTAATTCCTTATGGCGCACAGTTACTACTGGCCTGTTCCATTGCAAAAATCTCGCCGGTTGAACTGATTGGTGGTGTGTACTATTGCTGGATTCTGGCCATTTTTGCGATTGCTGCGATCGCGTTTAGATTCCCTCAGGTGAAAGCAAGCACTTAATCCATCATCCTGCGAAAATAAAAAAGCGACCGATACCGGTCGCTTTTTTCAGCTTCGTGCTTTGTGTAACTGCCTTTTTCGCTCTAACAAGGTCTGTCCGGTGGCTGCCTTATAGGCCCGTGCCAAAGCCGACTGATCAGAATAATCCAGCTGCTCGGCAATCTCGGTCAGACCTAATCCCTGCTGCAACAACAGCTCGCAACGTTTAATCCGCTGCTGTTCCAGCAGTTTTTTAAATGAGGTGCCATGAGTGCTGAACAAGCGCTGCAAACTACGTGTCGACATCAACAACTGCCGGGCAAGCTGTTCAACTTTAATGGCCTGATGCTGGGTCCGCAGCTGTTCGGCAATCATTTGCTGCGCCTGTTCCAAATGATTTTCAAGGGGCGGCTTGGCTGCAATCGCCTGTTCTGCCTGATGAACCAGTAGCTGCAACAGCATTGGATCAGCCTGCTCAGACCCATGTGCCAGTCCTTGCAAATCCAGCTCTATGCCATAATAGTCCTGAGAAAATCTCACCTCACTGGCAAAAAACTTTTGATAATGTATTTTCGCCATGTCAGGCACATGGGCAAAACGTACACAATGCAGTAACAGTTGATGATCCTGCAAAATGACGCGTCCCAATTGCACCATCGCGGCCATGGTCAGCTCATTGAGCAGATTATATTTTTCATCCAGATAGGCCCAAAATAATTCAAGACTGTGTTCACGCTGCTTCAATTGCAAAGGTACAAACTCACTGCCATCAATCACCAGTCGTTGAAAGCGAATGATATGCCGGATCATTTCCGCAACGCTGCTGCTTCGCGAAGCCATATAGCCGAGCACGCCAAAATGTTCTGGACGAATAACCTGCACGATCTCGAAAATTAGTTGTGGACAGTTTAAATGTTGCCGGGTTCTTAACAGAAGCTGATTTAATAATTCCAGCGGCACTTGCGTGGCAAAAGGCTGATCAATCAGGGGGACAAGCGCTTCATGTACATCTTGCAGAAAGTCAGCTTCCAAAGGCTCAATTTGCAGACTGCGCAGATAAGTCGCCCAAAGCTGAATATAACCATTGGATATTTTAATTTCTTGCATGCGCGCTTCCCGCTGCCTGCTTTAGTCTAAGCAGTTTTATTTTCATTTGGCATAAAATGTATAAAAATTGGCAAGCACTGTCAAAACAATTACGGCATTCCCCGACATACTTTCAGCATCGTCACAAAAAAGAACTTCTAAGATGAATGCAGTATTAAAATCTTCAATAAAGCCCGTGGTCCGGACCCAGCTTGATTTTAAACTGGATGAAATTCCGCGCTACTGGTTTGGCGGCGATCCCTTTCTGACCCGCATGTTCGATGCCTTGAGCCTGACCTTTCCAGATGGCGAGCGTTATTTTATTCAAAGTGTGCGCCTGTTCCGCGATCAGATCACAGACCTGGAACTGCAACAACGTGTGGCAGATTTTATTCGTCAGGAAGCACAGCATGGCATTGCCCATGAAAAAATGAACCAGCTGATGCGTGAACAAGGCATGCCCGTCGATGATTTTATCGAACGTTTGAATAATATGTTCGCTTATGACCTCAAACATCGTTCAGCACAGTTCAATATTGCCACGACGGCAGCGGCAGAACACTTGACCGCGCTGATGGCTGAAACTTTTTACGGTCAGAAATCCACCTTAAAAGACGGGCATCCTCATATACGTGCCATGTTTGCCTGGCATGCGATTGAAGAAATGGAGCATCGTGATGTGGCTTTTGACGTGATGAAAGATGTCGCGAAAACACCTGAATGGATGCGCAAAATGACCCTGCTCAGCACGACATTTTTGATGTTTAGTTATACCGTCTATCGCGCCAATGTCATGCTGAAACATGATGGCTTCAGTGTCTTGGAGCGTTTGCAAATGAACCTGAAAGGACTGCCTTGGTTGTTTGGCCGTAACGGCACCTTGACCCGCATGGGCCCACAATATCGGGACTGGTTTAAAAAAGACTTCCATCCCAGCCAGCATCCTGTGATTGCGCAATACGATGTCTGGGTAAAGACTTTAGCCGAAACCAATGATCCAATTCAGGCCGGTGAAGCCTTCTGGCAGGCCGCCAAAGATTAAGCTCAAATCAAAAGAGCCTTCAAAATTGAAGGCTTTTAAATTAGGTCTTATGTCCTGCACTTTTACCATTTGGCATAATGCTGTTCAAGCAAGGCATATTCATTTAGTAAAATAATTTCCTGATCATCCTGCTGAATCGTTCCGGAAACCTTGGCTTGCCACTGACTAAACTGACTTCCGACCAGACGCAGGTTCAGATTTTCATAACGGCGCCAGCCTGTACTCACCATCAGATTCAATTTTTCATCCAGCGACTGAATCGTCCATTGGTTTTCCGATTCCTGCTGGAACAGTACATCGGCCAATGCATAAATCTTCCCATTGATCCACAGACAATTTTCATTGCCAAAGCTTTCATTTACACCTGATGCCAGATTAATTCCAATCCGGTTCTGGTTCACATCCCAGAAATTACAGGACAGCCAGAACCAGGCCGTTTCCGGGCGCAAAAAACCACAGGTGTCATCCAGAGAGGCAAAACTGCGTTCATTAAACTGGATGGTTTCACCTTGCTTGTTAATGAAAAAACCTTCACAGCCCAAAGTAGTTAATTTCTGAGTATAGGTCCAGCCATTGATACCGGTCGGACTACACATACTCAGTGGATCGGTTCCGGCACAGAAAATTCGTGCACTGAGTTTAATCTCGCCATATTTTCTGACATTGATATAACGCACGCCGTTAGCATGCTGGATATCGATCTGAAAAGGTGATTTGTGAAAATAACTATGATTAAACAGTGGCTGCTCGTCCAGCACCGTGTTACGGGACAGGAAATTAATCGCATTCCATTCCAGCACTTCATTGCTCATATGGTTATAGACATAGACAAAACCATGCCCTGCCCATGCAATATCGGCAATTGCCAGTCCAATCGTATAATGCTCGTGCTGAATACTACAGAATTTGAATTTTTTATATTTTAGATGCTTACGCCAGCCTGACAGCACATGACCATAAGGATTCTTGTATTGATATGCCTGATAGTCAATACTTTTTGGAAGCTCCTTGAAACGTCCATAACGCGGTTGTCCATTTGCCTGAATTAAATCCATTTAAGACATTCCATCTCAGTCAAAACTGTTTTTTCCTTGACAGTATTATGCCAATTATTAAATTTTGATAAAGATATTTTTTAAACCGCTTATCGAATCATCCAGCCGGGCACAGGTTTAATTCAATCGCAAACTGCTTTAAATCGTGAGATAGGTATTTTCCCAGTAATTGTCACTAAAACTGCCCTCTAGCAGTTGGACATAGCGGCCATAGACCTGATCGATGGCAATACAGTCATCTACATCCAGCACACGGTCAGTATGCTGTTTTTGCCAGTGCCGGGCGAAGTAAACTTTACCACGCTGTTTGGCCACCATAACATTCTGCGCAACCACCAACACATAACGATGCAACTCGCCAAACTCACGTGGATCATAACCACCCAGATTAATCAGCCAAAGTTTTTCATCGGATTGCTGTGGCTGTGCATCAGTAAATTGCAGCGCATAGGACTTGCCCTCGAACTCTAGCCCGTTGATTTGCGCCCAGGCATCAATATGCAGGCCTTGCTGCTCAGCAAACCAGGCATTTTTCAATTGCGGATAGGTGTCTTCCAGACTCTCTCCTACTGCCAAAACCACATCATGAACTTCTGTATTGGCACGGGCATGACGACCACCGAGCATTACAATAAACAGGCTAGGCATTACATTTCCTTGTTAGCGTCAATCTATAAGATCATTTCATTGATGCTTTCCAGTATAGCGCAAAGCTATTCCATGATGATGTAGCCATCTGCCAAGGACAAATTTGCATCGTCAGCCTGACTAAATTTGCGCAAAACCGCATCCAGTCACTCTGTATCGATATCCATATCGAGGATCAGTTTAAGCTTGTGTCAGGATCAAAAAACCATTTTCAGTGAATACAATTGACTAGCAAATCATTTCCGATCATTTTCATCAGAATTTACAGCGGAAGATGATTATTTTTTTGTACAAAATACAAACACGGCTAAACCGCACAAATCTGTACAAATTTTCGCCCAAATTTCAATCTAAAGGCATATTTCGTTGACTGAAATGCGCTGAAAGACGATACTCTCAATGTTTTTATTTAAGCAAATCGGTTCAAAGAGGCTGGGCCAAAAGTTCGGTCCTCAGAAACTCAATCCAACGCAAGGGGCTATATATGGCTGGTGGAAAGTCAACTATCATTTACACACTGACCGACGAGGCGCCATTACTGGCGACTTATTCTCTGCTGCCGATCATTGAGACCTTTACTAAGCCAGTTGGCGTTGAGATCGTCAAAAGTGACATCTCTGTAGCTGTGCGCGTGCTCTCCGAATTTACAGATTACCTAAGCGAAGAGCAAAAGGTGCCTGACACTCTAGCTGAGCTAGGTCGTCTTACACAAGATCCAGACACGAACATTATCAAACTCCCAAATATCAGTGCTTCTGTTGGCCAGCTAACAGCGTGTATCAAGGAACTTCAGTCTAAAGGCTATGCAATCCCTGACTATCCTGAAAACCCGACCACTGAAGAAGAAAAAGCAATCAAGGCACGTTATAGCAAATGTCTTGGTTCAGCAGTAAACCCTGTTCTACGTGAAGGTAACTCAGACCGTCGTGCACCTGCTGCCGTTAAAAACTACGTGAAAAAACACCCGCACTCTATGAGCGAGTGGAAACAGTGGTCGCAAACTCACGTTTCACACATGGACGAAGGTGACTTCTACCACGGCGAAAAGTCAATGACTTTAGACCGCGCACGTGATGTGAAAATGGAATTGATCACCAAGTCTGGTGAAACCATTGTTCTTAAGCCAAAAGTTGCGCTTCAAGACGGCGAAATCATCGACTCAATGTTCATGAGCAAGAAAGCACTTTGCGACTTCTACGAGAAAGAACTTGAAGACTGTCGTGAAGCAGGCATTCTGTTCTCTTTACACGTTAAAGCAACCATGATGAAGGTGTCTCACCCAATCGTCTTTGGTCACTGTGTAAGAATCTACTACAAAGAAGCATTCGAAAAACATGGCAAGCTTTTTGATGAGCTTGGCATTAATGTCAATAACGGTATGGCCGGTCTTTACGAGAAGATCGAGGCGCTTCCAACTTCTCAACGTGAAGAAATCATCCGTGATCTACATGCTTGCCAAGAACACCGTCCAGCATTGGCAATGGTTGATTCAGCAAAAGGCATCACTAACTTCCATTCTCCTAACGACGTAATTGTAGATGCTTCTATGCCTGCAATGATCCGTGGTGGCGGTAAAATGTGGGGTGCTGACGGCAAACCTTACGACTGTAAAGCAGTTATGCCTGAATCTACATTCGCACGTATTTACCAGGAAATGATCAATTTCTGTAAGTGGAATGGCAATTTCGATCCAAAAACCATGGGTACTGTACCGAACGTTGGTTTGATGGCGCAAAAAGCTGAAGAATACGGCTCACACGACAAGACTTTTGAGATCTCTGAAGCTGGTGTTGCAAACATCGTTGATCTTGAAACTGGCGAAGTGTTGATGTCACAAAACGTGGAAGAAGGCGATATCTGGCGTATGTGTCAGGTGAAAGACGCACCGATCCGCGACTGGGTGAAACTTGCAGTTACTCGTGCACGTAACTCTGGCATGCCGGCAATCTTCTGGCTTGACCCGTACCGTCCACACGAAAACGAACTGATCAAGAAAGTTGAAAAATACCTGAAAGATCATGACACGACTGGTCTTGATATCCAGATCATGTCACAAGTACGTGCAATGCGTTATACGCTTGAACGTGTTGCGCGCGGTCTAGATACTATTTCTGTAACAGGTAACATCCTGCGTGACTACCTGACTGACTTGTTCCCAATCATGGAATTGGGTACATCTGCGAAAATGTTGTCTATCGTGCCGTTAATGGCGGGTGGCGGCATGTACGAAACAGGTGCAGGCGGTTCTGCTCCTAAGCACGTACAGCAGTTAGTTGAAGAAAACCACTTACGTTGGGATTCACTCGGTGAATTCATGGCGTTGGCGGTATCTTTAGAAGAAATGGGTATTAAAGAAGGCAATGACGACATCAAGTTACTTGCTAAAACTTTAGACCAAGCGACTGGTAAATTGCTAGATAACGACAAGTCTCCTTCTCGTCGTACTGGCGAATTGGACAACCGTGGTAGCCATTTCTACCTGGCGAAATTCTGGGCTGAAGAACTTGCTGCTCAAGACGAAAATGCTGAATTGAAAGCGAAATTTGCACCACTTGCAAAAACTTTAGCTGAAAATGAAGATAAAATCGTTGCTGAGCTTGCAGAAGTTCAAGGCAAATCAGTAGACATCGGCGGTTACTACGCAGTTGATCAAGAAAAAGTAAATGCAGTGATGCGTCCAAGTGCTACTTTAAATGCAGCGCTTGAAACGATCTAAGCTTTTGCAAAACTGACTCAGTCAGTAAGTTAAAAAAACCGGCGTCTAGGCGCCGGTTTTTTTATGCCTGATTCATGTAGCACAATCACCTAATCAATCCATTTCTCGAACGGTGCGATACAACGTTATTTTCGCGAGTTATTTATTCAAATCAAACAGATAATATGTTGAAAGCGGATAGAAAAAGAAACGGGTGATTATTATACAGGCAATAAAAAACCCCAAGACTGAATGTGCTTGGGGTTTTCTAGAATTTTGGTCCCGAGGGTCGGACTCGAACCGACACGTCATCTCTGACAGCGGATTTTGAGTCCGCCGCGTCTACCAATTTCACCACCTCGGGAGTGGATGAAAGGTATAATACGCGATTTCTCAGCACTGTCAACGCAGAATATTTGCATTTGTTTATTTTTAAAACAAATCGCATTTTTTCGTTTTAAAATCGAGCAATTCCCGCCATAAAAAAGAAAAAAGTTTATACTAGCCGCAGTTTTTTTTAGCGTAAATCATCATGCAACTTTCTGATTTTAATTTTGATCTCCCTGATGAGCTGATTGCTCGCTATCCACTGGAAACACGCAGTGCCTCTCGCCTGCTGCACCTCGATGCTCAAGGTCAATATCATGACCATCAATTTACCGACATTTTGGATTTACTTGAAGACGGCGACTTATTGGTATTAAACGACACCAAAGTTATGAAGGCCCGTTTAAAAGGTAAACGTGCTTCAGGCGGTGCAGTAGAAGTGCTGGTTGAACGTATGCAAGATCGCTTTATTGCCTACTGCCATATCAAGGCCAGTAACACTCCGAAAGCCGGTGCAGAACTTTTTATTGGCCCAGATGCTGTTAAAGTCACGGTACAAGGCCGTCATGAAAACTTGTTTATAGTAGAATTTTCACAACCAATTCTAGATGTGCTGGATCAATACGGCGCCTTGCCAATTCCGCCTTATTTCAACCGTGAAGCGGAAGAGATTGATACTGAACGTTATCAAACTGTATTTAATGACCCGACCAAACTGGCCAGCGTTGCAGCACCTACTGCCAGCCTGCATTTTGATGCCGATCTGCTGGCAAAATTGGAAGCCAAAGGCATTCAAAAAACTTTCGTAACCCTGCATGTTGGCGCAGGTACTTTCCTGCCAGTGCGTACCGATGATATTCAAAATCACATCATGCACAGCGAATGGTGCGATGTCCCTGAAACTGCGGTCGAGATGATTCGCCAGACCAAAGCGCGTGGCAATAAAGTTATTTCCGTAGGCACAACTGCCACCCGTGCAGTCGAAAGTGCAGCGCAAGCACATAACGGTGAACTGGCAGTCTGGACAGGTGATACCCAGATTTTCATTTATCCAGGTTATCAGTTTAAAGTGGTCGATCGTTTGATCACCAACTTCCATTTACCAGAATCAACCCTGTTAATGCTGGTGTCTGCCTTGTCCAACCGTGACAATATTCTCAATGCTTATAAGCATGCAGTAGACAGCAAATATCGCTTCTTCAGTTATGGCGATGCCATGCTGGTTGATCAGGCGAAATAAGCGAGAACCATTGCCCATGCCGATCGAGTCTGTACAACAGTCCATTCATATTCGCCGCAAGAAGAATGCAGTGGTGTTTCAGAATATCGCTCGGCTTTGGGATCTGGGTCAACAGGCAAAAACACATCAGCAACTGCTGAACGGGCTGCATCCCTGGAATGGCCCGATTACGCTCAAGTTTGAAAATAACCTGCCGCTTGCGCTTGCCGGAATTGGGCTTTTTCTGATTGGCAGCATTTTTATTGCGCCGGGAAATATCTGGATTCAGAGCAGTGTTTTTCTCGGCTGTCTCTGCATTTTCTGGGCTTATATTTGCTACGAACAGCAGCAGCCCTTAGAGGAAGTCATTGCTTTTCTGGAAGAACAAGCACTGGCCAAGAAATATCAGCTTGCCTTTCAAAAACAGCCACAGCATATTTCTATGCCACTTAATCCCCTACACTTTATCCGGCATTTAAAACAATTATTTCCAGTATTCAACCAAGGTTCGTTGAGTAATGAAATTCAGCGTTATGCCAGCACGGTATGGGAAGACGAAAACGGCCAGCAACATCAGGTACTACTCTTCCAATACCACTATATTGATGAAGTGCAGGCCCGAAACAAGGAAGGCCAGCCAGTCAAACTGATGCAGGTCCATAAAGACCTGTGGGGCGTGTTTGTTTTTGATATCCAGATTCAGGGACTGGCCGTTACGACTTCCAGAAAGAAATTTTATTATCCTTATAGCCATCCCTGGCACAGCAGCGATATTCGCACCAATCAGCGCTTAAGCTTTTATGGCAGCGATATGCTGCAAACTGCCAAATTACTCAGTCCGGGTTTTGTGCTGCGACTGGCCGACTTTTTTGAACAGCGTCAGGGGGATTTACTGTTTCACCCAGAAAATAAGATGCTGTGCTATCTAGGGCCCCATGATTTATTTCAGGTATCGAGCAAGCAGCAGAATATTAGCGATATTTCCACATTGCGCGGCCACCTGAGAACGTTTAAATTAAAACAGCTCGAAAACTTACAACATGATCTGCTGCAGTTTTTAAAATAAATTTTTCGCATCATTTTTAAAATATAGATATAGCTTGGGGAGATCTCGGATGGGATTTTTGATTTTATGTTTGATCATTGTGGCGCTGATTGTCACGATTATCATGATCCGCAACAGTATTGTCCGTCATCACAACGCCACGATTCGCGCCTGGTCGGATGTCGCCAGTTATGAACGGCAAAAACTGAAAATTCTGGATGGGCTGCAACCGCTGGTCGAGCAATACTCGAGTTTTGAAAAAGGCACGCTAGAAAAAGTCACCGAACTGCGTCAGAACATCATGAACCTGAATATCAAGGATGCCGATATTGGACAATTACAACGCATTGAAAGTCTGAACAAACAGTTAATGCATAGCCTGAATGTCGTGATTGAAAATTATCCGGAACTGAAAGCCAATGACATCTATCTGAAAATGATGGCTGAAATTGAAGAACAGAATGAAAATGTCGGTGCGGCGATTACCATTTATAATCGCAATGTCGAGCTGTTTAACAACCAGATCCAGATTTTTCCGCACAACATCATTAATAATATGTTACTCAGAAAAAAAGTGGTACGTCCATTCCGTGATCAAAGCGTGACACAGAATTTTGATTACCGTCCGAACTTTCACTGAGTGAACAGCAAGATCTGATAAAATTTTGCATCCTTGGCGCATTAACTTATTATAAAAATAGCCAAGGATGCGGCTGTACCTATCTAAAACTTATAATATAAAGAATAAAAATTATGCTGGATTATTTAGAGCACTTGCAACAGACGCTGGTCGAGGAATTTTATCGGTTATACGACCATTATCAGGATGATCAAATCTATGCCTGTAGTCTGGTCTTTGACGAATTTTTACTGCTGGATGATCTGGCCATCTCGACTGAACGCAGTATTTTTAAAGATCCGGAAAATCCACAGCAATATCTGGCGGAACAGGATCGCTGGAATGTCCGGAAGTGGCGTTATCGGGCCCACGCTTTGCCCGACTCTGGACTTATCCCCTTTAAAACCTTACTGGCCGATTATTTTAAAACCCAGCACAGCTTTGGCCATCCGGTATTGGCACAGCAAAAACAGCTGCACGCGACGCATCTGGATTTATTGCTGGAGAGTTTTAAACAGGCCAAACATCGTCTTTCTGAAGCCTATGGTCTGGATCTGGATGGCATCCTGTTTTTCATGAGCCTGCCCACCCAAGTCGAATTTGAATGCCAATCTGCACAGACACTTAATCCTGAGCATATTCATTTACAGAAATTTCTGGCATCCAGACAAACTACTCATTTACCTGCCATGCAGAAACGCTTGAAACTCTCGCAAAACGACAAAGATATCTTGATTGATCTAGAGCAGATGCTGGTGATGGAGCCTTATGACTATCTACAAGTGGCGCAAGATGCCTATTTGCTAACCTTGGAATCCTACTTTGTCGATAGCAATATTTATATCCAGAAACTGATCCAGCATATCGCTGCAATGGCCTCAGAACCGGATGGCAGCTGCGCCCTCAGCCGGGAAGATATTCAGCAGCGCTTACAGCAGTTTTCTACACATCCCCCAATATCTCCGAATGTTCCCTTGCTTCAGCGATAAATAAAATTACAGAGCGAATGCTCTACAATGCTGGCGTTTAGTGTAAGAATCAAGGAAAATAGCGCCCTTTAGCTATAACAATCAGCGAACTGTTTTTTCGCCTTGATGTGGAACTCCTATGAAGTTTGAAAAATTAGGTCAGTCGGGCCGTGCCCGTCGTGGTCGTTTAACGCTTGAACATGGTGTGGTGGAAACCCCGATGTTCATGCCTGTGGGTACGTATGGTACGGTCAAGGGCCTGTTGCCACGCGACATTAAAGAGATCAAATCTCAAGTCATTCTGGGCAATACTTTCCATTTGTATCTACGTCCAGGACTGGATGTAATTCGTGAACATGGCGGCCTGCACGGATTTATGAAATGGAATAGTCCCATTTTGACCGATTCAGGCGGCTTCCAAGTCTTCAGTCTGGGCGCAATGCGTAAAATCAAAGAAGAAGGTGTGACCTTCCGCTCACCAATCGATGGTTCAAAAGTATTTTTATCTCCTGAAATTTCAATGGATATTCAGCACACGCTGAACTCTGACATTGTAATGATTTTTGATGAATGTACCCCGTACCCTGCGACGCATGAAGAAGCGCAAAAATCGTTGCAACTTTCTTTACGCTGGGCCAAACGCTGTAAAACCCAGCATCATGACGTGCTGAAAAACCGTAATGCGCTGTTCGGCATTATTCAAGGCGGCATGTATGAAGATTTACGTGATGAATCTTTAAAAGGCCTGCTTGAAATCGACTTTGATGGTTATGCGATTGGCGGCCTGTCCGTGGGCGAACCAAAAGAAGAAATGATCAAGGTTCTGGATTATCTTCCAGAGAAAATGCCTGCAGACAAACCGCGTTATTTGATGGGTGTCGGCAAGCCTGAAGATATTGTGGAAGCGGTGCGTCGTGGTGTCGATATGTTTGACTGCGTAATGCCAACCCGAAATGCACGTAACGGTCACTATTTTGTGACAGACGGCTTGGTGCGAATCCGTAACAGTAAATACCGTCATGACCAAAGCCCACTCGATCCGCATTGCGACTGCTATACCTGCCAGAATTTCACCCGTGCCTATTTATTCCATCTTGAGAAATGTGGGGAAATGCTCGGCTCTATGCTCGGTACGATTCATAATCTGCGCTATTACCTGCGTTTGACTGAAGCGATGCGTGATGCATTAGACAACGGTACATTTGACGAATTTGTTCATGACTTTTATGCCCGCCGTGGCCTGGAAGTGCCACCTTGTCCGCAAGATTAATCCATCAGCATTTGCGCTGAGGAAAAAGACAATGTAAATTGCAAGAATATGTCAATTTATTATCGAGTTGATCACCAGTTTTTTATTTTAGGAAAATGTAATGAGCCTTTTTATTTCGACTGCTCACGCTGCAGGTGAAGCTGCACAACAACCAAGCATGATGGCGAACCTTTTGATGATTGCTGTTTTTATTGCAATCTTCTATTTCTTGATCTGGCGTCCTCAATCTAAACGTGCCAAAGAACACCGTGCTTTGGTCGACAGCCTTGGCGTTGGCAGTGAAGTGGTATTTGCAGGCGGATTAATGGGCAAAATCACCAAGATTGAAGGTGACTTCGCAGTGGTTGAATTGAGCCGTGGTGTAGAAGTCAAAGTTCAACGTGCAAGTGTGATCTCAGTCCTACCTGAAGGCACTTTAAATAACCTTTAATCAAAAATAGTCGTGCCCTCGCACGACTTTTTCATTTTAAGAAGAAAACGAATGCGTTACCCAGCATGGAAATATGTACTGATCCTGGTTGTTCTGGTGATCAGTACTTTATATGCCCTGCCAAGTTTGTATCCAGATGAACCTGCTGTACAGATTTCGGGTGCCAAAGCCGGTACTCAAATTGATGCAAGCATCGTACAAAAAGCAGAGCAAATTTTAAAAACTGAAAATATTGCCACTCATGACAATAGCTTTAGCAACAATGCGGCCCTATTACGTGTAGATTCAAGTGAAGCGCAACTTAAAGCCAAAGAAGCTTTACGTCGTGGTTTAGGTGATGAGTACGTGGTTGCACTTAACCTCGCCCCAACCACCCCAGAATGGCTGCAAAAAATTGGTGCCAAGCCAATGAAGCTTGGTCTGGATTTACGTGGTGGTGTTCACTTCTTGCTTGAAGTGGATATGGACAAGGCCATTGCCCAGCGTATGGAAACCTCTGCGACGGATCTCCGTCGTCAGTTACGTGATAACAACCTGAAATTTAATAGCCTGACTTTAAGCAACAACACCATTGTGATGCAGTTTGCCAACAATGATGATCGTGCTGCAGTGATGGACTTCTTGCGCCGTAACGGCAATGAGTTTACCCAGCAGGCTGTTGCAACCAGTACCGGTTCGACCTTACGTCTGAACTATACCGATGTGCGTAAGCAAGAAATTGAATCTTATGCAGTCAACCAGAACTTGACCACCTTACGTAACCGTATTAACGAGTTAGGTGTGGCTGAAGCACTGGTTCAAACCCAAGGCAGTAACCGTATTGTGGTTGAGCTTCCGGGTGTGCAGGATACAGCTGAAGCGAAACGTGTCC
Organism: Acinetobacter lwoffii; assembly: GCF_024129735.1. Lineage (GTDB taxonomy): Bacteria > Pseudomonadota > Gammaproteobacteria > Pseudomonadales > Moraxellaceae > Acinetobacter > Acinetobacter lwoffii_H. The sequence goes on along the minus strand of NZ_JAMXXK010000022.1, from coordinate 22,764 downwards.
TTGGCCGTACCGCGAACCTCGAGTTCCGTCTGGTATCTGACCTGAATGATCAATACATCGATCCATATACCGGTCAGGCTACAGGTGCATTACCACCGGGCACAGAAGTCTTTGCCTATGAATCACTGGACAGTGGTCGTCAGCTCCTTCTGAACCGTAACCGTATTTTAACTGGTGAACGTGTTCAAAATGCATCCAGTGGTTTTAGCCAGGACACTGGCGGTGCAGAAGTGAACATTACGCTGGACAGCGCAGGCGGCAAGCTGATGTCGGATGCGACCCGTAATGCGGTTGGTAAACGTATGGCAGTGCTGTTCATCGAAAACAAACAGCGCATTAACTATGTGGAAGACCCGGCAACTGGCACTCAAACTGAAGTCCGTACGCCATATACTGAAGCTGTCGTGATTAATGCTGCGACCATTCAGGCGGTATTGGGCTCTCAGTTCCGTATTACCGGTCTGGACTCGCCACAGGAAGCGGCTGAACTTGCATTAATGCTTCGTGCAGGTGCGTTGGCTGCGCCAATGTACTTTGTTGAAGAACGTGTGATTGGTCCAAGTCTGGGTCAAGAGAATATCGACAAAGGGGTGCTTTCAACTCAGATCGGTTTCCTCCTGGTTGCCATCTGGATGGTGGTGTTCTTCCGCGTGTTTGGCCTGATTGCCAACTTTGCCCTGATATTTAACCTGGCGATGATTCTGACAGTCATGTCGTGGATTGGTGCTTCCCTGACCCTGCCGGGTATTGCCGGTATTGTGATTACCATTGGTATGGCGGTCGATGCCAACGTACTGATCTGTGAGCGAATACGGGAAGAAATGAAATGGGGAGCTTCGCCAAAACAGGCGATTGTGGCCGGTTATGACCGGGCCTATAACACCATTTTTGACTCGAACTTGACCACCTTCCTGGTAGCATTCATTCTGTTCGCGATTGGTACAGGTCCGATCAAAGGCTTTGCCGTGACCTTAATGATTGGTATTGTCTGCTCGATGTTTACTGCCATTACAGTAACACGTGCAATCGTACAGATCATTTATGGCAAAAAACGTAACTTGAAAAAGTTGAGCATTTAAGGAGATCAATGATGACTGAAAATACTCAACTGAATCAAAAACAGTACGGTCGCCCGGAAGACGAACGCATTATTCCGTTTATGAAGATTGCGATGCCTGCGGCATTGTTTTCAATCCTCTTAACCGTTGCGAGTATCTTCTTTATTGCCACCAAAGGCCTGAACCTCGGTTTAGACTTTACCGGTGGTGTGGCAGCCGAATTAAACTATACCAATCCGGTCAAACCTGAAGATGTCTCCAAGGCATTGAACCAGGCAGGCTTTAATGATGCTGTGGTTCAGACTTTAGGTTCTGAACGTGACCTGATGGTGCGTATGCCGGTTCAGGAAGATATCGAAGCTGAAGACTTGACCAAGGCTGTTACAGCAGCGGTTCAACTGCCAAATAATGCGGCAGAAGTACCCAAGGTCGATGTCGTCGGTGGACAGGTCGGTAACGAGCTCTATGTCCGTTCTGGTGGTGCTGTGGCATTGGCACTCCTGCTGATGCTGGTCTATGTCACTATCCGCTTTGAGTTCAAGCTGGCCATGGGTGCCGTGTTGTCACTATTCCATGACATTATCGTCACCCTCGGGATTTTTGCGATGATGCAGTGGCCATTTGACCTCACTGTACTTGCGGCACTCCTTGCAATCATCGGTTTCTCACTGAACGATAATATCGTGGTCTCTGACCGTATCCGTGAGAACTTCCGTAAGATTCGTGGTGCAGAACCGGTCGAAATCATTAACATTGCCCTGACTGAAACCTTGCGTCGTACCATTCATACTTCCATGACTTTATTACTGGTTGTGGTTGCGATGATGGTTATGGGCGGTGATGGCCTGAAATGGTTCTCGATCGCGATGTTTGTCGGTGTTTTTGTTGGTACCTATTCTTCAATTTATATCGGTACAGCCTTTGCCTTGTGGCGTGGTCTGAACCGTCAGGACTTTATTGTTCAGGTGAAGCCAGAATTTGAAGACGAGAACCAGATTCCATAATCTGTTCTGTTTCATGTTCATCGTTCAGCCCGTCTTATGATGGGCTGAATTATTTCTGCCGTTTGAATATATGGCAGTGGGAATAATCGCAATGACTGGATGGATTTTCTCAATATCGGTTTTTTGGAAAATCACCTGTCGATGTTCATCCAGGCTTTGGAATTCATAATGATCTTGAGCTTCGCTCACCAACTGCAAAATGAGCTGCAGGCCATTAACCAGATACACACAGAGTATGCCTGCAGTGGATAACTCGACCTGTTTGTCACAGATCAGCCACCAGCCCGGTTTTAAGCTGGGAAAATAATACGGCCCTGCTACCTGAATTGCATAATGCTGTGCTTGCAGATGAAAAATATCCTGATTGAATGAAAATGCAGAATCTATAGGAATAAGTGCAAATGCCTGCTGTTGCACCACCTGCATCTGAAATAATACGCCTTGCTCTGGAATTGGAGCTAATTCAACTTTTGGCTCAGCCGACTGATCTAGAATGAGCACATCTAGACCCAGTTGTTGTTCCAGCTCCCTTGCTGCCTTCTCCCCGATCTGGCGTTTGCTATTCAGCAATTGAGCGATATACGATGCAGACAAGCCGAAATGCTCACAGATCTCTTTGCCGGTTTTAAATTGCTGCGTCTCGATCAGCAGATCAATCACCTTGGCCAGATTATTTCGTCTACGTTCAAATATTTCGGTGGCGCTCATCTTGGTTTGCTGGTCTATTTTTTATGCATGTGATTCAAATACCTTACAATAAAAAAGCCCGCAATTGAATTGCAGGCTTTTTAAACTTACATAAGGGAAATTAAGTACCCTGTACCAGACGGCGTGCGCTGATAATTCCCGGCTGCTGCTCTAGACGAGCCAAAAGCTTGGAAAGTTGTGCCAGACCTTTGACTTCAATCAACAGCTTCATATTGGCAATACCATCCGCTTCCGAAATGGTATTCACCTGACGGATATTGATCTGATCCGAGAAAATTACTTGCGTCAGATCTTTGAGCAAACCGCGTCGATCATAAGCTTCCACCACAATCTGCACACTTTGACCACGAGTCGGCTGCATTTCCCAGTCGGCTTCTACCGCACGTTCAGGCTCTTGGGTAATCATGCGCACATAGTCCGGACAAGCGACTTTATGAATGCTCACACCACGATTCAGAGTGATATAGCCAGCAATCGATTCACCATGCACCGGTTGGCAACATTGCGCGACATGTAGTTCCACGTTATCCAAACCATCGATCAGAATCCCGTGCGCTGACAGTGTATGACTGGCACGCGGGTTCAGGGCAGGTTTTAGCACCAGTTCAGGTTCGTCCTGATCCAGATGCATGTGACGATTCACCTGATTAATCAGGGCATGCAGGCTGATATCACCATTGACCAGATTGACCAGAATATCATCACCGGTTTTAACATTGAAGTGGTTGCAATAATCACTCAGATCAATCGATTTCGGGTGAATTGCCAGACGTGACAATTCTTTGTTCAGTACTTCACGGCCGACTTCCAGGTTCTTGCTACGATCCTGCTGACGGAACCAGTGACGCAACTTATCTCGCGCTCGGGCCGTTTTGATATAACCTAGCGAATTAACCAACCAGTCCCGATTAGGTTCCCGGTCTTTTTTGGTCAGAATCTCAACCTGTTCACCGGTTTTCAGGGTGTAGGTCAGCGGCACATAGCGCTGATTTACCCGTGCAGCATAGCACTTGTTCCCGACTTCGGTATGCACATGATACGCAAAGTCTAGCACGCTTGAATCACGTGGTAGCTCTTTGATATCACCATCACGGCTAAACACATAGATCTTTTCGAAGCCTTCAAAATCTTGAATATGCTCAAAATTCTCGATTTCATCTTCAGATTCTTTATGTGCACTGCTTTCATTGCGTTCTTGATAATGCTCAAGTACCGCACGTAAGGAATGCAGACGATGGTTAAAAGAGCGATCTGTAGTTTTCGCGCCTTCTTTATAATTAAAGTGTGAACACACCCCAAGTTCAGCTTCGTCATGCATTGCATGAGTACGAATCTGCACTTCAAGTGACTTGTTCTCGGCAATCACTGCAGTATGTAAAGAACGATAACCATTGGCTTTCGGATTGGTAATATAGTCATCAAACTGATGCGGAATATGGCGCCAGATCTGATGCACAATACCTAAAGTGTGGTAACACTCCGGTACACTTTTCACCAGTACCCGTAAAGCACGAATATCATAGAGTTGGTCAAAGCTCAGGTTCTTGCTTTTCATTTTTCGATAAATCGAATAAATGTGTTTCACCCGGCCATTAATTTCAGCTTCGATACCATGTTCGGCCAATTCATTGCGTAATTTATCAATCACAAACTGAATATACTGTTCACGCTCCAGACGCTTTTCATTCAGTAAGGAAGCAATTTCTTTATAACGTTCCGGCGCAAGATAACGGAACGCCAGATCTTCCAGCTCCCATTTCAGCTGGGCAATGCCCAAGCGGTGTGCCAGTGGCGAGTAAATGGTCAGAATTTCTCGGGCCACCCGTTCCTGACGCTCACGCGAGGAATTGGCCAGTTCACGCAAGGCATAGGTACGTTCGGCCAGCTTGACCAGAACAACCCGTACATCTTCGGTGACCGAGATCAGCATTTTGTAAATGCCAGACAGATGTTCACGCTGGTTATTATTGAAATGATCTTCCAGGCGTTTATTTTTTTCGATCAGCTCAGACAGCTTACCCATGGCAAGCGTACCTTTGACCAGGCTATGCACCTGTTCGCCGAACTGTTCCAATACTTCACTGAGTGGCATGACGCCTTCACGAACAGCACGATACAGCATGGCTGCGGACAAAGTATCTTCATCGACATGCAGATGCGCCAGAATATCCGCCATCTCAATACCAGTATAAAAGGTATTGGAGCGGTGCTGAACCGTACTTTGCAGCTCTCTTTCTAATGTTAAGTGGGCGACTTCTTCGAGCTGCGTTAAAGGTGCGCCATCTAATATGCCACGAACCCGATCCAACCATTCAGTCAGATCCTGGTGTGCTTGTTCGGCATGTTCTACAGTCGTCTCCTGTGACAACTCATTGAGTCGTCCAGGGAGTTGCTCACGTACTGTGACCATACCCGTCTCCTACTTTTAAAAACATCATTTCTTTAATCGTTTATTTGATTTTCTTTTTCGAACAATGCGATTGATTCAACATGTCCAGTATGTGTAAACATATCCATCACGCCCGCTTGGGTGAGACGATAGCCCTGTTGTACCAAGAGTCCTGCATCTCTGGCGAGTGTCGCAGGATTGCATGACACATAAACGATTCTTTTAGCTCCAAACTGAGGGAGATAATGCATCACTTCTTCTGCCCCGGCACGTGGCGGGTCGATTAATAATGCATCAAAACCTTGATTTGCCCAAGTATGGTGCGAGAAATCTTTGGTTAAATCTTGTGAATAGAACGCTATTTGTGCAATACCATTGTTTTTGGCATTTTCCGCACCACGTCGAACCATTTCATCACTTCCTTCAACCGCAATCACCTGACCCGATGCACCAACACAGCGCGCCAGCGGCAAAGAAAAGTTTCCTAATCCACAAAACAGATCCAGAACCCGTTCACCTTGTTGTAGCTGAAGCAAATCACATGCCAATCGTACCATTTGCGGATTGATGCTTGAATTTACCTGGGTAAAGTCCAGAGGATTAAAGCCGAATTTCACATCAAAGTCATCAAGACCATAGTGTAAGCGTGCAGATGCTTCTGGAGCATCTATCCGCGAGAGCGTTTCTTTGACGGCAGGCTGCAGATACAGTTGCCAGCCTTTCTGTAACGTAAATTCGCGCAATTGGTTGACATCATCGGCAGATAATTTTGCAGTTTCACGCACCAGCAGCGCAATGTCCTGATCCCCCATGGCCAATTCTATATGACCGATGTCGGCCTTACCATTCAGACCTTGCAGCAATTGTTTAAGACGTGTAACCGAGCCAAACTCGCGATCCAAGATCATACAGCGATCAATCGGTGTCAGTTTGTTGGACTGATTCTCACGAAAACCCACCACCAGCTGATCCTTGGAAGGTAGATAACGCACCCCAATCCGGGCTTTACGGCGATAATCTTCACGTTGTGAACGTAAAGGCGGTAGCCATTGATCAGGCTGGATTCCAGCAAAATGCTGAAGATGCGATTTCAGCACATTCTGTTTCAGTTCAATCTGCGCATCCGCAGCAATATGCTGCATATTACAGCCACCACAGATCCCAAAATGCGGACACACCGGCTTCACGCGAATCTCGGAAGCGTCGCTCAACAATTCAAGACTGTCGGCTTCTTCAAGTTTTTTGACTTCGCGGGTAATGCGGGCACGCACGGTTTCACCCGGCAAGGCATAACGGATAAAGACTTTCTTGCCATGTTTATGCTGCGGATGATCCGGATGTGAACCATAATGAGCGATGCCACGTCCCTCATGCGATAGTGACTCAACCTGAAAAATATACTCGGGTTGCTGGGTAGGACGTGCTTGTGCTCGATGTTTCATGAAAACCTAGGGTGTGGAGATGGGAAAATCAAATTGGGTAAATTCAGTTCGTTGCGAAGTCTCACGCCAAACTGATAAAAAGTCCGCATGCTGCGGTTGAGTATGCAAATATTGAATCGTGCTTTGCAGCAGGTGCTGATAATCCGGCAGTAACAGCTGGCCTTTTAACAACAACCAGCGGATATACACCAGCCAGGTATTCAGGACATCACCTTCACAATACGACGTCAGTTCGGTCCATTGCTGATTGCGGACATATTCTGGAACCCGATAGGCTCCGTCACCGCGCTTGCCTGGATATCCCAGCAAATGTGCAACATCATCCAGCTTCTGGAAATGACGGGCATGAAACATGGCCATCACATCCATCAGATCAACATGACGATGATGGTAACGATTCTGGTAGTTATTATAACGCTTTTGCGTATCAATTTCGCCCTGATCGAACAGACTCGGTGCAGAGAGTCCATGATACATGGCGCGGTATAAAATTACTGGTAAATCAAACTGTGAGCCATTCCAACTCACTAGAGTCGGATGTCGCTTGTCAAAAATTGACAAGAATTTTTTCAAAATTTCTGCTTCAGAATGCTGTTCTCGACTAAACGAAAACAGCTTCATACCCTGTTCATCCATCCATAAACCGGAAATACAGACGATTTCATGCAGCGGTAAACGCTGAAAATCCGAGCCTGAATCCTGACGGCGTAATTTGGTCAAGGCCTGATCCAGATCTGCTTCGGGCAGGTCCAGACCAAACAGATGCGCGCCTGATTTGAGATCGGTTTGGGTTTCAATATCGAAAGTTAAAACAGGCAGGCGCATAAAACAGTGCTCAAATAATTATTCAGGATCTTGTACAGAGAATAACCCTGTAGACAAGTAACGGTCACCACGGTCACAGATAATACACACAATCACTGCATCCGGATGTTCTTCCGCCAGTTTAATCGAGGCCCACACTGCCCCACCAGAAGAGGTTCCGGCACTAATGCCTTCTTTCTGTGCCAGCTTACGCATGGTTTTTTCAGCTTCGATTTGTGGAATATCAATAATGCGATCGACTCGGCTGCGGTCGAAAATGGTTGGCAGATATTCTTCTGGCCAGCGACGGATTCCGGCAATGCTTGAACCATCAGATGGCTGTAAACCGACGATCTGAATATCAGGATTCATTTCTTTCAGGTATTTCGACACACCCATGATGGTGCCGGTGGTACCCATAGAACTGACAAAATGGGTAATTTTGCCACCGGTTTGCTGCCAGATTTCTGGACCCGTGGTCAGGTAATGCGCTTCGACATTGTCCGGATTTCCGAACTGATTCAGCACCAGACCCACACCATCATTCTGCATTTGAGCAGCAAGATCACGTGCACCTTCCATGCCCTGCTCTTTGGTTACTTCAATTAGCTCGGCACCATACGCACGCATCGCGTCCTTACGTTCCTGACTCATATTGTTCGGCATGATCAGCTTCATTTTATAGCCACGCATTGCTGCGACCATCGCCAATGCAATCCCCGTATTTCCGCTCGTTGCCTCAATCAGGGTGTCACCCGGTTTGATCTGCCCACGCTTCTCGGCCTGCATGATCATATTATAGGCCGGACGGTCTTTGACCGAACCTGCTGGGTTATTGCCTTCGAGTTTCGCGAGTACTGTAGCTTGAGTGTGACTTGCCAGACGCTGTAAACGCACCAGCGGCGTTTTGCCTACATAATGGTCTAACAAAAATTCATCTGCTTGAAAATCAGGGATGGTATTACTCATTATTTGCACCTATATCGAGGTGCGGCTATTGTATGAAAAAATGCTTTTCCCTGCACCCATTTAGCAAGGCTTTTTCAGAAAACTCACTAAAACTCATACAGTATCAAGCCATAAACTACATTTCCCGATGATTTAGCCAGGTGAAGTAGCTCGCTGGTGAAGATGAAAATACTATTTCAGTCTGGCACTTTTACAGATTGAAATTCCGGACGCTTTAGTCTTGCTCTACTTGAACAAAATTAACTGAAATCTCTTGTATTTTTAACTGCTAATCCGAAGCTTTATAAAAATAGTGCTTAAATTTTAACTGTCGATTTAAAGCATGCTAATATGCCAGGCATAAAGAAAATACTGCTTAAATCATGTCAACGATCAACAAAAAGCTGTTTAAACGCCTACACTTAAATCATGCCTATGGACAGCTGATTGCGCTGATTTTTGTGCCAATTACCATTTTGGCCTGCGTCGGTGCCATGCTGGTGTTGACTGAGACCTCGAATGCCGCACGTGCCCAGCAGAAGCAGATGGCCATTGCGATTCTGACCCGCTTTCAGGGTACTTCAGAATATGCACTGGATATTTTGAACCTGTATCCCTGGCAATATGACCAGGCCCACAATGCCATGCAGAACATGCTGAATGAAAAGCATCTGGTTCGGGCAGCGGTTCTAGACGAAAATGGCAAGAACCGTTTGGGTATCGGCTTTCAGGAACAGGCGCCTTGGCCAGAATTTGAGAAAAGCGGCAATTTTGTTGGTCCGATTCTGCATCAAGATAATCATATCTATGCCATTAAAGTGAATGAAAACACTTTTTCTACCGGCTGGCTGGCGATCGAACTGGATAACCAGCCGCTAGCAATTGCCCGTTACCGAGTACTGATCGTACTGATTGCGACCGGATTACTGACCTTATTATTGTTATTACTTTGCTTGAATTTCTACTCACGGCGCTGGATCGCCCCCATGTATGAGATTCGCATGCAATTGCAACGCCTGAATGCCGATACCCTCGGCCAGCATATGGTGATTAACAGCACCGGCGAGCTGCGTTTATTGCAACGTGATATCGCCAATGTGGTGAAACGTTTGCATTTCAGCTTTCTGGAACTGCGTGAACATACCGAACAGACCGAAGACGATTTACGCCGCACCCTCGACACTTTAGAAGTCCAGAATATTACCTATCGTCAGGCACGCGACCAGGCGATCTCGGCCAACCAGGCCAAGTCGGTGTTTCTGGCCAATATTTCCCATGAATTGCGCACCCCGCTGAACAGTATTGATGGTTTTATTCATCTGTTGTTACGTCAGGGCAATCTCAGCAACGAGCAGAGCCTGTATTTGCAGACCATTCGTAAGTCTTCAGCGCATTTGCTGGCGCTGATTAATGATGTACTGGATTTTTCCAAAATTGATGCCGGCAAACTGGAACTGGAAACGGCACCTTTTGATCTGGAAGAAGCGATTTTTGATGTGATGGACATGTTGTCACCTCTGGCAGCACAAAAACATATTGATATGGCCTTCTATTATGCAGATGGTGTGCCAAAACACATTATTGGTGATGCGCTACGATTTAAACAGATTCTGACCAACCTGATTTCCAATGCGATCAAATTCACTCCGGATGGAGAAATCATTGTCCGGGCACGCATGGAACATGATGGAATGGATCAGTGTGTGCTGCATTTTAGTGTACAGGATAGCGGCATTGGCCTGAGTGGTACCGACCGTAAAAAGCTGTTTGAGTCCTTCTCGCAGGGTGATACCTCGGTGACCCGTCAGTTTGGCGGTACCGGTCTTGGTCTGGCAATTTCCAAACAGCTGGTCAGCCTGATGCATGGCCAGATTGGTTTTGAAGACAATCAGGAACGTGCTCCAACCGAAAAAGGCTCTACTTTCTGGTTTACTGCCCAGTTCCTGGTCGATGAAGATACCGTGATTGAGCATCCAGATTTTAGCGAATTGACCGTGGTGTCTTATCTTGCACATCCGGCAACTGCGAATGTGCTGCGGCATTATCTGGAAAATTATCAGGTTAAACATATTGAATGTGCATCAATTCTGGATCTGTTTAGCCGTCTGAATCATTTACAGAATAGCGAAAATACCTGGCTGATCGTCGATCATAGTGGTGACAGTGAAGTCTTGTTACGCGAAATCCGTTCACGTTATCAGGGTCATCTGGCTGTCTATGGTTATCAGATGCAGCTGGATCCGAGCATGCTCAATGACCATCGTGCCCGTGCCCTGCATCAGCCACTCAGCCGCAGCGCGCTGATTCAGTTACTCGGCAATCAGCCGGTCTTCGACCAGGAACAGCATGAAGAATTTAATGGTCAAGGCCTGCATATTCTGGCCGTGGATGATCACTTACCCAACCTGATTGTTCTGGAAGCCTTGCTGGGTGAACTCAATGTCACCACGACCAAAGCCCTCAGCGGGCAGGAAGCGATCGATATTATTCAGCGCCGTTATGAACAGGAACAGCCAGCATTTGATCTGGTCTTTATGGACATTCAGATGCCAGTCATGTCGGGGATCGATACCACCCGTGCTATTCGCTCGCTGGAATCGACCTTTGAAAATCATAGCCGCCTGCCGATTATTGCACTGACGGCGCATGCACTTTCTGATGAAAAACATAAACTGCTGCAAAACGGCATGGATGATTATGTCACCAAGCCGATCCAGATCGAGCAGATTATCCAAATTTTGACGCACTGGACCACCGAGCATTTTAAACGGATTCCGGTGCTAGAACGCGCCAATGTGATTGATGCTCTGGATCCAAATATTCTGGACTGGCAGCAAAGCCTGCAACTGGCAGCCAATAAGGAAGATCTGGCGGTAGATCTGTTACGCATGCTGGTGGACAGCTTTGCGGATGAACTCGATGAAATGCAACAACTGATTGAACTGGAAGATTTCCCACAACTGGAACATGTGCTGCATCGTTTATACGGCGCGACCCGCTATGTCGGTGCACCGACTTTACAGAAAGTCACCGGTGGCTTTGAACAGTTCGTTTCAACCCTGCGCAAAGAACGCCGTAAGGCCGATGAAAACTTTGTTCAGGACGTGCTGAAATATTTTGATGAACTCAAAGCCGTGGTTGAACAGGTTGAACAGGCTGCCCAGCAAATTTTGAAGCAACATTTGAATTAAACCTCTGAAGTGGCTCAGTCCATGACTTAAGAAGTGTGACTGAGCTGTCATGCAAGCCTAAAGGCTGCATGCTATGCTCAAGCCAGGAAAAATAAGGAAGAATGCCATGTCACTCGTGCGCTTGGAAAAAAATAACGGCATTGCCACTGTTACACTGAATCGTCCGGATAAACGCAATGCCATGAGCTTTGCCCTGCTGCGCGAACTGGTCGCGACTGCACAAAAAATCAAAAAAGATAAAAGCATCCGATGTGTGATTTTAACGGGTGAAGCTCAAGTCTTTAGTGCCGGTATTGATCTGGCCGATTTAAATAATCCTAAAAATCGTGCTTATGCTGCCTGGGAGCTGATTCGTCCGGGTCAAAGCCTGTTTCAAAAAGCATTTCTGGTCTGGCAAGAATTACCTGTTCCGGTGATTGCCGCAATGGAGGGCTTCTGTTTTGGTGCCGGGATGCAACTGGCATTAGCCGCAGATATCCGCATTGCCCATCCTGAGACCAAAATGTCAATTATGGAAACCCGTTGGGGACTGGTGCCAGACATGGGACTCAGCCGCTCACTGAAAGGCCTGATTGGTATTGATCTGGCAAAAGAGCTGACTTTGACTGCCCGGATTTTTGAGGGCGAATATGCCAAAGAAATCGGTCTGATCACCCATGTCGATGAACAGCCACTGGCAAGAGCACAAGCCTTGGCTGAAGAAATGCTGCAACGTTCTCCAGATGCGCTGATGGCCTCTAAATTTGTACTGGATGCCATGCAGCATCGTCCAAATAAATCCTTGCGTATGGAAAAAATATGGCAGCTGAAATTATTACTGGGTAAAAACAGTCAATTGGCCCGTAAAAAGGACAAAAACCCAGAGGTTCAGTTTGTACCGCGCCAATATAAATAAGTCGAGTTTGAGTCAAAGCAAGGAATAAGAGAAAGTATGCAGTTGAATCGCGATACTAAAATTGCCTTTTTAGGTATGGGGCTGATGGGCACTCGTATGGCCACACGTCTGCTTCAGGCAGGTTTTCAGGTAGCGGTCTGGAATCGCACACCAGCAGCCTGTGAGCCCTTGCTGGATCAGGGCGCGACTGCGCTGTCTTTAGACCAGATTGCCAATTATCCGGTCATTCTCAGCTGCTTGGCAGATGATCATGCAGTGCAATCTGTTTTTGCTCAGATCGAACCGTATTTGGTTGCGGAGCAAGTGATTGTGGATTTCTCCAGCCTTTCAGTACAGCAAACCCAAACACTTGCAGCACAAGCACAGGCCAAGAAAGTAACCTGGATTGACTCTCCGGTTTCAGGCGGTACCACCGGGGCTGAACAAGGCAGTCTGGTGATTTTTGCCGGTGGTAATGCCGCGACTATTGAAAATCTTAATCCGATCTATGCAGTACTTTCACAGCGCGTGACCCGCATGGGTGATACCGGCACCGGTCAGGCGACTAAAATCTGTAATCAGCTGATTGTTGCGGCCAATAGTACCCTGATTGCAGAAGCCGTAGCTCTGGCTGGCCTTGCTGGAGTGGATGCACGTTTACTGGCACCAGCGCTGGCAGGTGGTTTTGCCGACTCCAAGCCTTTTCAGATTCTGGCACCGCGTATGGCCACGCAAACTTTTGAACCGGTGCAATGGAAAGTACAGACCTTGTCCAAAGATTTGAATAATGCCGTGCAACTGGCCCAAAGCTTTGATCTGGATGTTCCGGTCGCAACTCAAGCTTTAACGCAGTTACATGCTCATCAAGCTCAAGGCTTTGCCGAAGCAGATCTGGCCACTGTAATCCAGCAGCTGAAACACTCATAACGCTTGATTTATACAGCCCTGAATATTGAAGAGAAAGACATGATTAAACTTGCTGTCAACCTGTCGATGATTTTTACCGAAGTGCCGCTTATCGAACGCTTCGCGCTGGCTCGTGCACAGGGCTTTAATCATGTGGAAATCCAGTTTCCTTATGAGCTCACCATTGGCCAGATTCAAAACCAGCTCAGCATGCATCGGCTGAACTTGTGCCTGATTAATGTGCCAGCGGGCGATTTAATGCAGGGCGGTCATGGCCTGGCCGGCATTCCAGGACAGGAAATCGAGTTTCGTCATGCTGTTGAGCAGACCATCCAGTATGCCACGGCGTTGAATGTACCGCGGGTGAACATTCTGGCAGGAAAACAGCCTAGGGATTGTGATCTCTTACCCTGCCTGAATACGCTGGCGAGTAACCTAAAAATGGCCTGTTCAATGCTGCTTGAGCATCAAATTGAACCAGTCTTTGAAATGATCAATGGCATCGATATGCCACGTTTTTTGATTCAAAATATTGCTCAGGCACAGGAAATGCTGGAAGCCGTGCATCATCCGGCCTTAAAAATGCAGTATGACTGTTACCACATGGCAATGATGGGCGAAGATGTCCTGGAAACTTTGCAAGAAAATATTGCCTCGATTGGTCATATCCAATTTGCGGATTGTCCGGGACGGCATCAACCCAATACGGGCTCTATTCAATATCATGATATATTTCAGTGGTTAAAACATAGTCAATATCAAGGTTATGTCGCTGCCGAGTATAAACCTAGCGGACATTCCAACGATTCCTTTGGCTGGAAAGCCGAGTTCTTTCCGGAGCATGACTGAGTGGACTGCGGCTTCATTTGAAATTCAGGACTAAAACCGCTATATTAGACCATGCATAATTGTTAGGAAATTACACTCCCCATGAATTTAGAACCATCGCCCAGCGCTTCTAATTCTCACGATCTTACTATGAATTCAAATTCTCAAGCTGTAGAGGACTGCTTAAAAGTCGTACATGCTGCACTTGAAGATGTAAAAGCAAAAGAAATTGTTGAGCTTGATGTCAGCGGTATCAGTAATGTGGCTGATGCTATGGTCATTGCAAGCGGTACATCGACACGTCACATCAAATCATTGGCCAATAACGTTGCTGAAGAAGCACGTAAAGCTGGCTTCCGCCCTCTTGGTATTGAAGGCGAACGTGATGCTGAATGGATCCTCATCGACCTTGGTTATGTTGTGGTTCATTGTATGCTTCCAACAGCGCGTAAATTCTATGACCTAGAAAGCTTATGGCGCAATCCTACAGATACTGACTCTGTAGCGTAAAAACCGAATATTCAAAAAAGCGACCTGTGTAGGTCGCTTTTTTATTGCCTGTTCATCTAACTTTATAAGCATTAATACAACTCAATCTGTTCGCTATTTTTCTTTAATTTTCATCTTGTCTTATGCACCGATTTGATTGGTATTTTAGGATCAATTCATCATAAACATAGACGTTCGATGACCACTCAATCATCCTTTTTCCAAGATATAAAATAAAAAATCCCCCTTTATTAAAGGGGGACTTAGGGGGAATTCTAATGATTTAGATGATTAGTGACCTGTACCATTAATGGCTTTAGTCATATCTTCCACCACTTTCTTGGCATCACCAAAGATCATCATGGTCTTGTCGTTATAGAACAAGTCATTGTCCAGACCCGCATAACCGGTTGCCATAGAGCGCTTGATCACCATAATCGTACGTGCCTTATGCGCTTCCAGAATCGGCATACCATAAATTGGTGAGGTTGGATCATCTTTCGCCGCAGGGTTCACAACATCGTTGGCACCAATCACCAGCACCACATCTGTTGCCGGGAAGTCCGAGTTGATCTCATCCATTTCCAAGATATCTTCATACGGTACGTCCGCTTCAGCAAGCAATACATTCATATGACCCGGCATACGACCTGCTACAGGGTGAATCGCAAAACGAACCGTTACGCCCTGCTCTTTCAGCAAGTTAGCCAATTCTTTTACCGCATTTTGGGCACGGCCTTGTGCCATACCATAACCTGGTACAATCACTACGCTGTCTGCATTTGACATCAGGAAGCCTGCGTCATCTGCCGAGCCAGAACGGTGATTACGTTGAACCTGTTCACCTGCTCCTGCTATCGGCGCAGCTGCACCGCCCATCGCACCACCAAACAAAACGTTGATGATTGAACGGTTCATCGCTTTACACATGATGTAAGACAGAATGGCACCTGAAGAACCCACCAGTGAGCCTGCAACGATCAACATGTTGTTTTCTAGGGTAAAACCAATACCAGCTGCTGCCCAACCCGAGAATGAGTTGAGTAGCGATACCACCACTGGCATATCACCACCACCGACTGGTGCAATCCATACCCAGCCGAATGCCAGCGCAAGGCCTGTCATCGCCCAGAACGATGTCATATTGCCAGTCAGGAAGAAGTGAACCCCAAAACCTAACATTGCAATAAAGATGATTGCCTGAACTGGTTTCACCCACACACCTGAAATGGTTTTCGCCCATTTCTTTGCAGCCAGTTTGCCGTAAGCAAAGACTGATGCTGTAAAAGTAATCGCACCTACGAAACAGCCCACAAACAGTTCAAATAAATGAACACGACTCATTTCATGGAAATTGACACCATTGGCAGCCAACAGGTCTGGACCTAGTTCAATCAATTTGTTGTTGTGAATAATGGCAGCGACAGCAATCAGGACCGCAGCCAGACCCACCAATGAGTGCATTAGCGCCACAGTTTCAGGCATCTGCGTCATTGGAACTGTACGTGCACGGGCAATACCCACGATTGCACCCAGCACCATTGCACCAATGATCATCCAGACCACTGGATTCTCAGCTACAAAGAAGGTGGTCATGACCGCAATGGCCATCGCGATCATTCCGTAACGGTTACCGGCAATCGCAGTTTTAGGACCTGATAAACCACGTAGCGTCAGGATAAAAAGAACGGCACCAATCAGGTAGAACCAATCCGCATACTCTCGAATCATTTCCATGGATTAACCCTCTTTTTTCTTTTGCTTAGGTTTAAACATTTCCAGCATACGAGCAGTCACGGCAAAGCCACCGAAAATATTAATGCTCGCCAGGAATACTGCAATCGCGCCAAGTACGCTCACCACGTTAATGGTCTGGAAATCCACGCTACCTTCAACGCCAATCACCGGCAGGCCAACAGTCTGAATCATTGCACCGACAATAATGATCGATGACAAGGCATTGGTGACCGCCATCAACGGCGTATGCAATGCTGGTGTTACACCCCACACCACGTAGTAACCTACGAAAATGGCAAGGACAAAAATCGTAATTGTTTCAACCATGAGTCTTCTCCTTAACCACGTTTCAGCAGCACTTGGCCGCCATGAGTGACGAGTAGGGCTTTTTGAATTTCTTCTTCTTGATTCAGGACAAAATTCTTATCTGCATCAAATAGTGTTTCAACGAAGTTAAATACGTTACGAGCGTATAAAGCAGAGGCTTCAGTTGATACAGTCGACGGAATATTTGGAATGCCGAGAATTTTGACGCCATTGTCGGTATGGACTGTTTCGCCACATTTCGAACCTTCGACGTTGCCGCCAGACTCTACTGCCATGTCCAAAATTACTGAACCTGGTTTCATTTTCGCAACTGTTTCAGCACGGATTAAACGCGGTGCATCACGGCCCGGTAAAAGCGCTGTGGTAATCACGATGTCAGCATTTGATACCGCTTTATCAACAATTGCAGCCTGATCGCGGATGTATTCTTCACCCGGCATCCAGCCATAACCATTTTTGGCAGCATCTGCAGCTTTTTGCTGCTCTTCAGCAGACATCGGCACGTCTAGCCATTTACCGCCCAGAGATTCAACCTGATCTTTGGCAGTTGGACGCAAGTCCGTGGCTTCAACGATGGCACCTAAACGTTTTGCAGTGGCAATCGCTTGCAGACCCGCTACGCCGACACCCATAATCACCACACGAGCCGGTTTAACCGTACCCGCAGCAGTCATCAGCATCGGGAACATGCGCTGGTATTCAGCCGCAGCCAAAAGCACCGACTTGTAACCTGCAAGGTTGGCTTGAGAAGACAAGACATCCATGTTCTGCGCACGAGATAAGGTTCGTGGCAAAAGTTCCAATGCAAATGCAGACACGTTTTGTGCCGCGAATTGGTCAAGCTCAGTATTACGGTAAGGATCAAACATTGCCACGATAGTGGTATTCGGGTTGAGTTTTTGAATTTCCTCACCTTTCGGTGCACGAACTTTTAAAATCAACTGACTGCCGGTATAGGCATCATCCGTAATTTTGGCACCAACTTGTTCATAGGCACTATCGATATAGGCAGCTTTAACACCTGCACCACGTTCGATAATCACGCTATGTCCTGCGCTGATCAATTTCTTTACTGTCTCTGGCGTCGCAGCGACGCGATTTTCACCGACAACAGTTTCGGCTGGAATTCCGATCTGCATGAGCGTTCCTCAAGCTAATTTTTCTTAAGTAAACATCGCCTAAACGATGCTTCCCCTCAGGATGTGTTCTTGTTGAATTTTTGGATTCTAATCAAACTGTTTGAAATTACCACCTACTATTTATTTAATAAATACCTATATTTTGAACTGATGATTCATAAAAATGATGCTGCAATAGCACATTTATTTAATTCAAGGGCTATTTATATTCGATGATTTTATAAACGATATTCATTCCACTAAATGAAATATCTAGATTTTGCTGGCGTAAATAAGCGCGACTTTCTGATTTATTTTGTTACATTGATGATTCTGACAATGATTGCTGTATTTCTTGATTCAGAAGCAGACTTTCAATTTCTCTAGTCCCTATAGATAGCGGCACTTTAGCTGCGTCGTTTTTTTAGTTTTGACTTTTTTGACAGATTTAGTACTCAAGCAAGAGCACTGTTTTTAGATGTTAAAATCGTATTTTATGAAATGATAGAATTTGTTTTGAGCAGATCTTCATCAGACATAATTGATACATCTGACAAAAAAATAATCGCCAAAATTTTATAAGACCCAAGTCTCAAACAGTCAGATAAAGGGTAGAAAAAACCTTGCGTACTATTTATTATATTAATGTACTGAACTTGATTCAAAATGGGAAATCCCATTTTTGCACCAAATTTGCGCAACAAAATAGAGTAAATATTCCACTTTTTTGGCTGAGTGCTTCTTTTTTATTGTTTCTAGATCAAGCTGCGCTTTAATGAAGCAACCCCATTATCAAAAGATAAAAAATTCTGCAAACATTCACTCATATTTTCTATTTAAAATTGCACTTCTTTCTTTAAGCTGCCTGAGTTCTAACGATTTTCAATGCTGGCAATATTTCTCTACTTTTAAAGCGAGAACTTCTGGCCTATAGTGCCCTCAATTTGAACATTATTCTTATTCCTCATTTCAATTCTTCCGGTCTGAATACAAGGTTAGCCCTATGCACACGCCTCTCGATATTAGTCAAAATAAGCCCTTATTATGGCTGATGGCGATTGCATGCGGTTTATGTGCCGGCGCGAACTATTATTGCCAGCCGTTGATTTCATCGATTCAGCAGTATTATCAGGTACCTGAATCACAAGTGGCACTTACTGTCACTTTTGCTCAAATCTCTTATGCCCTGGGCCTGCTGTTTATTGTGCCTTTAGGGGACATGCTGAATAAAACCAAACTGATCCCTTTCCTCATGCTGGGTGCAGCAGCAGGTTTATTTATTTGTGCCAGTGCAGTGAATCTGCCAATGCTCTGGGTCGGCACTATCATTGCCGGACTGTTTTCCGTAGCTGCACAGATTCTGATTCCCTTGGCCACCATGGCGGTCAAACCGGAAAAAACTGGAGAAGTGGTGGGCTTCCTGATGAGCGGATTACTGGTTGGCATTCTACTTTCGACCAGTATTGCCGGATTACTTTCCGACCTGTTTCACTGGAAAATGATTTATATCCTCAGTGGCATAAGCATGTTGGCCTTAAGTTTTTATTTGAGAGGAAAACTACCGAGCCTGCCACGTCTGAGAATCAGCTATACAGCGATTTTTAAATCTATGGGGATATTACTCAAGCAGGAACCACGACTGGTTTTGCGTTCACTTACAGGCGCCTGTGCTTTTGCTGCCATGAGTATGTTGTTCTCCACCATAGCTCTACTGTTGACGCAGGAACCTTTTCAGCTTTCTGATGTCATGGTCGGACTGGTCACGCTGGTGGGTGTATTTGGCGCACTTTCCACGCAGTTCATTGGCAAATGGGCCGATCGTGGCCATATCAAAACACTGAGCTGGATCGGTTGTTCTATCCTGATGGGAAGCTGGCTGTTTTTATATTTTGGTGCGGTATCCTTGCTCAGTTATATTCTGGGTTATGGACTGATAAATCTGGGGCTCGCGATTACGCACAGCTGTAACCAGAACGTGATTTTCCGCCTGCGCCCGGATGCCAAATCACGGGTCAATTCACTGTATATGACCTTGTATTTTATAGGCGGTGCCTGTGGTTCAGCCTTAGGGGTTTATGCTTGGCATCACGGGGGCTGGAGCATGACCTGTATGACAGGACTTGGGCTAGCTTTGTGCGCTACCTTGTTCGCCCTGCTGGATCAATGGCATCAGGCCCGCATAACTGCATAAGTATTTTGACTATATCTAGCTGACTTGCGCCGCCGGATAATAAGGCTTATTCAGATCAAGAGTTTGTGAGTTTTCTAATAAAATACAGATAAAAACCGGCAATAAGGCTGCCAGAATTCGGCAGCTCTCCTCTAATGATTTATAATTCAGCGAGCTGTGATACGTGGCGCCACCCTGTATTATCTGATGGTGCAAGGTAGATAAACGCTGAAATATTCCAGCTAAAATTTCAACAGAATTTCGTTCTTTTAAAGCATTCTCTATATTCTGTTTCTGTGCTTCCAGATCAGCTTGACAGCTTTCCAGACTAATTTTCTGATGGCGATAATCCCAAAAGCTTTGTTCCACATAGGGATTGGCCAAGAATGAGCAGATCGGCTGGTTATATTTTTCCCAAAGAATATGATTAATTTTCTGATCCAGATCCTTTTGGCAGAGTATTTCCAGAAACTGCTGTAGCTTGCTTTGATCTTGAACTAGATCACGCTCATCTGCATAAATCGCCTGAAAGCTGATCCACAGGCTGATAAACTTAAAATCTAGATCTTGATCAAGGTCTAGCGATTTTTTAAACCAGCCTAAGCCACGATGAATTCTTAAATTAAAATGTGCCGAATTTTGTGCTTTATGGCTTTTATAAATTTCCTCCAATAACAACATGATTATTCTCCTTATTTCTAAAATTTTTATCTTCATCTTTCTCCTATCAAAATATACCATTCCAACCTGACTGGGAATTCCAATTTTATTTCTTGTTTCATTCCCTGGATTTACTGGGCTAGCTCAAGTTCGCCGGGTGGTTTTTCTGATTTTATGCTAGTATTACGCCCTCTTTTTGCAACGTCAGCCGTTCCGGTTTTAGCCAAGAACCAATAGCTGAGTGATCGCATGGATTGCTTCTTCTTTCTTCCATTTCGTTAAGGCGTGATTTTGAATGACTGATCTGACCACCATTGAAAATAAACTTCAACCGCGAATCAGTGTTGCCCCGATGATGGATTGGACTACCAAAGACTATCGTTTCTTTGCACGTCTTTTTAACCCGAATGTGATTATGTACACCGAAATGGTTACTACGGGTGCAATCATTTACGGTGATGCCAAACGTCATTTGGACTTTAATACGGAAGAACAGCCAATCGTGTTGCAACTCGGTGGCTCAAATCCAAAAGATCTCGCCACTTGTACCAAGATGGCACAGGACTGGGGCTATAACGAAGTCAATTTAAATGTAGGCTGCCCAAGTGACCGGGTACAAAATAATAAAATTGGGGCCTGTCTGATGGCGGAGCCTGATCTAGTCGCAGAATGTATTGCTGAAATGCGTCATGCGGTGGATATTCCAGTGACCGTAAAACACCGGATCGGAATTGATGATATGCAATCTTATGAAGAGATGCTGCATTTTGTCGATACCGTGGCCAAAACCGGCTGCAATAATTTTATCGTGCATGCGCGGATTGCCTTATTAAAAGGTCTATCACCTAAAGAAAACCGCGACGTGCCACCCCTACGTTATGAAGATGTCTACCGTTTAAAACAGGATCGTCCTGATCTGCTCATCGAGATCAACGGCGGAATTAAAACCTATGCCGAAACGCTGGAACATCTCAAACATGTGGATGGGGTGATGATTGGCCGCGAAGCCTATCATAATCCTTACTTACTGGCTGAACTGGGCCAACTGTGGAATCTGGATGCACCAGACCGTTTTGACATCATGCAACAGATGCTACCTTATATTGCTCATCGCATCGCCGAAGGTGCACCTTTATCCATTATTACCCGTCATATTTTGGGACTATTCCAGAACTTGCCGGGTGCACGTAAATGGCGTCAGGCTTTAAGCGGTGGTAATGCCAAAACCTTGAAAGATGTAGAAACTGCACTCTTTAATATTCAGGAAGCGATGCAGCGTACTGAAGATTATGTACGTGAACATCAACAGGTTGAATCCTAAACAGAAAAGCACCGATCATCGGTGCTTTTTTATAGCGATTGCGCATGAGTTATTGCGTATACGCCGTAATATTACCCACCGGAATCGGCTCTTCTTGATAAGAAACATCTTGTAATGCGGGTTCAGCCACTGGTGTGATCAGCGAGCCGGAGACATTCTGGTTTGGTTCATCTACAGGTTCCAGATCATCCAAGGCTGAGGCCAGTTGCTGTAATTCCCGATCCAGTTGCTGACGATATTTTTCAATTTCAATTTCATCAATAAAAGCAAAGGCATCATCTTCAATCGACCAACTATATCCCCCATCCACCTTAAAGACTTTTACATGAATGGGATATTCTTCACCCTGATAATTCAGATGAGAAATGGCCTGAAACTCATTCCCCTGACGCTGGACAATTTTGACCTTTTTCACGGTAAAACGATAGTGTTGATAATCTCGATTGGAATTAAATTCACGTTGCATCTGCGTTTGAATATTTCTGGCCAGTTCATCCATCGAGACAAAATAACTGCATCCAGCCAGACAGGCGACCATCCATAACATCATGATTTTTTTCATAGCGCCCCCTTCTTTTTTCTTTCCACTTCCTGCTTATAGTCGATATATGCAGTATTTTTATCTTTGTTTATTCTGTGACCCATTTTATGCTTTTTTGCAAAAACAATAAACAAACAGCGCTTCGATTAAGACTAAATAACCTGAGTTCGATATAAAAAAGAGTAGAAAAAAAGCCCTGAATTTATAACATATTGGTTCTCAAGACAAAATGTTATAAAACAAGGCTTC
>NZ_JAMXXK010000021.1 GCF_024129735.1 Acinetobacter lwoffii | reverse complement strand
TAGAAGCTGGACTTCGATAAACTTAACAACTCCGCCATTCTGCTTCGTTCGTTTCCGTCTATCTCGTCGGTATGGGTGCATTCTAGAGGATTTTAGAATCATTGCAACCCCCAATTCACTATATTTTTCACGTATGTCTTTTTTTTCTACAAAAATTACTGAAAAATCGCTTTTTTATCTAATTTTTAAGCGTTTTTATGCAATAAACCCACTAAACACGTCATTTTATTTTTATAACTGAAAAACCATTTAGACCTAAAAGCTATTACAATAATCTTTAAAACAGTATTTTTAGCCTGTTGACTTTGAAATCTTGTCTTTTATTTAAATTAGGTCGTCAAAAGAAAACCAAAATTCCCCTACCTTATCCAACAAACCGATCTAAATCCTAGACTCTTCAATTTATGAGTTATTTTTTACGTAAAAAGCTTTTATAAAAGCCTATTCTTAGGCAGCTATATAGAAGAGGGATTCATTTTTTAGTTTTCGAATCCCAAAACCATGCTTAGATCACTTATATATGGAAGATAAAGCCTGTTATTTTGCATTAAGCGACTTTTTCCTGTTTTTACTGTCCAAGCCAGTGTTGCATAACTTCTACAATCATGTCTTTCTTACCCTGATAATCCTCGGCAACAAAGAATAATTTCGCGCGTCGCGGTAACTGCTCTTCAATCAGGGAAAATAAAAAGTAATGCGCGGCCAGATCAAGCTGCATAAATAAAGTATAGACAGATCTATAGATTTGCTGTTTTTGTTCGACCGGCTGGTATTCAAATAAGAACCGTAAAATGCAATCGATCTGTTCATCAAAAATATCTTCTGTTGGATAGCGATACATTCAATCACCTTTGTTTTAATTTTTTATGTTTTGCTCTTTTTTCACAGTCAATTGAAATGAACTCATTCTTAGAGGTCATTCACCTAAGCCCAATTTGCTAGTTAATTTTAAGTTTAGTTGCTCAACGAGAAGAGTAGGCATGCAGATTTATATCTTGATTACGCAATCAGAATAAATAAAAAAGGAAGAGATCTCTCCCAAAATCTCCTCCTTAGAATTGAATCTTTACCCGATCCATTATGTCATTATTATAGTTATTCGCTTTAAAGCTTTTAAAAAGAGCCTCTTGGAAAAGAGACTTCTCAGTTGTGGAGTACTATTATTTTTACTACCCTCTAGATGCTCTAAACGAATTCTCTAGATGAATAAATCCTATACATAATAAAGATGAAAAGCAAGCAATTTGGAAAAAATTACCTATTGTTTTCATAGGGTTTTTTTTGAAGTTACTTATTCGATTTATGAATATAGGACATCAATAAAAAAGCAGGCCGAAGCCTGCTTTTATTTCAATAACTTAGCTCTAAATTTAGTCAACAAAAGTCACTTTAGCGATGGATTTTTTACTCGCTTGAATAATCAAAGTCACGTTCTCTTTCACAGAAAAAGAGGCATCAACTGGCTTCCAGTCCACTTTTACCGCACCACGACCAAGTGCATCTTTGGCTTGTGCTGCATTTTTAGTTAAGCCTGCTTCACGTAAAATTGAAGTAATAAAGATTTCGCCACCGAATTCAGCACGTGAAATGGTCACTTCAGGCGTACCTTCAGGCAATTCACCTTCAGTAATGATATTACCTGCACCTTTATGTGCATTGGCAGCTGCTTCAGCACCATGGAAACGCTCGACCAGCTCTAACGCGAGAATCTTTTTGACTTCTTGCGGATTACGGCCTTCTGCCACTTCTTTTAATAGTTGCTGAATTTCTTCAATGGTTTTGAAGCTCAGCAGATCAAAATAACGCTCAATCAATGCATCCGGCATTGAGAGCACTTTCTGGTACATCGCGCCCGGTGCATCAAATACACCAATATAGTTACCTAAAGATTTAGACATCTTGTTGACGCCATCTAAACCTTCAAGGATTGGCACTGTGATACAGACTTGAGCTTCTTGGTTATAGCGACCTTGTAAGGTACGACCCATCAACAAGTTAAAGGTTTGGTCTGTACCACCCAATTCAACATCTGCTTCCAACGCAACAGAGTCATAGCCTTGTACCAATGGGTACAAAAATTCATGAATCGCGATCGGTTGTTGATTGTTATAACGCTTGGTGAAGTCATCACGCTCAAGCATACGTGCAACCGTTTGCTGTGATGCCAATTGAATTAAATCAGCCGCAGTTTTTTGTGCAAACCACTCCGAGTTAAACACCACTTTGGTTTTGTTTGGATCAAGGATTTTAAATACTTGTTCTTGATATGTTTTAGCGTTCTCTAAAACCTGTTCACGTGACAATGGCGGACGTGTAGCACTTTTTCCGGTTGGGTCACCGATCATCGCAGTATAGTCACCAATTAGGAACAACACTTCATGACCCAAGTCTTGGAATACTTTTAACTTATTAATAAGAACTGTGTGGCCCAAGTGCAAATCAGGTGCAGTCGGGTCAAAACCCGCTTTAATTTTTAATGGACGATTCAATTTTAATTTCTTGAGAAGGTCTTCTTCAGAAATAATTTCGTGGGTGCCTCGTTGAATGAGGGCAAGTTGTTCTTCAGCCGGCAGGAAATTTGACATCACAAAATCCAATACATCAGTTACTCAATTTGTGCGATATACTAACACTTTTTCAGCATATTGCAGGCTTAAGAATAACCATGACAGCGATCTATATTGGGGTAATGACCGGCACGAGCATGGATGGTGTCGATATTGTTGCTGCTTCTTTTGATCCACTCCAGCTTCATGCCACACTCACTTTGGCATTTGATCCTGACCTTCGGGATGAGCTGATGGCACTGACCTTGCCGGATGACAATGAAATTGACCGCATGGGCAAGGCTGATGTTGCACTGGCACAAATGATTGGTCATGGTATTAATACGTTGATTGAAAAAAATAACCTGGATAAATCCAGAATTAAGGCGATTGGCTCGCATGGCCAGACTATCCGGCATCGTCCTGAACATGGCTTCACCCTGCAAATTGGCGACCCGAACATCATTACTGAAATTACCCAGATTCCGGTGATTTCAGATTTCCGTCGTCGTGATCTGGCGGCAGGTGGTCAGGGAGCACCTTTAGTTCCAGCATTTCATCAGGATATTTTCCAGCATAACAGCATTCACCGGGTAATTTTAAATCTGGGCGGTATAGCGAATGTCAGCCTGCTGCCTGCCGGCAAGCCTGAAGAGGTGTATGGTTTTGATACCGGACCGGCCAATATCCTGATGGATGCTTGGTGTTCCCGTTATACCGGTCAGCCTTTTGATGAAAATGGTAACTGGGCAGCCTATGGCACCCCGATTCGCAGTTTGCTTGATCGCTTGCAGTCACACGAATTCTTCTCCAAAGAACCTCCAAAAAGTACCGGTCGTGAAGATTTCAACCTGGAATGGCTGGATGAACAGATTGCTGACTGGCGCAATGACCTGCAATACGATGAACTGGAAGATACTCCGGAAAATGTACAGGCGACTTTATTAAAGCTCACTACCCGTGCCATTAAAAAAGCCATTTACCGCTCTGGCATGGATACCGGACAGGTTTTTGTTTGCGGTGGCGGTGCCTATAACTCACATTTACTGGAGCAGTTGCGCTGGCGCCTGCGCAAACATGAATGGAGCGTACAGACTACCGCCGATCTGGGCCTCAGTCCGACTTGGGTAGAAGCTACTGCCTTTGCCTGGCTGGCCATGCGTTTTATGAATCAGCTAAATGGTAACTTGCCTGCAGTCACTGGTGCCGCTGGCTATCGCGTCCTCGGCACCATTACTGCTGTTTAAATTCAGCGAATTACTATTGTCTTGCATGACTATATAGCTACTCAAAAACAGTCATTAAAAAAGGCCTACATAAATGCAGACCTTTTTTCGTTTTCAATATTTTTATTGCATCATGCGTTTGGCATTTTCATTTCTAAAAGCACGCAGAATCTGCTGACCAGCACGACCTGTTGGACTCAAGCCCAAACGCTGCTGTTCCTGACGAATCGCCTGACGGGTTTTATCACCAATCAAACCATCCACCGCACCAATGTCATAACCTCGACTCAATAAAAATTGCTGGATCTCACGACGCTCTGCACGTGAAGTCCCCGGATCATCGGTGGGCCATGTGGCCGTAAAACTACCTTTACCTTGCAGGCGATCGGATAAATGTGCAATCGCCAAGGCATAACTTTCTGCCGCGTTATAGCTATAAATGGCATCAAAGTTTTTAAAGACCAGGAACACCGGGCCATTCGGCCCCGCAGGCGCAAGTAATCCGGCTTGAGAGGATTGTGATAAATTTCCTTGAATTAAAGGCGAACCGTCGGCACGCACCACCCCTTGATTGATCCAACTACTCAAGGATTTTTTATTTCTTCGGCCTTCACCGGAAACCGACATGCCTTGCGGAATCTTGACTTCAAATCCCCAAGGTTGTCCGCTCTGCCAGCCACGCTTGCTTAAAAAATTGGCGGTCGATGCCAGTGCATCCGGAATGCTGGATACCAGATCACGTCGGCCATCTCCATCAAAATCAACTGCAAGTTCATCATAAGTCGATGGCATAAACTGGGTATGACCAAATGCACCTGCCCAGGAACCCTTTAAATGTTCTTCACGTACATCGCCACGCTGTAACAGTTTCATGGTAGTAAAAAACTCACCACGGAAATAACTCTGGCGACGGCCTTCACAGCTCAAAGTCCCTAAAGCCTGTAATAAAGGATATTTCCCGGAAATATCACCAAAATTACTTTCAACACCCCATAC
Organism: Acinetobacter lwoffii; assembly: GCF_024129735.1. Classification (GTDB taxonomy): domain Bacteria; phylum Pseudomonadota; class Gammaproteobacteria; order Pseudomonadales; family Moraxellaceae; genus Acinetobacter; species Acinetobacter lwoffii_H. Next base: position 47,030 of record NZ_JAMXXK010000021.1, on the reverse strand, counting down.
CGCAACTACCATTTCTGCAGGTACACCATAGGTGGCAGCAACACGATTGAGCACCTCACGATGTTGCTGTAATTTTTGCCGGCCGAGCTGAACCCGTTCTTCATCCACCAAACCAGACAGATAATCCCAAATCGGGGTAGAAAATTCAGGCTGGTAATTCAGGCGTTCAATCACTGAATAATCAGGGCTTAAGTTTTGGGTATAACGATCATAGGTACTGCCGCTTACACCTCTAGCAACAGCTTGACTGCGCAAATTGGCGAGACAGTTTTGAAAATTATTTTGGGAGGCATAACTCGGGATATTTGAAATAGAGGTCAAATCAGTCGGCGTGACACGTTGACCATTAATAATAAGTTCAGCCTGTGCCTGTGAAGCAGCCAAGACCACAGAACCAATAAAAAGTGCAAGCCGTTGCATAAGACCCTTGAATATTTAGATTTTGAATTATGTTTCTACCTTAGCAGCTCATGATGAAAATTAAAGCGCCAATGCGTAAATTTAAATTCATAATTCCTACACTTTTAAATTCATTTTGTAATCTTTAAATTTAAACACGAGTTATCCACAAGCCTGCTTTAAATTCAAATCAGCAGGATTTTTAAATTCAAAACATTTGAAATTAGTTTTGAATTTAAAAAATATAGGGATAACTTGTTTCAGGAAAAGTGAGTCACAATCATCAACATGCTCTAATTACACTCGTTTTTCTTTTAAATTCATTTGAATAATGGGCTAATATTTTTAAATTCAAAACTTTGAATTTATTTATCCAGTTTTAAATTTGAATTCATATTTTTTGAATTTAAAAGCGCAAGTTTAAATTCAAAGTCCGATTTAAATTTGAATTTGTTTTTATGAATTTAAATTCAAAACCACTTTCCAGTTTTAAATTCAAACTTTGATTTTAGGCTTATCCACAAATGAATATGACAAAATTCAGCGGTAAATAAGATTTTATTGAATTGGTATATTTATACTCAATTGATCAGTTTATAAGCAATTGATTTAAAAACTGATCCGACCAATGGCAGGCATTTTTAAAGAGGCGCAATCATGCCTGAAAGCAGACAAATAAAAAAGCGATCATCGAAGTGATCGCTTTTTTTATCAGCAAGTTAAAGCCTAGATGGTCATATCTTCGCTCAATGCCAATGGATTCGGTAAAATTTTCGCCAGTTGGCGGCAAAGCACAGACAATTGCGCGCTGTCATTTGGCATCAGGGTAATGTGACCAATCTTGCGGCCTTCGCGCTCTGACTTGTTGTAAAGATGCAAATGTGCACCTTCCAGAGCAAGTACATCTGCAGATTTCGGATGCTGACCAATGATGTTCACCAAGACAGTTGGGCGGATCACTTCAGTTGAACCTAAAGGTAAACCTGCCACGGCACGCACATGGTTTTCAAACTGCGAACATACTGCACCTTCAATCGACCAGTGACCCGAGTTATGCACACGTGGTGCCATCTCGTTGGCATATAGGCCATTGTCTGTCACAAACAGCTCAAGGGTCAGCACACCGACATAGTTCAAGTGATTCAGCAGACGAGTGATGTAATCTTGCGCCACCGGCTGCAAATCTGCACTGTTCGGTGCCGGCACAATCGAGTGCGACAGAATGCCGTTATGATGATGATTTTCCGCCAATGGCCAGGTTTTAACATCACCATCTTGGCCGCGTACTGCAATGATTGAAACTTCACGCGAGAAAGTCACGAAACTTTCAGCAATCAGTTCACCCGCAGGGCCCAATTCTGCCCAGGCCTGATCCATCTGATCGGCCGAACGTAAAACAAATTGACCTTTGCCATCATAACCGCCACGCGAAGTTTTCAGTACGATCGGCAAGCCCAGTTCAGCTACAGCAGCCTGTAAGCTTTCCAGTGAAGTGACCGCTTTGTACGGTGCAACCGGAATAGCCAGTTCATCAAACAAGGCTTTTTCAGACAGACGATGCTGGGCAATCGCCAAAGCCTGACGCGGCGGATGCAGTTGCTTGCTTTGCGTCAGTACATCAACATCTGCAAGTGGCGTATTTTCAAACTCAAGGCTAAATACATCTGCACTGTTAATAAAGTCTTGCAGACCATTTTCAGCTTGGCTCGAAATCACCGGACCCAAAGCAGCAGAAGGACAGTCTGTGCTGGCTTCAAAAAATGTACATTGAATATTTAATGGAAGTGCCGCTTGCGCCATCATACGACCCAGCTGACCGCCACCAAAAATACCGATGGTTTTATCCATAATCTGTATCTCGACTTAAGCCTGGCCTGGAATATTGTTACTTGCGACTTTATCTGTTTGCGCTGCACGGAAATCTGCAACATTTTTTGCGATCTCTGGACGCGTCAAACCCAGAATTTGCGCCGCCATAATGGCAGCATTGGTTGCACCGGCAGGACCGATGGCCAAGGTACCGACTGCAATACCGGCTGGCATTTGCACAATAGACAGCAATGAATCAACACCGTTTAAAATCGAAGATTTCACAGGTACACCCAAAACTGGCAGATCAGTTTTCGCCGCACACATCCCCGGTAAATGCGCTGCGCCACCTGCACCAGCAATAATTACCTGAATACCACGATCACGCGCTTGTTCAGCATATTCAAACAGGCGGTCTGGAGTACGATGTGCAGAAACAACTTCGGCTTCAAATGGGACACCAAGCTGCTTGAGCATATTGGCAGTGTGTTCGAGAGTTGCCCAATCTGATTGAGAACCCATGATAATACCTACGAGAGGAGTATCTTGTGCAGCAGCCGCATTCATTGCAAATTTTCCAGAGATTAAAGTGAGAAAAGATAAATCTCGACGAGAGAGCCAAGCTTGAATAGGAGTACTCATTATAGACTGAAATTGATTTGGTCTAAAGTTCAGCTCAACAATTAAGAATTAAAATTATCTGTTTGGAAAATAGTCGAAAATAAAAAGATAATTTTGCGGCTAAAAATACAAAAATAGGACATACATCACATTAAAAAAAGTATAACTATCAAGATAAAACTTTTTTGCAATGAATAACTTAATACTAAAACCTATACATTGGCAGGGCATTTTTATGTGGTACAAACTAAAAATCTGGCTACAGAACCCCTCAGAAAACTTATGGCTGATGCCGGCCCTTGGCGCCCTCTTTGCGACCTTTTTCTCGCTGTTTGCAATCGCCAGTCGCTATTTCATCCCGACCAGCACTGTTCCCAATATCAGTATTGAAACCCTGAGCAGCCTGCTAGATATTATTGCTTCCAGCATGCTGGCAGTCACCACTTTTTCCCTGTCGATTATGGTCGCAGCCTTTGCGTCTGCCTCATCCAGCGGGACACCACGTGCCTATCAGCTGATGATGAGTGATGACAATACCCGCCTTGCTATCAGCAGTTTTATCTCGGCTTTTATTTATGCTGTAATTGCCAAGATTGCGCTCGGGCTTGGCTATTATGGTCCTGCAGGTAGATTTGTACTGTTTATCAGTACCATTTTGGTATTGATGTACCTGATTTATATCCTGATTCGCTGGGTACACACCCTGTCGCAACTGGGCAACCTCACCACCACCATTCACAAAATTGAAGTCGCTGCTTCTACGGCCTTGGCGGAGTTTCGACATCAGCCGAATTTTGGTGCCACCGGACAACGTCCAGAGCAAGCAGCTGCCTTTCATGTTTTTAGTACCCAGACCGGCTATTTCACCAATTTTAATAGTGAAGGACTGGAGCAACTGGCCGTCAGCCAACAGCTGCATATCCATCTTCCCCAGCTACCCGGAAAATTTCTGGATCCGATGACGGCACTGGCAGAGGTATATAGCGACCGCGCTTTCAGCCCGGAACAGCAGCAGGAGATCCGAAACTCCATTTTGAATCATGTAATCATTGAAACCAATCGCAGCTTTTTACAGGACCCGCGTTTTGGTGTGGTGGTGATGAGCGAAGTGGGGCAGAAAGCGATGTCTCCCGCAGTGAACGATGTTGGATCAGCGATTAATGCCGTTGATGCCTTAACCCGAATCCTGATTGACAGCAAGGCCGCTGAAGATTTACCGGAGCGGGATTGTCCGCATATCAGTGTGGATATCTTTGATCTCGGGGATTTGATTTACAGTAGTTTTGCACCAATGGCCCGAGATTGTGTGGGTTGTATTGAACTCAATCAGAGAATATTGAAATGTTTAGCGATGATTCAACATAATGTACCCGAACCTGAACTAAAACAGGCTGCAGAAATAATGGCGATTGAATTAATCCAACGCTGCCTGAATAAACTGGAATTTGAACCGGATCGGCAGAAATTACTTTCTGAATTTAGAAGCCATTTCCCCCTGATTCAGCTGAGCCATTAGATCAAGTTAAGGGGTACGGAAGACAAAATAGACACATCCACACAGACATAAAGCGGCCCAGAGATAATCCAGTTTAAAGGGCTGTTTAAACATAAAAATCATAAAAGGAACAAAGACTAGTAAGGTCACGACTTCCTGGGTGATTTTCATTTGACCGACTGCCAGGCCTTGCTGCGCCAGTAATTTGGTCGCTGGAATCATCAGGCTATATTCAAACAGGGCAATGGCCCAGCTGAACAAAATCGCTTGCCAGAGCGGTGCATCATGCGGCAAAAATTTTAAATGCCCATACCAGGCCAGGGTCATAAAACAGTTGGCAATTACCAGAAGAAATAAAGCCGGCAGCATTTGCATGCACTCTGCAAAAAAGTCGAACTTATTTTACGGTTTATTTGGCGAAAAGATATTGCATCGCTTTGAAATTTTCTTTGAATTTATCCGTGAAACAGGATTTAAAAAATCCCACAACAAGGCCAGAATTTTCACTATCTTTTCAGCTAAAGCCTTGCTATCGTTGCTTGCAAATTGAATAAATCATGACAACAGCACCAATATAAAGTGATGGGTCAGACAGGAACGGAGTAAAGTAGATGCATCTGCATATTTTGGGTATTTGTGGCACCTTTATGGGCTCGTTAGCGCTACTTGCACGCGATCTGGGCCACCAGGTAACAGGTTCAGACCTGAATGTGTATCCACCCATGTCGACCCAACTTGAAAATGCGGGCATCACTTTAATACAGGGTTATGACCGCAGTCATTTACAGCCTCATCCGGATCTGGTAATCGTCGGCAATGCCATGAAGCGTGGTATTGATGCAGTCGAATATATGCTGAATGCAGGTCTGCCTTATATTTCAGGTCCGCAGTTCCTGGCTGATCATGTTCTGCAAGGTAAACACGTGCTGGGTGTCGCCGGAACACATGGTAAAACCACGACCACCACGATGCTGGCTTGGGTACTGGATCAAGCCGGTCTGGAGCCAGGTTTTCTGATTGGCGGTGTGCCATTGGGCTTTTCGGAAAGTGCGCGTCTCGGTGGTGGGAAATACTTCTGTGTCGAAGCCGATGAATATGATTCCGCTTTCTTCGACAAGCGTTCCAAGTTCGTGCATTACCATCCAAAAACAGCAATTTTAAATAACCTGGAATTTGACCATGCCGATATCTTTGATGATCTGGCCGCAATTCAAAAACAGTTTCATCATTTAGTTCGTACCATTCCAAGTGAAGGCCGGATTATCGCGCCGATTACTGAAAGCAATATTGATGAAGTGCTGGAGCAGGGCTGCTGGACACCGGTTATTCGCACTTCACTGGATGCCAACGAAAAATCTGAACTTTATGCAGAACAATTGTCAGCAGATGGTTCACATTTCAAAGTGCTGCAACAGGGCGTTGTCAAAGGCGAAGTACAGTGGAATATGACCGGACAGCATTCGGTTGCAAATGCACTTGCGACGATTGCAGCCGCTGAACATGTCGGCGTATCGATTGAAACCGCCTGTGAAGCACTATCGAATTTTGGTGGTGTGAAACGCCGTATGGAACTGTTAGGCACAGTCCGTGGTATCGAGGTTTATGATGATTTCGCCCATCATCCGACGGCGATTGATACGACCTTAGAAGGCGCGCGCAAACGTCTGGGTGAACGCAAACTCTGGGCGATTATTGAACCACGTTCCAATACCATGCGCATGGGCAGTCATAAAGATGGCTTGGCCCATTCTGCACGTCTGGCCGATGAAGTGATCTGGTATCAACCGGAAGGACTGGACTGGGATCTGCAACCGGTCATTGAGGCTGCGCCAAACAAGGCCAAAGTTGCACGCACACTGGATGACATCATTCAGACCGTGGTGGCAGAAGCAGGCGAGGGTGATGCTGTGGTGATTATGTCGAATGGAGGTTTTGGTGGTTTGCATCAGAAGCTGATCACTGTTTTACAAGCATAAAACAGATTTAAGTGAGGTGAAGAAGCCCGCCTAGCGGGCTTTTTTTAGCATATTAAAATGTTGATTGAGCAAAAGTGAAGGGGTATATCCATTCTGGAATTTCCTGATTTAAATATTGACCCCAATAGCAGATTTATCTCTGAACCATTCCTGATGATCTTTTGTTGCAATCTGTACACAAGACTCATTGCAGCACCCTATCACTCAAGGCACAATCGAGAAGAACACAGGTATCTATAGGCCTGAAAGCCAGATCATGAATCAGCCCATCACTGTCATTGTATAAAAGCAATCGAGGCATTCATTATTCTCGCTGAGTCAGGTCATTCTCATTCCTCACTCCTCACTCCTCACTCCTCACTCCATTAGGAGATGTGTCATGACAACGATGAAAGCGATGGTCTATTACGGCGCAAATGATATCCGCTTTGAAGACCGCCCGGTTCCCACCATTTTGCATCCCGGCGATGCCATCATTAAACTCGAAAAAGTCACCATTTGTGGTACCGATCTCGGGATCTGGAAAGGTAAAAACCCGGAAATTGAGCAGGAGGCCACACGAAAAGAGTGCAGCTTTAACGGGCGTATTTTAGGTCACGAAGGTATTGGCATTGTGGAAGAAGTCGGTTCCGCCGTGCAGAATTTCAAAAAAGGTGACCGGGTCATTATTTCCTGTGTCAGCCGCTGTGGAACCTGTGAAAACTGCCAGAAACAACTGTATGCACATTGCCGCAATGAAGGCGGCTGGATCATGGGTTATATGATTGATGGTACCCATGCCGAATATGTACGCACGCCCTTTGCCGATACCTCACTCTATCATTTACCCGAAGGCCTGAATCAAGATGTGGCCGTATTCCTCTCCGATATCCTGCCAACTTCACATGAAATTGGGGTGCAATATGGCGATGTCAAACCGGGCGACAATGTCGCGATTGTCGGGGCAGGGCCAATTGGCATGAGTTGCCTGCTCACCGCACAGTTTTATTCACCCGCCAATATTATTATGGTGGATATGGATGATAATCGGCTGGAATTTGCCAAGACTGTCGGCGCGACGCATATCATCAACTCTGCCAAAGAAGATGCCATTCAAAAGATTCTAGAGATTACCGATGGACGCGGGGTCGACTGTGCCATTGAAGCAGTGGGGGTGGAGCCTACCTGGAATATTTGCCAGCATGTCGTGAAGGAGGGCGGGCATATTGCCAACGTCGGCGTACATGGTAAACCGGTGAGTTTTGAACTGAACAAACTCTGGATTAAAAACCTGACCATCACCACCGGCCTGGTGAATGCCAATACCACAGGGATGTTGCTGAAAACCTGCTGTTCCGGCAAATTGCCCCTAGAAAAACTGGCGACCCATCATTTTAAATTTTCCGATTTTGAAAAAGCCTATGATGTCTTTAAACATGCCTCTGATGAAAAGGCCTTAAAAGTCATGATTGACATGACCTAATCCACATCAGACAAAAAAGTCCGCCATGCGGACTTTTTTATTTTCAGCTTTGATCCATCAGATCAAAAATAGGGGACATAACCACGCTGCTTATAACCTTTTGGCGATGCCAGACTGGCCTGATTTTCTTCCAGGCGATACAGTACTTTGAGGAATTCGGCAATTCCTGACTGCTGTAAGGCATGCGGATCAAATTGCTTCAAACCTAAACGTGAAAATAAAGAAGAAATTTCACTGTGTTTATGCACATATTTCATTGACCATTCCGAGAAATGGGAATGCTCTACCATCGCATCTGCAAAACGCAAGATATTGTGATGGCGGGGATCCCGACAAATGCTCTGAAATAAACTTTCCACTACTTCAGCCTGACCTTCAAGGCACTGGAAAAATTTGCCATGGGAATAATACAACACCCCATGAATCTGATGCTGAAGATTGAACTTCCGGGCAGTGGCCAAAATATCGCTTAAATCTTGTAACAACTCTTGTTCAGATTCTATGCGTTCACTGGCATAGCAAAGCTGTAGCATCATGCCATCTCACTAGAGGGAAGAATTAAAACCACAATTTAATCAATAATTTTAAATTAAGTCGACCATTTTTTAAGCAAATATCCGTTTTTGCTTACACGGTTTTCAGTTTGCATTTCTGGACTAAACTTTTAACAATAGTGCCTAAATTATTAAACGAATATTTTCATACACCTACCATGAACATGAGGATCACTTGATGTTAAAAGATCTGATTTTAACCCTCGCCTTGTTATGTGTGTGTTTTATCCTGATCATCACTTTAAATGACTGGCAATTCAGCGCTCAAACCAATCTGCTGATCAGTTCAATTTTTATTAGCTGGACGATCTTGAAATTTGTTGGGCATCGTATTTATTTTCATGCCAGTTACCTGCTGATTATGGCAATTTTAGTGATGCTGCAACAGTTTGAAGAAATTTTCTGGGCGATGACCGGGGTGATGGCAGGTTTCGGTTTATATACCCTGTTACAGGTTATATTGATTCCTGCCTTGAAAGAAAAACTGCATTTATCTTTCGGGAAATCCTCTTGGGTAGTTAAATAGCCGTTGCTGCGACATCTGCCAGACTTCGGTCACGTTTAAACATGACATCCACATAGGAACATTGCGGGATGATGGTTAAACTTTTTTCACGGGCAAAATCAACCAGTACATCCAGCATTTTTCGGGCAATACCTTGGCCACGCAGGGAATCATCGACCCAGGTATGATCGGCAATGATGGCGGCATCGCCCCGCCATTGATAAGTAATCTCCGCCAGGCGGCGTCCTTGATCTTCCATAAAAAATACACCACCACGTTTTGAATCTTGATATTTAATTTCCATACAAATCTAAACCTTTGTTGTCATTTTAAAATTATAAAACATCATTAAAGCGAGGCTCTCGCTCGAACACGGATTTGGCAAAAGGGCATTTTGGAATAATCCTGATGCCGTGTTCACGGGCAAAATTCACAGCGGCCTCGACCAGATAATACCCGACGTGCTGGCCGCGTAGACTGTCATCGACCCAGGTGTGTTCAATCACTAATTGATCTTCATTTACTCTGGAATAACTCATTTCTGCCAGACGTTTTTCATTTGGCTCTACAAACCATAAACCTACAGTGTCCTGTTGCTGATGCTCGATCAACATGCCGATCCTCTCCTTGTTTTTAAGCCAGACTGACATATTTTTCCCTGCTCTATTGTTAGATTTCTTTTAAAGGATTGTGAATCTGTCCTTCTGACCAATACCGCATTCTGCTGAACAGGTTTAAACTGCCGGCCGGTTCTTTTTATCAGATATGTATGTCTAGCTCTTCTTCCACCTCTTCGGTGACACGTCAATGGGTTTGTGTGATTGCTTTAGCCTCTGCTGCCTTTATTTTCAATACCACAGAATTTATCCCTGTGGCGCTATTAAGTGATATTGGTAACAGTTTTGCCATGTCACCGACCCAGGTCGGGTGGATGCTGACGATTTATGCCTGGGTCGTGGCGCTGCTGTCTTTGCCAATGATGTTACTGACCAAAAATATTGAACGGCGCTTTCTGCTGATGATTTTATTTGCAGTGTTTATTTTCAGTCATGTGCTGTCCTATTTTGCCTGGAGCTTTAGCATTCTGGTGCTGAGCCGGATTGGTATTGCCGTGGCGCATGCGCTGTTCTGGTCAATTACGGCGTCGCTTGCCGTGCGGGTTGCGCCAAAAGGCAAAGAGTTTCAGGCATTGGGCTTATTGGCTACCGGTACCGCCATGGCGATGGTTCTGGGAATTCCCTTTGGTCGGATGGTCGGAGAGGCCTATGGCTGGCGCAATAGTTTTGCCTTAATTGCAATCGTAGCGAGCGTAGTCTGCGTACTGCTGGCCAAAACCTTGCCTTTATTACCAAGTGTCAATTCAGGATCACTTAGTAGCTTAAAAAGCTTGCTAAAACGTCCCAGCCTGATGCTGGTCTTTGCGCTTACCGTGCTTGTGATTAGTGCGCAATTTACCGCCTATAGTTACATTGAACCCTTTGCGCTGAATATTGCACAATTCAGCTCTGCGCAGACCACCAGCTTATTGCTAATTTATGGCGGTGCGGGTCTGATCGGGTCTTATGTATTTGGCCGCTTTGCACCGCATTTTCCCCGACTCACCATTCCGCTATTTACACTCGGGCTAGGGATCTCGCTGCTGTTATTGCTGCCACTGTCTCAGGGTGTATTTCAGCTTAATAGCCTGGCGTTAATCTGGGGCATCAGCATTATTGGGTTTAGTCTGGCCCTACAAGCCAAGACCTTAAATCTGGCTTCCGATGCGACTGATGTCGCCATGGCGATTTTTTCAGGTTTGTACAATGTCGGGATTGGCGGCGGTGCCTTACTCGGCGGTCTGGTAACGGCACATATCGGATTACATAGTATTGGCTGGGTGGGAGCTATCCTGGCCAGCTTGGGTTTTCTGATCAGCTTATATCTGATTCAGCGTCCGGATTTCTTAGGTAAGAAAGCGCCTTGAAGCATGATTTTTGTAAATGAAATTGTAGTCTTAGCAAAAATCTGTCATGCTTGCTACACATTGAGCAATCGCTCAAACAAAATTTAGTTTGAACAAGGGGAGTAGCCTCCTCCAAGCGTTTAAGAATGAAATTTCAATTTTTAAACGTGTCAGAATATCGTCATTACACTTTGCAAAAAGTCGGTATCTGAGCATCTTGAAGTCACACTTTATATAAAAAAGTGGAACAGTAAGATGTAGGCAAGACCTTGATCATGTTGTTATAGATGTTTTTCATCTGGCAACTGGTCAAGGTTTTTTTATGGCCAGTTGTCCGATGTGGAGAATTCACATGGAAACCATTGGTACACTCTGGCTGTATCTCGTCTTTTTCGCGATTGTCGCAGTCATGCTGATAATCGATTTTGTCGGCTTTAAGCATCAGCATGGTCAGGAAGTTAAAGTCCGTACTGCTGCCTACTGGAGTATTGCCTGGGTCAGTGTCGCGACTTTATTTGGTGGCGGCTTATGGCTGTATCTGGAGCAGACCGCAGGCACGGCAATTGCCAATGCCAAGGTCATGGAATACTTTGCCGGTTATCTGCTGGAAAAATCCCTGGCGATTGATAACGTCTTTGTCTGGCTGATGATCTTCGCGGCCTTCGCCATTCCACCCGCACTGCAACGCAAGCTGCTGTTATATGGCGTACTGGGTGCGATTGTGCTCAGAACTATCTTTATTTTTATTGGCGCGTGGTTCGTGCAGGAATTCTCCTGGATTCTATATATCTTCGGTGCGTTCCTGGTGTATACCGGCTTCAAATTCCTGCGTGGTCAGCATGAAGAAGACAGCAATATTGAAGATATGGCGATTCTAAAATGGCTGCGTAAACATATGCGTATTACCCCGCAACTTCAGGGCGACAAATTCTTTGTCCGTCAAAATGGTTTGCTCTGGGCAACGCCGTTGTTCCTGGTCCTGATCCTGGTTGAAGCCTCTGATGTTATCTTTGCCGTCGATTCTATTCCGGCTATTTTTGCCGTCACCACCGATCCCTTCATTGTCCTCACTGCAAACCTGATGGCGATTTTAGGCCTGCGCGCAATGTTCTTCCTGCTCTCGGGCGCAGCCTCAAAAATGCATTATCTGCCTTATGGCCTCGGGATCATTCTGGTCTTTATCGGCTTTAAGATGCTGATGCTAGATGTGTTCCATATGCCGATCTGGATTTCTTTGAGCTTTATTGTGATTGTTCTGACTGTGACCGCGATCTTGTCGATTCGTCATAGCAAGAAATATAACGAAACCACCCTGTAAAAAATAATCATCAAAAAAGCCTGCATCAGCAGGCTTTTTTTATTGTTCTATCAGGGATAATTTGGGCCATTTTTGCAAAAACTGTTTGCTCAGCATGCGTTGTTCGAACACGGCATAACTGACTAAATTCGGATTCCAACGCAGCTTTAACTCAAATAAATCTGCTAAACCGAAAGGAGCGATCAACTCCAACTCATCATTTTTCAGGCGCAGTGCCAAGGCCGTGACAGTTTCTGGCCATAATGACAGCGCATGACTAATTGAAGTTAAAGGCCCAATACTTTCATTTTGATTGGTACGATACCACTCATGTACAAAAGCTTGATTGATCACATCCCAACAAATCTCTGGAAAATAGTCTTTTAACTGATCTGCAAGTTGCTGTTCTATAGCGCGAGCCTGCTCATTTTCGTCATAGAAAATCACATCGACCTCCGTATGATTCATGTCATATTCCCAGCCATGTAAATGCGCCCAGATCACATGACGTAACACGCCCGCTGCGACATAAGCTTCAGAGTGCAATTGTGCTAACTGATGCAAGATGCGCATTAAGGTCGGCTGCGCACGCACGATCTGTTGAAATTGGTCATAATAATTGGATGGGGTCATAGAAGAATCTGGATCGCTATTTAAATATGAATGTTCATACAAACATGGCAATTTTTTCAGCTACAATCAATCGAAAAAATTAAAAGCGTAGGTTTAAAATGTCTTCTGTAATTGCAACGACAGCGATCCGTGGTCGCTTCCTCGACATTCAGAATACAGTTGCCCAAGCACGTGATATACACGACCAAGTGCGATATGTAGAAGATGGTTTAGTCATCATTCAAGAGGGTAAAATCCAGTGGTTTGGTCCTTGGCAAGAAGGGCAGTCACGACTTCCTACCGACACTGAATTACAACACTATCCAGATCAACTGATTGTTCCCGGATTTATCGACACCCATATTCATTTCCCGCAAACGGAAATGGTCGGGGCTTATGGTGAACAACTGCTGGAATGGTTAAATACCTATACATTCCCCACTGAAATCCAGTTTCAAGATGCATCCTATAGCGAAAAAATTGCCGAATTTTTTGTGCAGGAATTGCTTAAAAACGGCACCACGACTGCACTGGTCTTTTGTACCGTTCATCCTGAATCCGTAGATGCTTTATTTAATGCCGCAACCACACGCAATATGCGTCTGATTGCGGGTAAAGTCCTGATGGACCGTCATGCACCGGAAGCGCTGACGGATACAGCAGAAACGGCTTATATTGACTCTAAAACGCTGATTAAAAAATGGCACGGACAGGGGCGGAACCTGTATGCGATTACTCCACGCTTTGCACCAACCTCAACACCTAAACAACTACAAAAAGCCGGACAGCTCAAAGCCGAATATCCGGATGTCTATGTACATACCCATTTAAGTGAAAATAAAAATGAAATTGCTTGGGTAAAAGAACTCTTTCCTGAACGTGAAGGTTATCTGGATGTTTATCATCATTATGGTTTAACCGGCAGCAAATCCGTTTTCGCGCATTGCGTGCATCTGGAAGATGAAGAGTGGGATTGTATGCATCAGACCGACTCAGCCATTGCTTTCTGTCCGACCTCAAATCTATTCCTGGGTAGTGGCTTATTTCCCCTGAAAAAGACCTGGGACAAAGGGGTCAAAGTCGGCTTAGGCACAGACATTGGAGCAGGAACATCATTTAATCAGCTGCAAACCCTGAATGAAGCCTATAAGGTGCAACAGTTGCAGGGCGAAAAACTCTCCGCCTTTGAGGCCTTGTATCATGCCACTTTAGGCGGTGCCAAAGCCTTGAGTCTGGATGATCGCCTGGGGAACTTTAATATTGGCAAAGAAGCCGACTTTGTGGTTCTGGATCTCAATGCCACTGCCTTACAGCAGTTACGCCAGAGCAAAGCTAAAAATATTGAAGATGCATTTTTTGCACTGACCATGCTTGGTGATGACCGTAATATTGCAGCCACCTATGTCTATGGAGCAGCCGTTTATGTCAAAGCAGCAGCCAGTGAATAAACCGAAAAAATCCCGCCGTCGCCAATACTTGATCCTGTCTGCAATGGCACTGGGCTGTGTTTTTTTATTGAAACGCGATTCAGCAGCGGCTAAAAAATGATTACATTTACAGCCAGCAAAACAGGTGCATCTCTGCTAGGGATGTATTAAAATTGCGACGTATTCAGGTGTTGCAGGTCAACACCTTTTTTATTTTGCTATTTTTACTTTTTAGGTATCTACCCATGACCGTTCAAATGAGCGTAATGATTTCCGCTGAAGAAATTCAAGCTAAAGTCAAAGAGCTTGGTGCTCAAATCAATGCACACTATGCCAATAGTGACAAAGAACTTGTGCTCATCGGTTTATTACGTGGTTCAGTGATTTTTATGGCTGATTTATGTCGTGTGATTTCAAAACCGCATGAATTGGATTTCATGACTGTGTCCAGTTATGGCGGTGGCACGGTATCGTCACGTGATGTAAAAATCCTGAAAGATTTAGACGGTGAAATCCGTGGTAAAGATGTGCTGGTGGTTGAAGATATTATTGATTCAGGCAACACTTTAAGCAAGGTACTCGAAATCCTGCAAACCCGTGAACCTAACTCGATTCAACTGTGTACTTTGGTAAGTAAACCATCGCGTCGTGAAATCGATCTGAAAGTCGAATTTATGGGCTTTGAAGTTGAAGATAAATTTATTGTGGGTTATGGCCTAGACTATGACCAGAAATACCGTCACCTGCCATTTATTGGTGAAATCGGTCTTTAAAATCAGGTTGAAAAAAGTGGCATAAGCCACTTTTTTTATGCCTAAAATGGACAGGAAACCGGGAACAAAAAATAACATCTCGTTTCAGGATTCAACTTTTTATAATCCTGACTTTATTTCAAGATGATTAAACAGATGTGAAAACAAAGACATGACAAGAAGGAGTATGCATATGTGGACAATTATTGTGGCGATCGTCATTGGTTTTGTAGCAGGTCTGATTGCACGTGCCATTCACCCGGGTAATGACAAGGCAGGCTTTATCATGACCACCTTGCTGGGTATTGCTGGCTCCTTATTGGCGACTTTTGGTGGCCGTATGCTCGGTCTATATTCGGCAGATTCCGTAGCAGGGCTGATTGCTTCCGTGATTGGTGCTGTGATTATTCTGTTTATTTATAATATGGTAACCAAACGCCGTACAGTCTAAACCATTCAGATGTTTCTGAGGTTGATTTGACGACCTGAATAAAAAAGCACCGGAAAAGGTGCTTTTTTATATTGAGCGACTGATAGCTTTATTTAATTTTTATAAATTGAATTCTTTAAAGATCTGCTCAATCTGCTCTGCCGGATAGGCACCCATCACTTTAAAACCATTGGAAAAAATAATCGCAGGAGTACCATTCACTCCCATAGACTGAGCCAGTTTTTTATTCCGTTCAATCGGATTGGCACAACTTTTTTTCGATTTAGGTTGAATCCCTTGAGCAATCAGATTTTCCCATGCCTGAGCTGGATTAGACGCGCAATACACCTGTTTTGAAGGAGCCACCGACTGGGGTTTTAAAGGAAGAATAAAGGTATAAATGGTCAAGTCATTCAGTTTTTTCAGCTCTAGCTCAAGCTTTTTACAATACGGGCAATTTGGGTCAGAAAAGATCGCAATCTGACGTTTACCCGTACCTCTTACACTTTTCACAGCATCCTGAAGCGGTAATTTTTTCCAGTCGATACTATTTTGCTTCAACATTAAATCACGGGTCAGATTATGTTGATCCTGAATCCGCAGCATCGGACCGGCAATCAGATGTTTGGCATCTTCATTCAAATAAACCACTTGGCCCTGCATGAAACCGCTATAGATACCTTTCATCTCGGTGGTCTGAATATTTTCAATTTTTAAATTGGGACTGTTTTTTGCCAAGTTAGCTTGTACCGTATCAATATTGGCAAATGCGAAGCTTGAAACCAATGTACTTAAACTAATGATCAGTGTTTTTTTTAACATGAATGTTCTACATGAATTGGATAAGAATATGCTTCGATTCTAATCGCTCTGCTTTTAAATTTCTCAAACATTTATGTTACTGTTTACACTGAGTTAAATAAGTTCATCATGTTTCACGTGGAACACCATGTATAGCGTTAGATTGAACTCCAATCTATCTAGAAAACACATTAATATTCATAATAAATAATTGTTTTATATAATTAAAATATTTTAAATGATAAATATCTTATTCATTCAACCTTGACCGATTTTCTGTATCCATTCTAAACTGCAGACACTTTCTATATTCCTCGCTACGCCCTGACATGGATTGGCCAAGGATCAACACTATAACGGCATTTTCATGACAACAACGACCAGCTGGCGACCGTTCTTGATGGTCAGCCTGGCTTTAATGATGGGAACGATTGGCACCGCTTTGGCCAGTCCGCTTTATCCGATTTATCAACAGCTCTGGCATTTGCTGCCCAGCCAGATCACCTACATTTTTGTCGCCTATATGTTTGGCTGTCTCTCGACCTTGTTGTTTTTGGGCAGAACCAGTAACAGCATCGGATTTTTACGGACCCTGCAAATTGGTCTGGCACTAATCACCTTAGGTCTCATCATTTCCGTTTTTGCCCAGAATGCACTGATCCTCTCGATTGGCCGTTTTATTATTGGGATTGCCTCGGGCCTGATGACCACTTCTGCCATGATGGGTTTAATGCATACCATCCCAGAAAGCCATAAACACACTGCACCACAACTGATTTCAATCATCACCGCAATGGGTTTTGGTTTGGGACCCTTGGTCGGTGGTGTGATTGCGCAGTTTTCCGCTGCCCCCTTGATAATGCCATATTTACCGGTGATTTTGGGCGCCGTGCTGTGTTTGATTGGCCTGTTCTGGATCAAAGCACCCAAGTTTGAGGCGCAGCCCTTTAGCATGGCGCCTAAACTGCAACAACCTGAAGCGCAGTTTCATCGGGTGTTTATGATTATTGCAGTGACGGCTTTTAGTGCCTTTGCTGCCTTTAGCCTGTTTGCTTCACTGTCGCCATCTTTTGTCCGCAATATTTTACCTTGGCATGGCCCTCTGGTCAGTGGGCTGGCCATTACCAGTATCTTAGTGATTTCAGTGATCGTGCAATTTATGGCCAAAGCGGTTGCAGCGTCCAAATGTCTGAATATCGGCCTGATGATGATGTGCTTGAGCCTGATGGTTTTAGCGCTATGTATGTATTCGAAAATCAGCCTGCTATTTTTTATCAGTGATATTTGCTTTGGAATTGGCCATGGTTTTGCCCTGATGGGTGCTTTTGCCCTGATTCATCAAATGACCAGCTTAGACAACCGTGCGGCCGTCATGTCAACCTATCTGTTTATTGCCTATCTGGGCACTATTGTCCCTATCATTGCCGTGGGTTATCTGGCCGATCATTGGGGGCTGGATTTCGCCGTAATCAGCTTTTGTATCGCGATTAGTTTGCTGTGTTTTGCGCTGTGGTGGGCGTATCAAAAATCCCGCCTACCAGCCTAAAAAAAGCCCTCAGTTGAGGGCTTTTTTGATGTTTTATTAAATAATTATTTACCAATACAGAACGATCCGAATATCTTGCCCAGCAGGTCATCTGCACTGAAATCACCCGTGATTTCGCCCAAAGCATTTTGCGCCAGACGTAAGGACTCTGCCACCAGTTCACCGGCGTTATACACCACCAGTTGTTCACGCGCTTCAGCCAGATAGAGCTGAGTGCGCTTCATTGCGTCTAAATGACGGGTACGTGCGATAAAGGTGTCTTCCTCAGGCTGGAAGCCTGCATGCGCTGTAATCGCCTCTATGAGCGCTTGAACACCGGTTTCCTGCTTGGCAGAGACTGCGATATGCCGGAAACCATTTAAATCGCCAATCACGGCTTCAGCACCGGTCAGGTCGCATTTATTGCCAATCAGCATCAAACGTTTTGGCTCGATATGTTCGGCAAAATATTCTTGGGCGAGTTGTAGCGGATCTTCACCCTGGCTTAAGTCATAAACCAACAGTAATAAATCTGCCTGTTCAATTTCCTTAATCGCGCGGCGAATCCCTTCCTTTTCCACGATATCACCGGTTTCACGCAGACCAGCCGTATCGGTCAGGGTAATCGGTAAGCCATTTAAGGTAATTTTCTCATGCAGCACATCACGGGTGGTGCCAGCAATATCGGTCACAATCGCGCGTTCAATTCCGGCCAGCGCATTCAGTAGAGAGGATTTACCGGCATTCGGTTTACCTGCAATTACGACTTGCAAGCCTTCACGTAGAAGCTGTCCTTGACGTGCGGATTGCTGGACTTGAGTGACGGCACTGGATACGCCATCCAGCAGATTTAAAATCTTGCCATCTGCCAGAAAGTCGATTTCTTCTTCCGGAAAATCAATCGCGGCTTCCACATGCAGACGCAGATGAATCAGCTGCTCAAGGACTGCATTGACTTTGGTCGAGAAAGCTCCTTGCAGTGAACGCACCGCAGAACGTGCAGCCGCTTGCGAAGTTGCATCAATCAGGTCGGCAATTGCTTCAGCCTGCACCAGATCCAGCTTGCCATTTTCAAAGGCACGCATCGAGAATTCACCCGCTTTGGCTGCAGTGGCGCCCAGTTCCAGCAAACGGCCAAGCAGGGCGTTCTGAATCACCGGACCGCCATGACCTTGTAGCTCCACTACATCTTCACCGGTAAACGAGTTTGGATTCGGGAAGCAAATCGCCAGTCCTTCATCCATGACTTCACCTGCTGCATCGTAGAACTGGCGGAAACCGGCAAAACGGGCTTTGGGCAACTCTTTTTGTGTCAGTTGCTGGGCAATCTCATAGGATTTCGGACCCGACAGGCGAATCACCCCAACGCCGCCACGTCCTGGTGGAGTTGCAATCGCAGCAATAGTTGTGGTTCGGTTGAGCATAAAATTCACCTGCAAAGACTCAAAAGTACAGCTAAAAAAAATCCGCCTAAGATTACCATCTTAAGCGGATTTATTCAGCCTATCCGTACAACTTAGTTGACTGGAGTGGCCTCATCACGTTTCGCGCGATCTTTGGCAACAGACTTGTTAATCAAAGTTTGTTGCAGAATCGTGATCAAGTTGTTGACGATCCAGTACAGGACCAAGCCTGCCGGGAAGAACAACAAGAATACGGTAAAGATAATCGGCATAAACTTGAAGACTTTTGCCTGCATTGGATCGGTCGGTTGTGGATTTAACGACTGTTGGATATACATCGTCAAGCCCATCAACAACGGCAGAATGAACCAAGGATCCATTGAAGACAAATCCTGAATCCACAGCATCCATGGCGCATGACGCAGTTCCACAGATTCCATCAATACCCAGTACAAGGCCAGGAAAATCGGCATTTGTAATAACAGCGGTAAACAGCCGGCAAGCGGATTGACCTGTTCACGTTTATACAATGCCATCATTTCTTGAGAGAAGCGCATGCGGTCTTCACCAAACTCTTCTTTCATGCGTTGCATTTCTGGCGCAATCACCCGCATTTTCGCCATCGAGCGATAGCTCTTCGACGACAATGGCCACAGGATCACTTTCACCAGGATGGTCAACAGAATAATTGCCCAACCCCAGTTACCCACCAGACCATGGAAGAATTCAAGACCCACGAACAGCAATTTCGCGATTGGCCATAACCAGCCATAATCAACGGTCTGGTTTAAACCTGCAGCCAAATCTTTCAGTTCTGACTGGATTTTTGGACCTGAATAGAAAGTCGCATCAATTTCAGCCACGGTACCTGCTGGTACATTAAACGTTGGTGAAGTAAAACCGATGATGTTCATGTTATCGGTTGATTTACGTGATTCAAGCTTGGCGCTATAAGCTTCGCCATTGCCTTGAGTCAACTTCAGCTGACCTGGAACCCATGCACTGACAAAGTAGTGCTGTACCATTGCCACCCAACCACCTGTCGCTTCAGTACTGACTTTTTCTTCAACAAAGTTGTCGAATTTAAGCTTGTTGTACTGCTCGTCCGGGGTACCCCATGCACCGCCGAGGAATGTTCCCAGCGTGAAGATCCCTTGATCGGACTTGCCTGGATCTTCCGAGTTATCGCGTTTGATCTGACCGAACATCTGACCTTGCCAGGTCTGGCCACTGCGGTTGACCACTTTGTGATTTACCACGACCGGATATTCACCTTCAGTGAAATTGAAGGTCTTGATAATCTCGATCCCGTCAGCGGTTTTAAACACCAGCGGTACAGACAATACTTTCAGGTTTTCACCGTCTTTGGATTTGACTGTTTTCGCATCTGCCAGGGTATAAGCAGTTTTTTCCAGCTCATACATTGGACGGCCGTTACGGCTGCTGTCCGGTCCATTCAGACCGATCAGGCCAGACTGGGCGACATAAGTACGTTTCGCATCGCTTTCCAGCATGACGAACGGTTCATCGCTGTCTTTGTTCTTGTCATGATTGAGTAATTCAATACGAACAATATCACCACCCTTAGGATTAATCCAAAGATGATAAAGGTCAGTTTGTACTGAAATAAGCTGCTGACTTACAGGTGCTGTGGCATCCGTGGCTTGCTGTGCTGGCACATTTGCTTGTGGCAGATCAGAGGCAACTGTAGCCGTCTGACCATTTGGCAAATCTGCAGATACGTCATGCGAAACAACAGCAGTTTCCTGCTGCGGTTTTGTTTCAGCATTTCCATAATCTTTTTGCCACGCCAAAATGAGCAAATATGCGACAACAAACATGGCTCCGAGAATTGCAATCCTGGCCCATTGTTGCATATGTATTACCCCAAGTGGTGAGAGTGATTTTGGTTCAATAAACGATCACGAAAGGGTACAGCAACGTGAAGCGTTTGAGAATCTATTTGCTGAAATGAAATAAAACGAATCGCTTTTGAGGGAACAGGATCATATCCCGAGCCCCCCCACGGATGACAACGGCAAATACGTTTAGTAGCCAGCCACACTCCACGCCCAGCGCCATGCATCTGGACTGCTTCCAAGGAATATTGAGAACAAGTTGGAATATAACGACAGCGCGGTCCAAGAAGAGGACTAATCGCAATCTGATAGAAACGGATCAACCAATGCAGTAAACGTACCATTGGCCAACTCTACTTTTGTGGGGAGGGGGCTATTTTTGAATGCTTTTTGGCAAGACGGTTCAGTTTCTGCCAGGCAAATTGTAATTGCTGGTGCAATTCTGCATTAGGCACTGCTTCAACACCCATTTTTGGCATGATTACAATGTCTAAGTCATCTAATTGCTGTTGATGCAGGCGAAAACTTTCGCGAGCAAGTCGTTTTACTCGATTTCTTTCGTGTGCACGTCGCACTTTCTTCTTGGCAACAACTAAACCCAAACGGCTATTTGGCAGTTCGGAATGTTTTGCAAGAAATAAGAAATGGGGTTGATGCACTTTAAAAAGCGCACCATCAAAGACACCTTTATAATCGGCAGCACAGCGTAATCGGAACTCTGTGCCAAAACTATAAAGTTTTGTCATAACACCCAAAATCGTCTTAGCGTAACTGATTAAACAGTTAAGCTATGACGACCTTTTGCACGACGGCGAGCTAATACTTGACGACCAGCTTTAGTAGCCATACGAGCACGGAAACCATGAACACGCTTACGCTTTAATTCAGACGGTTGGAATGTACGTTTCATATTGAAACTCCAAAAAATGATCTTTCTGTGAAGGTCCGCGATTTTAGTGCTCATTGCTTGAGCTGTCAATGCAAAAGCGGTTTTCTTTTCAAATAAGATCAAAAAAGATAAAGACCCTGGTTTTTCAAAGAACTGAATAAAAAATAGTTCAATTCAAGTTAATCACAAATTAAGTTATTGTTATATAAATATATATAAGTTATAAACAACTCTATCAACAAAGTTATCCACATGTTATCCAGAGTTTAAATTTAACTTACGGTTTTGAATTTAAATTTGAAGTTTTTTGAGTTATCCACAAAAACTAGTGATCTTATAAATAAATTCAAATTTATAAATTTAAATTTATTACTATTAGGGAGCACTTTTTCTATGGATAAGCCACTTTTTATTTAATTAAACATAAACTTATATTGTGGATAAAACTGTTTCTATTAATTTTATACTTTGTGGATAACTTTATGATATATTTTATCCACAGCTTGCGGATAAACTTATCCACACTGGGTTTTAAATTTAAATTCATACATGTTGATTTCTTTTTGCACAGTTTTTGTGGAAATTGCCATGACAGATGTGGATAACTTGGTTAGAATGGCGACCCGCTTTTGGTCGCGGTCATCTTTTTTGAATGAACAATGGAATGAATAGGGGATTCACATGCTTTGGACGGACTGCTTAAATCGCCTGCGACAAGAGCTCTCTGGAAATGTCTTTACAATGTGGATTCGCCCATTGGTTGCAGAAGAGCTGGAAGACAGCTTGCGTTTGTATGCACCTAATCCTTACTGGACGCGTTACATTCAGGAACATCATCTGGAACTGATTACGATTCTGGCAGAACAGTTGTCTGAAGGACGGGTACGCAAGGTCGAGATTTTGGTCGATTCACGTCCAGGGGCGATTTTATCTGCCAGTGAACAACCGGCGACCACGACTGCGGCATTGACCTCGACACCGATGCCAGTGCCGAAGCCGAAGAAAGAAAAAGAAGACAGCGGCAAAAATAGCCGTAGACGTCAGTTGAATCCATTGTTTACCTTCTCGCTGTTTGTGGAAGGCCGATCGAACCAGATGGCAGCAGAAACCTGTCGCAAGGTACTGACCCAGCTGGGGGCTTCACAGCACAACCCGTTATTTTTATATGGTCCGACCGGTCTGGGTAAAACCCACTTGATGCAGGCGGTCGGCAATGCGCTGTTGCAGGCCAAGCCGAATGCACGCGTCATGTACATGACCGCAGAAAGTTTTGTACAGGACTTTGTCAGCTCGTTGCAGCAGGGTAAAGTCGAAGAGTTTAAGAAAAACTGCCGTTCTCTGGATTTATTACTGGTCGATGATATTCACTTGCTGGCCGGTAAAGAGGCCAGTCTGGTCGAATTTTTCTACACCTTTAACGCACTTTTGGATGAATCCAAGCAAATTATTTTGACTTCGGATCGTTATCCTAAAGAGCTGACAGAGCTGGATCCACGTCTGGTTTCACGTTTTTCTTGGGGCTTGTCGGTCGGGGTTGAACCGCCAGATATTGAAACCCGAATTGAAATTCTGCTGAAAAAAGCAGAAAGCAACCAGGTCGATTTACCACGTAACTGTGCGCTGTTTATTGCCCAGCAGGTGGTGGCTAACGTGCGTGAGCTGGAAGGTGCGCTGAACAAAGTGGTGGCGATTTCACGTTTTAAAGGTACGCCAATTGATCTGGATGTGGTGCGTGAATCTTTAAAAGATGTGCTGGCAATTCGTGCCCGTACCATCAGTACTGAAAATATTCAGCGTGTGGTGAGTGAGTATTTCCGGATTCCACTGAAAGAACTGGTCGGTCCAAAACGTACCCGGATTTATGCCCGCCCACGTCAGCTGGCGATGGGGCTGGCACGTGAATTAACCGGCGACAGTTTTCCGGAAATTGGCATGGCTTTTGGCGGTCGTGATCACAGTACCGTGATGCATGCCTGCGAGAAAGTACAAAGCCTGCGTGAAGAAGATCCGATCTTTAACGAAGACTATAAAAACCTGCAGCGTCTGTTGCAAAGTTGACCTAAATCGCTCAAATTCTATTCTTGCTATGCGGCTGCTTTTGCCGCATAGTAAACCGTCAAAAAAATCACTTTTTCTATATTAATCTTCAGCTTTAGAGGAATGCACTGTGCGTTTAAAAATCGCGAAAGAAAGCTTACTGAATGTTCTCTCACATGTCGTAGGAGCGGTTGAACGTCGCCATACCTTGAATATCCTGTCTAACCTGAAAATTCAGGTGACTACGCAAGCATTGACCGTGACCGGTTCCGACCTGGAAGTCGAACTGGTGGCGAGTACAGCACTGGCTGAAGGTGCATGTCTGCAGGAAGGCGAGACCACAGTTCCTGCACGTAAGCTGATTGATATCTGTAAGTCACTTCCTTCAGCGGCATTGGTGGATTTGCATATTACTGAAGATCAGCGCTGCATCCTTAAATCAGGCAACAGTCGTTTTGTACTGGGTACCTTGCCTGCTGATGATTATCCATTACTGAACACTGAAAACACCCAAGGCACGCAAGTGACGGTGACACAGCGTGAACTTAAACGCCTGTTCGAAAAAACCGCCTTTGCCATGGCAGTTCAGGATGTGCGTTTTTACCTGACCGGTACTTTGCTGGAAATTGATGCCAATCAGCTACGTGCTGTGACCACCGATGGCCACCGCCTAGCACTGTGTGAAACAGCAGCACAATCCACTGCAGCACAGCCGATTCAGGCAATTGTGCCACGTAAGGCCGTTGCAGAATTACAGCGCCTGCTCAGCGTTGAAGATGAGCAATTATCTCTATTGATTGGTCGTGAACTGCTCAATGTGACCATCAATATGCCAAGCCGTGACAAGGAACAGGCGAACATTACCGTGCGTTTCACTACCAAGCTGATTGATGGTAAGTTCCCGGACTACCGCCGTGTGATTCCACGTGGGGGCGACAAAGTCGTGATGATCGCACATGACGTGTTCAAGCAGTCTTTGCAGCGTGTGGCGATTTTAAGTAATGAAAAACTTCGCGGTGTGTTTCTGAACTTCAATGCTGATTCTTTGCAACTTCGTGCCAATAACCCGGAGCAGGATGAAGCGATTGAAGACCTGGCGATTCAATATGCCGATTCACCGCTAGAAATGTCCTTCAATGCGCAGTATCTGATTGAAGTCCTCGGTGTGCTGGATGGCGATGATGTGTCAATGACTATGACTGAAGCGAATCAGTCTGTCTTAGTACAAGACCCGGCGCATACTGATCAGACTTATGTCGTCATGCCGATGCGTGTTTAAGCCGCGGCTTCTGATATTCATATAAGACATGCATATTACGCGTTTACATATTGAGCGTGTGCGGAATTTAAAGACGGTTGCTCTCCAAGGATTGCAGCCGTTTAATGTTTTTTATGGCCAGAATGGTTCAGGTAAAACCTCGATTTTAGAGGCGATTCATTTACTGGCTGCTGGTCGTTCTTTCCGTACCCATATCCCTAAAAATTATATCCAGCATGGCGCGCAGGATGCGATTGTATTTGCACAGTCTGCGACTGAAAAAATTGGCATGCAAAAAATGGCCAGCGGGGAGCAACTGATCAAGGTCAATGGTGATCTGGTCGCAACCCAGGGACAGCTGGCCAAACTGTTGCCCTTGCAGCTGATTGATCCGCAAAGCACCGATATTATCGATCATGGTGCTAAACCACGACGCCAACTCCTTGACTGGTTAATGTTCCACGTGGAACCAGAGTTTTATCATGCCTGGCAATATTATTCTCGTGCGCTGAAACAGCGAAATAGTTTGCTCAAAAGCAAACGCTTTCTCAGTCTGTCAGATCTGGAACCGTGGAACCAGATGCTCAGTGAATATGGTGAAATTTTACATTCGCAACGTGTCGGGATCGTGGAACAATGGAAGCCCTTTTTTGAAGATGACCTGAAACAGTTATTACCTGATTTGCAAGTCAGTCTGGAATACAGTCCGGGCTTTCACAGTGAAACTGGCCTGCTGAATGATCTGACCAACCAGCATGAAAAAGACTGTGAGCGACGCTATACCGAATATGGTCCACATCGCGCGGATTTGCGTTTAAAGACCCCGATGGGGGATGCCGACGTGATCCTGTCGCGGGGTCAGAAAAAGCTGCTGATGATCGCACTAAAACTGTCGCAAATCGCAATGCTCCATTCTTGTAATAAGGAAACTGTGGTATTATTAGATGATGTGACAGCAGAATTAGATTTAACCGCACAACAACGTTTAATTGAGCGATTGAGCCAACTTGGTAGTCAAGTTTTTATTACCACCTTAGACCATGAATCAGTACAAAAGCACTTACATGATTTGTCTATCTCATATCAGTTATTCAGTGTTGAAAACGGTACAGTTCAAGTTGTGCAATAATATTTTTTGAGTTTTACCCATCTTTGGATAGACCTATTTTTCACTAGGGAGAAACCATGAGTTCAGAAGATCAAGCTGCTTCTCAAACAGAACAAACCATTGAAAAGGCTTATGATTCCTCTAGCATCAAGGTATTACGTGGTTTAGACGCAGTCCGTAAGCGTCCGGGCATGTACATTGGTGATACAGACGATGGTACAGGCCTGCACCACATGGTGTTTGAAGTAGTCGACAACTCGATTGATGAAGCCTTGGCAGGCCACTGTGATGAAATTATAGTGACGATCCATGAAGATGAATCGGTTTCAGTTTCTGATAATGGTCGTGGTATTCCGACCGACATTCACCCTGAAGAAGGTGTGTCTGCAGCAGAGGTGATTTTAACCATTCTGCATGCCGGTGGTAAGTTCGACGACAACAGTTATAAAGTGTCTGGCGGTCTGCATGGTGTCGGTGTTTCCGTAGTCAACGCACTGTCTGAAAAACTCGAATTGACCATTCACCGTGCTGGTAAAATTCATGAACAAGAATACCGTCATGGCGATTCTCAATATCCATTAAAAGTAGTGGGCGATACCGATAGAACCGGTACTCGTGTCCGTTTCTGGCCAAGTGCCGAGACTTTTAGTCAGACCATTTTTAATGTTGATATTTTGGCGCGTCGTTTGCGTGAACTGTCGTTCCTGAACGCAGGTGTGCGTATTGTGCTGCGTGACGAACGCATTAATGCCGAGCATGTCTTTGATTATGAAGGTGGTCTGTCTGAGTTCGTTAAATATATTAACGAAGGCAAAACTCACCTGAATGATATTTTCCATTTCACTGCTGCACAGGCCGATAACGGTATTACGGTAGAAGTCGCATTGCAGTGGAATGATTCTTATCAGGAAAATGTACGTTGCTTTACCAACAACATCCCGCAAAAGGATGGTGGTACGCATTTGGCCGGTTTCCGTGCTGCGTTGACCCGTGGTTTAAACAACTACATGGACAGCGAAAATATCCTGAAAAAGGAAAAAGTTGCGGTATCGGGTGATGATGCGCGTGAAGGCCTGACTGCCATCGTGTCAGTCAAAGTACCTGATCCAAAATTCTCTTCACAGACCAAAGAAAAACTGGTGTCGAGTGAAGTGAAAACGGCTGTTGAACAGGCCATGAACAAGGCATTTTCTGAATATTTATTGGAAAATCCACAAGCAGCCAAAGCGATTGCTGGCAAGATCATTGATGCAGCACGTGCGCGTGATGCAGCGCGTAAAGCACGCGAAATGACACGTCGTAAGAGTGCGCTGGATATTGCCGGTCTTCCAGGTAAACTGGCCGATTGTCAGGAAAAAGATCCAGCTTTGTCTGAACTGTACCTGGTCGAGGGTGATTCTGCAGGTGGTTCGGCAAAGCAAGGTCGTAACCGTAAAATGCAGGCGATTTTACCGCTGAAAGGTAAGATCCTGAACGTGGAACGTGCCCGTTTTGACCGCATGATTTCCTCTGCTGAAGTCGGTACGCTGATTACCGCATTGGGCTGTGGTATTGGTCGTGAAGAATATAATCCGGACAAACTGCGTTATCACAAAATCATTATCATGACCGATGCTGACGTGGATGGTTCGCATATCCGTACCTTACTGTTGACGTTCTTCTTCCGTCAAATGCCGGAACTTGTGGAACGTGGTCATATTTATATCGCACAGCCACCACTATACAAGCTGAAAAAAGGCAAGCAGGAACAGTACATCAAGGACAATGATGCACTGGAAACTTACCTGATTTCGAATGCGATTGATGAGCTGGAACTGCATGTCAGTGCAGAAGCGCCTGCGATTCGTGGTGAAGCACTGGCGAATGTGATTGCTGATTATCAGACTTCCCAGAAGAGCTTGGCACGTTTGACCCAGCGTTATCCTGCGAGTCTGCTTGATGCACTACTTTCACTGGAAGGTTTTAAGCTGGATCAGCTGGAAGACAAAACCTATGTGGAAACATGGGGTGAGAATCTGCGTGCAGCGATTGAAGCCATTCAGCCAACATTACGTCCAGAATTAACCCTGGAGCGTTTTGAAAAAGAACTGGCAGATGGTCAAAAAACTGCAAGCTGGTTGCCACGTATCACGATCTATGTACATAACTTGCCACATAGCTACCTGTTAGACTCAGTACTGTTAGGTTCAAGTGAATATGCACGTTTATTAAAGAATTCAAAGAGCTGGTTTAGTCTGCTTGAAGAGGGTGCATATTTGCAAAAAGGCGATCGCAAGATTCAGGTCAGCAATTTCCATCAGGTTTGGCAACATATCTTGCAGGACTCACGTCGTGGCATGATGATCCAGCGCTATAAAGGTCTGGGCGAGATGAATGCGGAACAGTTATGGGAAACCACCATGGATCCAGACAACCGTAACATGCTGCAAGTGACAGTTACTGATGCGATTGAAGCGGATCGTATGTTCTCTTGCTTGATGGGCGATGACGTAGAACCACGTCGTGCTTTCATTGAAGAAAATGCCTTGAATGCAGATATTGATGCATAACCCTTCAGGATAAAATCAGATATAAAAAAGCGCCTTTCGAGGCGCTTTTTTTAGACCAATTTTTTTACTCATATCCTGTGAGCTAGGCAAAATAAAGTAATTTTGGACCGATTTTTAGATATGGAACGGGTTCATTTAGGTTTTAAAAAGCCAAGTTGAGTAAGCCAAATCGACTCTAAGAAAGGGTTTATGTATAGAGATTACCAACTCGGCAGAATACCTGAAATCTGGAGTGAATCTATCGTTATAAAAATGATCTGCATCAGAACTTCTAAAATAATTTTTGAATAGGAAAGTGAGGTAGAAAGACGTTCTTTATACGATGAGAAGTTTGCATGCAGTTCACGACACTAGGTGAAAACTGGATCAGTCAAAGTGGTATTTAAAGATGCGTGTAATAAAAACAGATCGAATACTTTAGGTGGATTCGACTAAAAAATAATAAATCGCCTATTCAGAAGATCCAATATCTCAAAAATAAATAAAAAGCTGCTAAAACTAAATTTTAAATTTTCAATAGCTTATAAGAAACTTGGTCTAATACGCTAAATAATACGTGAATAATATTGCTTCAAGCATCTAGAAAGCCTGATCAGAGATGTGGATAACTCTAAAGTTATCCATAATTTTTATGTGAACAAGATAGTATTTTTCCGCAAGCTTTAATCCACGTATTAATTCTTTATTTTAAATTCAAATTTGAAATCGATTATCTTGTGGATAAGTGTTTTTAAATTTAAAATAGCATTTTAAATTTAAAGCTAGATTTGGCGATATATTGCTAGTATGACCAGACTATTCCTTGGATTGGCTTTAAAATAAAAAATTATTATAAATTAAATACTTGTAAATATAGTGTAGTTTCTCTAATCATTACCGTGGAACATATTGTTAACTAAAAACTCAAGATGTAGCTAAACTACATAATTGATTTAATAATCAAGTGAACTTTCATTTTTATTTAAAATCATACTTTTATCGATTTTTGCTTAACTTTTTTATTTCTCATTTTTGAGTTATTTCTTGATTTCATTATTGAAAATCGGGCATTTCTTTTATTACTCGATAGAAAAGAGGGAGGGAATCGCTGAAATGATATTGATTAGGGACAAGAAAAAGAGGATTGATAAAATGACGATGATTAAAAAAAAGCGCCTGACGGCGCTTTTTTTTAATCATATTTATGGTGTTAGAATGACTTTACGACAGTCTTCTTCCTTTTTATCAAAAATACGGTAACCTTCCGCAGCATCTTCCAGTTTCATGCGATGGGTAATAATCAGATCTGGAGACAGATCTCCATTTTCAATATGTTCTAGCAACTGCGGCAAGTAATTATGCACATGGGTTTGTCCCATTTTAAAGGTCAAACCTTTGTCAAAGGCATCACCAAACAGGAAGCCATGAATTGGACCGGCATAAACTCCAGGTACACTCACCACACCGCCGCGACGGACCGCTGCAATACATTGTCTTAGCGCTGAACCACTCGAACCTTCTAATTTCAGGTTGGTCATTACGGTTTCCAGCATGCTACCTTTGGCTTCAAAACCGACCGCATCAATGACGGCATCGACTCCACGATAACCCGTAGTATTTTGAATGATAAATTCAGCGGCATCGACTTCATCAAAATTGACGGGAATTACCCCATAGGTTTGATGCGCGAAACGCAAACGGTAAGGGTGGTGATCGACCATAAATATCTGCTCGGCACCGAGCATCCGCGCGCAGGCAGCAGCCAGCAGACCGACCGGGCCAGCACCATAAATCGCCACACTGGAACCTCGACCGACTTGGGCATTATTCACTGCTTGCCACGCAGTTGGCAGAATATCGGTCAGGAATAATACTTTTTCATCAGGCAGGGAACCCGGCACCTTAAATGGTCCGA
This sequence comes from Acinetobacter lwoffii, assembly GCF_024129735.1. Lineage (GTDB taxonomy): Bacteria > Pseudomonadota > Gammaproteobacteria > Pseudomonadales > Moraxellaceae > Acinetobacter > Acinetobacter lwoffii_H. Next base: position 16,426 of record NZ_JAMXXK010000021.1, on the reverse strand, counting down.
CATTGCCTTTGGGGATCCGTACATATTCAGCCTGACCACCCGGTATACCACCATACAGATGGCTAAAGCCAAATAAAGCTGCCCCTGGTGGGATCTGTTTTTTGTTGAGAATTGCACCACGACCGGTATTGGTATTTTCACAGGCAGCCATGAGTTCATGTTCACAGAAAAAACAGTGACCGCATGCAATCACAAAGGGAATAATCACTCGGTCACCTTTTTTGACTTCGGTTACTTCTGGGCCGACTTCTTCTACAATTCCCATAAATTCATGGCCGAAAATATCACCGTCTTCAGTGGCCGGAATCTTCCCCCGGTATAAATGCAGATCTGAGCCACAGATGGCGGTGGCTGTCACCCTTAAAATAACGTCATCTGGTTCCTGAATCACTGGATCTGGAACGGATTCAACTCGTACATCCCGAGCACCATGATAGGTAAGAGCACGCATGCGGATTTCCTCTCTCTAGTTCAACATTAAACAGACTCGTAGCAAGACTGCCAAAAATTAAAAAACACTTGTATTAGAGCCTTAGGATGAAACAGCGCGCTGTAAATTAATGTATGAAATAAGGCATCCAACTGTTTAAAAAATAAACTTATATAGGGTTTGTGTAATTCATGACCTTATGTGTCGAATGAATAGAAAAGAACAGAATTAAAGAAACATCTAGACGTAGATGAAAAAATACAGGGGGGAAAATGGAAGAGAAAACATTAAAAATAGTGAATAAAAAAGAGATGAACAACGTTGGTCATTCATCTCTTATCTTAAATCTTACTAAAAGAGCTTTAGAACGTCTGTTCCAGACTTTCCAGTTCCATCATCAGTTCTAGCATTTGCTCTTCGGCTGTTTCCAGTTTGGCTTTTAGCTCGGTTTGCTCATTCATCAGTTTCAGCAAATCATTTTTACGTGATGCTTCGTATAAAGCACTGTCACCCAGCAGGTTTTCAATTTCAATCAGTCGCGGCTGTAGTTTGGCCATCTGTGCTTCGCATTTTTCAATATTCTTGCGAATCGGACGACTTAGTTCCCGCTGGCGAGCAGCTTCCTTACGTTGTGCTTCCTTGTCCAGTTTGGAAATAGTCGGTTTGACTTCGACTTGGGATTTCACCGGTTCTGCTGGCTTTTGCCCATTTTTAATCATCTCAATACGGGCTTGGCGTAACCAGTCAGCATAGGCAGTAAGATCACCATCAAACTCACGGCATTGACCATTATGTACCAGTAGCAGTTCATCACAGACGCTGGCGATGAGCTGACGTTCATGCGAAACTAGAACTACCGCGCCCTGAAAATCTTGTAAAGCCATAGTCAGTGCATGACGCATATCCAGGTCTAAATGGTTGGTCGGCTCATCCAGAATCAGTACATTCGGACGCTGCCAAACAATCAGTGCTAGGGCCAAACGTGCACGTTCACCGCCTGAGAAGCTTTCGCTTGGCGTATCCATACGTTCGCCACTAAAACCGAAACTACCCAAGAAGGAGCGTAGACTGGCTTCACTGATTTTTTTATCTGCGATACGTGCCAGCTGTAACATTGGGCTGGCATTACCATCCAGTGCATCCATTTGATGCTGGGCAAAATAACCAATATTCAGTAATTCTGAATCTTTCCGCAGACCCTGAATCAGTTTCAGGTCACCGACCAGCGATTTAATCAGCGTGGATTTACCGGCACCATTCATCCCAAGCAAACCGATCCGGCTGTTTGGCGTGATCTGTAAATTTACATTGGTGACAATCAGCTTGTCGCCATAACCAATATCGGCATGTTCCAGTTGCAATAACGGCGAACTCATTTTGGTCGGTTCACGGAAACTGAAGGTAAATGGCGTATCGACATGGGCTGCAGATAGTTCCTGCATTCGTTCCAGCTGTTTGATCCGGCTCTGTGCCTGTTTGGCTTTGGTCGCTTGCGCTTTAAAACGGTCAATATATTTTTGCAGATGCGCGCGGGTTTCCAGCTGCTTTTCATACGCCTGTTGCTGCTGCGCTAAACGCTCACTACGGGTGCGCTCAAAAGTCGAATAGTTACCGGTATATAAAATCAGTTCCTGATTTTCGATATGTAAAATGTGATCGGTAATCGCATCGAGGAAGTCCCGGTCATGCGAAATCAGTACCAGCGTACCTTCATAGGCTTTCAGCCAGTCTTCGAGCCAGAGAATTGCGTCCAAGTCCAGATGGTTGGTTGGTTCATCGAGGAGCAGTAAGTCTGATCGGCTCATCAGGGTACGTGCCAGATTCAAACGCATACGCCAGCCACCGGAAAAACTTGAAACATCCAGCTGTGATTGATGTTCAAAGAAGCCCAGACCAGCCATCAGTTGTGAAGCTTTGGCAGGAGCAGAATAACCTGAAATTTCATCAAAACGGCCATATAAATGAGCCAGTTCTGCATCATCCAGTTGATCCGGTTGATCGAGTTTCTGCTGAATATCCCAGTATTCTTCATCGCCCGACAAGACGAAATCAATGGCTTTCATATTCAGTGCTTTGATTTCCTGAGCCATATGCGCTACGGTCCATACCGCAGGTCGGGTCAGCGAACCGGTGTCCGATTCCATGCCGCCGAGCAAGGCTGAAAACAGGGTTGATTTTCCAGCACCATTGACACCGGTTAGGCCAATTTTCCATCCTGGGTGTAACTGCATCGACGCTTTTTGAAATAAAACACGTCCACCGCGACGTATAGATAACTGGTCTAACTGAATCATTGAGAAATCAAAGCTAAGAAATAAGATGCGCCTATTCTAAAGGAAAGCCCTGTGAAAATGAAAAATCTTACCGTTTTTGCTGAAATAAGTGTGCTTTTCACCTCTGTCAATTGATCTAGGGTGGACGCATAAGTTGAGTAAAAGCTCTATTTTATGCATGAACAGTGGTTTATAGTTCAGGCTGATGGAGCAAAAAATATCATAGAGTCAAATAAAAATGAAAAAGGGATGTTTAATTTTATCGGCACTGGGCATTTTGGTGTCGACTTCAACTCAAGCCAGAGTGAATGTCTGTGTTTTTGATTTACTGGGGAAATCTGGTGAGTCTTACAAACTGCTGGAGGAATGGGCGCTGGCAGCAAAAGGCTGGGGTGCCGAAATTCAGCTAAGCGCTTATCAGGATGAAGCCAAGGTCGATCAGGACGTCAAAGCCGGAAAATGTGATGCCTTCTATATGACCTCAATGCGTGCCCGGGCTTATAACAAATTTGCTGGATCGATTGATGCAATTGGCGGCGTGCCGAATAATGACATTGCCATGAAAGCCATCAGCTATGTACTGGATAAACGCAATAGCAAACGCCTGATCACCCAGATTGGCAAAGAAAAATTCGAAGTGGCGGGTATTGGTCAGATTGGCCCAGCCTATATTTTTGTTCGTGATCGTACTCTAAATAAACTGGAACAGGTCAAAGGCAAGAAATTTGCCGTGCTGCATTATGACTATGCGCAAAAAATCATGGTCGACCGGATTGAAGCAGTACCGGTCATGTCGGAAATTTCCAATTTTATTCGCAAGTTTAATCAGGGCGAAGTGGATATTGTCGCTGCACCGGCTTATGCATTTAAACCGCTGGAATTACAGAAAGGACTAGGCCGTCAAGGCGCAATGATTAATTTTCCGGTGATTAATGTCACTGCTGATCTGATTATTCGTCAGGAAGAGTTTCCGGCAAGCTTTGCCGCACAATCCCGAAACTGGTTTGTGAAACAGTTACCGCGCAGCTTTGCCATGGTCAAGCGCATGGAAGCTGAGATTCCAAGCAAATATATTCTGAATCTAAGCCGTGAAGATCGTGTGGCCTACCAAAAGATTCTGCGTGATGGGCGGATCGATTTAACCAAACAGGGGATTTATGATCAGGGCATGATGAACGTATTGAAACGCGCGCGTTGTACGGTAGAAAGAACCAATTTTGAATGTTCGATTGGTGGCGAATAAATCTGAAATCATGTATATCTTTGTAACTATATCTGGGTAAATGTAATTATAAGAAAGCAGTTTTAAACATTAAGATATTGATATTTAAATATATATTTAAAAATAACTTAGGCAACTATTGCTGATTTATCTTTATAGGCCAAAATGCCGGTTTTAAATGGAGTAAATGCTCTATTTTTTTTAATTAAACTTGCTTAATATTTGTCCCGTGTACGGACACTCAGCGAATAACAAGATTTCAAAGGATAACTACAATGAAAAAAACACTCTTATCATTGGCTGCATTCTCTGCATTTGGTTTTGCAAGTGCGGCGCATGCAGAAAAAGTCGATATCTGTGTGTTTGACTTACTGGGTAAATCCGGTGAGTCTTTCCAGATGGCGCAAGAATGGGCACTGGCTGCAAAAGGCTGGGGCGCAGAAATCAATCTGATTGCCCGTCAGGATGAAGCGGTTGCCGACAATGACTTCAAGGCCGGTAAATGTGATGGTGTGTTTATGACAGCCATGCGTGCCCGTCAATACAATAAATTTGCCGGTTCTATTGATGCACTGGGCGGTGCACCAAGTAATGCCATTGCCCAGCGTGCGATCAGTTTTGCTCTGGACAAACGTAATGCAGCGAAAATGGTCAGTAATATGGGCGGCAAAAAATACGAAATTGCCGGTATTTCACCGTTGGGTTCAGCATTTATTTTTGTTCGTGACAAGAATATCAATTCGATTGAAAAAGCCGCAGGGAAGAAATTCGCCGTACTCGGCTATGACGATGCCCAGAAAATCATGGTACAGCGCGTCGGTGCGCAGGCAGTGATCTCCGATGTTTCTAACTTTGTCGCCAAATTTAACAATGGTCAGGTGGATATGGTCGGTGCACCTGCTTATGCCTACAAGCCATTAGAAATCTATAAAGGTCTGGGTAATAACGGCGCAATGTTTAATTTCCCGGTACTGCATGTCACCTCTGATTTTGTGATTCGTCCGGAAAAATTCCCCGCAGGTTTTGGACAAAAATCGCGTGACTGGTTTATCAAAAACCTGCCAAAGAGCATGGGGATGATCAGCCGTCTGGAAGCGGGTATTCCGTCGAAATATAAAATGAATCTGAGCGCTGAAGATAAAACCAAGTATCAGAAAATGTTACGTGATGGCCGGATGGATATGACCAAACGCGGAATCTATGATGCCAGCATGATGTCGGTCTTAAAACGTGCACGCTGTTCTGTCGATAAGGCCAACTTTGAATGTTCAATTGCTGGCGAATAATCTGATTTTTAAAGAAAAAAGCTTAGATTGATCTAGGCTTTTTTTATGGCTGAACCAGGTCAGATCTGCCATTGTGCAGCGAATAAAATAGCTTAAGCTTGATTAACTATTAAATTCGCATGTTTTATATAAAAAACAATCACATGTGACTAAAAGTGCAATAACAAAAACAAGCGATAAGGAAATGAGGATGATGCATAGAGGATGGAAAGCACTGGCATTGGCTACGGCGACACTGGCTGTTTCAGGTCTGGCGCAAGCTAAACAGGTGATTTGCGTATTTGATCTGGTTGGTAAAAACGGTGATGTCTATAGTGTGATGAAAGACTATCAGTTGGCAGCCAAAAACTGGGGTGCAGATGTCGAACTGCGGGTCAATACCAATGAAGCGGTGGTTGCAGAAGATTTTAAAGCCGGGAAATGTGATGGGATCAGTGTTACCGGTATGCGTGGCCGTCAATTTAATAATTTTACTGGTTCACTCGATGCCATTGGTGCAATTCCAGATCTGAATCTGGCGGTTAAAGTGATGCAGGGACTGGCCAGTCCAACTTTTGCCAAACATATGCTGCAAGGCAAATATGAGGTAGTCGGTGTCATTCCTGTAGGTGATGCTTTTCTGTTAGTGAACGACCGCAGTATTAATACCGTTGCCAAAGCAGCCGGTAAAAAAATTGCCGTACTTGATTATGATGAAGCACAAAAAATCATGGTACAGCAGGTCGGCGCACAGGCAGTGAGTGCCGATGTCACCAATTTTGGTGCCAAGTTTAACAATGGCCAAGTGGATATTATTGGTGCACCAGCAGCAGTATTTAAACCGCTGGAATTACATAAAGGCTTGGGTAGCAAAGGCGCGATTGTGAATTATCCGGTGTTGCAGGTCACTGGTAATATCATTATCCGTCCAGATAAATTTCCGGCAGGTTACGGACAGAAATCACGTGAATGGGTGAGAAGTCAGTTACCACGTGCCTTTGGTATTTTGGGGAAAATGAAAGCGGACATTCCAGCAAAATACTGGATGGATATTCCTGCAGCAGACAAACCGGGTTACCAGAAAATGATGCGGGATTCCCGAATTGACCTGACCAAACGCGGCGTTTATGACAAACGCATGATGAAATTGCTGTGGCAATTCCGCTGCAAACAGAATCCGAAAAACTTTGAATGTGCCTTACAGGATGAGAACTACAAATAATCCTGATAAAATTACTCTGATTTGACTTTTAATCTGTGCAGACTGACCATATATTGAGTGTGCTATACTTAAATATGGTCTTTTCTTTTTAAAGACATTCCATTCAACAGAGGAATCCGCCATGAATGCCCAAGCGCTTGTGCTCACCGACAATGCCGCAAATAAAGTACGCCAGTTGCGTGACAGTGAAGGTAACCAAGACTTAATGCTCCGTGTCTATGTGACCGGTGGCGGCTGTTCAGGTTTCTCTTATGGCTTTAACTTTGCGGAAAGCCAGAATGAAGATGATGCAGAATTTGCCAATGGTGATGTTAAAGTCTTAGTCGATTCATTGAGTTATCAATATCTGGTCGGTTCAGTTGTAGATTATTTAGAAGGTCTGGAAGGTTCACGTTTCGTGGTACAAAACCCGAATGCGACCACGACCTGTGGTTGTGGATCTTCATTCTCGATCTAAATCCATGCACAAAAAAAGTCCTCTCAATGAGGACTTTTTTATATCTGGAGGAAAGTTTAGCTATCCAGTTTTACCGCTTCAAGCAGATCAAAGATTACAGTAGTAACATCCTGACTCAACTCGCGGTTATTGAAAATTTCATAGGCGCTAATGGTAATGTCGGTATCGCTTGGCAACAGACGCTGTTCTTCTTCGATCAGGTCATTGATCGGCAATAAAGTCTGTTTGATTTCCAGATGCAGAATATCTTTATATTCCAGATTTTCATCGTCGAGTTCAATCAGTTGTTCATTGAAATAAGGCAGCAAAATCGAATGAAGATAGGGTTGGATGTCCTCGATATCAAAGATTTCGATATCACGGGTTTCATCAATCGTACTAATGTGGTCATTTACTTCAATTAAAATATGGTAGTAACTCACACGAATCTCCAAAGATGGCCTGAACAATGTAGCCAATCACAATAACATGAAATCAGAATAGAGTGTTTTTTATAATACTTATACACTTAAATTAATTAGGGAATTCAAGCTGATCACTTAACGGTTATAAAGCAAGGTCTTGTCTGCAGGTCGCAGCTGGAAGTGTTGCAGATTCTGTTTACCCAGCACCGGATACATCAGTGCTTCCGGGTCATTATGGTGATACAGCCCCAAGGCATGTCCGAGTTCATGTGCCAGAGTCAGACGGAGATCATCTTCTGCATCAAACTGATAGACATGAATTTGATCACCCATAAACACGCCTTTATGAAATTCGCGGGCAGGGAAACGCTGTTGGGCTTGAATGATATTCTGCTGATGGTTTTGCAGACCATGTTGATGCATGGAAACATTCATATTAAAGGAACTTTGCTGTTCCTGAAGGTACTGAAGTTCCCGTTGAAAACTTTCCGATTTGCGCTGTAAAGCCAAAACCTCATATTCAATCTGCTCATGTTCATAAGCAGATAAATTTGGCTGACGGCGTCGTTGCTGTAAGGCTTGAAATTCACTATTGATCTGGTTTTTTTGCTGAATGAGGCGTTGCTGCTGACTTTCCAGATGCTGATGGGATGCTTCCAGATTTTTGACCTGACGTTGATACTTGGCGTCATCTGCCAGCAACTGTTTTTCGACTTTCTTCAAGGCATCATAGTCTTGCTGGCGTTGATCATAGATCAGGTGAATACTCAGCCTGGCATTTTCATCATAGACCATCAAATCATCACGATTGCTTCCCTGATGCCAGATTTCGATCGCTTCCTTGCTCAGTTGAATGACTTGATCTTTACTTAGTCCAAAGCCTGAATCGACCTGATCAATTCGGAAACGTAAGCGTGTATCGAAAGGATGCGTCAAGCGATCAGCCAGCGAGTTATAGCGCAGTTGAGGATGGGTTTGGGCCTGCATATGTAGATAGGCAGACATGATCAATCCCACTACGAGCAGACAGAGCAGAAGACGCATATTTTTTATTTAAATGTCTATTTTTTAAAAATATAGCTTAATTTTAATGCCTTTCCCATGCTTATTTGCATCATCCTTCAGCTTTTGGATAAAGCCCTAATTCGGCCAAAGCCTGCTGCAAAATTTCAAGGCGGATCGCCGGATCCATACCATTTCGCATCTGCATATTCAGTGAAAATGCCACGATCTCGGCTTGCGGTGTTTCAACCCAGCCGGTGAGCCAGCCGACTTGCGGTTCCACATCCATGCCCCAACCGGATTTGACATATAGTCGATAAGCTTTCCGCTCCTGTAAAAATAACATGGCTTTGACTTGTTGCTGGACTTGAGGATCAAAGGCCAGTTGCTCTCGGGCCAACGCAGAAACAAATTGGACTTCCTGTTTTGGAGTAACTTTCAAAGGGCCTACCAACCAGAAGTTATCGACCTGTTGACCAATCTGCTGATTACCAAATTGGATGCGTTGTACTTCCTGTTGCATCAATTCAAGGCCAATGCGACGTGCCAGTTCCTGATACACGGGTACAGCAGAAGCTTGCATGGCTTCGCCGAGAGTCATGTCTTTTTCCCAGGCTGCAAAACTGCGTTTCTTGCCATCCCATTTAAAAATTTCATTGGTTGTGGCTTTGCCATGTTGCAGGCCAATCAGGGCATTGAGCATTTTAAAAGTAGAGGCGGGAACATATTCGGTATCTGCACGGCTTAAATCATTACCATAAACCTGTATCTGTTGACCACGCTGAATCACTAGAACACCCGCGCTTTGCGCCTGATCAAATAATTGGGCAATGGCTTGGGTGGATTGAGTCGAAGTGCTTTGAGATAGGAGAGATGAAACGGGCAGGCTACACGCTGTCAGGCCCAAGCAACTCAGTAAAGGCAGCAAAATTAGAATTTTCATGGGTTCAGGGTATTTTAATGTTGGATTTAACTTAAACAGCTTTTCCTGAAAATACGATCAAATTTTAGTAATTTTTATTTTATTCTTTTAAGTCGAGACATAAAAAAACCGCGCTTTCGCGCGGTTTTTTCAGTTAAAGCGACAAATTATTTCTTGTCATCTTTTACTTCAGTGAACTCAGCATCTACAACGCCGTCGTCCGCTTTTTGAGATTGACCTTCGCCACCTTGGAATGCATTCGGGTCAAAACCTTGCGCACCGCCTTGGCCTTGAGCTGCTTCATATGCACGTTGTGTAATTGGCATGATGATGTTTTGCAGCGCTTCAGTTTTCGCTTTGATGTCTTCAACGTCATTTTCTTTGGTTGAAGCTTCAAGCTCAGAAACCGCAGTTTCGATTGCAGTTTTTTCGTCTGCAGTCACTTGTTCACCAAGATCTTTCACTGCTTTTTGTGAAGAAGCAACTAAAGCATCCGCTTCGTTACGTGCTTTTGCAAGCTCTTCAAACTTACGGTCTTCTTCAGCATTTGCTTCAGCATCTTTGATCATTGCTTCGATTTCAGCATCAGACAAACCTGAGTTTGCTTTAATCTGGATCGATTGCTCTTTACCAGTGCTCTTGTCTTTCGCAGATACTTTCAAGATACCATCAGCGTTGATGTCGAAAGACACTTCAATTTGTGGCACACCACGTGGAGCAGGTGGAATGTCACCTAACTGGAAGTTACCCAACAGTTTGTTTTGCTGCGCCATTTTACGTTCACCTTGGTAAACTGAAATGTCTACAGCAGGCTGGTTGTCCGCAGCGGTTGAGAACACTTGAGATTTCTTCGCAGGAATCGTGGTGTTTTTCTCGATGATTGCAGTCAACACGCCGCCCATGGTTTCAATACCAAGTGTCAACGGAGTTACGTCAAGTAGAAGTACGTCAGTTTTGTCACCTGAAAGTACCGCACCTTGAATCGCAGCACCCATGGCGACTGCTTCGTCAGGGTTTACGTCTTTACGTGGCTCTTTACCGAAGAACTCTTGAACCTTCTGTTGAACCATTGGCATACGTGATTGACCACCCACTAGGATCACGTCAGAGATGTCAGAAGTCGAAAGACCAGCATCTTTAAGCGCAATACGGCAAGGCTCAATGGTACGCGCAACCAGGTCAGCAACCAGACCTTCTAATTTTGCACGTGTTACGTTGATCACTAAGTGTTTAGGACCAGTCGCATCAGCAGTGATGTATGGAAGGTTGATTTCAGTTGCATTTGAAGATGAAAGTTCGATCTTCGCTTTCTCAGCAGCTTCTTTTAAACGCTGTAACGCCAGTGGATCTTGTTTCAGGTTAAAGTTTTGTTCTTTCTTGAACTCTTCAACCAGGAACTCGATTAACGCGTTATCGAAGTCTTCACCACCTAGGAATGTGTCACCGTTAGTCGACAATACTTCGATTTGCTGGTCACCATCAAGGTCAGCAATTTCAATGATTGAAACGTCGAAAGTACCACCACCCAAGTCGTAAACCGCGATTTTACGGTCGCCTTCTTTTTTGTCCATACCGAACGCAAGTGCTGCAGCAGTTGGCTCGTTGATGATACGTTTAACTTCTAAACCTGCAATTTTACCTGCATCTTTAGTTGCTTGACGTTGTGCATCGTTGAAGTAAGCAGGAACAGTAATAACAGCTTCAGTTACGGTTTCGCCCAGGTAATCTTCAGCAGTTTTCTTCATCTTTTTCAAGATTTCAGCAGAAACCTGTTGTGGCGCCAATTTTTTGTCGTTGACATCAACCCAAGCATCACCGTTGTCTGCTTTGATGATTTTGTAAGGAACTAAACCGATATCTTTTTGTACCGCTTGGTCTTCATAACGACGACCGATCAAACGTTTGATCGCGAACAATGTGTTTTTCGGATTTGTTACTGCTTGACGCTTTGCAGATTGACCTACCAGAATTTCGCCATCTTTATAGGCAATAATAGATGGAGTGGTACGTGCGCCTTCAGCGTTTTCGATTACTTTAACTTTGTCGCCTTCAAGTACTGCAACACATGAGTTTGTAGTACCTAAGTCAATACCAATGATTTTAGCCATTTGGATGTTTCCTCTAAAATTTTTTTGTGATTTACACTTGTTATCCGATATGAGAGCCGTTCGATTTTTTTCAAGTAAATTTTTTGAAAAATTTCACAAACTCCCGAAATTATTTGGCTTAAGCGCCGACCATCACCATAGCAGGACGCAATAAGCGACTGTTGAGCGTGTAGCCCTTTTGCAAAACAGTCCCAATTTCATTGGCTTTGGCATTTGGATCAATCCCGACTGCCTGGTGCAGGTCAGCATTGAAACCGTTGTTGGTGTCTACTGCCACAACCCCGAATTTCTCCAAGGTATGCAATAACGATTTAAGGGTCAGTTCAACGCCTTCACGCAATGGTGTTTGCTCTTCACCTGCAGCCACAATGGCACGCTCCAGATTGTCGACTGTTTCTAGAAGCTCTTTAGAGAACTTTTCCAGAACCGTATCTTTATGCTTTTCAGATTCACGCTGAATACGTTCAACACTTTTTTGTGCTTCATAGACTGCATTGGCGGTACGGGCTTTTTCTAACTTTAAATCACCTTCAAGCTGCGCAATCTGCTCTTGTAAAGACTCAACGGAAACTTCAGCCTGCTCGGTTTCAGCTTGAGTTTGCGCTGTATCTTGTTCCGCTTGCTCTTGCTCAAGTTGTTGAGCTTGCTCGTTTTGCTCAGTCGCCATTGATTTACTCCGTTTAAATGGGTTCTTAAACATGTACAGTCCTTAGGCCTCAGTGTTCACTGCGTTTATGCTGAACTGCCATGGTTGTGAAGTTCTTGATTACCTAAAGAAATCGGGGCAGGGTGTAAAAATTCAAGCGTCGACCCAGATTAAATTTAAGATTTATACAAAATACTGAATCCAGCGGATAGCAGAACAAGCTATTCAGAACACAACAGCAGGATAGGATGAGAATAAAATACACGGACATCAGCAGCGATGAATCCGAATTTTGAACTGAATAGATTCAATTCGCGACTAAATCTAAGAATTAAGTATTTGAATATAAACATAAAAAATGAATAATCGTATTTTTGAATCAAATTAATAATTTTAATCCGTTTTAAGTATTGGTAAAAAAATTGCATCATACTTCTATTAACAGCGACCTTGTTCAGAGGAGAGAGCCGAACCGGGTTGCTGTTGCCCTATTTTAGAATTGCTTTTTTCAAGCCGAGTATCCCCAAAACTCAGCTTTTTTTTGCCTGTTTATTTATTAGACATAAAAACGATTAATATCTAAGCAATAAAGTCTTTCACAATAGATGAACTTTTGATTAATATTTATTCCAGATTCTATCGCTGTAGTTTCTTCTTATTTTGAAATGTGTTTTCGTGGCTTATCCTGTTCTCTAGATAAGCCTTTTTTTGTCCAGAATTTACCTTTTTTGAATTTGTTGGAATCAGTCGTCTCTATTTTAGCGGTTTGTAAGATAAAACTTACAGCTTGGATAGTGAATGTCCGCTTCATGAGAGCAAGTTGATTCGATAGGATAATTTGTGTAGAGAACAGGATGTTCTGGTTGAATTGCTGAGAAGCATAAGCGAAGTGGAAGTTCGTTTAACATAACCCTCTGCAAAGGCCCTAAAGAAATTTTCTTTAGGGTCTTTGTCTATCTGGCAGCTACCTTTTTCATTAAAAAAGCCCAGTCTGGGCTTTTAATAGAGAGGGTGATTCAAGTCTTAGTCACGACGATCCCGTGAACGTTGTTCCTGATGGCGTCGGTTGTCATTCCAGCGTTGATTAGAACGATTTTGCTGGACTTTTTTACTGCGCTGATCTGTTGCACGTTTACGCTCCAGATCCTGACGACGCTTGCGTTCTGCTTCTGCCTGTTTTTGCCGTTGCGTCATGATATTTTTACGTTGCTGTTCATGGCGCTGCCGTTCCAGTTGGCTTTTACGTCGATCAAGCTCTAACTTTCTTTTACGATCCTGCTCCCAATTGCGACGTTGTAATTCCTGTTTACGTCGATCGAGTTCAATACGTTTGTGTTGCTGTTCATATTCCCAGCGTTGCCGCTCATAGCGACGATCTTGTTCATAATGCCGGTCCAGTTCATAGCGACGGTCATAACGCTGATCATAGCGGCCGTCATAATAGCCACCATCTTCAGGAAATGCGACGCAGCCTACAGCTAAAAATGCAGTCGCCAAAGACAGAGCTATAATTTTTCTAGCCATAGGCATCCTCCCGATTTGTAATAAAAAATATACTTAAGCTCGCAAAAGTACGTCAAAAATAACCTTTAAACGGTCAATGATATCTTTTATAAATGAGGGTAACGTATCGAGTAGAAGCTATATGTACATTGATATTAAGACTTATATAAGAATATGGTCACTGAAACACTAATCGTGTAGAAACTATGAAGAATTAAGAGAATAAGGACTAAAAATAATGACTGTGAATCCTCCGGTTCTGAAAAGTGTGATGGAAAAGGGACAAGGGACGGCAGCGCGTATGCTGGACCGCTTACCTGGCATTGCACAGGAAGCATTGGTCAAGGCTCTGGATTATCCTCATGTTTATCCTGATTTAGATCCATTGGTTAAATGCCTGATGGCCATCCAGATAAAACAGGGGCATAGCAGTTTTATTAGTGAGGATCTGGCTCATTCGCGCACATTGTTTGATGCACGTATGAAAGCCATCCGGGCTAGACCGACCGCGGTCAAATTTGTTGAAGAGCTCCGCCTTCCTCTACAGAGTGGCAGCATCTTTGCCCGGCATTATCATCCAGCTCCACAAAAGAAGTTGCCGATGGTGATTTTTTATCATGGCGGTGCATTTATGGTGGGCGGTCTGGACAGCCATGATGAATTCTGTCGCTTGCTGGCAGTACATGCCAAAGTACAGGTGCTAAGCGTAGCTTATCCGCTGACGCCAGAATTTAGCCCCTTGCAGATGGTACAAGTCTGTGAAGATGCCTTGGCGTGGGCACATCAGCATAGCAAGCAGCTAAAAGTCTATAAAAACCGGATTGCCGTGGCAGGGGACAGTGCGGGTGGAAATCTGGCTACTGTCGTGGCACAGCGCAGTGCAGGCAAATCTTATGCTGCACGAGCGCAGCTTTTGCTTTATCCGGCGGTCGACTTTAAAAGCCGCCATCCTTCTTTCTATGCCTATAAAGATGGACTGGTACTTTCAGAGCAGGATATTGATCTGGTGACCTTAATGTATGCCCAAACCCATCAGATTGAACTGGATGATCCGCTGATTTCACCGACCTATGGTGAATTGCAAAACTTGCCGCCAAGTTATGTGATTACAGCACGTCATGATGTCCTGCATGATGAGGGTTCAATCTATGCACACAAGTTGCGTCAGAATGGTGTAGCTGTTCATTATGATGAATATACCGATCAGGCCCATGGTTTTATCAACCTGACCCCGATCTCCCGCCGTGCCAAAAAATATGTGATTGAGATCAGCAAGAACTTCCGCAAATTCTGGGACAAAAATAGTTAAATCGAAAGCATAAATGCAAAAAGGTGTTTCTCATGAAACACCTTTTTTTATAGATAGGTTTTTATCAGTTCTTATACTTTGCTGCTGATCTGCGCTTCAGGAAAGATCAGATTGAATTTGGGGACATAAAAGCTTTGCAGCAATTTGGCTTTGGAAAAGTCTGGAAATATATTCTCGGCATCTTGCCATTCTACTTGCGAGAGTTTGGAGAGGTGACCGCGAAACTGTGGACTAAACTGAAAACGCTGGCCTTTCCAGGCTTGCTGGATTTTCAACATAGACGCTGGAATATGATGACTATTAATATAGAACTGGCGTGCAGATTTGGTTTTCTTCAGCCGAATCGTCATATGCTGGTTCTGGTGTTGAATCTGACACAGTACTTCCTGATCCTTTTCCTGCCATTCAAATTGCGCATGTTCTTTGGGAATGCCCCATAAATGCTGACCGTGTACCACAGACTCATGGGTAGACACATAAATTTTAGGAATCGAGCTGAGGCGCCGTTTACTAATTAAAGGATGATCCAGAATCAGTAACTCTTCATAAGGGCCAATCGGCGAAGTGTGATAACGCACCAATAAGACTTGGACCATACGACCCAGCGGAGAAGGCGCAATACGGAACTGTTTCGCTTGCTCAATAAAGCTTGGGGTCAGCCAATAATTCAGAATAAAACCCTCACCCTGCAAATGCCAAGGTGGAAACTGGTGGATATTTTGCTCCTGTAATAATGCATGCTTCATTCTTATTCTCTTGTCTTTAGTCGGCAGGTCACTGCATTATGAGTTATAAAAGATTAATATATAGTCATTCACAACCATTACTTCTAAGTAGATGAGTTAATAAATGTTAAAGAAATCATTATGTGTCATCGCACTTGCTGCGGTCAGTCTACCAAGCTTCGCTGCAAATACGATTATTGAGATGAAGACTTCATCTGGAAATATTGAAATTGAACTCTTCAATGACAAAGCTCCAATCTCGGCAAAGAACTTCGAAAGCTATGTAAAGAGCAACTTCTATAAGGACACGATTTTTCACCGCGTCATTCCAGGCTTTATGGTGCAGGGTGGTGGCTTTGATGTGAACATGCAAGAAAAAGCCAATACTCAAGCACCCATTAAAAATGAATCATCGAATGGTCTGCAAAATAAACGCGGTACTTTAGCCATGGCGCGTACCAATCAGCCGGATTCTGCCCGAGCACAATTCTTTGTGAACCTGGTCGATAATGATTTCCTGGATCGTTCTGCTAGAAATGCCGGCTATGCGGTATTTGGTAAGGTCACTAAAGGTATGGATATCGTCGATCAGATTGCTAAAGTACCGACCCGAAACTATGGAATGCATCAAAATGTGCCGGTGAACCCTGTAAAAATCACCAGTGTGACGATTAAAGCACCAGTCGTGAAAAACTAGGCATAGAATAAAGCAGAAATATTTAATTTATATTTCTGTTTTAAAAATATGTACTTATGTAATGAATTGTATGGAATTGAACCAATTTGGTGCATAAAAATAAAACACTCGTGATTCCTGTGCGTTAAAAGCGCTTGCACGTGTAAGAAATTGCCCTATAATGAGCACATACCGACGAGATAGACGGAAACGAACGAAGCAGAATGGCGGAGTTGTTGAGTTTATCGAAGTCCAGCTTCTG
>NZ_JAMXXK010000020.1 GCF_024129735.1 Acinetobacter lwoffii | reverse complement strand
TTCTACCATCAATCAATGAAAATAATTTCGATCAATCAACCAGTAAAAATCCACACAAGTTGTTCTTCATAATCTCTTAATGATCTTCTTGTTGGTTCGTCACCAGCAAGCTAGGTCGGCTATATTACTCTCTATCTCTAGAAAGTCAACCAGTAATTTAGATTATTTCTGAACTTTCTTTCTAAAACTCAACTCAATCAAATTCAACTAAGTTACTGTTTTATCAGAAGTTTTAATCTTCATCACCGCCGATGGATGTGCATTCTACAGCATTTCAGAGCCCGTGCAACACTTCTTGCAAAGATTTTTTATCGTGTGTTTATTTTTCAAACCAATGAAAACATAAGACACTGTTATATATAGTTAATTTATTTTCATTATTTTTAAATTTTATTGAGCACATCCAACGAAACCAACCTGTAAATACCATAAGATATTGTTTTATTTGAATTTAAATTATAATAATCTTTATCACATGACTTATATCGTTCAATTCACATTCTATTCTTGTTTGATTTTTCATCAACCTGGCGTTTATATACACAAAACTTGTTTTATCCGGTCTTCTTCCAAGATACATAGGCCCTATTTAAATATGGAAAAATTGATTGCAACGCTAAAAATTAAAAAGCCATCGCTATTGAGCAATGGCTTTTGGAGTACTGAGTAACAATTAGAATTTCATACTGACACGTGCCCAGTAATTACGTCCCATATTATTAAACTGCTCGGTTGTTGGTAAACCTGTCCCGGAAGCACCCATTTTATTTAAGTGCTCGGTATAAGTCCGGTCTAGGACATTATCGACTCCGACTGATATATCCACGCTATCCATGACATGGTAGCTACCGTTTAAAGACAAAGTGCCAAAGCCTGCGCTCTGCTTATTGTCATAACCCACAATATTACCTTCGTTAAGACTGATCCGGTTTTGACCATCTACTACACGCCATAGCAATCCAAAATTATATTTGTCTTGAACATAGCGCAAGTTAACACGGGCTTCTAAAGGAGAGATTTGTGGTAACGGCGTATTATCTGTGGTGTTTTCACCCCAGGCATACATGGCGCTGATATCGGCCTGCAGGCGGTCAGTAAACTGGTAACCAATTCCAGCTTCTGCACCAGCGATAGTGGCATCGACATTACGGGTATGTGCTTCAAGCATTCCCATCATGCCAGTAGGTTTATAGGTTGTTAACACATAATCATTAATCAAACCTGCGTATGCGGATGCCCATGAGTTGAAATGACCATGCTCATGTTGATAACCAAAATCAAACTGTAATGTCTTTTCAATATCAATATTGGCAAAAGTATTAACGTTATCATTTCCCGTTTTAGGACTAAACAATTCCCAGTAATCCGGCATACGCTCGACATAACCCAGACCAATATAGGTCTTGCCATCGTCATGATCGGGATGATGATTTTCAAAACGAATAAAGGCACTCGGTAAAGTCTCTTTACGATCAATACCACGCTTAACTGAATCAATATTGACTTGATCAATACGCAAGCCTGAAACGACTTTATTATCATCTCCTAGATCATAGCTCAATTCACCAAAACCACCAATGGATTGAAACTCCATATCTGTTGTTACATGAGAGTTCATCATGGGTTTAGTCGAATGGTACATACCGCCCGCATGTTTATTTAATTGAGAATCTACACCACTGACTAACTGTAGCTTATCCCACTCATGAGTCATTGATAGTCGTGAATTTAAAGTTCGACGTGTAACGGTCATGGCTTTATTAGGTTCATCAACTTGACGTAAGCTAAAATTATCCATGACATGGTCATTAAAATTGTAGTTGACCTGCGCTTCTACTTTCTTAAGTATCTCTGTTAGGTTTTGTTTTTGTACACGCAAACCTAAACTTTCACGTGCAAATTGAGAGCCATCCATCGTACGGCCAGCATAAACTGCTTCACCATCTGCCTTACCGCCACTTAGCTCGACCCAAGTATCTTCATCTGGTGTCCAGCCAATCGCCAAATCAGTATTCCAGCGTTCCCAGTCTGAAGGAACTGTATTTCCATCCCCATCTTGATAACTATTCGATACCGAACGATTGGTATTCAGACGGATATATTTCTGTTCATCGCCTGCTGCGACTTCGACATTATGATCAAGGCGCCCGAAAGATCCCATCAAGACACTGGCCTGACCGTGATAGTTTTGATCTTGATCAAACTGTTCCGGTGTACGTTCGAAAATCACTGTGGCCGCAGAGCCAGTATTGGCATACTGAACCGTTTGCGGTCCTTTAATCACCGAAATACGGTCATAGCTTTCCGGAGAAATATAAGAGGTCGGCGAATCCATACGACTTGGACAGGCGCCCAGGTTTTCGGTGCCATCAGTTAGGATCTTAATTCGTGAACCAAACATGCCGCGGAACGTCACATCACCATTGGTGCCGGCACCGCTATTGATCGAACTAAAGCCGACAATACTTTGCAAATAATCCGCACCATCACTGGCAGGAATCGGTTGAATCGGCTGTTTTGGATCAGCGCGGACAATCAGCCCATTGGCATCATTACCTGATGCTGACGTCACCACAATCGGGGCAAATGTCTGAACCGGCAGGGCGTCATTGGCCATCACTATCGAAGAATAACAAGCAACACAAATCGCAGCCGCAAGTGGCTGTAAAGAAAATTTAGGCTGAGCCATTTCTCTATCTCACTAAATACATAAATTAGGCATGGCTTGAGTCAATAACAACCCAAGCTGAAAAATGCAGATTTATGCAGGCAGTGGTGGCGCTCGCCCCTGAGGAATTAAGAAGAGTTGCTGAAGGACAAACCAGACATGCTTAAAGGTTTTTTGATAAGCAATTAAACGCACATGAATCCGGTCAACTACCTGTTTGATGTCCAGATCAGGCGGTAAGACTAAATTGGCATGAACCTTACAGTACTGACACTGATGATTGGCATCATGATGATCATGTTGAAGATGATCAGATTGGATAAGGTGACTATGCTCGCCAGCGCTATGCTGCGCATGAGCATCTGTGGCAATAAAAAGCGCACGCGTGATGGTTTCACAGACCGGAGCAACCTGATATTGCTTCGGTAATAAAGGCTGTAAAAATACAGCAATCTGTAGAAACACAGCTGCAAATGCAAATAGCAGCCCCGCGCGTAAAAACACAGGCTATTCCTAAAACATGCTTATGTTGATTATAACAAAGCCCAATCAGAATTGGGCTTTGCTAGACCATTTAAATAAACTTTAAAATGATCCTAGCGTTTCACTGCCACCTTGTCTTTATTACGCTGGCGAACCAGTTTTTCCACTTTTTCACGTGCACGTTGACGTTTTAATGGCGATAAATAATCGACAAATAATTTGCCATTTAAGTGATCCATTTCATGTTGGATACACACAGCGAGAAGTCCGTCAGCATCGAGCTCAAATGCTTGACCTTCCAGATTAATTGCCTCAATTTTTACGCGTGACGGACGATCAACTTTATCGTATATTTGAGGAACTGATAGACAGCCTTCTTCGTAAGGCTGCGTTTCTTCAGTCAATGGTGTGATTTTGGGGTTAATAAACACCATCGGTTGATCTTTATTTTCAGACAGATCCATAACAATCAGCTGAATATGACGATCCACCTGAGTCGCGGCAAGTCCGATACCTGGTGCTTCATACATGGTTTCAAACATATCCGCAGCGAGCTGACGAATTTCATCAGTCACTTCTTCGACAGGTTGTGCAATGGTACGAAGACGGGGATCCGGGAAACTTAAAATAGGTAATAAGGCCATACTGCGTCCTCAATTATGCCATTGATCAAAAAACCAAATGAAGGGAATGCTTCATCAAAAAAATGTGTGTAAGATCGTTATTATAACGCAACTACGCACATAATTTTAGGAATTATGATAATGAAAAAGGTTTTGAAGGGCATGCCATTTTTTAGTGCCTTGGGGTTTAAAAATCAGATGCTGGCACTTGCCGTCTGTGTTGGCGTCAGTATGGGGACCATTCATTCTGCCGAGGCAGCACCTGCACGCAACGTCAATCCACCGGCATTAAAAGCCAATGCACCGAATGTTTATGTGGTGAAAAAAGGCGATACACTTTGGGATATCTCGAAACGCTTCCTGAAAAATCCGGTACGTTGGCCGGAAATCTGGGCGAGTAATAAGCACGTGAAAAATCCACACTGGATTTTCCCGGGTGACCGCCTGTTGATGTGTGATTACCAGGGCCGTCCAATTATTGGTAAAGACGAAGGTGATGGCTGTGAAGGTATTATCAGCCGCTATCTTGGCAGTACTTCTCTGCAACCTCAGATTCGCGTTGAATCTTTAAATAACACCATTCCAGTAATTCCGCTTGAGCATATCAAGCAGTGGCTGGAACGCTATACCCTTCTGGCACCAGATTCAGTTCAGGGCACACCCTACATTCTTGGAACTGCAGATCAGCGCGTACTGGCTGGCAAAGGCCAGAAAGTCTATGCACGTGGTCACGGTCTGGTAGTGGGTCAGCGCTATGCGGTGTATCGTGAAGCGGAACCGTATGTCTTTACGGATGCGAATGGCAAGAAATATACCGCTGCACTTGAGCTGCAACAGGTGGCCTCTGGTATTGCAGTTCGTGGCGAAGGTGATGTGACCACACTTGAACTGACAGATAGTTACAATGCTGAAGTCCGTCGCGGTGACCGCGTCTTACCTGAATACGATCCAATGTTACCGACCCTGTTCTATCCGACCAATGCAGAAAATATTGCTGCCGGTGGCCAGATTGTGCGTGTATTGGGGTCGATTGGTACAGCAGCACGTCATAGTGTGGTCACCATTGACCGTGGTACGGCACATGGGGTTCAGACGGGTCATGTCTTTAGTGTGAATCAAAAAGGTGAAGTCGTGACTGATCCTAAAACTAAAGAACGTGTGCAATTGCCGGGTGAGCACATTGGACAAGTGATGGTATTTAAAACCTTCGATCAATTAAGCTATGCCTATGTGCTGGAAAGTGAATTACCCATCAAGATGGGTGCAGGGATTCAAGCGCCCCTTTTAGATGAATAAATATTTATCTAAGTAAAAAACTTAATAATAAGAAGACAACCCTATAGGTCTCAATATGCTGAATCCGTTATCACGCGCGCAACTGGAAACAATTACGTTATGGTATCTGGTTCAGCATTCCCTTTCGAGTTTCTATAAAATCAGTCAACATTATGCTGAACTGGCCCATGCCCTTCAGCCGGATCAGGTCCCTGTCTGGCAAGCACTGGGTATTCATGCCAATCATGTACAGCGCTTAAAAGAGTTCCATCTACCAGAAGCGCAACAGAAATTTCAGTGTTGTCTGCAGCAGATCCAGCAGGATAGCGATTTTATTTTGCTGCACAGTGACCCGCATTATCCGCAACAATTACATCCTTATGCAGATAAACCCCCAATCATTTTTGGTCAAGGCAGGCCTGACACCTTGCTTCAGGCACAGATTGCCATTGTGGGCAGCCGCAAGCCGAGTCCACACGGCCGGCAAGTGGCTTACGATTTTGCTTTTTATTTGAGTGAACAGGGTTTTTATATCAATAGCGGTCTGGCACACGGTATTGATGAAGCAGCACATCGGGCTGCCTTACAACATCAAGGGACGATAGCAGTGATGGCGACTGGACTGGATCAAACCTATCCAGCACAACATCAGTCACTACGTCAGCAAATCATTGAGCATGGCGGTGCCGTCATCAGTGAGTTTCTGCCAGATACATTGCCTTTGCAACACCATTTTCCACGGCGTAACCGAATCGTCAGTGGTTTAAGCCTAGGTGTCATTGTGGCAGAGGCTGCTTTAAAAAGCGGCTCCCTCATTACGGCTAAACTGGCAGCCGAGCAAGGCAAAACCGTTTTTGCCATTCCGGGACATATTTACAGTGAACATCACCAGGGCTGTCACCAACTGATTCGTGAAGGTGCGATTCTGATTGACCATCCACAGCAGGTCATCGAAGAACTGGCGCTGGCCACGCAATGGCAAGCTTTGGAAAACACCACCAAAACGAAAGTTACTGAAGCAACATCACAGCAAATTCCACCGCATCTGCTCAGTCTGTATAATCAGCTGGACTGGGTGGGACAGAGTTTGGATCAACTGGGAACGCAGGTTCAGCAAGAGGTATCTGCTTTGACCAGCCAACTCATGGAACTGGAGTTACTCGGTTTTTGTACCCAGCAAGCCGGCCTCTATCTACGTTGTCGGATTCTCAAATAAGGTTCACAATAGCGCTTTGTTGTTTGATATAAGGTATCCACATGATCACTACCTCTGTTGCCGAAGCAGCAGCATGGCTTAAAGATGGACAAGTCTTGGCATATCCTACAGAGGCTGTTTGGGGCTTGGGTTGCGACCCCTATAATGAACAGGCATTTCATCAGATTTTAGAATTAAAACAGCGCCCGATTGAAAAAGGCGTGATTCTGCTGGCAGCTCATCTTTCACAGGTAGAACATCTGTTGCAGGATTTAAGCGAAGAAATGCGTGAAAAAGTGATTGAATCCTGGAACCATGACAGACCTGCTGATCGCGCGACCACCTGGTTACTTCCTGCAAATAAAGACATTCCTGACTGGATTAAAGGTCATCATCCTAAAGTAGCCGTCCGCGTGACCACTCACCCGCTCTGTGTCGCATTGTGTCAGGCCTTTGGCGGTTTTATCGTTTCTACCAGTGCCAACCCTGCCGGTATGGAACCTGCCCGCTCACTGCAGGATGCGATCCGCTATTTTGACCAGAATCTAAATTATCTGAATGGTGACCTCGGTTTAAGTCAGCAACCAAGCCGGATCATTGATGCAGTGACTGGCGCAATTATTCGTGACTGAGTCCTGTCTGATTTAGTCGGGACACTCAAGCCCGACTAAAGTTTTAAGACAAAAAAAAGCTCAGCCATATAGGGATGGCTGAGCATAAAAAAGGATGTGCATAAATCACATCCAGAGGGTTCATAAAATCTCTGGGAGTCTGATAAAACAAGGATTTTCTTGCTTGATCATTCTCGATGGGCGCATTATGAAAGAAACTGAATACAACGACAAGTACAATAAAACAATCAAACAATACATATTTTCTATTAATAGCAAACAATTTTTGACCAATATTCAAAATATCTTGCTCTTTCTATTCTCTTTTTAAAATAAAACGATATTTTTCTATTTGTTTTAACATTTGAAAATTAGCATTTAAAAGGGGATTTCAATTAAAAAAGTTTTGATCAACCGCTCAATATTTAATCAGACAAAATTCTTAATTAGCTCTTTTAATTCCTGATTAAGCGGATCTTCCGGGATATTGAGCCCAGAGGATTCCAAGTAAAATGATGCCACCGCCGATACTGTGATACATGGTCCACGCTTCACCCAGCCACAAATATGCGACTACTGCAGTAAAAACCGGCATCAGATTCATAAAAATACTGCTGCGATTGGGACCAAGTTGCTGCACAGCCATCATCCAGAATAACGGCGCGGCAATGGATGGGAAAATTCCGGCATAGATAATGCTGGCTGCATTAGCGTGATTGATGCTGTCCAGACCTAAAATCAATACCAAAGGAATATGATATAGAAAGGCCATAAAAATCTGAATATACAGGCTCACTAAGAGTGGAATCTGAATCTGCCATTTTTTCAGAAACACGCCATAACAGGCATAGAAAAATACTGCGATCAACATCAACAGATCGCCAATATAACTTTCACCAACAGTTAAAAACTGCAGGCCCTGCCCTTGTGCCATGACATACATCAAGCCAATAAAAGACAGAAGACTCCCCAGCACTGCAGCCTGTGTTGGGCGAATCCTTAAAACAAAAATACCCACGATAATGGTAAAAATAGGAATAAAGGCATTGATCAGGCCCATATTGGTTGCAGTGGTATAGTGTGCCGAACTATAAGCCAACCCCTGATAAAGCACCATTCCCAGCGCACTCAAAACAGCAAAATGCCCGAGATATGGACGGATCTCCGGCCACGCTGCTTTGACTTTGGGCAACATGAATGGAGTTAAAATCAGTAAGGCCAAGGCCCAGCGGTAGAAACTGATACTGATGGGAGAAATATAATCTGCCACATAGCGGGTGACAGTCATATTCAGAGACCAAATCAAAACTGCGGCCAGTGGTAAGGCCATGGCCCACCAGACTGCCTTTTGTTGCTGTGTCATACTTTCATCCATGAGTCGCTGGTCTTGTTATTAAGCTATGCGTATTCGCGCATCCTAGCATAATAGATTTTTCACATAATATTGAGGCAATTTGCAGCTTTAAGTAACTGAGCTCACCTGTTTTTACTTGTACTGAAAGCGAATACCCGTTAAAACAAATACCGTTCAGTCGCAATAAACAGGAAATCTAATGACTCGCTCTGTATATGACATTCCAGTCAAAACCATTGAAGGAACAGAAACCACTTTAAACCAGTACCAAGGTAAGGTTTTGCTGGTGGTTAACGTCGCATCTAAATGTGGCCTGACGCCGCAATATGAAGGCTTACAAAAACTGTATCAGGAAAAAAAAGCGGAAGGTCTGGAAATTCTAGGCTTCCCTGCCAATAACTTTTTGGAACAGGAACCGGGTAGCGAAGCCGAGATTCAGGAATTCTGTTCAGTGAATTATAAAGTCGACTTCCCTCTATTTGCTAAAATCTCTGTTGCGGGCAAAGACAAGCATCCTTTATATGCCACCCTTACGCAAGCGATCCCGGAACGCATCGGTGAAGGCCCTTGGTGGAAAGATCTGGTCGATTATGGCCTAACGCCAAACCAGCCACCAGAAGTACTCTGGAACTTTGAAAAATTCCTGATCAATAAAAATGGCGAAGTAGTGGCACGTTTTGCACCAGACCTCACTGCGGATGATCCACGGATTGTTGATGCAGTGAATGCAGAACTTGCAAAATAATTCTCGATTATTCTCATAAGCCTCAAGCT
Organism: Acinetobacter lwoffii; assembly: GCF_024129735.1. Lineage (GTDB taxonomy): Bacteria > Pseudomonadota > Gammaproteobacteria > Pseudomonadales > Moraxellaceae > Acinetobacter > Acinetobacter lwoffii_H. The sequence continues at coordinate 43,785 of NZ_JAMXXK010000020.1, read as the reverse complement.
TGAAATAAGTATCTATTTTCTTGATAGATACTTATTTTTTTATTTAAAAACGGTTGTTTAATTGCATTGAAATTCACCTAAAATATTTTCAAAATGATTGCAGGCCAAAAAAGCCAATTCGGTGAGAACAAAGTACTTCTTTACTAGCTTTTAATAACCTATTTCCTATTTTTAAATAAGGAAACATTCGGAACCCAGAAGAATTGTTATGAGTTTGCAACAATCTTTTTTATCTCCATAGTTTGTCCTTATATTAGATACTAATAAAATTCCATCACCTGTATCGAGACCCTGATTCCATGTCCAAGATTCTTGCCAATGCTGTCCTTCCTTTCGCATTATTTAGCTCGGGAATTTTACTGATGGGCTGTGAACAGGCCGTCGAAGCACCGGCTGAACAGGCAGATACCACGACCTCAGATCTGGAACCAGCCTCTCAGCAACAGAGCTCAACAGCGCAAACCGAGCTTAAATCGGGCAATATGTTTTATATGGTTCGTGATGTCGCCGACTTGCAGCTCAAGGCCGGCAGTTATGTGGAACAGTTAAAACACACCCAGACCGAACTGCAAACGGCGGTCGAAGCCAAGGATACCCAGCAACTGCAGTCCACTGCGACCCAGCTTCAACAGCAACTCAACAGTTTTAATCAGGTGTTGGGCAACCTGAACTTGAAAAGTCAGGAAATTGACCAGATTCGTGACAACATTATGACCGCTAATCAGCAAGTTCTGGCTTCTCCCCTCTTAAATGGTCAGGTGGATTTCAGCCAGATCGACCTGAAAAAAATTGAATCGCAAATGGTCAATGTACAAGCTGAAATGGTCAAACTGGCGGGTCTGCTGATCCAGAATCCGGAACAAAAATCAAACAGCCAGACTGAGCAGGAAAATACCTAAACTCTCATTCAGGGCGATTGATCGGAAAGTTTCTTCCTCAATCGCCTTTCTCGCTTTACACTGTTATTTATTATAAAAATCAATTTAAATTAAAAACTTATATTTAAAAAAGTGATCAGGAGTTCAACCATGTCGAATTCAGTACTCTATGCTATTGTTCCGGTCGAATCCCGACTTGACCTGAAAGATCCTTTTATTTTTACCGCACATCATCAGGATCATTATCCGCAGGGCAATTCCGAATTAGGGCCTGTGACACCGCCGCATCAGCATGAATATGACATGTATTATGGCGAAAGTATTCCCGGCTTTCCCGAACATCCACATACCGGTTTTGAAACCATCACCATTGTCGAACGCGGTTATGTCGATCATTTTGACTCGCTTGGAAATTCGGGCCGTTATGCCGCGGGTGATGTGCAATGGAGTACAGCACTGCGAGATGTTCCCATTGGTTCATCAAGATCAGGACAATCCGCTGGAGCTGTTTCAAATCTGGCTCAATTCCTCACCGGAACAGAAAAAACAGCCTGCCGATTATAAAATGTTGTGGCGTGAACAGATTCCACATGTATTTTCAGCCGATGCGGCCGGACGTAAAGCAGATATTCGGGTCATTTCAGGGCAGTTTAAAACAACTGAAGCACTGGACCGTCCAGCACATTCCTGGGCAGCACCCGTTGAAAACAGGGTTAATATTTATATGATCACGCTTGCGCCTGAGGCAGAGCTGATTATTCCGGCAAGCACTGCGAGTGCAACGCGGTTTTGTTATTTCTATCAAGGCAAAAGTCTGGAGCTGGAAGGACAAAAAATACAGGTCAAGCATCTGGTAGAACTGAAACCAGATCAGGATATCCACCTCAAAGGCGGCCTACTAGAATCGCATATTTTATGGCTGGAAGGTGAACCAATTGGTGCACCTGTGGCAATGCACGGACCCTTTGTATTAAATACTCCGCAGGAACTGGATGCTGCTTTTCGCCGTTATCGCGAAACCCAGTTTGGTGGCTGGCCTTGGCCAAATGCTGAACCATCATTTCCACCAGAACATCCACGTTTTGCCAGTTATGAAGGCGGCAAACGTGAAGAATATCCCGACCAACCAGTCAAAGAAGCCACCGAATAGTGGCTTCTTTGACATCAGATCGTATTATTTTTTCGGGCTTTTGACGACGACCAGTTTCTTCTGCACAAATTCTCTGAAACCATCAATCGACAGTTCATGTCCATAACCGGAATTTTTGATTCCACCAAATGGTAACTCAGGCGTGGTATCGGTATACCAGTTAATCCAGATCATGCCCGTTTCGACACGTGAAGCCAGCTTTTTCGCCCGCTCGATATCTTGTGAATGAATCACACCACCCAGACCATAATTGGAATCATTGGCAATCGAGACAATCTCATCATCATTCTTCGCCACATAAATCTGGGCAACCGGACCAAAAAATTCTTCATACCAGGCCGGATTATCTCGGCTGATGTTTTCCAAAATCGTCGGCTGATAGAAATTGCCTGCATGCTCATACGGCTTGCCCCCAGTGACCACTTTCGCACCTTGTGCTACGGCCTTTTCGACCTGCTTGCTGAGTTTTTCCAGTGCGTCTTTTGAAGACAGCGGTCCTAAAGTGGTTTCAGGATCGAGCGGATCACCCAGTTTTAACTGTTCAAAAGCTTTCAGCATGCCGGCCTTGAATTGTTCGGCAATTTTTTCATGCAAGATAAATCGCTTCGCTGCTGTACATACCTGCCCGGCATTATTGACACGCGCCTGACAGCCTAACTTGATCGCGCGTTCCAGATCTGCATCATCGACTACGATAAATACATCATTACCGCCCAGTTCCAGTGTGGATTTTTTAAGATGTTTGCCCGCCTGTTCAGCGACTGCACTGCCCGCACCTTCTGAACCTGTGAGTGCCACACCACGCACACGCTTGTCTGCAATTACTTCCGCGACCTGATCACTGCTGATAAACAGATTGGTCCAGACACCTTTGGGTGCGCCTGCATCCAAGACCAGTTGCTCAAAGGCTTCGGCACATTGCGGCACAATGCCGGCATGTTTTGCCAGAACCGGATTACCAATCGCACAGTTCGGCGCAAAGACCCGCATCAGTTGATAAAACGGGAAATTCCACGGTTCTACCGCCATGATAATACCCAGTGGATGATGCTCAACCCAGGCTTCTCCCAGTTCCGTTTCATAGGACACGGGTGCTAAAAATTCTTTGGCATGATCAGCATAGTATTCTGCGATTTTGGCACAGGTTTCGATTTCACCTTCACCCTGCTTGATCAGTTTCCCCATATCCAGCGTCATGAGCTTAGCCAGTTCAGACTTTTGCTCTCGCATACTGCTGGCTAATTTTCGCAGTACTTCAATACGGGTATCGACCTGTTGTGACCAGTCTGACTTTAGGATTTGTTCTGCAGTATCGAGGGCATTTTGAATATCTTGATCGTTATGGGATGGGTAGTCTTTCAATTTTTGATTGGTAAATGGATTAATAGATTGATAAGCCATGATTTTCCCTTTTTCAATTATAAGTTTTGCCTGTTCAAAACCCAATTGCATCAAGTTATAACAAGCGTGTATCTATTCGAATTATTTAACTTATCACTGATTTTTTTATCGCGTGTGTCTGCTTACAGATTGGTTCAAAACATTACTGAGAGCAGGTAAAAGTTATATCGAGTGGTACAAAATGAAATTTATTTAAGAATCGGAAATGTAAAACTAACACTCTCAAGATCAATACTTGCAAAAATTCTAAGCTAAAACAAATAATCTAAATCAGCTGTTTTAAGGTGATGTTAAAAAATATAAATTTCAAATTTTCAGGTGTGTAGTACATTATCTATATATTTGAAAAAAGAAAATTTATCATGAGTCAAATAAAATCTAATATCATTCAAACAGCAGAAAACTATTTTGATAATACAGTTTTAGAAACGACTGATACTATTTTTCAAGAAATTTTAAAAGCTTTTCCAATAGCATCATCAGGTTTAGCTATTTATCAAGTTTTTAGGAACTATAACGAAAAGCAAAACTGAAAAATATCCTGGAATTTATAAAAGAAGGTGAAAAGTTAGCATCAGGAACATTACTGAAAATCTTCAAGGATCAAAATAACTTAGAAATAGGTGGTGAATTACTCAATGCTTTAGATAAAGCCTATTTAATACATCAATCTAAAATGCTCGCTCGTTTAGCTCTTTTATATGATGCGAAAGAAATAAATCGTGAAACTTTTTTAAGATATGCTCATATTATTCCTCAATTTACATCGTTTTTATTAGAAGGGTTATAAAAAGCCTACTTATCATTTGAAATGAACAAATCCAAGAAGGATTACCACCTTAAGAATAATGAATGTAACTTTTCAGCATCTGAATTAGAAAAGTTTGGTTTTTTGTACGTAGTAGCTACATTTGGTTCTGGCAATAATTATGGCAGAGAAAAAGACTTAATCTTTTTTTATGAACACATATATAAAAACAAACATGATAAGAACCTATGAACCAAAAAAAACCACCCTTTCGGGTGGCTTTTTCAATCTCAAACCGTCTCTTATTGAGCGCGGTTTTTGATTTTGCGGATCGTTTCCAGCTGAGCAGCAGTTTCTGCAAGAGCAGCCAAAGCAGCAGCAGAGTCCAAATCGCTCTTTTGATTCGCAAGCAATGCTTCAGCGTGTTTACGCGCTTCAACAATAGCTGCTTCATCTAAGTTTTCTGCACGGACTGCAGTATCTGCAAGAACCGTAACAACATGCGGTTGAACTTCTAGAACACCACCAGATACATAGATCAACTCTTCTGTACCGTTTTCCAAAATAACGCGGATCGCGCCAGGTTGGAGCAAAGTTACCAACGGAGCATGGCCAGGCATAATACCCAACTCACCGCCAGCACCTTTTGCAATTAGCATAGTTATAGTGCCTGAGTACAAAGACTCCTGAACACTTACAACATCACATTGCATAGTCGCCATGAGAATCTCCTAAATTAGAGTAGCTAATTAAAGTTTCTCGGCTTTAGCAATCACTTCGTCAATACCACCAACCATGTAGAACGCTTGTTCTGGGATGTGATCGTATTCACCAGCTAGAAGACCTTTAAAGCCACGAATCGTTTCTTTAAGAGATACTAATTTACCAGGAGCACCAGTAAATACTTCAGCTACGTGGAACGGTTGAGAGAAGAAACGCTGGATTTTACGCGCACGGTAAACAACCAGTTTATCTTCTTCAGCAAGCTCGTCCATACCAAGAATCGCGATGATGTCTTTAAGCTCTTTATAACGTTGCAATACGTTCTGTACAGAACGTGCAATTTCATAATGCTCTTGACCAACAACTAACGGATCTAACTGGCGTGAAGTTGAGTCTAGTGGATCGATCGCTGGGTAAATACCAGAAGATGCGATGTCACGGCTCAATACAACAGTTGCGTCTAAGTGAGCAAACGTTGTAGCAGGCGATGGATCTGTTAAGTCATCGGCAGGTACGTATACCGCTTGGATTGACGTAATAGAACCAGACTTAGTCGATGTAATACGTTCTTGAAGAACACCCATCTCTTCTGCAAGTGTAGGCTGGTAACCTACTGCAGATGGCATACGACCTAGAAGTGCTGATACTTCAGTACCCGCTAGTGTATAACGATAGATGTTATCTACGAACAATAGTACGTCACGGCCTTTACCGTTTTCGTCTTTCTCGTCACGGAAATATTCAGCCATAGTAAGACCAGTCAACGCTACGCGTAAACGGTTACCCGGTGGCTCGTTCATCTGACCGTAAACCATTGCTACTTTGTCTAGAACGTTAGAATCTTTCATTTCGTGATAGAAGTCGTTACCTTCACGAGTACGCTCACCAACACCAGCAAACACAGATAAACCTGAGTGAGCTTTCGCGATGTTGTTGATCAACTCCATCATGTTTACAGTTTTACCAACACCGGCACCACCGAACAGACCAACTTTACCACCTTTCGCAAACGGGCAAAGTAAGTCAATGACTTTAATACCAGTTTCTAAAAGGTCAGTAGAAGCCGCTTGTTCTGCATAAGAAGGCGCTTGACGGTGAATTGGTAAACGCGCTTCAGTCGCAACAGGACCAGCTTCGTCGATCGGGCGACCAAGAACGTCCATGATACGGCCTAGAGTCGCTGTACCTACTGGTACAGAAATCGGCGCGTTAGTGTTAGTTACGTTCAAACCACGCTTAAGGCCTTCAGTAGAACCCATTGCAATAGTACGAACTACGCCATCACCAAGCTGTTGCTGAACTTCTAAAGTAGTTTCAGTACCATCTACTTGGAGAGCGTCATAGATCTTAGGAACGCTGTTGCGTTCAAACTCGACGTCGATAACCGCGCCGATGATCTGAATGATACGACCGCTATTCATTGCTGTCTCCTCAATTCAAAATAATGTTAAACGGCAGCGGCACCACCAACGATCTCAGAAATTTCCTGAGTAATCGCGGCTTGACGCAGCTTGTTATAAATAAGTTGCAGGCTCTTAATGATCTCGCCTGCGTTGTCTGTCGCTGCTTTCATAGCGACCATACGTGCAGACTGCTCACATGCGATGTTTTCAATCACACCTTGATACACCACAGACTCGATATAGCGAACCAACAAGCCATTTAAAAGCTCTTCAGCTTCAGGCTCGTAGATGTAATCCCAACCGTATTGACGGTTCAGATTCTTGTCTTCTTCAGCAGCAGCCAAAGGAACAAGTTGTTCGATTTTTTGATTTTGAGTCATGGCATTGACAAAGCCGTTTGACACTAGATAAATACGATCTAACTCGCCTTTATCATAAGCGTCCAACATCACCTGTACAGAACCAGATAACTGCTCAAGACTTGGGGCATCGCCGACTTGCGTCGTCGCACCAAGCACTTTACCGCCGTAGTTTTTAAAAAACGAAACCGCTTTTTGACCAATTAAAGCAAATTGAACTTCAATTGACTGCTCTTGTTGCTGTTGAACGTGTTTAACCACTTTCTTGAACAGGTTAATGTTCAAACCACCAGCAAGGCCACGATCTGAAGACACAATGATATAGCCAACGCGCTTAACCGGGCGTTCAACCATATAACGGTGTTTGTATTCAGGATTCGCTTGGACCAAATGAGCAATTACACGGTGCATATTTTCGGCATACGGACGGCCTTGAGCCATGCGCTCTTGCGCACGACGCATCTTAGAAGCTGCTACCATTTGCATCGCTCGAGTAATCTTCTGCGTGCTCTTGATACTAGCTACTTTGGCGCGAATTTCTTTTAAATTTGCCATACGCTTAACCTAGTATTCGAAAGCCCTTGCGAGCTTCCGAAGGTTGATTCCGTGAACCAAACCGACACTAAATTCAACACGGGTTGAAATTAGTAAGTTTGAGTCGCTTTAAAGCTTTCAATACCTGCTTTGATTGCAGCTTCGATGTCTTTGTTGTAATCACCAGAGGCATCGATTTGTTGCATTAACGCAGCATGTTCTGAACGGAAGTAAGAAATCAACGCAGCATCAAAGTCTACGATTTTCTTAACGTCTACGTCAGCCATGTAGCCTTCGTTAGATGCATAAATTGAAACAGCCTGGTCAGCAATTGAGTATGGCGCATATTGTTTTTGCTTCATTAACTCAGTTACACGTTGACCATGTTCAAGTTGCTTACGAGTTGCTTCGTCAAGATCAGAAGCGAACTGAGCAAATGCTGCCAATTCACGGTATTGCGCCAAAGCAGTACGGATACCACCAGACAATTTCTTGATGATCTTAGTTTGCGCTGAACCACCAACACGAGATACAGAGATACCCGCGTTCACAGCAGGACGAATACCTGCGTTGAATAATGATGTTTCAAGGAAGATCTGACCATCAGTAATCGAAATTACGTTGGTTGGTACGAATGCAGATACGTCACCCGCTTGAGTTTCAATAATCGGCAATGCAGTTAAAGAACCAGTTTGGCCTTTCACTTCACCGTTAGTGAATTTCTCAACGTAGTCAGCAGATACACGAGAAGCACGTTCAAGTAGACGCGAGTGTAGATAGAACACGTCACCTGGATACGCTTCACGACCTGGTGGACGGCGTAAAAGCAATGAAATTTGACGGTAAGCAACAGCTTGCTTAGACAAGTCATCATAAATGATTAACGCATCTTCACCGCGGTCACGGAAGTATTCGCCCATTGTACAGCCAGAATACGGAGCTAGATACAGCATTGCTGCTGGATCAGCTGCAGCTGCAGCTACAACAGTTGTATACGCCATAGCGCCAGTTTCTTCTAGCTTGCGTACCACGTTAGCGATAGTCGATTGTTTTTGACCGATTGCTACGTATACACATTTAATGCCAGAGTTTTTCTGAGCGATGATCGCGTCGATCGCCATTGCTGTTTTACCAGTTTGACGGTCACCAATGATCAACTCACGTTGACCACGGCCTACAGGGATCATTGTATCTACTGATTTATAACCAGTTTGTACAGGTTGATCCACTGATTGACGCCAAATTACGCCTGGTGCTACTTTTTCAACAGCATCAGTTAATTTTGCATCAATAGGGCCTTTACCATCAATCGGGTTACCCAAAGCATCTACTACACGGCCTAAAAGTTCTGGACCAACCGGAACTTCTAATACACGACCTGTGCAACGCGCTTTTTGACCTTCTTGAAGGCTTAAGTAGTTACCTAAAACAACGACGCCCACTGAATCCTGTTCTAGGTTCAGTGCCATACCGTAAAGGCCGCCGTCGAATTCGATCATTTCACCGTACATAGCGTCAGCTAAGCCGTGAATACGCACAATACCGTCGGAAACCATAACAATGGTTCCTTCGTTCTTAGCGGTTGCGCTGGTGTCCAGATCGCCGATACGCTGTTTAATGAGCGCACTGATCTCGGATGGATTCAGTTGTTGCATTGCGCTATACCTCAATCTTTTTAAAGTTCAGTCTTCTAAATGCAATTAAGCAAGAAGACGAGTACGCATTTTTTCAAGCTTGTTAAGCGCAGAATCATCTATCACTTGGTCGCCTGCACGAATAACTACACCAGCAATCAGCGCTGGGTTAACTTCTACAGAAACATTTACCGCCGCTTCGAATTTTTTCTCTAATGCGTGAGTAAGAAGTTGTTCCTGTACAGAAGTCAATGGGAATGCTGATTCAATCACAACATCCACAGTATTGTTATTCTGTGATTTAAGCTGCTCATATTCTGCTGCAATCTCAGGAAGAAGAACCAAACGGTTATTCTCTGCAAGCAATGTCAGGAAGTTAGACACTGCTGCAGTTTGGTCTTCACCTAAAACTTTCGCAAAAAGAGCCACCTGCTCAGCAGGTGTAAGCTCAGGGCGATTTAGATAAGCTGAAAATGCTTCGTCTTGCACCGCAGCACTGAGCAATTCAAGTGCTGTTGACCAAGAGTCAGTTGCACTTTGCTCAGAAGCGTAAGCAAATGCTGCTTTAGCGTATGGGCGTGCCAACGTCAAGAGTTCAGCCATAATCCGCCTCTCTTAAAGTTTAGCAGCCAGCTGAGTCAGCATGGCATTGTGAGCTTCTGCATCAACTTGCTGGCTAAGAATTTTCTCAGCACCAGTTACTGCAAGAGCAGCCACTTGTTGACGCAATTCTTCGCGAGCAGCATTGATTTCAGTATCAACAGCTTCTTTAGCCTGTTGACGAATACGCTCACCTTCAGCCGCAGCTTGGGTACGCGCTTCTTCGATCAATTGTGCACCACGACGGTTCGCTTGTTCGATCAATTGAGCCGCTTGTGCTTTTGCCGCGTCTAACTCAGCTTTCACTTGTGCTTGCGCATCTGCAAGGTCAGCCTTCGCTTTTTCAGCAGCATTTAAGCCATCAGCGATTTTACGCTGACGTTCACTAATCGCATTGATTAGTGGTGGCCATACAAACTTCATGCAGAATGCGACAAAAATCGCAAACGCAATCGCTTGGCCAAACAATGTGAGGTTGATATTCATTGCAAATTCCTCAAATAGTGAATTTCGGAATTAAGCTGATTAACCTACAAATGGATTAGCGAAGATGAAGAACAAGCCAATACCAACACCGATCATAGGCACAGCATCAAGAAGACCCGCGATTAAGAACATACGAGTTTGAAGTTGTGGAGCCAATTCTGGTTGACGAGCTACAGCTTCAAGGAAACGGCCGCCTAGAAGACCAAAACCAATCGCAGTACCTAAAGCACCGAAAGCGATCAAGATAGCAGATGCAATTGCAACTAGACCTAAAGTGAGTTCCATGATAATTCCTCAGAGGTTAGGTTTTATACCAAATTAAGTTAAAAAATTGTGTGCCCAACCATCCGTTGACAGTTAGGCAATACCATTAATGCTTTTCGCTTGCCATACTCATGTACACGATAGTCAACATCATGAAAATGAATGCTTGTAGCGTAATAATCAAAATGTGGAAAATCGCCCAAGGCACAGACAACGCCCACTGGATCCAGAACGGTAATAACGCGATAAGAATGAAGATTAACTCACCCGCATACATGTTACCGAACAGTCGTAGAGCCAATGAAACTGGTCGCGCCAAGAAAGTAGTCAATTCCAACAATAAGTTGAATGGAATTAAAAGCACTTTAGCAACTGGATTACTTGGGTTAAATGGGTTCAGTGCTAACTCACCAACGAAGCCGCCAACACCTTTCTCACGAATACTATAGAAAATAATTAAGAAGAATACAGAAATAGACATACCGAGGGTAATGTTTGGATCTGTAGTCGGAACAATTTTAAAGTAAACCTGATGAGGGTCTACACCCAGCATAGAAGCAATCGCGTGTTGAGCTACATAAGGAATAAAGTCAACAGGGATCAAATCCATCAAGTTCATGAGGAAAATCCACACGAAAATGGTTAATGCTAAGGGTGCAATTAATCGAGACTTCCCGTGGAAGGTATCACGTACACTTGAATCTACAAACTCGATAATCATTTCAATTGCAGACTGGAACTTGGTAGGAACACCAGCATTAGCCGCTTTCGCAACCAACCAGAACAACAAACAGAAAATCAGACCCAGTCCGATAGACCAACCCATTGAATCCAAGTGAATAGCAGTGAACCCCATCTGTTGAGCTTCAGCACCGCTCTCGGCCAATTTCCACGTACCGTCCGGCATTTTGCCATAGGTCATGTTGGTCAAGTGATGCTTGATATACTCGGTCGAAGTAAGGGCATGTTCTTCAGCAGCCATAAATCACACCTGGTCAATGTCAAAAAACTAATAGAACAAACGAATATCGCGTGCTGCTTGATATCTCGCCTGCTCCTGAAAAACTTTTCAATTTCTTGTTGTGCTTATACTCATTTTTGTAGACGTGACGCCCAAAACGGAGCGACCCACGACATGGCTTGAACAAGTATAAAACCACAAAACAACGCCACCGCTGACAACGGTTTAACATTGCTTAAAATTAAAATGAAACCAACAATCACAATGGCAAACTTTCCCATCAAGCCTTTATACATGTTCGAAAGAACTTGTTTAGACGCGCGGGCTCCTGCTGCTCGAAACGATTGCCACGAAAAATAACAAGTCGCGAGCCAACATACCAGTGCACCTAATGCTGCACTCAAGGCTGCGGTTGAGTCTTTCACGACCCAGCCGATCAAGGCTGAAACAGGGATCATACAGGCTTGCAGGAGGACCAAAGCTTTCGCTAATCGTCGGTCAATCAAGCGACTAGTTCGGCTCATTATTTATTCACTCACAGCAATCATGCTTGACAAGTTTAACAGGTGATTATTTTTAATCGCAGGCATTATAGAGTTACACCCCTGAACATGCAATCTTTTCCCGACCTTAGTCGTGTTTTTTTAAATCGGGTCACTGCTGTTAAACTAATCAAAATCTGTCTATTTTTTAAATCATTAGCGTGCATTTAGTACACATTTCTGGGTTTCTGTGGCCAATTGCTGCCAAGCCTGCACAAAGTCCCCTGCCCCGCTCATGCTTTCATCGACATGCTGGAACAGTACCGGATTGAGTTTGCGGTACTGGTTTTCACTGGCATGACCTTCGGCCAGCAGGCACATTTTGCGTTGTGGACGATGATCCTGTAAAAACTTGATTTGCGCCACGGTTGGCGAAACATGCGGATCATCGGTCAGCGCACCCATGAATTTTAAATTGAGTGGGCGTTCCAGATACTGATAGGCATCGTGATAAGACCAATAGGATTTGGCTTTGTTGCTTGAACTATAAAGCTGGGCCGTAGCAAACATGTTTTGTGCAAAGTCACGGGCATTTTTCCAGTAGCGTTCACGATGCTCCGGCAGTTGCTGCGAACGTAGCGCCGCAATAAAGAAACCTATCCGTACCGCATTATTCGGATCGAGCCAGACATGCGTGTCTACCGTATTTTTTAAGGCCTCGCCACGCGGATTACGCATCGGCAAGGTGGTCAATATCCCCGAGTCTAACAGTGCAATGCCTTTATTACTTTCATTCAGCACTTTGGCCAAGGGTGCTTCATGCGCCTGACCCAGCCAGATCACCAGACCTGCATTCTGAATAGTTTTTCGATGCGCCGGAGTCAGACTCACATCATGTCCACTTTGGTTGGCCAGCAATAAAGTCGGCTGTTCCACACCTTGGGTAATTTTCTTGGCAATCAGATAGATCGGCTGCGTAGACACCACCAGACTTTGTGACCAACTGAGTGTACTGAACAATGCCAGCAGACTGATTGCAAGGAGACGGAACATGAGTAGAAATCACTTAAAAACGATAAAATCAGGAAGTGTTATAATATAACAAAAATACAAAAATACCTATGCCTAATCGAAACTCAGAACGCTTCATGTTAAGATTTGAAATCTATTAATTTTCAGTTTCGCACTTGAGGTGAACTATGGGTTCCTGTTCGCACGAACACCACAACGCATTGCACGGCGTGCACGACCATCCCAATGTCGCACAACGTCTTGCTGAAGCGGAAAGTCTTTGTGCAGCAAGCGGCGCACGCCTTACACCTTTACGTAAAGAAGTGCTGGAACTCATTCTAAATGCGCATGGCCCGATGGGCGCCTATGATCTGCTGGCACAAATGAAAAATGCCAGTGATCGTCCTGCAGCCCCACCAACGGTGTATCGCACTCTGGATTTTTTATTAAGCAAAGGGCTGATTCATCGCCTGACCTCGATCAATGCCTATATCCCCTGTTGCCATCCGCGTGAAGGTCATCAGGCTGCTTTTTTAATCTGCACCGAATGTAAAGCCGTGAAAGAAGCGTCGGCTCAGGGCTTACTCGATCAACTCGATGCACTGGCCAGCTCGGACGACTTCACGGCACATCACAGCATTATCGAAATTTCAGGAATTTGTCAGCAGTGCCGCAACAAAGCTTAAGTGCCTCTCCCTTGATTCAGCTTTCCAAGATCTGGGTCAAAATCGATGAGCGCGATATCTTAAAAGCCATTGATTTCTCGTTACAAGAGAAAGAAATTGTCACACTGATTGGTCCCAATGGTGCTGGTAAATCGACCTTAATTAAAGTCATGCTGGGCATTTTGAAACCGCAATCAGGTGAGATCAAGACTGCGCGCAAACTCAAATTCTCTTATGTGCCACAGAAATTCAATCCCTCACATAGCTTGCCGCTACGGGTGAAAGATTTATTGGCACTAGAAAAGTGTCCGTCCGAGATTAAAACCGAAATTATTCGCGATACCGGCATTAGTAAACTGCAAGATTCTAAAGTGCAGCAGTTGTCTGGCGGTGAACGTCAACGGGTGCTACTGGCCCGCGCCTTATTACGCCAGCCGGATATTTTAGTCCTCGATGAACCAATGCAGGGTCTAGACATCCAGTCCGAAGCTGAACTGTATGAATATGTGCGTAACTTGCCGGAAAAATATGGCTGTGCCGTACTGATGGTTTCACATGACCTGCAATGGGTGATGCAAGGTACGACTCGGGTCGTGTGCCTGAACAAGCATATCTGCTGTAGTGGCCTGCCGGAAAGCGTGCAGCAACATCCCGAATATCAGGCGATTTTTGGCACCAATCGGGTGTTCTATCAACATCATCATGATCATTGCGCGCACGGCGATTCTGCCACCCCCTGTCAGCATGATTCACGCCCTCATATTCACCCCGAGCCGGAAGCTTAAACCATGATGGATTGGTTACAACTCCTTTTACCTGCATGGATCATGGGAACGCTATTGGTATTTCTGACTGCACCGCTGGGCTGTCTCATGCTCTGGCGGCGTATGTCATTTTTTGCCGATACCATGGCACACGGTACTTTGCTCGGTGTTGCCATCGCTGGGGCTTTAAGTTTACCTCTCTGGATGGGAGTCACTTTTATTGCCTTATTATTGGTAGGGGTTTTGTGGGTGCTGCATGATCCGCGCCTGCCGAATGATGCCTTGCTGGCGCTGTGTTCAGCAACACTGCTTTGCTCAGGTCTATTGTTCATTCAGCATTTACCGAGTTTAAGACCGGAACTTCTCAGCTATCTATTTGGTGATCTACTGACGATTTCTTGGACGGACTTACCCACCTTTGCTATCGTGATTATTCTGGCCTTAGCCGTCCTCTATAAGAGCTGGCAAGCGCAGATTCAAATCGCGATTGATCCGGACATGGCGGTCAGTGAAGGTGTAAATGCCAAATGGCAACGCCTGATCTTTATGTTGTTATTGGCATTGTTTACCGTGCTTGCCCTGAAAGCAGTGGGTTCATTACTCATGGGGGCATTACTGGTGATCCCTGCTCTGACTGCACGACTCCTTGCACATTCACCAAAACAAATGGTGATCTGGGCATTCGTGATTGCGCAAATTGGGGTGACCGTGGGCCTATGGTCGAGTGCAGGTCTCAATACTTCGACAGGTTTAACCATTGTCCTGACCATGGCGGTGCTATTTGCACTGATCTTCTGTGTGCAGAAGTTTAAAAAGCTGAATTAATCTTTCTGTTAAATCATGATGATTTTCTAATGATCTATTCAGCCTCTCTCCTTTAAGGAGAGAGCAAACACTCGTTATTGATGCACCAAACTCAATAAAAATGCAGCACCTGCAAATAAACCGGCAAAAGTCCGGTTCATGACTTTTTGTTGTTTCGGTGATTTTAGTAGCCTTAAAACTTTAGCAGCCAATCCGGTATAACCCGCCATCACAATCAGATCAATCGTCACCATTGTTGCAGCCATAATCAAATACTGAATCCATTGTGGTTTGGACAAATCCAGAAATTGCGGCAAGACGGCCAGTAAAAATACGATGGCTTTAGGATTAGTGATATTAACCAAGAAACCATGCAGTACCAGTTTTCCTCTCGATTTTCGCGTCAATTCATGTTTAATTTCGATGTTCTGTGCAGGTGCTTTCCATTGCAAAACTGCCAAATATAACAGGTAGCCAACACCAAACCATTTCACCACTAAAAATGCCCATGGGGTTGTCGCAAACAAAACTCCCACGCCTGCTGCAACCACTGCAATCTGTACCAGTAAAGCCAGTTGCAGACCCAGCGCATTCCAGTAACCATGCCGAAAACCATAATTCAATCCGCTCGACATCGATGCAATTGCACCAGCACCCGGAGAGACACTAATCACCCAGCAGGCCAACATATAGGCAAACCATATTTGATAGGACATGAATATTTAACTCAGCAAAACTTGCCCAATATTATATGAATTTTCCAATAAAATCAGGCTAAAAACTTGCTTAAATATAAGGCACTGCACTATTCACTCTGTCTGGCTTCAGGCACAATATGTACATTAAAAAACAGGATCTATCCTTACAGGAGCCATGAATGACAGCCCAATCGGTAATCTTGCCTCTCCCTTCAGATCATGCTCGCTTTATTGTTTTACGTCTTAAAGATTTGAGTATTGAAAAATTAAAAGAACAACTTGAACATCTGTTTACTTCACGTGATCGTCTGATTACGCAACATCCTCAAGCACAAATTAAAACGGCAGTGGCTTTCGGTCCTGAGCTTTGGTCAAGACTTTATTCACAAAGTCCGGCAGGTTTTAAACAGCTTGAACCCATTCATGGTTCATTTGAAATGCCGGTTGTTCCAGCAGATGTACTGATTCATATTGCCAGTGCTCGGGCTGATATCTGCTTTGCACTCAGTCAGGCTTTTTTTGAAGGCATTCAGGATCAGGTTCAAGTACTGGATGAGCGGGTTTGCTTCCGCTATTTTGATGGTCGTGACATAACCGGATTTATTGATGGAACTGAAAATCCGCAATTCCCGGATAATCGTGCTGAAGTCGCATTATTAGGTGAAAATTCAGGTATTTTCCAAGATGGTTCATTTATTTTTGCTCAGCGTTATGCGCATAACCTGGAAAAATGGAAAAAGCTAAAAGTTGATACTCAAGAAAAGGTTATGGGTCGCACCAAACTTGAATCTATTGAATTGGATGATGAAGTCAAACCTGAAAATGCGCACGTAGCACGTACTGTAGTTGAAGATGAAGAAGGCGAAGAAATGGAAATTCTGCGTCATTCTCTACCTTATGGTGACGGACGTGGTGACCAGGGTTTATTCTTTATTGCATATACCAAAGATCTAAAAATTATTGATGCTATGTTAGAACGTATGTTTGGTACGTCTGGTGATGGGATTCATGACCGCCTGCTGCACTTCGTAACTCCGCTGGATGGCGCATATTACTTTGCACCGAGTGAGGAGTTGCTGGAAGAAGTTTTGGAAGGGTAAAAGAAAAAAGCAGCTAAAAAATAGCTGCTTTTCTATTTTTAAATTATTTATAATTTTTTATAAATCTAACTCTTTGATAATTTTCTTGAGCATAACAATCTATTAAATAAATCGGTGCTTCACGCCCTTCCTCTGCAGCTGCATATTCAGAGTTACATTTATTTTTTCTATTCTTTAACCACAATCTTTGACTCGCTAGTAATTTTTCTTTTTTAATTCCTTTTAATATTTTCATTCTTTTTCTATATTCTATATTTAATTTTTTATCTGACTCTAAATAACTTCTTGAAACACAATACATTAAATCCTCTTGCATAGGACTTCCTTCTTTACACTGTATTTTCAAAGCATCCTGATATAAAAAGTCTTCAGGAGACACTGCATAAGAGTTTAAAGAAATAAATAAAATATTCAGAATAAAAAGTTTACTTATAGCATTCACATTTTAATCCTTTTTCAAAAATTTTTGCTTCATCTTCCCGTCTAGCCTGTAATCCTCTATTAGCTTTTGTAGTCCATAGTCGTTTCATACTTCTTAAGAATAAAGGAACCTTTTTTCCATTCTTTTTAAGATCATCTTGAATTTCTTTCATTTCTTTACGACGATCTCCTTTCAAACCTATATATCTGTTATATACAAGCGATAAAATAGCTCCTTGGCAATGAGGATGATATTTTAAAATATCTGGATAAACTTTTAATGTATCCTCCGCATACCTTTTTTTTACTATCATCACCATCTGATAAGCTTTATCTTTATTTATAATAATATCAGAAAGGCTGTTTACTAATGCTTGTGCTGCCAAACCTCTTTTTCCTTGAGCTTTTAATAAACGTTGAATTTGACTCGAAGTATAATAAAAAATTAAATCCTTTTTAATTTGTTCAAGACTTTGATGTCCTAAATCGTAACCATATCCTAATGTTACACCACTTTTACCATCTTTTCCCTTACTAGGTACATAAGGTTTAGATTCGTATTTCTCCCATTTTAAAATTGAATCAAGAGATTCTTTTGAAATAACCATTGTTCCTAAAGAAGTTTCAAAAGTATATGTTTCTACGATACATTCTGCTGTACAGAGTTTCTCTATATTCTTATCTAGGGTCGGCTTATTCTGTTCGGTACCACCCTTAATAATATCTACATCTAATTTCAATTTTATGGAATCTTCTTTAATCCTTTTTACCACATGAGTTTTCGGTTCCAAGGGATTACCATCAGGTTTAAATACCGTGATCTGTATTTTTTCCCCAATCATACTTGGAAATGAAAATTTCCCATTAGAGGTATTTGAAATTTTTGTTATCTTATTTCCCAAATAAAGTATTTCGATCTTTGTATTTTCAACGATATAACTATTTCCTTCTCTATCTAGAAGTTGGATATTTGATTCACTTTTAAAGTTTTCATAGGGTTCATCTAGTTTAATTATTTTTGGTATTTGAGAGCCATGCTCAGAGTTAACAGCACCTTTTAGAGCAAACTCATCATTTGAAGTCAAAACTAGAATTTCAATATCTCGATTAGGTGAAGATACCACCTCTACAATGCCTTGCTCATTGGTATGACGTTCAAATGAACTTTGTTTTCCTTTAGGGCGAGATTTTACCGGGAAACTCGTTAATATTTTCTCATTGCAGTCTATTATTTTAAATAAAGTCGTAACTATACCTTTTGTAGTAGGCATCACTTTTTCTTTATGATACTCCTCTATACTTTTAGGCAAGGATACTTTTACAGGATTCTTTCTAGAAGAAATGATTGAAGAATCAATCGTTTTAATAACGATATAATCTTCCACATTAGGTGGCTTAGCTAAAATTTCCACAGTTCGATTTGGTGAACCCTGAAATATAAATAAACCATCTTTATCTGTTTTATTTGTATTTTCTCTCGATGAACCTTTATAGCGTGATTTAACTTTTAAATTAATGACATATTTTCCTGAAGCATCATAAATTTTTGATGTTATGGTAACTAAATTGCTCATCATTCGACATCCTCTTCAGTATATACATCATCCTCTAAATCCCTTTCTTCTATCTCATTCAATAGTTCATCAATACTTTCATTATCTAAGTCTTGAATGAGATGAGTTTGTAAAGAATTAAATCCTAAAGCCACGAAATCTGTGGGTTGAGAGGTATAGAATCTTAAAGTACTTAATTGATTATTTTCATTTAATACAGACTTCTTAGTTTTAATTAAGTTCCCATCCAACTTATTTAGAATAAAAATTTCTTTTTCTCCTGCAGACTGGTTAGTCCACTGATAGTTAATTTTATTACTGAATAATGTTTTCATTTTTGGAAGATTTATTTTTTGTTCAATAATATTTTGACCTTTCGTAAACAGATGCTGCCCGGCCTTACACTCAAATTTCCCACCAGTTGTGACCACCACTCCACCACCATTGATCTTAATTTGAGACCCTCCAGCGGTCAGTACAATCTCTTTCGGACTGGTGATTTCGATCTTGTCTTCAGTCGAAATAAGCTTGATTACCTTGCGGGCAATCGCTTCAATCGCATCATCTTGGGCTTGTAGTTCAATTTTTCCTTGAGCAGCATAGAGACTCGCACCCTCTTGAGCAGCAAATAAACTGATCTTGTCCTGTGCATGAGCAACTAAAGATTTCTGTGTGGATAAATGAATATTATTCCCGGCACTCTGATTGATTTGCTGATCAGCGGATAAATGAATATTTTCATTTGTGCTCAGTGCAATCGTTTGGGGGGCAGTTAATAACATCACGGCCTGTTTAAATGCGATGGCCTTGGCTTGATCTTCAGCTTCAATCTGACTCAGAAACTGTTTTAAACTATCAAAAAATTGCAGCGGATCAGTCTGCTGTTGTTCAGCAATATCACTCAAGGCTTTACTATGATCGAGATTCGATTCAATCTGCTCTTTGGCACGACTCGCATCCAGGTGATTGCCTGCTGCTGAATCTTGCCGATAAGTGGAAATTAGCAAGCCTTTTCCTGCACGTATGGCACCCCACTGGTCTGTCCTTAGTTCAAAACCTTCTCCTCGACCTTCGCTGCTTTCACTTTCTTTAGGATGGCTTAGATTTCCCAGATTGAGCTGACTGGCTGCATGACTACTTTGCAGCTGCGCACTAATCTGTTCAGGGGTATCATCGAAACGCAACTGGTTAAAGCCATCCCCATCGACCTCCTGAGAACGGATGCCACTGAGTTTTTTGGTCGCAGGAAGTTCTCCTTTTGCATCAAACATGGTCGGATGCCGTTCTGCTTCATGAATCCGTCCCACCACAAAGGGCCGGTCGATATCACCTTCAAAGAAGTCAATCACTACAATTTCGCCAATTCGCGGATGCAACCTGATGCCATAACCCTCACCCGCCCAAGGGGTCAAAACATCCACCCAAGCAGAATCGCTATCATTGTCATTGCTACCTGCGCCGCCATCATGCTGATGATCCTCACTCCGGGTAAACAGAAAACGAACTTTCACCCGCCCCCATGCATCGACATGAATCGTTTCACCTTCAGGTCCGACCACTCGAGCCCGTTGCGGATATGCAGCAGGCCGATGAATGAAGGGGTGGTACTCAGGAACAACCTGGATTTCACGGCGCACCATCTGTAGTTCATTGGCCTGTCGTTCCTCCTGTGTCATCTGCCAGCCGCTCTTCTCAAGCAAACTGTCCAGCTGCGATAAAATATCTTTGGGTAAATTGTTCTGGTTATAAAACCGCTTAGCTAAAATCAGAAATTCACGTTGATGGGCAGGATGCTGATCAATCTCAGGATGCTGTTGCAGTTCAAACCAGTATCCAACCTGAGCATCTCGTACGCTGCTACTGGCTTTAAAATATTTAGACTGCAAAGCATGATAGTCACTGAGCTGCTGATTGAGTCGATCCAGTTGGGCTATACCAGATACTGTCACCTGATCCTCATGATTTAAGTCGCCGGTCCAAGCCGGACTGATGTTCCACGCATCTTCAAGCTGAAGAGTGGCATTTGCATGGATATCACTTTGCTGATGATTACTGAATAATGGCTGGCTTTGATCCTGGGCAAGTTGCTGGGCATGCCAACGCTGGGTCTGGGTACTATTCGGATTGAGCTGACGTACCGCAATCAGACTGTTCAGCGTGTCGAGCTGTTCGGTGGCATGACTGCGATGAAACCGGATGGAGCGGCGTTTTAAAGCTGAAAAATATTGGGAATGATCTACCAGTTTTAAAAGCTGATCTTGAATCTCGCTGGCTGATACAGGCACAGTTAATTGCCTTTCATCAATCAGCCAGTTAATTCCTTCGCTACGCCATAAACGGGTCAGAAAATCATAATCCGATTCATTCGACTGCATTACAAAAGGTCGGACATCATAGTCCCGGCTGAGTCCTGTCAAATCCAGGCTGAGACTGGCCGCGAATAATACACTTCTGTTTTGCCATTCACTGAACAGGATTTCACTGATCTCGCGCACCGTCTTGTTCATAAAAACCCGACTGTTACGGCGCTTCTGCCAGAGTGCAGTCGCGTCATTTAGCGTCAGTTTATACAGGGTCAAAGCTCCATCATTCTGTCCTTGGCTGGCTGCAGTAATAATGCCCGTAGTCCGGAAAAGTTCACCACGGTCTGTGACCTGATCAATGGCCACCCGACAGCCGATAAATTGTTTCAAGGCAATATGAGCATGAGTGGAAAGACAGATCAGTTCGGCCTGCAGACCTTGATTGATCTGATGCTGACCCTCAATCCGCTGAATCAAAACCTGATGATTTAAAGGAAGATGTGAAAACTGTAAATGTAGCGCACGATGCTGTCGCTTAAGCCCGAGCTGCTCCACCAGCATATGGATAGGTTTTGGCATTTTATAGTTATAATTTTAAGCTTTATTATTGTGCGGCAGATTTTAGGAAAAGTTATCCATTTCGTCCAGTTCACGATGCATTTCACATAATTAGGCCTTTAATTTATGACCCTTCAATTAAAAATCTTAAATTGCATGTGGTACATCTTAATTAAAAATATTGCCCAATATTCCCTATTTTTCTGATTATCCTATACGGAACTTGCTGCTACACTCATTCATATCTCATTCTTCAAGGCCAAGGACATGCTGGAACTCCCTTCTAAATTACCTGATTTGGGCGTGACCATTTTTAGTACCATGTCGGCCTTGGCACAAAAACTCGGGGCCTTGAATCTTTCTCAAGGATTTCCGGACTTTGCAGCGCCTCCTGCCTTGATTGAAGCTTTAAACCGGGCCAGCCAGAATGGATTTAACCAGTACGCTCCGGGAGATGGTCTGCCAGTCTTGCGAGGTCTAGTGGCAGATCTCTATCAGCAGCGTGATCAACTGATCATTGATCCTGTCGAGGAAATCACGATTACGCCTGGGGCGACAATTGCGATTTTTTGTGCCATTCAAGCCACGGTGTGCGCCGGGGAAGAAGTGATTATTTTCGATCCAAGCTACGACAGTTATGGACCTGCGGTACAACTGGTCGGGG
This sequence comes from Acinetobacter lwoffii, assembly GCF_024129735.1. Lineage (GTDB taxonomy): Bacteria > Pseudomonadota > Gammaproteobacteria > Pseudomonadales > Moraxellaceae > Acinetobacter > Acinetobacter lwoffii_H. Next base: position 21,622 of record NZ_JAMXXK010000020.1, on the reverse strand, counting down.
CAAAGCCAGTGCATATTGCTTTACAGCATCCTGATTTTTCTGTGGACTGGAATCAGGTCAAAGATACCATTAATGACCGTACCCGCGTGATTGTGGTGAATACTCCGCATAATCCGAGTGGGAGTGTGTGGTCCAAGGCAGACTGGCAACAGCTGATCGAGCTGATTCGCGAGCGCAATATTGTGGTGCTGTCCGATGAAGTCTATGAACATCTGGTTTTTGACGGCGTTCAGCACTATTCGGCCTGGTCATTTCCAGAACTTCGTGAGCGGAGTTTTGTGATTGGTTCTTTTGGTAAAACCTTCCATGTCACTGGCTGGAAAACCGGATTTTGTATTGCTGCACCCGCACTGATGAAAATGTTCAGACAGATTTATCAGTTTGCCAGTTTCTGTGGTGTGACGCCCGTTCAGGTTGCCTTGGCGGAATATATGCAACTGCATCCTGAGCATATACCTGAACTGTCCTCTTTCTATCAAAACAAACGGGATTTATTTAACTCATCCATTGAAACGTCACGCTTTAAATGGACACCTTCTCAAGGGACTTATTTCCAGAACTTAGATTATTCAGAGATTCGGCCTGAGCTCGATGATTTATCCATGTGCCATTTTCTGGCAGAACAACATGGGATTGTCGCGATTCCAGTCTCTGCGTTCTACCAGCATCCTCCTACAGATTTACGCTTGCTCAGGTTTTGCTTTGCAAAAAAAGAACAAACATTGATCCAGGCAGGTCAAATTCTTTCAAAGGTTTAACTCATTTTTTAACTAAAAATCTCATAAAATAAATGCCTTAGTTACTTAAAAGCTAAGGCTTTTTCTTATATTCTGCCGAATAATAGCTGCATCAACAAATAGATGATAATTCAATCACAGGATGTCGCATGGCACAGCACTCACTGATTCATCAACAGAATTTATGGAAAGCCTTTCTGGTATTTCTGTTGCCATTAATTGCGACCAATATCCTGCAAAGTCTCTCCGGCACGATCAATACGGTTTTTGTGGGACAAATGCTCGGAGTGAATGCGATTGCTGCTGTTGCCGTTTTTTTCCCGATCCTGTTTTGTCTGATGGCCTTTGTGATTGGTTTATCGGCCGGCTCTACCGTATTGATTGGCCAGGCTTGGGGCGGGAAAAATATAGAAAAAGTGCGCTGTGTGGTCGGTTCAACTTTATTTATGACCTTGATTGGCGGCAGCTTGATTGCACTTTTTGGGGTAATTTTTGCTGAGAATATTCTCTTGGCGCTTGGCACAGATCCGGATGTGATGCATTTATCCTTGCCCTATGTGCAATGGATGCTGGCGGGTAGCCCCTTAATCTTTATCTATATTATTTATACTTCCATCTTGCGCGGTGTTGGGGATAGTACCACCCCCCTGTTTGCTTCCGCACTTACCATTGGGGTCGGGTTGGTGGTGACACCGGTCCTGATTGCCGGTTATTTTGGCTTTCCTAAAATGGGTATTATCTCGCCGGCGATTGCCACCATTCTGGGAAATCTGGCAGTCCTGTTGTTTTTAATCCTGTATTTGAATTATAGGCAACATCCGCTCAAACTGGACTGGGCTTTATTAAAAAATATTCGTCATCAGCCACAGTTAAGCAGAATGATCTTGAAACTGGGGGTTCCTACTGGTGTGCAAATGGTCACGACTTCAGTTGCCGGACTGGTGATTGTCAGACTGGTCAACCGCTATGGTGCAGAAGCAACAGCGGCCTATGGCGCGGTCAATCAGGTCTTAAATTATATTCAATTTCCCGCTTTGTCGATTGCGATTGCCGCATCTGTATTTGGTGCTCAAGCGATTGGCGCAGGTAAATCAGATCTGCTGAATAAAGTCACCCGGACTGCGCTGAGTATGAATATCCTGTTTACCGGCGGTCTGGTGATTCTGGCCTATCTGTTCTCCAAATATCTGATGGCGCTGTTTATTACCGATCCTAAGGTTGTAGTATTGGGACAACAACTGCTGTTTATTGTATTGTGGTCAATTCTGTTTTTTGGTGCCAGTGCCATTTTTGCTTCAATCATGCGCTCGAGTGGTACGGTGACCGTGCCAATGCTGATCAACATTTTTGCCATTCTCTGTATTGAAGTTCCTGCAGCTTATCTGTTTAGCCAGTGGTGGGGTCTAGAAGGTATCTGGTATGCCTATGCGTTGGCCTTTGTCAGCCTGTGTATTTTGCAGGGACTGTATTATCAGTTTGTCTGGAAGAAAAAAACGGTTGAAGCGTTGATTTAGATGCAGGATTTTGTATGCCTACAGCATTACAGTATCTAACACTCTCATTTGCAAAAAATTAGACCCTATTACAGCGATAAAAAAACCCGCTTTCACGGGTCTGTTTTGCAATTTTTTAAGCAGATTTTTTCTTCTTTTTGCCAAACTGGGTCGCCAGTGCAGTGACATGCTGATAACCGGTTGGCAAGATCCGCTGAATCAGGTCAATCGCTTTGGCATCATTACCGATCAGCAGACGGCGTTTGTCTTTTTGTACCGCCTCCAGAATTTGACGAGCGGCTTCTGCAGGTGGACAACGCAATAATTTATTAAAATTACGGGCCGATTTTTCCGGATTCATACCTAAAGTGAGCAGACTGTTATTCATTTTTGCGGCATTGGCAATGTTGGTACGGATCCCGCCCGGATGTACACACAGTGCACTGACTCCGCAATTTTCCATATCCAGTTCCTGACGTAAAGATTCGGTAAAACCACGCACGGCAAACTTGGTCGCATTATAAGCAGATTGGGTCGGTTGAGCAGTCAGACCAAACAGGCTGGAAATATTGATGATATGACCATCGCCAGTTTTCTTGATCAACGGCAGAAATTCTTTGGTACCATACACCACACCCCAGAAATTGATTCCGACAATCCATTCCAGTTCTTCATAAGATGCCCCTTCCACAGTCGAACCTAATGCGACGCCAGCATTGTTAAAGATCATATTGATACTGCCATGATCCTGTTCAACCTGTGCTGCCCAGTTACGCACCTGTTCCAGTTCAGCCACATTCACTTTCTGGATAGTCACACGAACATCAGTCCCTTGGAGTAATTCCACGGTTTGCGCCAGACCCTGTTCATTGATATCACTCAGTGCCAGATGACAACCCTGCTGAGCCAGTAATACTGCCAGTTGCTGACCAATACCTGAACCGGCGCCGGTAATTGCAGCGACTTTATTTTTAAAATTTTTCATTCAATTTCCTTATGTAAAGAACTGCCATTCCATGACAGCAGGATCTTGTTCTGTTGTTTCAGGAGCTAGCACAGACCCTCAATATAGTTTTGACAATATAGATTGTCAATAATTATCCCATGTCCTTAAAGGTCAAATTTCAGGGCAGCATTTCTATATAGGTCTAAGCGTGATTTATTGCTAAGATATTCAAAATCTTCATGCAGATGAGCACACAGGCCTTATGACCGATTCAATCGACTCAGCAGCAAAATCACGACCCTCCAAAACCAAGGAGCGTCAGTTTAAAGGCCTGTCGATGGCTGAACGGCAGCAGGCACGTCGTGAAAAGCTGATCGAAGCCGGGATTGAAGCCTATGGCAGTTATGGTTTTTTTTCAGTTACCGTCAAAGATATCTGCAATGAAGCCAAACTGACCGAGCGCTATTTTTACGAATCCTTCAAGAAAAGCGAGCATCTGTTTCAGACCATCTTTTTAAAACTGATTGATGAGCTGCAACAGAATGTCATGCAGGCCATGATGCAGGCATCGAGTGATCCGAAAAAAATGATCGAAGCGGGTCTGACTGCCCTGCTCACTACCTTGCGTGACAATCCACGTATGGCACGGATCATTTATATCGATGCCATGCTGGTGCAGGAACTGCATAATCAGGCCACCATTCATGAAACCATGTCACGTTTCGACCGCATGATTCACGCCTTTGTCATGTTGATGATGCCGCAGTTAAATCGCAGTGAGCAGGAAATTTCACTGGTGTCGACCGGTTTAAATGGTTATGTCACCCAAATTGCCATTCGTTGGGTGATGAGCGGTTTTAAGCATTCGCTTGAGGAAGTTTTATCGTCTTGTAGTGTGGTTTTTTTGGCGCTGCTCGAGTCATTTTCAGAGAAAAAATAGCTGTTAAATCCTGTGCTTAATAGGCTTTTCTGCATTTACCAGTCAGTTGAATATTTATGCTGTACTGCGGAAATGAGTAAAATTAATTTATGATTTTTTAACAAGTTTCTGCGCTAGATTTGTCACAAATCTTTTCGAATTTCAGCAGTTTTTCCCTTTCTGCAATGATACTGTCATAATTAGTCTTTGTAATAAGCCTGTCATAAATATAAAACGGTTCACCGTTTACATGAAATAGGGTATTGCGTTGTGAAAGATGACTACATATTAATCGTCGATGACGAGCTCCCGATTCGGGAAATGATCCATACCTCTCTGGATATGGCCGGTTTTCAGTGCTTACAGGCAGAAGATGCCAAGCAGGCGCATCAGATGATTGTGGATCAGCGTCCGGCACTGATTTTGCTGGACTGGATGATGCCGGGTGGTGTCAGCGGTGTAGATCTGTGTCGTCGTCTGAAACGTGATGAAAGCCTCTCGGAAATTCCGGTGATCATGCTCACAGCGCGCGGTGAAGAAGACCATAAGGTACAAGGTCTGGATGCCGGTGCCGATGACTACATGACCAAGCCATTCTCGACTAGGGAACTGGTCTCCCGGATTAAGGCGGTGCTTCGCCGCGCCAATGCCCTGAGCGGTGAAAAAACCATTGATGCCAATGGTCTGATTCTGGATCCGGTCAGCCAGCGGGTGAATTTTGGCAATAACATTCTGGAAATGGGGCCGACTGAATACCGTTTGCTGGCATTCTTTATGACCCATCCGGAACGTGCCTATACCCGTGCGCAATTGCTGGATCAGGTGTGGGGCGGTAACGTTTATATTGAAGACCGGACCATCGACGTGCATATCCGCCGTTTGCGTAAAGTGCTGGAACCTTATGGTGTAGACCGTTTTGTACAGACCGTTCGCGGAACAGGCTATCGCTTTTCGACCCGTTCAGATGTCGCTTTAGGTTAATATCTTTTAAGGTAAATCTTGTTTTATGTATGAACCCTACCCTGTCCCCGAACTGGCACGCGAACACAAAAGAATCCGTTACAGCAGTTTATGGGATTTTGCGAAGCAGGATTTACGCCTACTGGCTTTTTTCCTAATTATCGCCAGCTTTATCGGTTTTGGGATTGGGTATTTCTGGATTTGTATCGTAATTGCCTTCGTGGCATTCTTTGCGACCCAAATGCGTTCCTTATATCTGGTCAATGAATGGATTTCCAATCGCCCTTATGATGTTCCACCGAATATTGGCGGGATTTGGGGTGCGCTACTTTTCAATGTTTATCGCGCCCAACGTCAGGAACGGATTGTTCAGGCGGAAATGGTCGAACTGATTGATCGTGCACAATCTTCGCTGGTGGCCTTGCAAGAAGCTGTGGTGCTGCTTGATGAAAACCAGCAGATTGAATGGTGGAATCCGGCGGCTGAACGTCTGCTCGGAATCTCCAGTGATGACCGTCGCCGTAATATCCTGACCTTGTTACGCCAACCGAGCTTTATCGAATACTATCACCATATTGATGAATCTCCCGACGGCCTGAAAATGCGTTCTTCGCTGTTTGAAGACCACTATGTGCAGGTTAAAATGACCCGTTTTGGCGGAGAAAGTCGGGTACTGGTCGCTTATGATGTGACCCGGATGCACAATCTGGAACAGATGCGAAAGGATTTCGTCGACAATATTTCCCATGAACTGCGCACTCCTTTGACCGTACTCAGTGGCTATATTGAAACCTTTACCGATCAGGAAGATATCAATCCACGCTGGAAACGCGCTTTTGATCAAATGCAGTCGCAAACCCGACGCATGAATGCACTGGTCAACGACCTGCTGCTGCTGTCACGTCTGGAAAATGATAAGAATATTGCCAAAAACCAGATCATTGAAATGCCGAGTCTGATGAACCAGCTATTCGATGATGCCCAGGCCTATAATATTGATTATGGTCATACCCTGAATCTGGACATTGACAGTCATTGCGATCTGATCGGTTCAGATATGGAACTGGCCAGCGCCTTTAGCAACCTGATCACCAATGCCATCAAGTACACGCCTAAAGGCGGCACCATCACCATCGGCTGGCATGATGATGGTGAATCTGCCTATTTTGTGGTGCAAGATAACGGCATCGGCATTGATCCCAAACATCTGCCACGTCTGACCGAGCGTTTTTACCGAATCGATTCAGACCGCAGCCGCCGTACTGGCGGTACCGGTTTGGGACTAGCGATTGTCAAACATGTGCTGATGCAACATCAGGCACATCTGGAAATTGAGTCCAAGGAAAACCAAGGTTCTACTTTTAAGGTAGTTTTCCCCAAAGAACGTCTCAGCTTTCCGGACTAATCTCACAAAATCAAAAAAGGTACCATCGGCACCTTTTCTTTTAAGCGTTTAAGAGCTGATCTGTTTTTCTTTGGACAGTGCACGCGCATAGGCAGCACGTTGCGACACCCGTTTAAGATAGGCTTGAATCGCTGGATAGCTTTGACCCGTCCGGCTCTGCATGGCCTCCAAAGGAAAACTCATCTGAATATCGGCAAAACTGAAATGCCCGGCAAAATAATCATGCTCACTCAAATAGCTTTCCAGAAACTGGATATGATCTTTTAAACGGCTCTGTACAAATTGCTTTTTCACCCCATCACAGATTTTCTTGGCCACAGGTCGAATCAGCAAAGGCGTATGTTTAGGCACTGTGGTCATTACCAGTTGCATCACCAGCAGCGGCATTAACGAGCCTTCCGCATAATGCATCCAGTAACGGTACTGAGCCTTGTCGGCAATATCTTCTGGGCGAAACTGCTGCTTTTCATCATAAGTTTCCTGCAAATATTCCAGGATCGCCGCAGATTCTGCCAGTACCTGACCCTGATCGACCAGAATCGGAGCTTTGCCCAACGGATGGATCTGTTTTAAGGCCGGTGGCGCAGAAAGGTTGGGCTGACGTTTATAGTATTTAACCTCGTAATCCAGTCCTAATTCTTCCATGGCCCACAGGATACGAAATGATCGTGATTGTTCGAGATGATGTAAAACACGCATATTAGACTCATGATTTTATTGTTTTTGCCCACTGAGCATAGCAAAAAGCAGCAGACTCTAGCTCATTTTTTGATGACTGTAATGATATGTATCCTATGTTGCAGATTCACTATTTCAGTTCAATTCAGACAGCACTCCATATTCCCATCATTTTTAGCATTTATCGGGAAGCACGCATCTGGTCTGGAAATGCAGGCGCTTCTAAACGTGGTCCATCATAGGCAGGAATGGAACCAAAACGTTCATGACCTTCAATCCATTGTTCCCGCGCAATTTTAAGTTCCTCTGTCGTACGCCCGACCAAATTCCACCACAGTAAAATCGGGCTTTCAAATGGTTCCCCACCAATCAATAGCACCCGGCTCCCGGCATGAATTTCAGCATTGACCTGCTGTAACCCCGGCTCAAGGATCAGCATATTGTCCTCTGTCAGTTCATGTCCATTGATGCTGGCCGTACCTTCAAGCACCATAAAGCCATATTCAAATTTTGGATTCAGCGGCAAGCGCGCACTGGTACTTTGAGCTGCGTACAGATCTACTCCGAGCAGTTCGCTATGCACTTTAACTGGTGATCTCGTTTTTAAATATTCTCCAACCAGCACGGTAAACTCGATGCCTTGCTCATTTATGACCGGCAATTCAGGATAATGTTCAAAACCCGGTGCCATATTGATCTTGTCATCCGGCAAGGCAATCCATAACTGCGCTGCATGCATATGCGTTTCGCTCTCGGGAGAGACTTCGGTATGTGAAATGCCATAGCCCGAGGTCATCAGATTGACCTGCTTGGGACGAATCAATTGCTGATTTCCCAGACTGTCATTGTGCATCATGCTGCCTTCGATCATCCAGGTAAAGGTCTGCAGACCAATGTGCGGATGTGGTCCGATATCCAGACCATCTCCTTGCGGGAAAATGGCCGGACCCGCATGATCCAGAAAACACCAAAGCACCTATCATGCGCTTATGTCTGCTTGGCAAGGCACGTTTAATCACGGTGCCCTGTCCGATTTCCGCGCGACGTAAAGGAAACTCCTGAATAAACTGATTCACATACTTTTCACAATCATCAGAATTCGACAGTTCAATATCACTATTATTCGACATGGCTGAGCTTACCTCGGCATTTTCATTCTACTTTTTGAGTGGGTGAGACATGTATTTGACCGATTCAAGATGCCTCTCTGTTCAGGACAATGTACAGGGTCTATGGGCAAAATCTATCCCTGGAAATATTTAGATACGTATAAAACGCCTCACTAGTCCCATCAATTTAAATTCTGAAAAGCTGATGAGATTTATATTCAAAGCCCCAAACTTGAGTTTTAACAAGTCAATCATGATTTAGGTACATGGCGTTATGAGTTTAAATAAACTGAAGATCAACGAATGTCATTAGTCCATGTTTCACGTGAAACGGAGCAACAACAACCAAAGATCCCAATGAATAAGATGATTATTCATGTATTTCAATCACTTTCAATTTTACAAAACACAAATTTTGTTACGTTTTAGCTTTAAAAACTTCCCGGATACCCAATTTTTGGGAGGTTATTTTTTACTCAATCACGGCATAATAGGCACCTATAAAAATAATACTGGACCAGGACATGTCTGCTCAGAATGAGAATATATATTCAACGGCGAATGTATCTTTTCAAAATTCGACGACCGATAAATCACTGAAATTATCTGAATGTGATCTGCAGAACCGTCAGCTGATTGAACAGGCGCTGACAGATCCTCATGCCCGTATTCCTGCCCCGTTTCAGCAGTATTTTCATGATTATGTTTATACGCATAGTCATCATAACTTGCGTCAAATTAACTATCTGGCACAAATTGCCTTTTTACTGTATTTCTTTGCCGATATTCTGATTATTCCAGACATGTTTTTTATTTCTGGTCTGATGCGCGTCGTTCTGGTTCTGGGCGCGATGTTTTGCTGTTATTACCTGTTTAAAAAACATAAAAATATTCAGATTCTGGACAGAATCTTGCCGATAGGCACCACTGTAGCTGCAGCGGCCTGGATTGGCTTACTCGCGCTTTCAACCAGTCCCCATGTTGCCACCTATATTTATGCCTCTGCGATCTTTATTCTCATCGCCAATCTCTGTGTGCAGACCCAGTTTAAAGTCGCAGTCTATTGCTCCATCTTGATTGCCCTATTTATCATGCTTGGGATATCCCAGTTCATGAGTGCTTCTCAAGCCTTTATTTTTAGTGTGGTCTTTAGTCCACTCTGGTTTTTTAGCATTTATATTAACTGGAATAATATTCTGAATATACGGCGTTCTTTTCTGCGCTCCCTACTTGATGAATGGAACTATCAAACCTTAAAGAATCTGGCACATACCGATGATTTGACCCAGCTCTACAACCGTCGCCATTTTGTCGATATGGCTGAACGCTCTATTCATCAATGGCCTAAACATGCCAGTAGCTGCCTGCTGATGTTTGATGTGGATCATTTTAAAAATATTAATGATAGCTATGGGCATGATGTTGGTGATCGGGTACTACAACTGATTGCTGAAGTGACCCGTAAAGAAATGCGGCATAGCGATGTACTGGCACGTTTTGGTGGGGAGGAATTTATCGCCCTCCTAGAAGATACTCAGCTGCAAGACAGCTGGGTGATTGCAGAACGAATTCGTTGTGCAATTCAAAAGCAGTACATTTATGTCGAACCCAATCATGCCATCCGGTTCACCATTTCGATCGGTGTAGCAGAACTGGAATCCCATACCCAACCCCTGGAAGACCTGATCAAACAAGCCGATATTGCCTTGTATCAGGCCAAGAAGTCTGGCCGAAACCGGATTGAGGTCTATCATCCAGATATGCTGAATAAGCCCAAGCCTGCGACAGAAAATCCCTGGAATGTATTTAAGCCAGACACTCAACCAGCCCAGTCAACGGCGAATTAAAGCTGGATCATTAGTCTGTTCTATAAGCTAGGATCATCCTTAGAATGCACTAATCGGGGATTTCATTTTATAAAATAAATTTGATTCTTCCACTTTTAAAATATCCAACAAAAGAATAGAATATTTTTTATACAACTATATATAAATTTCATCTTATTCATTTTTATATATTTTAATTTGGGAAGGCTGCATGCCGCATGATAACGAAAAAGAATCACGTACCCTGATTCAGGAGGCTCTTCAAGATCCGCTTGTTCGTATTCCTGCGCCTCTAAAACCGGCCTACTATGCCCATCAAAAGAAGCTCACTTTAAAATACCTATTACAGGTCAATTTATTCGCACAGCTGGCATATGCCTCTTATACCCTCGCCGATATTCTGGTGCTGCATGATATTCTCAATTTGCTCATTTTGACCAAAATTAGCTATACCATTCTGATCGTACTGATCACGATCTGGATGTATCACTCTTACCGCAATTTACCTGTGTTTGATTTACTCTTACCTACCTCAATTATTGGCGCAAGTGCCATCTGGTTTTTTAACCTAAATCAGTCTGGAAGTGCTTATACCCTCATTTATCAATATGCCTCCTTGGTTTTTATTGTGTTGGCCAATTTATGTGTGCAGATCCGGTTCTGGCCGTCTTTGATTACTTCGAGTCTGATTACTTTGATGATTTACATCGGTGTATATTTCAATACTCGATCTGACCTGTACCAGATGTTTTTATTTTCCCTGATTTATCTGCCAGTATTGACCTTCAGTCTATATATTAGCTGGAGCTCGACCTTAAAATCACGCATGGTATTTTTGCAGCATACCCTGAATGAATATAATCGGCAGGCCTTTGAAAATATGGCTCATACCGACTCACTCACTGGCCTGAATAACCGTCGCTGTTTTGAATATCTCGCGCAACAACTGGTACAACAGAATTTTGATCAACCGGTGCCTATGAGTTTACTGGTCTTTGATGTCGATCATTTTAAGCAGATTAATGATCGTTATGGTCATGATATCGGAGATCAGGTCTTACAGACGATTGCTCTAAATACACACAGCGAAATGCGGCAGCATGATATTTTGGCACGCTATGGCGGTGAGGAATTTATTGCATTTTTACCTGAAACCTCTCTGGATGAAGCGCTAAAAGTTGCCGAGCGTTTAAGGCATAAAATTGAAAATATTGTGATCGATCTGGACAGCCAACATCGTTTCAGTTTTAGCATTTCGATTGGTGCTGCCATTCTGGAAAGCTGTGAAACAGATTTAATGACCCTGATTAAACAGGCCGATATTGCCTTATATCAGGCTAAAGCCAATGGACGGAATCGGGTTGAAGCTTATGATCCAGATCTGGAGCAAAGTTTAGCTGGGGAGCTGCAAAACTGGCAGGTTAAACCGGCTTAAATTACCCGTTAAAAATTATCTTCATCAAAACGATCTTGGTCGATTTTATAGATATGAAAACTACGTTCTATTTGTACACCTAAACCAAATTCAATCATTAAAGACGTCAGCTTATCGCCATCAATTAAAACAATACCGGATTTTCTTGCCGACTCAATGGCCTCTTTACTGAAACTTGACGTAGTAATGAATACACCCTTCTTAGCAACTTGATCGGCCAAAGCACCTTTAAACTGTTGAATGTCGGGACGACCAACAGTATCTTTCCAACGTTTCGCTTGGATGTAAATTTTATCTAGCCCTAATCGATCTTCACTAATTACACCATCAATTCCACCATCGTTGGTTTTACCAATCGCTTGAGCTGCATCTTGATGTGAACCGCCGTAGCCCATTGCCACCAGAAGATCGACAACCAGTCTTTCAAAAAATGAAGGAGATTTATCTTTTACCATCTGAAGCAAATCACTTTTCAAATCAGATTTTAATAATTCCGTTGTGTTCTGGATTGTTTCTTCTGGAGTCTGAGTTTCTTGGTAACTATTTAGGCTTTCAATAACTTGTAGATTCCCGATCCCAAACTCATCTTTATTTTTCTTTCCTAATTTAAAATCTGAAAATCCGTTGAACTGTGCTAAATATTCATTTGTTATAGCATCTAAACTTTTTAAATCAACCTGTCTACCCAAGCTACTAATCTCACAATATGCTCTCTTCGGTTGTTGAACTAAGCCCGCCTTAACTAAGTAGGTCTTTGCCCATGCCACTCTATCTTTAAATATATTTTTCCCGCTCGGAAGAATTTTATTTAAATCCTCTTCGTGTAAATTGGAACGTTCAGCTAGGATATTCGCAGCATCCGAAATTTTTATTGGCTCATTTAATTCTGATAATAATTTCATTAAAGGCAGCATTAATTGATCATAAGTAGGTAAAGGCATTTTTTAGCTTTTAAAGGTTTATTTTTATTCAGTATAAATCAAAAAAAGAGCGCCGAAGCGCTCTTTTTTATTAGGTTATATCTGATAAACCAGATACTGCCACGCGCATAGCGCTTGGCGTAATTTAGGCGGACAGCAGTGCTGTCCGAAACCCCTAAATTACTCCCATTCAATTGTTGCTGGTGGTTTAGACGATACGTCATACACAACACGAGAAACTTCAGCAATTTCATTCATGATACGGGTCGAGATCTTATCGACTAAATCATAAGGAAGATGCGCGAAACGAGCCGTCATAAAGTCCACGGTTTCTACCGCACGCAGTGCAATCACCCATGCATAACGACGGCCATCACCGACTACACCCACCGATTTTACTGGCTGGAATACTGCAAATGCTTGAGCAGTCTTGTCATACCAGCCGCTGGCACGCAGTTCCTGCATGAAAATGTCATCCGCAAGACGTAAAATGTCTGCATATTCTTTTTTCACTTCACCCAGGATACGCACACCAAGACCTGGGCCCGGGAATGGATGACGGTAGATCATGCTGTGTGGCAAGCCTAAAGTCGTACCCAATTTACGTACTTCATCTTTAAATAAGTCACGTAATGGTTCAACCAGTTCAAACGCTAGATCTGCTGGTAAACCACCCACATTATGGTGTGATTTAATCACATGCGCCTTACCCTGCTTGCTTGCAGCAGATTCAATCACGTCTGGATAAATCGTACCTTGTGCAAGGAATTTTACGCCATCTAATTTACGTGCTTCTTCAGCGAAGACAGCAATAAATTCACGGCCAATAATTTTACGTTTTGCTTCAGGATCAACTTCACCTGCAAGCGCAGTCAAGAAACGCTCTTCAGCATCAGCACGAATCACGCGGATACCCATGTTATCAGCAAACATTTGCATCACTTGATCGCCTTCGTTCAAACGAAGCAAACCGTTGTCTACAAATACACAGGTCAGCTGATCACCGATCGCTTTATGCAACAGCGCTGCCACTACAGATGAATCCACACCACCAGAAAGTCCTAGTAATACTTTTTCATCACCAATCTGTTGGCGAAGCTGTTCTACACGTAGATCAATAATGTGTTCTGGCGTCCACAGACCGCGACAGCCACAAATTTGATGCACGAAGTTCGACAGTAATTCTGCACCTTTAGAAGTATGTGTCACTTCAGGATGGAACTGAATACCATAGAAACGGCGAGTTTCGTCAGAAACCATCGCAATTGGACAGCTTGGCGTCTGTGCAGTGATCTGGAAGCCTTCTGGAATACGGGCAACCTTGTCACCATGACTCATCCAGACATGCAGCTGGTTTTCACGGTCCTGTAAATTACCGATCAGCTTGTCACGTACAACAATATCTACTTCTGCATAGCCAAACTCATGCACAGTACCTGGCTCAACTTTACCGCCAAGTTGTTCGCACATGGTTTGCAGGCCATAACAAATACCCAATACCGGCACACCCAGCTCGAATACCACTTGCGGCGCACGCGGGCTGCCCTCAAGGTGAACGCTCTCAGGTCCACCAGACAAAATGATACCGTTTGGATTAAATGCACGAATGTCTTCTTCAGACATATCATAGGCATACATTTCAGAATATACACCAGCTTCACGGACACGACGTGCGATGAGCTGACTATATTGAGAACCGAAATCCAGAATCAGGATACGATCTTCAGTAATTTGAGTATTGGTAGTCATGACGAACAACTATGAAAGGCAAACGAAAGATAAGCGCCGTATTCTAACATTTTTCAGCGCATTAAGCACACAATTCGCATGAGGTATGCATTTAGTTGATTGCATTATATTTCTAGCACAACAAAGCATCCCTTCGGATGCCTTGTTTGATCTGTCATTTTTATATTTTTAAGCTCAAGATTTAATCCAACTAAGCATGTTTTTATAAAAATCTGAAGATAATATGTAAGAGAAATTTTTGCTCAATTGAAGATGGATGGAGCGTTAATTATTTTACTTTCTGGTACTGACTTTCATGCCCCGGGCTGTTAGGATTTGACCACACTTTTGCTTGTACTGGGCTCATGGAACTGATTGATTTTATCTTGCATGTTGATGATCACTTGCTTGAATTTATCACCAATTACGGGATCTGGATTTATGCCATTCTTTTCCTGATTATCTTTGTAGAAACAGGTTTGGTGGTGATGCCGTTCCTGCCCGGCGACAGCTTGCTATTTGCAGCAGGTGCACTGGCAGCTTCTACAGGTGCGATGGATCCATGGGTGCTGATTCCACTCTTGTTTGTGGCGGCAGTATTGGGCGACACCCTGAATTACCATATTGGTAAATATATTGGTCCTCGGGTTTTCGAGATCGAATCGCGCTTCATCAATAAAAAACACTTATTGGCAACTCAACAATTCTTTGCCAGACATGGTGGTAAAACCATTATTTTTGCGCGTTTTGTTCCTTTTGCCCGTACTTTCGCACCCTTTGTCGCCGGTGCTGGCAGCATGAATTACAAATATTTTCTGACCTATAATGTGGTAGGTGCATTCGCCTGGATTAGCTCATTTGTCATTTTGGGCTATATGTTTGGCAATATGCCGATCGTCAAAGACAACTTCACCTATCTAATTTTTGGCATCATTATTTTAAGTGTATTGCCAGGTGTGATTGGCTTTATTCAACAAAAGCTCAAAAAAAGTAAAACAGCTTAAGAACTTTTTACATTAAGATTCTTTTACAGCCTGTGCGTTTAATCCCAGAGCTTGATCAGGAGTGGGATCAGACAAAGCAGAACAAATAAAGCCGCGCCTTTATAAATGAGGCCGGCTTTTATTTTTTCAGATGGACTGGTGAGAATTGCCTGACCAAAGACCATCCAGAAAATCCCGACCGGAACGGTACTCAAGCTAAAGGCAGCAAAAACCAGAACGAAGTTGGTCGGGCTTTGCCAGGTTTCCATCGGTAAAATTCCAGAGGCCAACAATGCTGCTTTAGGATTTTTTAAGGTAGTGGTAAACATTTGCCAGGGGCGAATCTGCGGATGGGTCTTGCTGTAACGTTCTAACTGCTGAGCCTTATATAAATGCAAGGTCATCCAGCCCACACAGATGGTACTCAGTACATAGACCAAGCCTTTAAAATTTGGCCAGATCGGTGACGCCAGATGAATCAACAAGGCCCAGACATTAATGGCATAAAAATAGCCGAGTAAAATAGCAGGAAGATAGAGACTGGTTCTGGCTTGCCCCTGCTGATGAGCAGAACTGGCCACCAAGGCATTGGCGGGCCCTGGAACCATTAATACAGCAATGAGTCCTAAAACAAATAACCAATTTTCAATCATCGCAATGAACTTTTCCGGGCCAAGGTTGTAGCTTAATCAATATGGAAGTGGGATAACAAGCTTATAAATTTCAGATTTATATACAGTCTGGTCAATTTCCAGTGAGTTTTATCTTAATGTAAACCGCCCTATTCTTGGTGAAAGCAATAAAAAATGCCGACCCGAAGTCAGCATTTATCCGTTTAATGTTGAATGATTTATTTAGGCGTCGCCTGCCGAACGATGATCGAACAGTTCTTATAACGCGCGGCCTGTACAATCGCTTCCTGCTCGCCTAAAAGCCTTGCCAGTTCGGTTCTTTTGGTATCGGATGACTGTCCCATATTGACTGAAACACTCGGGCCAATACCCCATCCACCGCGACTACCCCAACCACCGCCAAGACCAACGCCCACACCGACGCCAGTACGTTTCGGTGGTTCAACGCCATTGTCGATATACTGCTGAATACGATTATATTCACCCTGTAATTGCGAACAACCCAAAGTCTGATAGAGGGTGGGCGACACATAAGTCGGTTTTACCGGCGTTGCACAGGCACTCAGTAATGCCAGTGCAGCAATACTCAGGCTTACTTTCACAAGTTTCATAGCTAACTCGATCTTAATTCTGCTCTATCTCATTGAACAACGATTGATAGGCCTGAGTCAATTTATGATCAGTAGCCAAATGAATCAAAGGCTGATTTTTCTGATGAGATTCTTTCATCAAGATCGAGGGTGGCAACATACTGTCGAGGACCGGTAAGCCTTCATCTTTGAGCTGTTGTACCACTTCACGCGGTAATTTGGCCTGTGCCTGAAACTGGTTCACGACAATCCCTTCGATTTCCAGCCCTTCATTATGGTCATCCTGGGTTTCAATGACATTTTCAATCAGGGTCTGTAGGGCACGTTTAGAAAATACATCACAGTCAAATGGAATCAGCACGCGGTTCGCCGCAATGAGAGCAGAGAGGGTAAAGAAATTGAATGCAGGCGGTGTATCAATAAATACCCGGTCATAATGCCCCGACAGTTGTTGCAAGGCATCTCGTAGCTTATAAATCTTGTGCTTGGACTCCAGTGCATGGGCCAATGCACCCAGTGTTGGGCTAGCCGGAATAACATCCAGATGTTTAAAAGAAGATTGATGCACATAGCTTTCCAGACCTTTGCTACGACTTTTTAAAATCGAGCCAATCGCATTACCAAGCAAGCCCTTGCTTTGCTGATTACCGAGTACATCTTCAAAATAGTTTTCGATATTCGGTTCGAGTGCCGGCTTATCACTAGAATACGTCGCATCATCACCCAGCACATACTGGCTAGAGTTGGCCTGCGGATCCAGGTCAATCAATAAGGTTTTTAAACCCTGATATGCACTGATCGCTGCCAGATTGACAGTAATACTCGACTTGCCTACCCCACCCTTTTGATTAAATACCACACGTGTACGCATGTCCCCCTCCTCACATTTTTAATTACTTTTACAACATTTGTATTTTCTAATTATTTGCATGGACTGGCTGTGCTGATCATCACAGCCAGCCTGCTTTTAGCCAAAATTCGGCTTGATCATCACCAAAGCCAGAATAGACACCAATGAAACTACAGCAATAACTAAGCCAGCCCGACGCTGCGACAACAAGATCGAATCATCTTTTTTATAGGCTTTGCCTAGCGAGGATACCAGCACCAAAAATAAAATGACTTTGGCATAGAACCAAGGCTGTACATCAAAGTCTTTCAGGACGAGCGATACTATACCGGTCAGTGCAATCACCGTGATAGCTAAATGCTGTAAAGCGACTAGCGCTGTACGTGCTACCGGATTAGGCATATTTCCCTGTGTGCCGACAAACAAGGTCAAGGCACGGGCAAGAATGGCGACAATCGCCAGTCCTGCTACCGACATATGGATAATCTTGACTAAAAGTTGGGTTTCCATCATTTCCTCTTAGTTTTTAGGTGCGTGTGCACAAGCAGGACTGGTCGTATCCTGACCTGCCCATTCTTCAGGCAAAAATGCATGAATGGCCAGCGCATGAATCTTGTCTTTTGACAGCAGATCACCCGCAGCAGCATAAACTTTCTGATGACGCTGGACGGGGCGCAAACCGGCAAATGCCTGACTCACAATCACGGTTTTAAAATGCGATTCTTTTCCCGGGAAATAACCACCATGACCCGAAGACTCATTCACCACTTCCAAATGGGTTGGGGATAATTGCGCCAAACGATCTTTCAGTTGTTGTTCTAAGCTCATGGCCTGACTCCAATCTTCAAAAATATGGTCTCAGTATACCTTGTTCTGCCGAGTATTTCGGTAATCTGTTCAGATGCAATCCGTTGATTGTGGCGAAAATTTATTGATTTTTATATGAATATTGGTTATTTATTGTCTGGTCTACAGCATTTTGCTTTTATTTTATGCAATTGATGCAAGATTTTTAACAAAGGTGTTGACCACATTTTTGCATGCTGTATTATACACGGCATGCGGGAATAGCTCAGTTGGTAGAGCATAACCTTGCCAAGGTTGGGGTCGGGAGTTCGAGTCTCCTTTCCCGCTCAAAATTTTTTCATTTAGTTTTTTCATTTAAAAAACTTTATAGACTCCGCGGGAATAGCTCAGTTGGTAGAGCATAACCTTGCCAAGGTTGGGGTCGGGAGTTCGAGTCTCCTTTCCCGCTCCAGATTCAAAAAGCCCTCATCGAAAGATGGGGGCTTTTTTATTGTTGATTATTAATAATATTTTTTCTAAAACCTCTCTGTTCCAGCTTTGGAAGAAGTTCTAAAATTTTTAGACAACGTGTTTTTTGAAGCTGGTGCGTGACCAAAAGTGCCCTAAACGTGCCTTCCCTTTATCATATACAAATCAACACATTCACTATTTTGGTATTTTTTTAATCAATTTCATTATAAATAATCAGAACACCTCCCCCATACACTTGATTTCTATTTTTTCCATCAATTTTAGTATTTTTTATTTTATTAATTTTTATGGTGACCAAATTTGGTCACCAAAAATACATAATTAAAACATTTACTTATGATAAAAAACTCAATTTTATTCTCTTTCAATCAATCATTTTGCTCTTCATTTTTCTTAAATTTTAATAAATCACCCACTTCAACATTAAGCAATACACACAATTTCTCTAACGTTTCAAAATCTATTCGAGTCGATTGACCATTATATAACTTATGTAATGTTGTCTTACTCATTCCAGTCGCCCGCACTACATCAGCTACTTTCATTCTTCGTTCTGCCAAAAGTACTGGCAAGTTACAAACTATCATTAATTACCACCATTGTGTAATAAAGTACTTGCATGGTGTCTTAAATGCATCTATTATTGCATTGTGACCTTAAATAACACTATTGTGATACTTTATAAAAGGATACAGACATGAATCTTATTTATATTACTACAAAAGAACTGGCGGAACGAATCCATTACAACGAGCGTACCATCCGTAATCAGTTGAAGGACAGTGTTCTAATCGAAGGCATTCATTACATCCGCCCTTTTGGTGGACGCAAAATTTTATATGTATGGGAGCGTATTGAAGAAGATATGACTAAAACCACTTTAGGCTCGCTACACAGCCTACAACTTCAATAAGGAGGATATTATTATGGCTGCCATCCGTACCAGATACGGTAAGTTATGTGTCGATTTTCGATACTTAAACATCCGTTGTCGTGAAACAACAGCTCTTGAAGACAATGCTCCAAATCGCAAAAAGCTTGAAAAAGTGATTGAGCGAATGGAAGCGGAAATCTTATTGGGTATTTTTGACTATGCTAAGTACTTTCCAAAAAGTTCTCGTTTGAAAGAAATCAAAAATGCAGAAAACAGAGTAAATGAAATCAGCTCTAAAACACCTCTATTTTCAAAGTTCTGTGAAATCTGGTTCACTGATAAAGAAATAGAGTGGCGTACAAGCTATAAGGAGAAAATTCAAATTGTAATCAAAAAGTACTTGATCCCTTTTTTTGGCGCAATTCCTGTTATTAATATTAAAAAGTCAGACATTCTTGGATTCCGTTCATCCCTCGCCAAAGTGACTCACGGAAAAAACCAAGAATGCCTTTCACCATCAAGAATCAACCAGATTATGATAGTGCTTCGCATGATACTCGATAGTGCTGCCGAACGATATGAATTTGATAGCCCTTATAAAAATATCAAGAACTTAAAGCAAGGAAAGATTGAAGTAACACCTTTTTCATTAAAGGAAGTACACGCAATCCTTGCCACAGTTCGTGATGATTTTAAGCCTTATTATACTGTTCGATTTTTCACAGGTATGCGCACCAGTGAGATCGATGGCTTGCAATGGAAAAATGTGGACTTACAACGTCGGGAAATCCACATTCGTGAAGCATTGGTGAATGGTATTCTTGGTGGAACCAAAACGTATGGTTCTGACCGCACGATCCAGATGAATGACCGGGTATACCAAGCCTTTCTACAACAGAAAAGCCTCAACAACGGAAAATCGGACTTCGTCTTCTGTAACCGTGATGGCGGTCCTCTAGACTACCGTTTAGTTAATAAGCGTGTATGGCACCCTATCCTGCGCTTTTTAGGATTAACGCCTCGTCGTGCTTATCAGACACGTCATACAGCAGCAACGCTCTGGCTGGCGGCAGGTGAAAATCCAGAATGGGTCGCTCGCCAATTGGGGCATTCAACCACTGAAATGTTGTTGCGGGTCTATAGCCGCTACATTCCGAATGTTACCCGTCGCGATGGCAGTGCTTTTGAAGCCATGCTGGAGAGACTCACTACAGAGGAGCTTGCACATGAATAGTAAAGCTTTCTTTGGTGGTGTGGTGATCAGCCCTGAAGCAGATATGGTCGCTCGTGAATTAATCCATGAGCTACACATTCCGAAACTGCACAATCTGGCCTTTTTGCTGGAAATCAATAAATGCTTCGATGATCACCAGGCGTTGAGACTTTGGCTACAGCGAATGCTGGATGAAGGGCAAGCTCATTACGATGACTTGGCTCAACAGGCCCGTGTCCGCTTAATGAGTCTCGCTCACTCATAAAACAAACATAAAAGGTCATCTAATTGATGACCTCAGCCCCTTTATACCTATAAAAAGGTGAACACATGCATAAAGATATTTCAATTTGGATGCCACTCTATATTGGCGACCTACAGGCGAAATTTGCACGAATGACAGCAGAACAAATTGGTGCGGCACTGCTGTTAATGATGGATTTCTGGAAAAATGGTGACATTCCTCACGACCTAGCTACTGTATGTAGCATCACGAAATTACCGCAGCACACCAAGGCTAAAACTTTGTTAAATACTCTGATGGCCCTAGAATTGTTTGAAGTCGAGTCTGAGCAGATTCATTCAAATTTCTTAAGCAGTTTAAAAAGCCAGGCATTGCAAAATCAGCAAATGAAATCTGATAAAGCTAAAAATGCAGCTCAAGTACGTTGGGGGAAATCCGCAAGTAATGCTCAAGCATCAGCCAAGCAACGAAAAGTAAATGCTCAAGCAGCTCCTGAGAAGAACCCGAGTATTACTCAAGTCATGCTTGAACCATGCCCTTCATCTTCATCTTCATCTTCATCTTCATCTTCATCTTCATCTTCAAATTTTGAAGAAAAAAATGAGGATTTTTTAGAAAATTCCAAATGGATTTAGGAGAGTGATCATGAATACCATGCTTAAAACGCTCCAGTTTCGCACAGAAACAACGGAAACACTTTGCCCTACCCATCATATACCCCTGATGGAAATCGCCGGTCACAGGCTCTGTAAATTGTGTGCCAAAGAAACCGTCCATCACTCACATGCAGCCTATGCAGATG
>NZ_JAMXXK010000019.1 GCF_024129735.1 Acinetobacter lwoffii | reverse complement strand
AGTACGTGCCATTGAAAATATAGAAATAAAAATAACTCAAAGGAGGATTTTAAGTATTTAAAACCAATTCTTCAAATGAGGACACGCCCTAATAACTGTTTTATCTCCTCTGTTTCTTCGATATAGCTTTCATAAAAGAAAACTCTAAAAGCATAACAATTTCTCATCCATAGAAAATTTCTTAAGTAGTCATTCCGCATAGTCCATTTTATATTTTTAGACTGGGTGAACTCATACTCACAACAGACATCTCCACTTGCAATATTTAACAATGGAGATGCCAAGTCATCATAAATAATCTGTTGATCCGTATTGCCAATTAAGCGAGGAGTTAAACCTAATGTCATCCATACTTTTTCAGCTAAGTTATAACTATATCTAGCTCCATCTCCCCATGATGCTATTATATAATCATGACCAGAGACATCTAATGCTATATAACCTAACCCACCTTTATTATTTACATGAGGTCTGCCTTCCCTAACCAGTCCATGTGCAGTTTCAGCAAAGACAGAAATATTTGATAAATCACTTTCTGGAATGCAAGCCATTAACATGTGAACATATTCATAACCTTCCTCATACTGATTTTTTACGAACCTTGTCGCAACTTCAACATCTGAGGCTGGATTATCAATAGTCTCTAGTTGTAATAATTTTTGAAGGCGTTCAGGTAACGAACTAATAAGTAAAGGAAAATCTTTTTGGTAATCAATCATATACTTATAATTACATCTAAATAAAATAATCATATATTTATAAATAAAAAAGAGAGTAGTTACTACTCCCTTTTTTAAAAAATCACTTTAAGCCACTGGCGCCAACGTAAACAACACTTGCCCCGTTTTAACCGTCTGACCTTTTTCAATGGTAATCGCATCTACACGCATACGCTCAGGCGCAATAATTGGAATCTCAATCTTCATCGCTTCAATCACGGCAAGCGTTGCGCCTTCTTCCACAATATCACCCGACTGACATTCAATTTTCCAAATTGAACCCGGCATGTGCGATTCCACTGCACAACCACCTTCAGGCACTTCAACGCCTTCACCATCATCCACCGTATCTAGGCTTTCAGAGACATATTCTGCAAGTCCTGCTTCATGCCAACGACGGCGCTCTGCATCAAAGTTAGCTTGTTGCACCGCTTTAAATGCCGAAATAGATTCTTGGTTTTCAGTTAAGAAGTCGTTGTATTCTTTTAGATTCAATACACCATCTTCAATGCGTAATTTTAAACGCCCTGCTTTAAAGTCCTCACGCATTTGCATGAGTTCCGCTTCAGACACTTCATAAAACTTAATTTGGTCAAAGAAGCGCAGTAACCACGGCATACCTTGCTCAAAATCAGGGTTTTTACGGTAGCGTGACCACATTTGCGAAGTACGACCGACAAACTGATAGCCACCCGGACCTTCCATACCGTAGACACACATATACGCACCGCCAATACCCACAGCATTTTCAGGTGTCCATGTCCGTGCAGGGTTATATTTGGTGGTGACCAAACGCTGGCGCGGATCAAGTGGCGTTGCCACAGGCGCACCCAAGTACACATCGCCCAAGCCCATGACCAAATAACTGGCGTTATAGACCACATCTTTCACAGCTTGTTTGTCTTTTAAGCCATTAATACGACGGATAAATTCGATATTGTCCGGACACCACGGCGCATCAGGGCGCACGGTTTGCATATAACGTTCGGTTGCGAGTTGGGTTTGTGAATCTTCCCAAGCTAGTGGTAAATACACGGTACGTGATGGCACTTGCATCTCGGTCACATCAGGCAGTTGCTCTTCCGCCACTTGTAGCATACGCAATAAATCAATCTGATCGAGCTGAGTCGAATCAAAATGAATTTGCAGTGAACGAATGCCCGGTGTCAGGTCGATAATACCTTGAATGTTTTGATCTTTGACCCATTGCATCAGCGCATGAATACGGAAACGCAGGTTTAAATCTAAAACCAACTCGCCATATTCAACGAGCATATAGTTATTGCCGGCAGGACGATACACCACATCAGGCGTACCATTTTGACCTTTTAAGGTGTCTAAAATGGCAGATTTTAAGGTGCTGATTTCAGAATAGAACGATTTATCAAAAGTAACCGCTTGTGTATCTTGGGCAGTTAATTGAACATGATATTTTTCATTCAGCAATTTCGCTTGATGGTAGCTCACAGGCACAAACTTCACTTTATCGCCTGCTTTCAGTTGACCGAGTTTCCACAGTTCAGAATTAATCACTACCGCAGGACACACGAAACCACCAAGGCTTGGACCATCTGGCCCCAAGATAATTGGCATATCCCCAGTAAAGTCGATGGCACCAATCGCATAAGCATTGTCGTGAATATTGGATGGATGCAGACCCGCTTCGCCACCGTCCTGACGAGCCCATTCTGGTTTTGGACCAATCAAACGAATTCCGGTACGGCTGGAGTTGAAGTGAATTTCAAACTCGTTGGCAAAGAAGGTATCAATGTCGTTTTTGGTAAAGAAATCAGGCGCACCATGTGGACCGTACATCACCGCAATTTCCCAAGAATTGGAAAATGTTGGGATTTGATCTTCTATTAAGGCTTTCACGTCATCAGATGTAAATGCCGTGATTGGAAGCATATCGCCAATCAGTAAATTACGCCCCGCATGACCGCCAAACTGACCCAAGGTAAAAGTCGCTTGTGAGCCTAAATATTCAGGCACATTCAGACCACCTTTAATCCCGATATAAGTACGGCAACCTGTGGCGATCTTGCCACATTTCAGCGTCTGACCTTTACGCACATTCACAGTTTGCCACATTGGGACAGCAACACCATCCAACGTCGATGGCATATCGCCACCTGCCAAGACAATTTGGCTATCGCAATGGAATTTTAAACTTGGTCCTTGGAGTGTACATTCTAGCCCTGCGGTATTCGGTGCATTGCCCAACAATTGGTTTGCGACATTCAAAGACAGCGGATCAATCGCACCTGATGGCGGAACACCAACATCCCAGTAACCTAAACGTCCTGTCACATCTTGCACGGCGGTTTGAATGCCCGCTTGTAGCACTTCAATTTTTTGAGTTTTCCACTCAAAGGTATTTAAAAAACGTGTGGTTTGCGTACCGGCTTTAAAGACATTGCAGTCGATAATGTTTTGTAGATATTCAAGGTTGGTTTCAATGCCCGCCACTTGGGTTTTAGCGAGCGTAACTGTCATGGCTTGAATTGCAGAATCACGATCATCCGCAGTCACAATAATTTTGGCAATCATCGGGTCATAGAAAGATGAGACGTTTGAACCTGTTTCTACCCAAGTTTCATTACGCGCGTTGGCATCGAACTCAACATGCGTCAAAAGTCCTGCACTTGGTTGGAAGTTTTTGATTGGATCTTCGGCATAAAGACGCACTTGAATTGAATGTCCTTGTGACTCAAGTTTTGATGTTGGTGCAACCCAATCGCCACTGCCTAAAGTCACCATCCATTCCACAAGATCGACACCAAAGACTTGTTCAGTAACGCCATGTTCCACTTGTAGACGGGTATTCACTTCCAAAAAGTAGAATTCTTGTGTGTCAGTATCCATCACAAATTCAACGGTACCTGCCGAACGGTAATTCACCGATTGCATCAATTGAATCGCGACATTTTGAATATAGGCACGTTGCGTATCGTTTAAATGTGGTGCAGGCGTTTCCTCAATCACTTTTTGGTTACGACGTTGCACCGAACAATCACGCTCGCCCAGTGCTAGAACTAAACCGTTGCCATCACCAAAGATTTGCACTTCGATATGACGAGCATTTTGTACGAATTTCTCGAGATATAAACCTGCATCTTTAAAGTTGGCTTGTGCTAAATAGGACACGGTTGTGTAAGCATCTTTCAGCTCTTCCGCATTCCACACCAAACGCATGCCGATACCACCACCGCCTGCAGTACTTTTCAGCATTACAGGATAGCCAATACGTTCCGCTTCAAGCAGTGCTTCGGCTTCGTCTGCCAACAACTGACTGCCCGGAAGTAATGGTACATTGGCTTGAATTGCTAATTCACGTGCAGTATGTTTGAGACCAAAAGCTTTCATTTGCTCGGCATTTGGCCCTAAGAACACAATGCCTTGCGCTTCACACAGATTACAGAATTCGGCATTTTCAGACAGGAAACCATAGCCCGGATGAATGGCTTCTGCCCCAGTTTGTTTTGCCACTTCTAAGATTTTATCGACATTCAAATAGCTTTGGCTCGCAGGTGCATCGCCAATAAAGACCGCTTCATCGGCTAAAGTCACATGTAAAGAATCACGATCCGCTTCTGAATACACCGCAACCGATTGAATGCCTAATTTTTTAAGGGTACGAATGACACGACACGCAATTGCACCACGGTTGGCGATGAGAACTTTATTAAACATGATTACGCTTCCTCGCCTTCACGGACAATCAGTTGAATTTTAGTTGGGTTATAAGCATTGCATGGGTTATTCAGTTGTGGGCAGTTTGAGATCAGTACAATCAAATCCATCTCGGCTTTGATTTCGACATATTTCCCCGGTGCAGAAATACCATCATCAAATTTTAAGTGACCCTCTGAAGTGACGGGAACATTCATAAAGAAGTTAATGTTTGGTCCAATGTGGCGCACGTTTAAACCATGCTTTTTGGCAATGGGATGTTGTGACAACGCAATCATGAAATTGTTACGGCAACTGTGCATTGGGTATTTGTCATGGGCATAACGGACCGTATTACTTTCACATGAACATGCACCGCCTAAAGTGTCATGGCGACCGCAATTGTCATCATTAATGGTGGCGATTTTATTGCCAAAGTTAGTATATAAAGTTGTGCCTTTTTCGAGATAAATTTGACGGTTCATCGCCAAAGTATCGGTTGCGCTATAACGCTCTTCAGGGTTATGTGCGGAAATAAATAAAGTATCAACCGCCTGGTTGCCTTCAAGGTCAACAATACGGAAATACTGGCCTTTTTTGACTTCACACATCCATGCTTCACCGGCAGGACAAACTTCGCTAAGTACTGATTTTTCTAGATTTACGAGTGCAGTCATGATCATTCCCCTTAAGCAGTTAAAGCGTAGTAGCGGTTATTATTTTGAAACGCACGCTGATTTTGCGGGCATGAGTCACGGCAGACATCGGTGTCGCCTAAAGGCAGTGCTTTAAAGAGTGAGAGCTGAATATCGGCTGGTGCATATTCATTAGAATTGTCGAGTGCATGTGGTGCGCTGGATAAAAACACCAAACAATCCATTTCAAAGCGTAGTTCAATTACTTGGTCGGTATTGTCAGACTTCACATAAGTTAAATTGCCATTGTCATCCGGTTGAACTTTTGAGAATAGATTTAAGGTATTACTCAGATTCGTCGCAGATAAACCAAATTTGGTCATCTCTAAAAGTAGGCTGTCTTTAGCATTGCGGTACATGTCGTTGCGGGCATCCTGGAAGGTCTTCGTGCCAAACTGTGCTCCAATTTGCGGTGCGGTACTTGGCGCACAAAAGGCATCGTTCCAACCGTGATCATCTTTCACAATGGATACCATCGCGCGTCCAAGGTCAGACGCTAAAATATGCCCTGTACTTAAAAATGCCGTGTGTTGTGCTTTTAAGCTGTCTGGCATGTTATAGGCTTCAAGCTTGTCTTCGCTATTTACACAAAACAGTGAAACATTGGCATTCGCGCCTAAAGATTTGAGTTGTAAAACTGCGCCACGCTGAATGCGTGCTGACCAGTGGTGTCCACCCGGTAAACGTTCAGTCCAGAGGACTTGATCTTCGTGATAAGTTATTGTGCTCATTTGCATCCATCCCAATCTTTTTACGGTTTACCTCCCGGGCTTTTATCCCTCCGTGTAGCTTGGGTTTGAACAAACCTAGCCGTGAACTCTCGGTCGCAGACCTACATGAATGTTCATGTATCGGAACCCTAGATCACTTTATGATGATGTAGATAGATGCAAAGGACGTGCCAAACTGGTAATACTATTTTTTATATTCGTAATACTTTTTTTTGAGATGGAACTGATCACTTCAGGTGCAAGGCTCTGAAAAAGGCATCAAGATGTACCAAAATAAAAAAATCCCGGCTTGTACCGGGAATTGTAAAATCTAGAGATGAGAACTCAATCAAACTATTTAAGCGGTAGAGTTATTTACTTAAAATCTCATGCAGCATATTACGTAACCATTGATGACTGGTTTTATGATGACAAGACATATGCCAATACTGCTTTACGGAATAGGTCGGGAAAGCAATCGGTGCCTCAAAAATCTTGAGATTGCCACGTGATAATAAAACTTCACTCAAATAATAAGGCACGGTCGCAATCGCATCGGTTTCCTGTACCACCAGTCCTACCCCGAGATAACTTGGCAGACGCATTAGAATGTCACGCTTGAGTTCCAGATTCAGCAATTCATTTTCAATATGGTAATGCCCCATCCCGGCATCAATATCAATATGGGTTTCACGTAAATACTCTTCTGTCGTGATGCTGTCACCGGTCAGGCGCGGATGGTCTTTCGCCGCGATCACCACATAATATTGTTCAAACAGTTTCTGCTGATAAAAGCCATTCTCCAGATTTGGCAAGAAGCCCAAAGCCAGATCAATCTCACCATTGGCCATTTGATAACTAGTTTCCGAGGTAATCGGACGCACATTCAGACGGATATGGGATGCATGCTGCTTCAGATACTGGGAAATTTTTGGCAATAACACCAGATGCGATACATCGGTCATCGCCAGTGTAAAGCGCTGCTGTGAAGTGACCTGATCAAAATTGATCGTAAAATTATTGATTGCTTCAACTTTGCTCAGTGCTTCGCTGACCAAGGGAAAGAGCTGTTTGGACAGGTCTGTCGGCAGCATTTCATTGCCAATACGTAAAAATAAAGGATCACCATAATGCTGGCGAATTTTATTCAGCAGATTGCTCACCGCAGGCTGGCTCATATCTAAATGATCGGCTGCCTGAGATACGTTTTTAAATTTATAGACATAATAAAAAATACTGAGCAATTTACAGTCAAGTTCAAACACAGAAATACATTTCCTTTAACTTTCTCATCATTCGGACAGGTCTTTCATCCGCATAAGTCTATTGAGGGTCAGATTAAAATATAACACTTCGCAACTATTTTCAGGATTAAACTCGCTGTAATTTTCCGAAAAAAATACTTTTGCCAGATGAATAAATCCATCAAAAAGTACCTCAACAAGTACCTCAACGCAAAATTTCCAGCCCGGTTTGCTCAGGTCAGTTAAACATTTAAATCGTATGCGATATACTCAGCCACACCCAATAAATGGTAAAAATACAGAGAAATCTTATATGTTTCAGGATAAAAAGCTGGTCTGTTTTGATCTGGATGGTACATTGATTGATTCTGTAGGCATCTGGAATCAGGTCGATGCAGCCCTGATTGATGAGCTCTCCAACAGAAAAGTCGATTTACATGAGATTCAGCAACAGCGCGATCTTCAACTTACCGCCTTGAGACATAAACCAGATCCTTATCTGGAATATTGTGGATTTTTAAAAGAACAATACGGTTTTGAACCAGCTAAAGAAGAAGTAAAAAATCGTCGTTATAGTATTTCCCGACATTTTCTGGATGATATCGTCGAGTTAAAACCTCAGGCAGACCTCCTGATTCAGGCTTTAAAACAGCAACAGATATCACTGGCTTTGACCACCACCACCAGTTTATTCAATGTACAGCGCTATCAGGATAACAATCGAAATATTAACTCTAAAATCAGCTTTGATGAGGACTTTTCCTTGATTCTCACCCGTGAAAATGTCCAGAACATTAAACCTCATCCCGAAGTTTATCTGAATGTTTTGCAAGCCTTTAACCTTCGACCTGAGGAATGTCTAATTATTGAAGACTCTCTAGTCGGTGTAGAAGCAGCAAATCATGCGGGCATCGAGGTAGTGGGAATTTATGACCAGCACTCCGCTCATGAAATAGATTTGATCAAAGCCAAAGCGAATTATTTTGTCGAGGATTTTGCTGAATTATTGAGTTTCATTCAATAAAAACATCCACTAAAAAAGATGCCATGAAATATCCTTATTCATGACATCTTGAATACTATTTGTGGCTTAAAAATCTTACTGCCTATTTGGCTTTTTTGTAGATTGAGCCAGAACCAACCAGATTTCCGGTTTTCTCATCGATTGCGAAATCGACCATACCTGCACCTGCATTCAACTGAAGCATGCCATTTTCGTTCACTGCAGCGGGCATTGGATTCTTTTTCTCGGTTTTACCGGTTTCCTTATCTTTGATCGTATTGGTAATCAGATAATTTTCACCGTTTTTAGAAATAACCAGAATATTTTCAAGTTTTGGATTTTCCACGGTGTTTTTCCAATTGCCCTGATAATCTGGTGCTGGCGCTTCAGTGGTATTACAAGCAGTTAAAAGTACTAATAATGGAATTGCTGAAAAATATTTAAGATGTTTCAAAACTGAGACCTTGAGTGTAACGACGCGGCCATTATAGAGAGAAGCCCTTAGAGCTGAAGCAGGTTGTTGTAGGCAAAGCGTTTCAGCAGTACCGGATCTGTTTTGCTTTCGTCATTTTTTGAAATCTGTATCCATATTTTATTCATAAACAGGAGGATTTTAATGATATTGAATCTGATAAAGAAAAAAATCCTCAATAGACCATCCAAATCTATTGAGGAGTACCAAAATGGTGAATAAGTAAAGCTTAAAAATTATGACAATAGTTTCGCTTTAAAGTAGTTGAATACAGATTTGGCAGCATGGGTTTTTTCAACCACCTGCTCAGTCCAGTGATTCGGTAGAGAACATTTAGCCAGACCTACCCACACTGTAGAAAACTGTTTCATGAAGCTGGCTTCGTTATAGTGAATACCATATTCTGCACAGAGCGCTTTGATTTTTGGCGCAACCTGCGCATAGCGATTGGCGGGCATGTCCGGGAATAGATGATGCTCAATCTGATGACTCAAATTACCACTCAAGATATGTAGCCAAGTTGTTCCACTAAAATTGCTCGAACCGCGAATCTGGCGTAAATACCACTCGGCACGGGTTTCATTGTCGGTATTGTCCATCTCAAAAGTTTCAGCATCTTCAGTGAAATGACCGTTAAAAATGACAGCCGAAGCCCATAGACTGCGAATCACATTGGCCACCGCATTTCCGGTAAATACCGGAATGGCATTAGGTCCTGCAATGATCGGGAAAAATACATAATCTTTTAACACCTGACGGCGCATTTTTTGGCGCAAAGGTGCTGCTTCTTCCCAGACTTCTTTCCAGGTCTTGGTTTTATATGCAATCACGTCTTCCAGATGCAGGCGTTGCAGACCAACATACCATTCGAAAAACACCATTAACTGAATGCCCAGTGGAATATTGAACAGAAAGCGTGGTTCCCACTTTTGCGATTCACTGACCCGAATCAAGCCATAACCGACATCATGATCCATTCCGACAATATTGGTATAAGTATGGTGAATATAGTTGTGCGTGTATTTCCAGTCATCGCCGGTTGAAATCGTATCCCAGTCATAGGTCGCACCGTTCAGACTCGGATCATTCATCCAGTCGAACTGGCCATGCATGACATTGTGACCGAGTTCCATATTTTCCACGATTTTGGAAAGACCGAGCAGACCTGTCCCCGCCAGCCATACCGGTGGCAACCAACCGGCAAACATCAGCATGCCACGTGAGGCAATTTCGCTATAGCGGACAAAGTTGCGGATTTTATAAATATATTCGGCGTCTTTTTCCCCCAGATCATCCATGACCTCGCGGCGGATCGCATCGACTTTGGCACCGAATTCCTCAATCTGTTCAGGACTAAGAAATTGGCTTTTGCTATGTCGTTTAAAATCAATTTGCATATTCATGGGAGCACCTTCTTATAGTTTAATTAATGGCTTATCAATAGTTTATAAATTAATCACCACAGGACTCACTGCCTGAGAAATGCACAGTTTGATCTGGGTATTATTACCATGATCAATTTCACCGGTCAGGACATTTCGTACCGAACCACTGACTTTGGTACAGGAACAGGTATTGCAGATACCCATTCGGCAGCCATGCGCTGGTCTCAAGCCGGATTTTTCGGCACTTTCCAGTAAGTTGGACTGGGCTTGAAATTCCTGCTGCGATCTTAAAAACCGTACCGGCTGTGCTTTAATTTTTTCATCGACCACAATCTGGAAATATTCCCAATGAAAATTGGATTTCAATTCCAGTTTATCAACGATGCGAAGTGCGGCCTTCATCATCCCGGCGGAGCCACAAGCATAAATTTTTCGTTCTGCAAAGTCTGGCACCAGCTTTTGTAATAAGCTCTGCGTCAGATGCTGCTGGTGTTCCACGGTATTGAAATGGTGATATTTCAAGTTTGGATGCATAAGAGCCAATGTTTTCAGTTCAGCATGAAAGGCATCATCTCGAGTGAAATAAATCAGGTCGATCTGTTCCAGAGACTGAATGACTGCTTTTTGCAGCAAGGAGTAAATGGCGGTAATACCACTACCTGAAGCCAGGAATAAAATCGGCTGGGTGGATTTTTGCAATGTGAACTCACCTTGGGGCTGAGATATTTCAACCACCGCACCAATTTGCATCAGACTTAAGGCACGTGACACTTTACCCTGCTGTTTAACCGCAATGATCAGATCACCATTTTTCAATACCGTCACCACAGAATAATGTCGCTGATGTCGTATGCCATCGAGTCTAACAGTCACTGCAATATTTTGGCCGGCCTGAAATGACTTGGCTTTAAAATTATGATTTGGACGTAAGTGAATTTTGAAAAAGTCAGGGCTGATGGCTTGAATGCCCATAACGGCAGCCTTAACTTTTTTAATTGCCCAGGTTGGATGGATTTTTTCACCAATAAAATCAATGAAATCTTCCCGGATCCAATGCGGCTGATAGGTTGGCATGCTTGTCATTTTTATCCCCTTATCCGCAGACAGTTTTATTAATGTACAACTGTCTAATTATTATATTGCTCAGGATAAAGAATTCTCACATTCAGACCATGTCAATACAGGTCAAATTATGTGCCTAAGCCATATAATATGACTTTTTGTCGGACAATATCATCTAAAAGTATCGATCAAGGCGATATGGATTGAGAAAAAGCATTTTTAAACAGACAACGCTGCTTAGCCTGTACATAAAAAAACTGATCTCTATTCGAGATCAGTTTTTTGACTTCATGTAGGAATTTTCAGATTAAATGACGCTTTAACCTGCTGCCTGCTCCAAAAGAATAGTCCCATATAATTCACGCAGATCTTTTTTCAGCATTTTACCAGTACCACTGAGTGGAATCGCATCAACAAATACGACTCGGTCTGGAATCTGCCATTTGGCTACCTTGTCTGCATAATATTCCAGCAGATCAATCTCACTTAGCTGGCTGTCCGGCTTTTTAATGGCAATCAATACCGGGCGCTCATCCCATTTAGGATGTTGGGCGGCAATTACGGCAGCCATCGCAATTTCCGGATGTCCCATGGCAATATTCTCCAGTTCCACCGATGAAATCCATTCTCCGCCAGACTTGATTAAATCTTTAGAACGGTCACTGAGTTTCATAAAACCATCCTGATCCAGCGTAGCAATATCGCCGGTATCAAACCAGCCATCTGCAGTTAGTGCTGATTCTTCCTTGCCGAAATAATGGCTGATGACCCAATGCCCTTTGACCTGTAAATTTCCTGTGGTCTGTCCATCACGTTCAATTTCATGCGTCCCTTTTTCTGCATCGGTCAAACGTAGGTCAACCCCGAACGGAGGACGACCTTGGGACAGACGAATCTGCAATTTTTCTTCATCAGACAGATGCAAATGTTTGGTCTTGAGCTGATTCGCTGTACCCAGTGGACTGATTTCCGTCATGCCCCAGGCATGGATCGTTTCACAATTAAACTGTTCTTTGAAAGCTCTTAGCATGGCCGGTGGACATGCCGATCCACCTACTACATTCCGTTTTAGGCTTTCCAGTTTGGAGCCTGACTGGTTTGCGGCGGCAATCAAACCCTGCCAGATGGTCGGCACACCAAGTGCTACCGAAACCTGATAATTATCAATCAGGTTGACCAGACTGGCGCCATCCAGGCCCGGTCCAGGAAGGACCAAAGTGCATCCCACCATCGCAGCGGCATACGGTGTGCCCCACGCATTCACATGGAACATCGGCACCACAGGCAACATAATGTCGGCAGCCGAGACATTTAAGGAATCAGGTAAAATGATGGCATAGCTATGTAATACCGTAGAGCGATGGCTAAACAGCACACCTTTGGGATTGCCCGTGGTTCCTGATGTATAACACAGAGAGCTTGCCGAGTTTTCATCAAGTGTTGGCCACTCAAAATCTGCATTTTGGCCGGCAATCAGATCATCATAAAATTGTACTTCTGGTATCGCTTCTCTAACTGCCGGATCAGCTGCATCCAGACAGATAAAATGCTCGACTGAGCTCAACAGCGCTTTCACGGCTTTAATTAAAGGGACAAATGTTTTATCGAACAGCACCACGCGATCCGCAGCATCATTCATAATAAAAATCAGCTGTTCCGGAAATAAGCGCGGGTTAATGGTATGACAGACCAGGCCACTGCCAGAAATGGCATACCAGGACTCTAAATGGCGATGATTATTCCAGGCAATAGTCGCGACCCGATCTCCCTGCGCTAAGCCGAGTTGTTGTAATGCATTGGCAAAACGTTTCGAGTTTTGGTGAATTTCTCCCCAATTGGTCACTGTAATACTGGTATCGGTATTTTTGGAAATTACCTCGGTATCGGCATGATAGCGTCCTGCATGTTCAATCATGCTGCTGATCAGTAAAGGCTGAAACATCATATTTCCGAGCATTCTCCACTCCTTTGTGCTTGTTATTGGTCCGTATTTGCGTATCGTTGTTATAGTTGCATGATGGCTCGGTCTGAAACCGTAACTTACTTTTTATCATCATGTGGATTGAATTTAGCAAGGAAATCTAACTTTGTAAGTATCGAATTGTGACAAATTAAGCCAAGTGACTGAGGCGTATAAAAATGGGAATATGATTTATCTAGAGATAAAATTTCCACAGAAAATTTGAGACCTGATTTTCACTTTAATTGTCTTGCATCAAGACTCAAGCTTAAAAATAGAATGTCAATAATCCTATTCCTCCCTTTTGTTATATTAAGCATCCTAAAATATGCTATAAATCAAAATAATTAGAACAGTTTTAGTTCAAGAAAGTATATGTATAAGTCTGAAAAACTGGCACAAAATATTCGTCAGATGATTGAAAATGGCGTATGGAAGGCACATGAAAAATTACCTTCACTTCGCGAACAGACCCAATTATCTGGTTATAGCCTGATGACTGTACTCAATGCTTATCAGGAACTTGAAGCGCAAGGGCTGCTCTATGCCAAAGACAAATCGGGCTATTACGTTGCAGAACACACTCAAGCTCTGCTCAATAGCAAACAGTCCGCCCAGATTGGTTTAAATCCTAAAATTCAAATCAATTCGGTGGTATTTAATTATTTAAAATCGACTCAGTCAGCAGAGATTGTGCCTTTTGGTTCTGCCTTTCCCAATGCAGAGCTGTTATATAACGCTAAATTTATGCAGATTCTGGCGCAGCAGGCCAAAAGAAAAAGCAGTTATAACAATCAGAACCATATGCCGCCTGGTAATCAGGACTTGCGGCAACTGATTGCCAACCGTTATCAATTGCAAGGGATTACCTGCAATCCAGATGACATTGTCATTACGTCCGGCGCACTAGAAGCACTGAATCTGTCTTTACAGGCCTTAACCCAACCCGGTGATTTTATTCTGCTACAGCAAACCATATTTTATGGTGCCTGGCAGGCAGCCGAGCGTCTGGGATTACAGGTGATTACGATTCAGGAACATCCACAGTTGGGCTTTGATCTGGAATCATTTGAACAGGCTTTAAAACAGTATCCGATCAAGGTGTGCTGGCTGATGCTGAATGCCCATAATCCGATTGGTTTTAGCGTCAGTTCTGAAATTAAACAGAGAATTGCGGAACTCTTGTATGAATATCAGGTGTATTTAATCGAAGATGATGTTTATCAGGAATTAAATTATGGTGCAGCCAAGCCGTTACCCGTTAAATATTTTGATCAACATCAGATGGTTTTGCACTGCGCCTCATTTTCGAAAACGCTGGGGATGGGTGCACGCGTCGGCTGGGTGTACGCCGGCCCATTTTCCGATGCCATTCAGCACTTACAGCTCATGAGCACTTTAACGGTCAGCCCCTTACTGCAAAATGCGCTGGTCGAATTTATTTCACATCATCATTATGAAAAACATTTGCGGCATTTAAGGCAGCATCTGGAAAAATATAAAAAAAAATTTTATCAGGAACTCAAAGCGCGTTTGGGAAGCATCTGTGAAATTTACTATTATTCCAGTGGTTATTTTCTCTGGATTGAGTTGCCTAAAGAAGTCGATGCCCAGCAGCTCTATGAACAATTACTTCAACAACATATTTCAATTGCCCCTGCACTGCTGTTTAAGCCTGAGCCTGCAAGCCAACATTATATTCGCCTGAATTGTTCGTTTGAATGGACAGCCAAGATTGAAGATGCAGTCAATCTGCTGGCAGAAACCATTCTTCAAAATAGTAAAAGCGCGGATTAATTCATCCACGCTTCTGTTACAGATCAGACTCTCTCATTGAAAGAAGTCTTAGAAGTTGTAAATAGCCACCGCATTAATACGGTTATCTTCACCTTTAGTGCTGCCATTCGTGGCTGCACCTAATGCCTCACGTTCACCATATACATATTCCAGACCGAAACTTAAAGGCTTGGTTGGGCTATAGAACACGTTAGCCCAAGCTTGCCATAAGTCTTTATTAGCCTTGGTCGCATTAGATTGTGTCGCATCCGCAGGAGTTGAGGCGATTAGTGCATTAACATAGTCTTGATCATTACTAAAATTCATATAGCCATAACCCAATGTACCGCGCAATTTGTCATTAAACTGCTGGGTTAGGCCAACTGAAATTGAATCAAATTCGCTTTGTAATAAATCGCCATTTGCAGCGGTAATCACACCCGTATTTGCATAAGACACAAAGCTGCTATCGCCTTTAACATGGTAATAGTCAGCTTTGAGCGTTGTACCCGGTAAAACATCATACTTGGCACCTAAACCTACACCCCATGCCATTTTTTCATCTTCATTGACACGCTTTTCATTCCCCATCGCACGGGCACTGACTGTAAGATTATCAGCAAATTTATGATTTAAACGTGCTGTTAAAGCAGGTAGACGTTGTTTAATACCAGTAATAGTTGCATCTTTAGGATCTTCTACTGCAAATACCAGATTGGTTTCAGGACTGATTGTGCTGGTATAACGAACTTGTGGCGTCCGTTTAATTGAACCGCCAGCGTAAACCAATGCATCTACAGTTTCTGGAATATAATCTGGCACCGCAAAGTTCGACCAGGTTTGACCGATCAACCAGTTGGCATAACTGATATAAGCATGACGGATGCGCAAGTTATCAAAGCTTGCGCCGCCCAGAAAATCCACTTCAACTTTACCGCTTAAAGCTTTATCTCCAGCACCGACTGGTGCTTTAAAATCCATGCCTAAACGGGTTGCAGCCAGAGTAGATTTAAATTCATCACTACGCTCACCGACACCTTCTAAAGGTACAGCATTAATCTGGTTATACATACGTGCTGCTGAACCACCTTCAGCCTGATAAGAGGCATCGGCACGAATATTTCCATAAAGATTAAATTCGGCACCACTGGCAATTTTCATGACAGGTTTGCTTGCTGGAGCAGGTGTTGCTGCAACATGTGCAGTGACCACAGCCGTTTGTCTTTGCTGTTGCTCAACCAGTGCGCGTAGAGCCTGAACTTCTTGGCGCAATTGTTCAATTTCCTGCTGATTCGACTGAGCTGAGGTTTGTGCTTGAGTCGACAAGCTGATGCCCCCTAAACTCATTGCCATCATGCTCATCAAAACTGTGCG
Source organism: Acinetobacter lwoffii (assembly GCF_024129735.1). Taxonomy (GTDB): domain Bacteria; phylum Pseudomonadota; class Gammaproteobacteria; order Pseudomonadales; family Moraxellaceae; genus Acinetobacter; species Acinetobacter lwoffii_H. Next base: position 37,278 of record NZ_JAMXXK010000019.1, on the reverse strand, counting down.
TTTGAATGTGATTGTTGGTTGATTAAATAATTGTGTCGTGTTCATCCTAAACTCGCTTTTTATTATGCGTTTCGATTCTAGCAACAGATCACCACCCGTTACGATGGCGATCTATATCATTGGGAATATTATCTTTATTGATTGAAATCTAACTTAATGTGTCGCTTCTTTTACCATTGGGTTTGGTTCTACACTAGACGTTGCAAGGGCTTGGCCATCTACCGAGGTTTTTAAATTCACTAAGAAAATTGCCAGCGCCGCGATGACACCAGGAATCGCAATTGCAAAGAAGTTCATTTGATGCGGTAAATTCATGGTCAATAAAGCACCAGTGAGTACCGGCCCAACAATTGCACCAATACGTCCAATACCAGATGCCCAGCCCATACCGGTAGAACGTACCGTCGATGGATAATACTGCGCCACAAAGGTATAAAGCAGGATTTGAGAGCCAATCGTTGCAGCACCTGCCACAGCAATCAAGGTATACAGTACGAATTGCGGACTGTTAAAGCCAAGCAGAATCAAGGCAATGGCACCGCAGAAGAACATGATGGTCAGCACTTTTTTGATATGGAATTTATCTGCGAGATATCCCCCACCAATGGCACCTACCATTCCACCAATATTCAGTGCGAACAGGAAGATCATACTGGCACCTAGCGAGTAACCTGCCTGAATCATCAGTTTTGGCAACCAGCTACCCAATGCGTAGACCATCAACAGGCACATAAAGAATGCCAGCCAGAACATGAAGGTACTAAAACTACGGCCTTGTTGGAACAGGGCTTTTAATGGCGCTTCATCACCCTTTTGCACTTCATTCAGGACAAGCTGGGTATCACTGGTAATGACCTGTGTCGGAGAAATTTTCTGAATAATCGTGTGTGCTTGAGCCGTCTGTTGCTTGTTGGTCAGGTACATCAGGGATTCTGGCAGATATTTCCATAGAATCGGCAAGATGAGCAATGGAATGCCGGCAAGCAGGAACATGATTTTCCAGCCAAATTGCGGCACCAACCATGCACCGAGTAGCGCAGAAGTCATCCCGCCAATGGCATAACCACTAAACATCAACGCAACCAAGGTGCTGCGGATACGTTTAGGTGCATACTCGGTCATCAAAGCGACCACGTTAGGCATGACCCCGCCAATACCCAAACCAGCCAAGAAGCGCAAGATTCCAAATTCGATTGGTGATGTGGCAAAGGCACCAATGAATGTGAAGCCGCTAAAAATAGCCACACAGATCATGATGGTTTTTTTACGGCCGAGTTTATCGGACAATGTACCGAAACTCATGGCACCAAACATCATTCCGAATAAGGCAGTACTAGCCAGCATTCCAGCTTGCACTGCACTTAACGACCATTCTTGCATCAGCAGCGGCAATGCCACCCCATAGATGACCAGGTCATAACCGTCAAAAATAATGATCAGCAAACACCAGATCAAAACACCCCAATGAAAAGGTGTGAACTTTGCTTCATCGATCAGCGTATTTATATTCACTTTATTTGTAGACATCTTCACCTCCTAATTGTGAAGTTCAATTTATGAGATTCACAATGCAGAAGATGTCCATAAATGTCCAAAACTGAATAGGCATACTTCTATACCTATAAAGTCTGCCTTCAAGAAAAGGCTTTATTTACTATGCCTTAATGATATTCATCCAAATAAAACGACTTTAATTCAGTCATTAAATAATAATTTCACCTATTTTATATAGCATCTAAAAAGTTTTTAATCTTGTTTAAAACACCGCACGATCATATTTAATCGCCTCAAGATCATAGACCTGATAGACCGCATCAAACAGATAACGAATATATTCACTTTCATCCATGTTACGAATCGCCATAAAGACCGGACTGACCGCAAATTCATCTAATAAAGGGATAAAGTTTAAATGTGCCAGACGAATATTCTGGGCACTTTCCGGCACGATACAAACACCCTCTCCAGCAGCCACAAAACCCAGCGCCAGTTGCAATTCACTGACTGCACGGATATTTTTCGGCTCTAGTCCATACTCGGAAAATATACCGCGCACCTGGGTCGAAAAATTTGCCTTACCATTATTCGGGTATAAAAAGAGTGGCTGATCCACCAGTTCAGCTAGGTTCACGCCATCTCGTTGCGAGAGAAAATGGCTGGAATGCGCAGCGACCATGAGTCTTTCTTCACGCAGCAACACCCGTTTCACTGCTGGATCTGAAATTCTCAAGCGTCCAAAACCGACATCAATCCGCCCTTCCTTAAGTGCCTGAATCTGCTCTGAAGTATTCATTTCAACCATCTCAATTTTGAGCTGGGGATGTTGCTGCTTAAATAAAAACACAATACGCGATAGCAAACCGAACAATAACGAGCCAACAAAACCAATACTAATGGTGCGATCCGCGATACCAATCCGTTTGGTCATCGATTTTATTTCTTCCGCATTAGACAAAAGTTTAACCGCATGCTGGTAGAAGAATTGACCGGCTTCGGTGGTCTTAAGCGGTCGGCTACCTCTTTCAAAGAGCTGAATATCCAGTTCCTGTTCCAGATTTTGTATTTGTCTGCTTAAAGGTGGTTGAGCAATAAACAGTTTTTCTGCCGCCTTGGTAAAACTTTGTTCTTCGACGACTGCGACAAAGTAACGCAAATGCCTGAGTTCCATATTCCTGCATACCTTTAAAGTATAAAAAAATGCTAAATCGATCTTAGACCAATCAAAATTATTCTTTTAAGGTATATCAAGTCAAAACATTAAAGCAAGAATGTGAACCCGTATTATGTATAAGTCAGTTGAAACCTTGCTGGTAGAAATTCCAACCATTCGCCCTCACAAGATGGCAGTGGCGACGATGCAAACCCAGACCCTGGTCTTAGTTAAAATCACCACTGAAGATGGTTACATCGGTTGGGGTGAAGCAACAACTATCGGTGGCTTAGGTTATGGTGATGAAAGCCCGGAAAGCGTAAAAGTTAATATTGAAACTTATTTTGCGCCTCTTTTAAAAACATTATCCGGTTTAAATGTTGCACAGACATTACAAGCAATCAAAAAGAATATTAATGGTAACCGTTTTGCCAAATGTGCGATTCAGACTGCACTTTTAGACATTCAGGCACAACGTTTAGGTTTGCCATTAAGCGAAGTCCTCGGTGGCCGCTTACGTGACAGTATTCCAGTTCTTTGGGTATTGGCTTCTGGCAATACCGAAAAAGATATTGCGGAAGCAGAGAAAATGGTTGCGGCAAAACGTCACAACATTTTCAAACTCAAAATCGGTTCGCGTCCGGTAGAAGAAGATGTTGAACATGTGCTGGCAATTAAGAAAGCCTTAGGCAAAGACGTTTCAATCCGTGTGGATGTGAACCGTGCCTGGTCAGAACTGGAAGCGATTAAAGGCATTCAGTTATTGCAAGATGGCGGTGTTGATCTGATTGAACAGCCATGTGCAATTGATAACCTGGATGCCATGCGCCGTCTGACCCGACGTTTTGATGTTGCCATCATGGCAGACGAATCGTTAATGGGCCCGCACTCAGCGTATGAGATTGCCAAACAAAACGGTTCATCTGTTTTTGCAGTCAAAGTTGCCCAGTCGGGTGGCCTGATTGAAGGTTGTGAAGTAGGCAAGATTGCCAAACTTGCAGGTATTGACCTGTATGGCGGCACCATGCTGGAAGGCCCTGTGGGCACGATTGCTTCGGCACATGTGTTCTCTACTTTTGAAAGTCTGGCGTTCGGTACCGAGCTGTTTGGTCCTCTACTGCTGACTGAAGATATTTTGAAAACCCCGCTCAACTATCAAAACTTTGAACTTGAGATTCCGAAAGGGCCAGGTCTGGGGATTGAGTTGGATGAAAACAAGATTGACAACTTGCGTCGTCAGTAATTAGGAGAAACCCATGCTTTTTCACGTACGTATGGATGTAAACATTCCACGTGATCTGCCAGTTGAACAGGCAAACGAAATTAAGGCTGTTGAAAAGGCTTATTCACAGGAATTGCAGCGTCAAGGCAAATGGCGTCATATCTGGCGCATCACGGGCCAGTACTCAAACATCAGTATTTTTGATGTTGAAAGCAATGAAGAGTTGCACAACTTGCTACAAGGCTTGCCTCTCTATCCTTATATGAACATTGAAGTGATGGCATTAAACCGTCACCCATCTTCAGTTCGAGATGACGACAGTTGATTAAATGAGCGGATTGGGAGTCACCGGATTCCCCTTCCGAATCGAAAACAGAGGGTACCTCAACAAGGATTGTGGCCAGCCAGATTTAGCCAGCCAATGAAAGCTAAAAAAGTGCGCCACTAAAAGATGAAAGACATACTTTAGGAGCAATAGTATGAATCGCCAAGAAATTGATGCATTAGTTAAGCAAATGAACGTTGATACAGCGACAGGACCAGTAGATGAGCGTGTCCAGCAAATCGTTGTGCGCCTGCTAGGTGACCTTTTCCAGGCGATCGAAGATCTTGATATTTCTCAGTCAGAACTGTGGAAAGGTCTGGAATACTTTACCGATGCCGGTCAAGCCAATGAATTAGGCCTACTGGCTGCAGGCTTGGGTCTGGAACACTACTTAGACTTACGTGCTGATGAAGCAGATGCTAAAGCAGGCATTACGGGCGGTACGCCACGTACAATTGAAGGTCCGTTATATGTGGCGGGTGCTCCTGAATCTGTCGGCTTTGCCCGTATGGATGATGGCTCTGAAGAAGGCAAAATTCCGACACTGATCATTGAAGGTACAGTTAAAGATACTGACGGCAATATCATTGAAGGTGCCAAAGTTGAAGTTTGGCATGCCAACAGCCTGGGCAACTACTCATTCTTTGACAAGTCACAGTCTGACTTTAACCTGCGCCGTTCTATTTTCAGCGACCAGGATGGTAAATATGTAGCTTTAACCACTATGCCAGTAGGTTATGGCTGTCCTCCAGAGGGCACGACTCAATTCGTACTGGACAAATTAGGCCGTCATGGTAACCGTCCATCACACGTGCATTACTTCGTTTCTGCACCGGGTTACCGCAAGCTGACAACTCAATTCAACATTGAAGGCGACCAGTACCTGTGGGATGACTTTGCATTTGCGACTCGTGAAGGCCTGGTGGCAACTGCGGTTGATGTAACTGATGAAGCTGAAATTGCAAAACGTGGTTTGAAAGGTCCTTTCAAACATATTCAATTTGATATTGAACTTGTGAAAGAAAAAGCAGACGTACCTTCTACTGAAGTTGATCGCCGCCGCGCAAGCGCTTAATGCAAAATGGATTCGGGGTGTTGCTCCAAGCACATCCCGATGACTTCCCCTCCTTGGAAAGTCGGAGAACGGACATGCCTCGTATTCCTGTAATTAACACCAGTCATCTTGATCGTATTGATGAGCTTCTAGTTGACGATTTTGAATCTGGTGAATTTAAACTTCACCGGTCTGTATTCACAGACCAAGCCCTGTTTGACCTGGAGATGAAATACATCTTTGAAGGCAACTGGGTTTATCTGGCACATGAAAGCCAGATTCCAAACAACAACGATTTCTATACGACCTATATGGGTCGTCAGCCAATCATCATTGCGCGTAACCGTCAAGGTGAACTGAATGCAATGATCAATGCTTGTTCGCATCGCGGTGCACAATTATGCCGTAACAAGAAAGGCAACAAAGCAACTTACACCTGCCCATTCCATGGCTGGACCTTCAATAACTCAGGTAAGTTATTAAAAGTAAAAGACCCGGCTGAAGCGGGTTATTCAGACTGCTTTAACAAAGACGGTTCACATGACCTGAAAAAGGTTGCCCGTTTTGAAAACTATAAAGGTTTCCTGTTCGGCAGCTTGAATCCGGATGTTCCTTCTCTGGAAGAATACCTGGGCGAAGCGACCAAAATCATTGACATGATCGTGGATCAGTCTGAACAAGGTCTGGAAGTTTTACGTGGTTCTTCGACTTATACCTATGAAGGTAACTGGAAGTTGACTGCTGAAAACGGTGCTGATGGTTATCACGTGTCTGCTGTACACTGGAACTATGCTGCAACGACTCAGCAACGTAAAGAAAAAGAAGCTGGTGACAACATCCGTGCGATGAGCGCAGGTGCATGGGGCAAACAAGGTGGTGGTTCTTACGGCTTTGAACATGGTCATATGCTTCTTTGGACGCAATGGGCAAACCCGGAAGACCGTCCTAACTTTGCCAAGAAAGATGAATACACTGCGCAATATGGCGAAGCCATGGCGAAGTGGATGATCGAACGTTCACGTAACCTGTGTATCTATCCAAACGTTTACTTCATGGATCAGTTTGGTTCACAAATCCGTGTCCTACGCCCGATTTCTGTCGATAAGACTGAAGTGACGATCTACTGTATCGCACCTGTAGGTGAAGAACCAGAAGCACGTACCCGTCGTATCCGTCAGTATGAAGATTTCTTTAACGCTTCAGGTATGGCGACACCAGACGATCTTGAAGAATTCCGTGCTTGTCAGGCAGGTTATGCCGGTATCGCGCTGGAATGGAACGACATGTGCCGTGGTTCTAAACATTGGATTCAAGGTCCGGATGATGCTGCCAATGAAATCGGTTTAAAACCAAAACTGTCTGGTATTAAAACTGAAGATGAAGGTTTATACCTGTCTCAGCACCAGTACTGGTTAGAATTGATCAAAAAAGGTATTGCGACTGAGAAAGAAATTGCAGCATCCACTGAAGGAGAAAACGCATGAGCGACATCACTTTAGAAAATATTGCTCAGTTCCTGTATCAAGAAGCCCGCTTTTTAGATGATGAACAATGGGATGACTGGCTAACTTGTTATGCCCCTACTGCGTCTTTCTGGATGCCAGCTTGGGATGATGATGACAAACTGACCACAGATCCACAGTCTGAAATCTCATTGATTTACTATCCAGACCGTCAAGGTTTAGAAGACCGCGTGTTCCGGATCAAGACTGAACGTTCATCTGCAACTATGCCGGACACACGTACCTGCCATAACATCAGCAATATTGAAATTGTTGAACGTGATGGCGACAAAGTGACTGTACGTTTTAACTGGAATACTTTGAGCTTCCGTTACAAAACAAGTTACAGCTACTTCGGTATGTCTCGTTATGAAATTGATTTCTCAGGCGATAAACCACAAATTTTAAGCAAATACGTGGTACTGAAAAACGATTACATCAACCAGGTTATCGACATTTATCACCTCTAAGACTGTTTAAACAGCCAGGTTATGCCTTTCGGTCAGATGGAAAATTGGCTGAAAGGCTCAGTTACAAAGATTTATATAGGATATTCAGCCATGTCAAACCACAATGTTGCACTTCAATTTGAAGATGGCGTTACACGTTTTATTTCTGTTTCAGATGGTGAAACACTGTCAGATGCAGCCTACCGTCAAAAGATCAATATTCCTTTGGACTGCCGTGATGGTGCTTGTGGAACGTGTCGTGCGTTTTGTGAATCAGGTTCTTATGACATGCCTGAAGAAACTTATATTGAAGATGCTTTAACACCTGAAGAAGCCGCTGAAGGCTTTATTCTGGCTTGTCAGTGTAAACCAACTTCAGATGCAGTGTTCCAGATTCAGGCATCTTCAGAAGTCTGCAAAACTGAAATTCATGAATTCCAGGGTACTTTGGCTCGTGTCGAAAACCTGTCTGACTCGACTATTACTTTTGACATCCAGTTAGATGAAGGTCAACCGGACATTCACTTCCTGGCTGGTCAATATGTGAATGTAGGAATTCCGGGCACGACCGAAACCCGTTCATATTCATTCAGCTCAAAACCGAGTGACCGTTTGACCGGTTTCGTAGTACGTAATGTACCGAACGGCAAAATGAGTGAATTCTTAAGTAAAAATGCCAAAGCTGGCGACAAGATGACTTTTACCGGTCCATTTGGTAGCTTCTACCTGCGCCCTGTGACCCGTCCTGTCTTGATGCTGGCGGGTGGTACAGGTATTGCACCATTCATGTCAATGCTGCAAGTGCTGGAAGAAAAAGGTTCAGAACATCCAGTGCGTTTAGTATTTGGTGTGACCAATGATTTCGACTTGGTTGCCATTGAAAAACTGAACGAACTGCAAGACAAATTCCCGTGGTTCGAATACCGCACTGTAGTAGCAAATCCAGAATCTGCACATGAGCGTAAAGGCTATGTGACCGGTCATATTGAGAACGAATGGCTAAATGGCGGTGATGTAGATGTTTACCTGTGTGGCCCTGTACCAATGGTTGAAGCAGTTCGCGGCTGGCTGGATGCTGAAGGTGTGAAACCTGCAAGCTTCCTGTTTGAAAAATTCTCTGCCAATTAATAGAGGGAATTTGTTCAATGTCTAACCGTCAAAGATTTGAAAATAAAGTTGTAATCGTGACGGGTGCCGCGCAAGGCATCGGTCGCGGTGTCGCGCTGCAAGTGGCGAGCGAAGGTGCCCAAGTCGTCATGGCTGACCTTTCCCCTTATGTAGAAGAAGTTCTGGCTGAAATTGAAGCGACTGGCGGTGATGCGATTACGGTCAAAGCCAATCTGGAAACGTTTGCTGGTGCTCAATCAGTCGTTGAAAAAGCGCTAGAAACGTATGGTCGTGTCGATGTGCTCATCAACAACGTCGGTGGCGCGATTTGGATGAAACCTTTCGAGGAATTTTCTGAAGAGGAAATTATCAAGGAAGTGAACCGTTCATTGTTCCCGACCTTGTGGTGCTGCCGTGCAGTACTTCCGGAAATGATTAAAAATCAGAAAGGTACCATTGTAAACGTGTCTTCTATTGCGACACGCGGCATTAACCGTGTGCCATATTCGGCATCGAAAGGTGGTGTGAACGGCCTGACCGCTTCCCTTGCCTTTGAACATGCTAAAGACGGAATCCGTGTCAATGCAATCGCGACAGGTGGTACTGAAGCACCACCACGTAAAGTACCGCGCAATGCCAATCCACTGACTGAATCTGAAAAACAATGGATGCAGCAAGTGGTTGATCAGACCATTGACCGTACTTTCATGGGACGCTACGGTACGATTCAGGAGCAAGTGAATGCAATTGTATTCCTGGCTTCGGATGAATCATCTTATATGACAGGTACAGTGGTACCGGTCGGTGGTGGTGATCAGGGCTAATCCTGATCATCACGATTTTTAACAGGCTCATGGTTACGCAAGGAGGCACATCACCAATGAATACCCTGTTTCAGACATTAAAAAATGATTGGTCAATTTCAGCAACTGTTGCAGGATTTTTAGCAGTGCTGATTTCCTATTCAGGGCCACTGATCATTTTTTTCCAGGCGGCGCAGCAAGCTCAAGTTTCCCCGGACATGATGATTTCATGGATTTGGGGAATTTCTATTGGTGCTGCACTCGCAGGTATCTTTTTATCAATTAAATACAAAATACCTGTCGTCACCGCCTGGTCTGCACCCGGAACGGCTTTATTAGTTACGCTGTTTCCCGATATTTCGCTCAATGAAGCGGTTGCTGCCTATATCACCTCTGCCGTGGTGATTTTTTTCATTGGGATCACCGGTTATTTTGATAAATTGCTGTCCTGGATTCCTCAGGAAGTCGCTGCCGGAATGATGGCAGGGATCTTATTGCAGTTTGGTTTAGGGCTGTTTACCGCGACCGATACCATGCCCTATATCGTCTTTGGCATGCTGGCGGTATTTTTGCTGGCCAAGCGTTTCAGTCCACGCTATGCCATGGTCTGGGTACTGGTTGCCGGTGTGGTTTTAAGTATGTTACTGGGCAAGATTAACCCGGTCACGGCAGATTTTAGTCTGGCAATTCCGCAATTTATTGCACCGGAATGGACCTGGAGTTCAACCCTGAATCTGGCCCTCCCCCTGATTCTGGTCAGCCTGTCTGGCCAGTTTTTACCGGGAATGGCGATTATCAAACTCAGTGGTTATGACATGCCAGCCAAGCCAATTATTAGTGCAACCAGTATTGCCTCGCTTGCAGTGGCCTGTGTGGGGGGTATTACCATCGTATTGGCATCTATCACAGCTGCTTTGTGTCTGGGGAAAGATGCCCACGAGCTGAAAGAAAAGCGTTATATCGCTGGTGTGGCGAATGGGCTTTTTTATATTTTAGGCGGCTTATTTGCCGGCAGCATCGTCATGCTGTTTAGCCTGATGCCAAAAGAATTAATTGCGGCTTTGGCAGGACTGGCATTGCTCGGTGCGATTGCCACCAACATTTCCGTGGCCATGGGTAAAGAGTCGCAACGTGATGCAGCACTGATCACCTTTTTAGCGACTGCTTCCGGCATGCATTTCTTGGGACTGAGTTCAGTCTTTTGGGGAATTTGCATTGGCCTGGTAGCACATTTTCTGCTGTCACAGAAAAACCGTAACGCAGTTCCGGTTACAGCATCAGATTCAAAACGAGTTTAAAGACATCCATCAGTTTAGGATATGTAAGGACCAGATTATGATAGATAAAAGTTCATTATCATTGAAAGAAGCACTCTCCCAGATCAAGGACGGTTCTACCATTATGATCGGTGGTTTCGGTACAGCGGGTCAGCCTGCTGAACTGATTGATGGTCTGATCGAATTGGGTATTAAAGACCTGATTATTGTCAACAACAATGCCGGTAATGGCGATTATGGTCTGGCGAAACTGCTTAAAGCTGGCGCTGTGCGTAAAATTATCTGTTCTTTCCCGCGTCAGTCTGATTCCTGGGTATTTGACGAGTTATATCGTGCTGGAAAAATTGAACTGGAACTGGTGCCGCAAGGTAATCTGGCTTGCCGTATTCAGGCAGCAGGTATGGGCTTAGGTCCAATCTACACGCCTACCGGTTTTGGTACCTTGCTGGCGGAAGGCAAACCGACCATGAACTACGAAGGCAAAGACTACGTTTTAGAAAATCCAATTAAAGCTGACTTTGCTTTAATTAAAGCTTCTAAAGGCGATCGTTGGGGCAACCTGGTTTACCGTAAATCTGCCCGTAACTTCGGCCCGATTATGGCAATGGCAGCAGATGTGACCATCGCTCAAGTTTCTGAAGTGGTTGAACTGGGTGCACTGGATCCGGAACACATCATCACCCCGGGAATTTTTGTTCAACACGTTGTTCAAGTTAAATCTGCACAATAATTGGCATCGGAGAGAAATAATGAGCTATAGCAAACTGACCCGTGACCAGATCGCTGAACGTGTGGCACAAGACATTCCTGATGGTGCCTATGTAAACCTGGGTATCGGTTTACCGACCAAGATTTCAAGCTACCTGCCAAGCGATAAAGACGTCTTCCTGCATTCTGAAAATGGCCTGTTGGCTTTCGGTCCTCCTCCTGCTGAAGAAGACCGTGATCCTGAACTGATCAATGCCGGTAAAGAATTCGTAACCTTACTCGAAGGCGGTTCATTCTTCCATCATGGTGATTCATTCGCAATGATGCGTGGCGGTCATTTAGACATCGCCGTATTGGGTGCTTTCCAGGTCGCTGAAAATGGTGACTTGGCTAACTGGCATACTGGTGCTCCAGATGCAATTCCAGCAGTCGGCGGTGCAATGGATCTGGCTGTTGGCGCGAAAAAAGTCTTTATTACGACTGATCACGTGACCAAAAAAGGCGAGCCCAAAATCGTGGCTGAACTGTCTTATCCGGCGACTGGCCTGAAATGTGTCGACCGTATCTATACCGACCTTTGCGTGATTGATGTCACGTCTGAAGGGATGAAAGTGATTGAGAAAGTTGAAGGTCTGTCATTTGAAGAATTGCAGTCATTGACCGGTGCCAAACTAATTGATGCGACTCAATCAAATTAAGGGGAAGTCCCTCCTTTATTAAAGGAGGGATTTAGGGAGGATTTTTTGAAGAATAAAATTACTTCATTAAATCCCTCCCAACCTCCCTTTAAAAAGGGAGGAGTTTTCTTCTTTTAAATATGTGAGCAAATACACAATGAAAAACGCATATATTATCGATGCCATCCGTACTCCATTCGGTCGTTATGCCGGTGGCCTCGCGCCTGTCCGTGCAGATGACTTAGGTGCGCTGCCAATTAAAGCGTTGATGGAGCGCAATCCAAGTGTGAACTGGGAACAGGTCGATGACGTGATCTATGGCTGTGCCAATCAGGCCGGTGAAGACAACCGTAACGTCGGTCGTATGTCTTCTCTGCTTGCAGGCTTACCTTATCAGGTGCCAGCGACGACCGTGAACCGCCTGTGTGGTTCATCGATGGATGCCATCGCAATGGCAGCACGTGCGATTAAAGCCGGTGAAGCGAATCTGATTATTGCTGGTGGTGTAGAAAGCATGTCACGCGCCCCATTCGTGATGGGTAAGTCAGAAACGGCGTATGGCCGTAGCCAGAAGATTGAAGACACCACCATGGGATGGCGTTTTATCAATCCGAAACTGAAAGAAATGTACGGCGTAGAAACCATGCCGCAAACGGCTGAAAATCTGGCGGAACAGTTCAACATCAACCGTGAAGACCAGGACAAGTTTGCCTTGACCAGCCAGCAACGTACTGCAGCAGCACAGGCCAAAGGTTTCTATAAAAATGAAATTATTCCTGTAGTGATTCCACAGCGTAAAGGCGATCCGGTGGTTGTCGATACTGATGAACATCCGCGTGCATCTACCACTGCAGAAGCTCTGGCAAAACTGAAGCCTGTGGTGAAAGCAGAGGGGACGGTAACGGCGGGTAATGCTTCAGGGATTAACGATGGTGCAGCTGCCCTGTTGATCGCGTCTGATGAAGCAATTGCTCAACATGGCTTAAAACCGCGTGCCAAAATTATTGGCTCAACGGTTGTGGGTGTTGAACCACGTATCATGGGCTTTGGTCCTGCACCTGCTATCAAGAAATTACTGGCGCAAACCGGTCTTACTTTAGAGCAGATGGATGTGATCGAGCTGAATGAAGCTTTTGCAGCACAAGCTTTGGCTTGTACTCGTGACCTTGGCATTGAAGATGGTTCAGAGAAAGTCAATCCGAATGGTGGTGCAATTGCTTTGGGTCATCCACTCGGTGCATCTGGTGCACGTCTTGTAACTACAGCACTGAACCAGCTGGAACAAACCGGTGGTAAATATGGTCTTTGTTCAATGTGTATTGGTGTCGGTCAAGGCATCGCTTTGATTATTGAACGTGTTTAATTATTAAATGCTCTTTCTTCCCTCCTTTCCCAAAGGAGGGATCGAGGGAGGATTAAGGATTTTAAAAAATGCCAACATTTACATCCAACGATGCCCAGATCAATTACCAGACCTTTGGTGATGCCAGTAAACCTGCCCTGGTTTTTTCTAACTCACTAGGCACCAAATTCAGCATGTGGCAACCACAAATTAAATTTTTCCAGCAAGATTATTTTGTTGTGTGTTATGACACTCGTGGTCATGGGGCTTCATCTGCACCGCAAGGTCCGTATAGCTTGGAACAGTTAGGTCAGGATGTTGTAAACTTACTTGATCATTTAAAAATTGAAAAAGCTGCATTCTGTGGTATTTCAATGGGTGGTTTAACCGGTCAATGGTTAGCAATCAACAAGCCCGAACGTTTTAGCCACGTGATTATCTGCAATACTGCTGCCAAGATCGGTCAGGAACAGGCCTGGCTGGAACGTGCCGCACTGGTACGTGAACAAGGTCTGGCGCCGATTGCATCTACTGCAGCATCACGCTGGTTTACCGATCCCTTTATCCAAAGCAATGCAGCAATTGTTGCAGAACTTTCAAACGACCTTGGAGCTGGCAGCCCGGAAGGTTATGCGAGTTGTTGTGAAGCTTTGGCTAAGGCGGATTTACGCGAACAGATCAAAACCATTTCAGTGCCGGTACTGATTGTGGCCGGTCAGCAAGACCCCGTAACGACGGTTGCAGATGGTCAAGCCATGCAAGCTGAAATTGCACAAAGCCAGTTGTTTGAAATCAATGCCTCGCACATTTCCAACATCGAGCAACCTGAAGCATTTAATCAGGCAGTTCAGAAATTTATTGCCGCTTAAACAGATGCAAAGAAAAAGCCACTTTTTGAAGTGGCTTTTTTTATCTTCTCAATATTCGTTCAGATTAGGCCCAGATCACTAGAATCGCCGCAATCACTACCAAGCCTAGTCCCCAATGCTCCGCACGTGCCAGTTTATCTTTAAAGAAATATGCCGAAATCAGCATACTAAACAGAATCTCAATTTGTCCTAAGGTTTTCACGACCGGCACACTCATCATGCTCATGGCAGTAAACCAGCCGAGTGATGCCATAAAACTGCACACACTCACCTTAAAAGTTAAGCCCAGACGCTGCCACATGGCCACTAAAGTCTGGCGACTGAATAGGCTGAGGTAAAGCAGCATACTCAGGCACTGAAAACTGATCACCATTAACAGCACCCAGGCCGCACGATGCAAGGTTGGTAAAGTGGTTAATTCTAAACTGGCTTCGCGTACCAGTAGTGAGGTAATGGCAAAACTTAAACCGCTTCCGATGCCAATAGCCAGTGTTCTGGTTGAAAACCCGCTGACCTGTTGGCCTTTACTCAATAAAAATACCGCATATCCGCCCAGCGCCACACCAATCCAGGCCAAAAATGACAAATGATCTGCTAATAAGGTCACACCAATAATGGCGGCTAAAATGGCTTCACTTTTCGCCAGCCCCACCCCAACGGCATAATTTTTTTGCTTGAACAGTTGCACCATCAGTGCCGTAGCTAAAATCTGACTGCAACCCGCAATCACCACATAGACCCAGAACTTGGGCGTGAAGTGAATCACACTTTCAACTGGCTTGAAATAATACAGGCTGCTCAGGTAAAGCGCAGCGAATGGCAAACCGAAAATAAAGCGTGCCAGGGTGACTCCCCACACATCGACCGTGGTGCTGAGCTGTTTTTGAAAGGCGTTACGCCAAGCCTGCATAAATGCAGCAATTAAAGTGAAAAAAATCCAGCTGAATGCCATCTACTGATCGCTATTACTACAAAAGTGAATTAATTCTATGTCTTAACAAAAGGACTGACTAATTAAAAATAGGATGCTGGCCAATAGCAGAAAGTTTGGCTTAATTTGGAAAGATTCCAGCTGAAAAAATGCAATGTGATCTGCCAGTCATTTTAAAACGTGAAAATGGTACTAATTTTGCTTAGTCAAACCTTCCTAGGCTGATGTGTACAGTGTGTATTTATTCTATATGTTTAAAGTATGTAATTAGACCTGAAGTGTAATTGAACTCTTTTCTACTTGGCTCCAATATGAAATGCAATAACAACAAGTATTCATCAGTGAAGACGAATACCCCTGTACCAGATCGCCGGATGCTATCTCAAGTAATGGCACATTGTTATAGGTGAAATCACCTATAAAACAGTCAGAAAATGACCATTTTTTTGGAAAATTTTGGAATATAAAATTGTGCCTAACAGTTTTTTTAATTTTCTTTTAAAAATCTGGATAATCCTTTCGCATCGGGATAAAACGGATTCCATGTTCTTCCGTGTATTTTCCCGTTTCCACAAAACCAAAGCGCTTGTAAATATCCAAGGCATAAAGACTGGATTTTACCGTAATAATTGAATGGCCTTGACGGCGGATCTCGCTTTCTAAAAAGTGCCACATTTGCCGGCGGCCATAACCCTGCCCCTGATAGACTTGGTTCAGGAAAAAATGCATGAAGTGTGCAGGTTCCATATAAGCCACGACGCCTATCACCTGATGATCGATTTCTGCCACAAAATAATGAATGTCCGGACGCTCGAAAATGGTCTGGATCATCTCAGGCTGAAAGCGCTGGCGACCTTCTTCCGAACTGATCACGGCATCGACAAAGGGTGCAATCACATCGACAATGGCACGAGTATCCTGAAGATTGGCTTTTCTAATTTTCATGTTTTTTTTAATTCCTCTTTATTAGCTTGCTCACATTAAAAATTTTTTATTCTTAAAAGTTAGCTGTTCTTGAATGGACTTCCCCCAAATTTAAAAACCGGTCGAAATATTTGGTAATATCCTTCAATACGCCTTGTCCGTGTTTTTAAGATGGCAACTCACTCTATTTAAAAATCTATTTATTTAAAAGCTTGTTTAACTATACTTTTTTATTAAAACAAAGATTCAATTGATGTTTCATTTAATATCAAGCAGCCTATATTTACAATTCATCCATATAGAATTTTCAATGAAATTTTTATGATGTTTCTTTATCAGGAAGAAGATTAGGTAGGCATTCTGAACCTTTTTTCGTGTTCATCATCGATAAACATTTTAGGTCGTTCGCTTCCCTACAGGGAGTTTAATGAAACATTTTGAATGTGCCGTCTGCAAGCAACAGCTGTTTTTTTACAAATCAGTTTGTGATCACTGTCTGTCACCGATCGGTTATATCGCTTCGGAAAAAGAGCTATGCGCATTCGAAAAACAGAGTGCTGAGCGATGGGTTCCAATCGCCAAGAACTACCAACATGCCAGTTATAAACCCTGTCACAATTATGTAAATTATCAGGTATGCAACTGGATGATCCCCAGCGATGAAGACGAGGAATTTTGTGAATCCTGTCAGTTGACCCATGTCATTCCTGATCTGGAAAATTCCGAGAACCTGATTTACTGGTTTCGACTGGAAGAAGCCAAACGCCGTTTCCTGTATTTGGCCCAGCGCATGAACATGATGCCACGCCCTAAAAAGTCTGAAGATGATCCATTTGGTCTGCGATTTGATTTTCTCCTGCCCCAAGAAGATAAGCCTGTTTTAATTGGTCATGCCAATGGGGTCATTACCCTAAATGCAATTGAAGCCGATGTAGTTTATCGGGAAACTACACGTGTAAATATGGGTGAAAACTACCGGACTTTATTAGGTCATTTTCGCCATGAAAGCGGCCATTATTATTTTGCGCTCATGCAACATATGCATCCGGAATTGCTAGATGAATTCCGTCAGTATTTTGGCGATGAGCGGCAAGACTACAGCAAGGCACTTGAACGCCATTATAACGAAGGCGCACCAATCAACTGGCAGGAAAAGTATATCAGTGCTTATGCCACCGCCCATCCCTGGGAAGACTGGGCAGAAACCTGGGCACATTATCTGCATATGATGGAAACACTGGAAACTGCCTACTATGGTGGTATGCGTGTTGAAGGAAATGGCAGCTATCTGGCCAGCATGGATTTTAAAGAATGCCCGATTGGTGGACAGGATTTTGAACATATTCTGGAAAACTGGGTTACCTTGACCTTTAATCTGAATGCCTTAAACCGTTGTATGGGCCTGGAAGATGCCTACCCGTTCAAGCTGAGCGAAGCGGTTAAAGACAAGTTACGATTTATTCACCGGCATGTGCTGGAAAAAGTTTTTAAATAATTTAAAAAGTAATTTTTATAGTAAAACTATTGATGGAATGGGATCAGCAAAGTCTGAAAATATGGATTTTATTGTGTATTTTAAAAATTAATATGATTTAAAAAATCCCTGCTCCTGGCGAACCAAGAGCAGCAACTTTTGAATGAATCAGTATTTAGTTTGCTACCTGAATATACGATTTAAGATGGGCTTAAATTAGTTCCACAGCAATCGCAGTCGCTTCACCACCACCGATACATAAGGATGCAATCCCTTTCTTGCCGCCAGTACGTTTTAAGGCATGAATCAAGGTCACAATAATACGAGAGCCAGAAGAACCCAATGGATGACCAAGTGCACAGGCACCACCATTAATGTTCACTTTTGCTGGATCAAGTTTAAAGCCATCAATGGCTAACATAGTGACCATGGCGAACGCTTCGTTGATTTCCCAAAGGTCAACCTCCTGAGCATCCCAACCCGTTTTTTTCAGGACTTTTTCAATCGCACCCACTGGTGCAATGGTGAATTCTGAAGGATGCTGCGAATGGCTGGCATAGGCCACAATATTAGCCAGCGGCTTTAAGTTGCGCTGTGCAGCAATTTCACTAGAAGTCACGACTAGTGCCGAAGCACCATCAGAAATGGAGCTGGCATTTGCCGCAGTAATGGTGCCGTCTTTTTTGAAGGCTGGACGTAAAGTTGGAATTTTGTCAGCCTTGGCATTTAAAGGCTGTTCATCCTGCTCCACCACCACATCGCTTTTACGGCTGCTGACAGTGACCGGTACGATTTCATCTTTAAAGAAACCTTGCTGGACGGCGGTCACGGCTTTATTTAATGAGCCAATCGCATAGTCATCCTGCTGCTCACGCGTATAGCCTTTTTTATCCGCCATTTCCTGAGCCAAAATCCCCATCGACAGACCTGTTTCAGCATCTTCCAGACCTTCCTGGAACATGTGATCAATGACTTTTCCATGCCCCATACGGAATCCGGCCCGTGCCTTGTCCATTAAATAGGGTGCGTTTGACATCGATTCCATGCCGCCTGCAACTACAATCTCTGCTGAACCGGCCTTGATCGCATCTGCTGCCTGCATCACGGCTTTCATACCAGAACCACAAATTTTATTAATCGTGGTCGCACCAGTTGAATCCGGTAAACCTGCCTGACGCATGGCCTGACGTGCCGGACCCTGTTTTAAACCGGCTGGCAGTACGCAGCCCATGATCACTTCATCAATATCATTGGCCGACAGACCTGCACGTGCCACCACTTCTTTAATTGCCACAGCACCCAAATCCGGCGCGGTACAGCTTGAAAGTGAACCTTGAAAACCGCCCATCGCGGTACGTACTGCATCTACAATTACGATCATTTTAGTTTCATCCTTTTTCATCATTGTTATCAACCCTACATAGCTAAAGCGCTGTAGGGCTGGTCCTTCGCAATCATTGCGGGTTAAGCCTGTGTGGTAAAATAGTCTTCAGGCAACTGCATCACCAGTTCCGCACCGGCCTGAATACGCTGAATTCGTGCACTTAAATCCGGAAGTACTTTGGCCACATAGTAATTGGCCAGTACCAGTTTGTTCTGGAAGTAGCTGTCGTCTTTGGCTGCAGCGGCTTTGCTAATCCGCGCATACATATAGACAAAGCTGAGCAGCCCAACTGCATGTAAATAATCGACAGCAATCGCGTTGGCAAAGTCAGGATTCAGTTTAGACTGCTCGACGATGAATCTGGTGATGTCTTCAAGTTGCTGACAGGTTTCCAAGGTGGCGGATTTAATTGCTAAAGCATCATCCAGGCCTTGGGAAAATTCACGGATTTCAGCAATATATTCAGCGATATAAGCACCATTACATTTGGTGGTTTTACGCCCAATCAGGTCAATCGCCTGAACGCCATTGGTGCCTTCATAAATCTGTGAAATACGCAGGTCACGAATACACTGTTCCATGCTCCATTCACGGATATAACCATGACCGCCGAAGCACATTTGCGCTTCCAGTGCAGAATCCAGTGCTTTGTCCGTTAAGTAAGCTTTGGCGATTGGGGTTAACAGGGCCACACGGTCAGTTGCTTTACGCACCGCTTCAGGATCGGTTGAGTATTTAGTAATATCCAGCTGTTGACCCACATACACCGCGAAAGCACGTGAAGCTTCATTATTAGCACGTACATTGAGCAGCATACGGCGTACATCGCCATGGACCAGAATTGAATCGGCTGGTTTTTCTGGAGATTTTGCACCCGTTGATGCACGGCCCTGTAAACGGTCCGTCGCATATTGTGCCGCATTCTGGTAGGCAAATTCTGCTGCACCAATACCCTGAATTCCCATCGACAGGCGTTCATAGTTCATCATCACGAACATGCCCGCCAGACCTTCATTTTCGTTACCGACCATATAGCCTTTGGCACCGTCAAAGTTCATGACGCAGGTCGCCGAGCCTTTAATTCCCATTTTATGTTCGATTGAACCGGCAGATACTGCATTACGCTCACCCAGTGATCCATCTGCATTGACCAGAAATTTCGGCACAATAAATAATGAAATACCACGTGAACCTGCTGGTGCATTCGGAGTTTTTGCCAGTACCAAATGAATGATATTTTCACTCAAGTCATGCTCACCGCTGGTAATAAAAATTTTAGTGCCGGTAATATTGTACGAACCATCTTCATTCGGTTCAGCTTTGGTCTTGATCATGCCAAGATCTGTACCTGAATGTGGTTCAGTCAGACACATGGTGCCTGACCATTCACCCGTATAGAATTTTGGTAGATAGGTTTCTTTCTGTTCCTGTGAAGCACGATCATTGATCGCCATGCCCGCACCCACGGTTAATAGCGGGTAAAGCATAAACGATGGATTAGTACTCCAGATCATTTCATCGGCCAGAACGGTGAGCATTTTTGGCATGTTTTGCCCGCCCCATTCTTCACTGGCACCTAGACCTACCCAGCCACCTTCAGCGAACTGTTTGAAGGCTTCCTTAAAGCCAGCCGGCGTTGTCACTTCACCATTGTTAAACTGAGCACCACCGTCTTCATCTGCAGGACGATTCAGGTCTAGAATGACATTCTTGGAAAATTTGGCCATCTCTTCCAGAATTGCATTTGCCGTTGCCATATCTAAATGTGCAAGATTTTCATTACTTTGCCAAAATTGTTCAGCATGAAATACATCATTTAAAATAAATTCCATGTCTTTTAACGGCGCATTATAAATCGGCATTTTTAAATTCCTTAAAGGGTGATACTCAATCCTGTTGCCAAATATTGTCTAATTTTCATTAGAATCCAGACAGGCTATTTTAAAATCGTGATATCCAATTCCTGCAGTATTAAATCTATATCTAGATTCATAAAGTTGCCTTGAAAATCACGTCTTCATGTTCAGTATAAGTGACTGAATATGCCAGCTTAATATTGATCTAATTTGTGTATTAAACTCTGATGAATATGGGCTTAAAACAGTCAAAGGATTTAGCTTCGTGCGCTGAAACAATAAAATAATTATACTGAAAATGGAATTTTATTTAGCAAAGTTGATCTCTAGGGTTCAGTTTTCTTGACAATATTTCTGGCTGCTCAGCATCGCTATTTTTATTTGTCACCAGTTGCTGCATAAATATACAAAATGAGATAAATATCACGACCTTAGTTTTATAGCCATCGCGTGCAAAATTGCATATTCTTGAAAGGTTCTTTTTCGAAAAGTATGGACCAAGAAGATGACGACTGTAAGACAGCAGAACTTCCTTCTTCGTAAAGAGAAGATCCTCAGCATGGCGGAAAGCCTGCTACTGGATAATAATCAGGACATTACCCTGAGTGAGCTGGCCAGTGAACTGGACATCGCAAAAGGAACCATCTACAAACATTTTAAAAGCAAGAACCAGTTATATTTAGAACTGATTATTCTGAATGAAAAAAGAATTCTAGAAATATCAAAAAAGCATAATAACGATATTAAAAATTATGTTTCACAATATATGCTCTATCACATGCTCAATTCAAACCGAACCATCCTGTTGCATGTGATTGAAGAGCGTTTAACCAATAACGAAAAAAATCTGAAAGAGTTATTTCAGGAGCTTTATCGTATTCGTGAAGAACGGATTATCCGGATTAAAGACATCACCCATGATTATCTGGTGGCTTTAGAAAGTGCCATGTCGATTCGGGATTATTTGTCCTATATCTGGACAGTCACCTATGGCGCTTCGCTGTTATTAAATTCGACCAATTACCAAAAAGCGATTGGGTCACGTGAACGTCTGATTAAGCTGTATATTAATCAGGCGCTGATGACGCCAGATAAAATCTCATCGGTATAATCACTGTAATAAAAAAATGCCTGATTCAATCAGGCATTTTTATTTGTTTCTATGATTTCATACAATCATTTTGTGCTGCCTCATTGGAGTAAGATCAGGCTGCAACAGGCGGGAAACCATCTTCGGTCAAAGCCGCGACAATCTCGGACTCACTGGCTGTCGATTCAACGTCGACCAGCTTAGTTGCCACATCAATACTCACAGTGGCATTTTCATCCAGATCTTTAATCGTAGCCGTGACACTGCGCGCGCAGCCACCACAGGTCATGTTTTCAATACGGAATTTCATGTTTAGCTCCATAGGTTCGGTTTAAAGTTGATATGATTCAGCAGACTATATTTAACCTGAGTTGAATTGCAGATCTGGTCAGTGCTGTTCAGGGACGACACCCTGTTCAATCTGTTTTAAAATCTGGCAATCGGACTGTTCATTGTCGGCACACTGCTCAACCGATTGCTCTAATATCATCAGCATATGCTGCATATCGGCAATTTTCTGTTGTAAAAACTGGATATGTTTTTGTGCCAGCTGTTTCACCTCGCTACTCTGACGTGAGCTGTTCAGCCACAGGCCGAGTAATTCTTTCATCTGCTCTGAAGAAAAGCCGAGTTCGCGTGCATGCTGAATAAAACTTAAGGTTTTAATATCCGCATCAGTATAAACCCGATAGCCTGCATCGCTTCGTTTCGGAGTGGGCAACAAACCAATGTCCTCATAATAGCGAATCATTTTTGCAGAGATGCCGGACCGTTTGGCCGCCTGACCAATATTCATTGAACTGACTCCTTAAATTGTACCGGTTGATAGGCTTTTAACCTTAAGGCATTGCTGACGACAAACACGGAGGACAATGCCATCGCACCTGCGGCAAACATTGGCGATAACAAGATGCCCCAGAATGGATAGAGCACCCCGGCAGCAATCGGGATTAAAGCAATATTATAGACAAAGGCCCAGAACAGGTTCTGCCGGATATTGCGCATAGTGGCCTGACTCAAGCCGATGCCTGTAGCCACATGCTGTAAATTGCCTGACATCAATACGACATCGGCTGCTTCAATCGCGACATCAGTGCCGGTACCAATCGCCATGCCAACATCGGCCTGTGCCAATGCCGGAGCATCATTGATTCCGTCCCCGACAAAAGTGAGCACACCGTATTGCTGCTGGAGTTGACGTACTGCATCGACTTTTTCATGTGGCAAAACTTGCGCAATCACCTGATCAATTTTCAGCTGTCTGGCAATGGCCTGCGCGGTATGCTGGTGATCCCCGGTAATCATTGCCACTTTGAGGCCTTGGTCATGTAAGGCCTGAATCGCGCTATAAGTAGTCGGTTTAATCGGGTCAGCGACAGCAATAATCGCAGCCAGCTTTTGATTAATCGCCACATATAAAGGACTGCGGCCTTGATCACCGAGCTTTTGTGCAGTGGCTCTAAACAGATTGACATTTAGACCCAAGTCTTGCATCAGACGTTCTGCACCGATATGCAATTGCTGCCCAGCAACCTTTGCTTTGACCCCTGCACCCGTAATTGAATCAAAATCCGTCACTTCACTCAGTTCCAGTTCTTGCTCACGGGCAGCCTGAACAATGGCGTGGGCAATCGGATGTTCAGATTTAGCCTCCACCGAAGCCACTAGCTGCAATACAGTCTGCTGATTAAAATCTGCCGTAACTTCAAAGTCGGTCAGCAGCGGTTTTCCTTCAGTTAAGGTTCCAGTTTTATCCAAAGCGACAACTTTAGTTTGTTGCAGTAACTGTAAAGCTTCACCCTTACGAAATAGCACGCCCAGTTCTGCTGCACGGCCAGTTCCGACCATAATCGAGGTAGGGGTCGCCAGTCCCATTGCACATGGACAGGCAATAATCAGTACGGCGACTGCATTTACCAAGGCGTAGGTCAGATTCGGCTCAGGCCCAAACAGGAACCAGACCATAAAGGTCAAGGCCGCCAATGCCATAACAGCCGGCACAAACCATAAAGTCACTTTATCGACCACGGCCTGAATTGGCAGTTTTGAGCCTTGTGCCTGTTCCACCATCTGAATAATCTGCGCCAGTACCGAATCCTGACCGACCGCAGTAGCCTTGATTTGCAAGGTTCCGTTCTGGTTTACCGTACCGCCGACCACCTGATCGCCAGCCTGTTTGGCCACAGGTAAAGGCTCACCGCTAATCATCGCTTCATCAATATAACTTTGCCCGGCAACCACTTCACCATCGACGGCGACTTTTTCACCCGGACGGATTTCAATCAGCATGCCTTGTTGTACATCGGCAATTGCCAGATCAATCCAGTGATCATTCTGTTGTACTCGAGCTGTTTTCGGTTGCAAGCCGACCAGATACTGAATCGCTTCCGAGGTTTTACCTTTGGCTTTGGCTTCCAGATAACGCCCCAGTAAAATCAGCGCGACAATAACGGCGGCCGCTTCAAAGTACACATGTACGGTGGACTGGGGTAACAACTGCGGAAAAAAGGTCGCAATACAGGAAAAGCCATAGGCGGCAATGGTCCCAACGGCCACCAGCGAGTTCATATCTGGTGCCAGACGCAATAAAGCTGGAATACCATGCTGATAAAAACGCCGCCCCGGAATAATCAGCACCAAAGTGGTCAGCACAAACTGCAGATACCAGCTGTTCTGGGTTCCCAGCGTATGGGAAATAAAATGATGAAACGCCGGAATC
The DNA here is from genome assembly GCF_024129735.1 of Acinetobacter lwoffii. Taxonomy (GTDB): domain Bacteria; phylum Pseudomonadota; class Gammaproteobacteria; order Pseudomonadales; family Moraxellaceae; genus Acinetobacter; species Acinetobacter lwoffii_H. Next base: position 12,915 of record NZ_JAMXXK010000019.1, on the reverse strand, counting down.
AGGTGCGAGCCCATTTCCAGAATAAATACAGGCGCTGTCAGAATGACTGCAAGCCATAAATCGCGTTTCAGCTGTGCCGTTTCATTGGCTTTCTTTTCCTGAAAAGCAACATGATTCTCTGCTGAGAGATCGGTACCGGATTTTAGGGTGGCTTTATAACCGGCTTTCTCCACAGCAGCAATCAAGGCCGGAAGCTGGGCATGCGAAGCTTTCAACCAGGCAGTTTCGGTGGCTAGATTGACCTGTGCTTCGCTGACACCTTCTACTTTCAATAAAGCTTTTTCAACCCGTGCCACACATGAAGCGCAAGTCATACCTTCAATTGCCAACTCAATCCGATTGCTCTGAATATCAAAACCGGCTTTTTGCACTGCCTGAGTTAGTTTGGACAATGGTACAGAGTTGATCGCACTCACATGCGCCTTTTCAGTGGCCAGATTCACTTGTGCATCCAGCACGCCTTCCACTTTTTTTAGGGCTTTTTCTACGCGAGCCACACAGGATGCACAGGTCATGCCTTCAATATTTAAATCAAACTGTTGCGTCGGTACATCAAAACCGGATTTTTCAATTGCTTGAACCAGCGCAGCGGCAGCAATTGGCTGCTGGCTTTTAATAAAAGCTTTTTCAGTCGATAGATTGACAGATGCCTCGACCACGCCTTCAATTTTTTTCAAGGCTTTTTCTACCCGAGCTACACAGGAGGCGCAGGTCATACCGCCAATCTGCACCTGCTGTTCATATAAGCGGTTGCTATCTTGTTCTGCCATGCCCATCTCCATGCTTCAACTCACTGTTGAGCTTATAGCTTAAACATTCCCATCATGGTAAGGTCAAGTCTTTCATCTGACTATTTTAAAAATAATGCAGCGTCCTGCTGCGATTTAAAACCACCCAATAAAAAGCCCGAAGATGACTTCGGGCTTGTATGGCAGTATTTAAAATATAAAATGCATCAATGTTATTCGGCAGAAATATTTTCAAATAAGATCGAAGACAGGTAACGTTCACCACCGTCTGGCAAAATCACCACAATATTTTTACCGGCATTTTCAGGGCGAGCCGCCAATTGTGCCGCTGCTGCCATAGCCGCGCCACTTGAAATGCCGACCAGGATACCTTCCTGAGCTGCCGTTTTACGTGCCCACTCGACTGCATCTGTGCTATTAATGGCAATCACTTCATCAACGAGGTCTAGGTCCAGATTGCCCGGAATGAAGTTGGCACCAATCCCCTGAATTTTGTGTGGTCCAGGTGTAATGTCTTCACCGCGTTTGGCCTGACCAATAATCGCAGACTCAGCGGGTTCCACCGCCACTGAATATAAAGGCTTATTTTTTACTTTTTCAAAGTAACGTGAAATACCGGTAATAGTTCCACCCGTTCCGACACCTGCGACCAGAATATCGACATTGCCCGCAGTCGCTTCCCAGATTTCTGGGCCTGTAGTTTCTTCATGAATTTTAGGATTGGCCGGATTTTCAAACTGTTGTGGCAGGTAGTATAGTTCAGGATTTTCATTGACTAGACGTTGTGCTTCTTCAATCGCGCCCTTCATGCCTTTGGCCGGATCAGTCAAAACCAGATTGGCACCCAATGCTTTCACCACCTTACGGCGTTCGATACTCATACTTGAAGGCATGGTCAAAGTAATGTCATAACCTTTGGCTGCCGCAACAAAAGCCAATGCAATACCGGTATTGCCGCTGGTTGGCTCGACAATATGCATGCCGGGTTTGAGCTTGCCAGATTTTTCTGCATCGTTAATTAATGCTGCACCAATACGACATTTGACTGAAAAGGCCGGATTACGGCTTTCAATTTTCGCAAGTACAGTGGCTGGACCGGAAATCACACGATTAATACGAACAAGCGGTGTATTTCCAATCGCGTCTGCATTATTACTATAAACCGCTATACCTAAATTATTCGGTGTTGGAAAAGCTGAATCTGTACTCATGATGATATCCCTAATGTTATTGGTTCAAGTCGCTTAAACATCATACAAGCATTTTTTTGCTTTGTAGATGTTTGATGAAACTTGCACTTCATTGCACGAATGTGAACTAAAATACTTTCTACACTATGCAATAAATTTATCTTATCTATCAATATTTAAAATATAATTTTAATTGATAATTCAATTCATTAAAAACCATAAAACTTAACTGTTTTTAGCAAGGTATTACGGGCTAAGACCCGTATAATTAGCGGGCTGTAACTTTATAATGGACATATTGAATGAAAACCGATTTTGAAATCACGACTATGCGCGATTCAGCAGAACAGGTCGTCGGCATTTTAAAATCTCTGGCCAATACCGACCGTCTTCTTATTTTATGTCATCTGTCTCAAGCGGAACTGAATGTTTCAGAAATTGAGGAAATAACTGAGATTAAACAGCCGACACTTTCCCAACAGCTCATGATGTTGCGCAAAAGCGATGTGGTAGATACCCGGCGCGACGGCAAACAGATTTATTATTCAATTAAAGATCAAAATTTGATTGTGGTCTTAAATACCCTTTATCAATTGTATTGTGGCAATCCAGCTAAATAAAGAATCTTTCTTTTTTCAGTGATCAAGATAAGTTTCTTTAAACTCTTATTGAGGTCGTTCTACACCACTAAGATCTCGATCATAGAGTTTTTTAAATGATCTGCGACTGACCCAGATGTTTCATTTTAAACATGATTCATCAAGAATCTAGATCAGCTAAGACTTCTTAGCAGAATTTGTGCATAATATATCTATATTTGTGATTTAGACCTTTTTATGCAAAATTCCAAGTCTAAACTTCTGCATAGACTGCCTGCCTGGGCATGGTTAAGCCACTACACGCCGGTCAAATTTAAGTCTGATGTGCTGGCTGCCCTGATTGTGGTGGCGATGCTGGTGCCTCAAGGGATGGCCTATGCCATGCTGGCAGGATTGCCGCCGATCATGGGCTTATATGCCAGCATCCTGCCGATGATCATTTATGCCCTGCTCGGTGGGAGTTCGACTTTATCGATTGGCCCCGTGGCCATCATTTCCATGATGACTTTTGCTACGCTCAATCCACTTTTTGAAGTCGGCTCACCGGTCTATATCGAAGCTGCGACCCTATTGGCACTGATGGTCGGCATTATTTCCCTGCTTTTGGGATTATTTCGTTTTGGTTTTATGATCCAGTTGATTAGTCATCCGGTGATCCAAAGCTTTATTATTGCCTCTGCCTTATTGATTGCTTTTGGACAGTTAAAGTTTTTGGTCGATCTTCCCTTAAAAGCCAATAACATTCCGGAGTTCGCCAGCAGTCTGCTGCAATATTTCCCGCTACTGCACGTGCCGAGCCTGATTTTCGGCCTGCTCTCTATCGGTCTACTGATCTATCTGCCCCAGTTATTAAAATCTCAGGCTGTACAAAGCCGGATCGGCTCTACAGATTTTTTAGTCCGTGCGGTGCCCCTGATTCTGGTGTGTCTCGGCATTGCAGCAATTGTATTTCTGGATTTAAAGCTTCAGGGCATTAAAACGGTCGGTGCAATCCCATCCGGTTTCCCGCCCTTGTCCTTTCCTCACTGGAACTGGGAACTGGTCATGACCTTGTTACCGGGTGCCAGCATGATCGCCATGATCAGCTTTGTGGAATCCTTGTCGATTGCTCAAGCGACAGCCTTACAGCAACGCAGTCATTTAAACAGTAATCAGGAGCTGATCGCACTCGGTCTGGCCAATATCAGTGCAGGCGTGAGTTCAGCTTTTCCTGTCACGGGCAGCCTGTCACGGACTGTAGTAAACGCCGATGCCGGTGCCAAATCACCTATGGCCGGTGTTTTATCCTCGATTCTGATTATTTTCGTGAGTCTGTTCTTTACCGGATTTTTTGAAGATCTGCCGCTGACCATTCTGGCCGCGACGATTATTGTTTCCATCTGGAAGCTGGTTAATCTCCAGCCATTTTTTGATGCCTGGCGCTATTCCAAGGCAGATGGCCTTGCCATGTGGATTACTTTTCTGGGCGTGGTCCTGATTGATATTTCCACCGGTTTGATTATTGGAATCGTCTCGACCTTTGTGCTGATGTTATGGCGAATCAGCCGTCCGCATATTGCAGTTGTCGGTCTGGTCGAAGGAACCCAGCATTTTCGTAATATTCAGCGGCATCAGGTCAGTACCTCCGACCGGGTGCTGTCACTACGGATTGATGAGAATCTGACGTTTCTGAATGCCAATAGCTTCAAAGGTTATCTGATCAATGAGATCAGCCTGAATGACCAGCTACAACATGTGATTATCAACTGTTCCAGCATCAGTGCGATTGATCTGAGTGCCCTGGAAATGCTGGAAGATTTAAATGCGGAACTGGCCAAACTGGATATTCGTCTGCATTTTGCCGAAGTCAAAGGTCCGGTCATAGACAAGCTGCAAGCTTCTAAATTGATGACGCATTTGAGCGGGCGCATTTATCTGACCCATTTTCAGGCGATTCAGGACCTGGCGCCAGAGATCTTTGAGCAGCATAAAGATTATACAATTTAAGACAGCAGATACTTGAACTTATGGCCGGAAATTCCAACCTGTCATAAGTTCTAACTTCTTAAATTTTCAAATATAATTTGAATTTATCTATTTAACTTTGATATTTATTTCATGAATACAATTTTAAAAGTGGTGATTTATTCATCATTTTAAGAAGTTTTTCTTCAATATAAGCAATGTTTTAAAGCAATTAATTTTAGAATAAATCAATAATATCAATATCTTGGTTTTTATATAAAAATATATTTTAAGCCTTGTTTAAATTAAGTATAAAATAGCGCAACTTTTTCCCAAATTTAGCCCTCGTAATTTTCACAAGGCAACCTTATGTTTTCTGCCCTTATGCGCATGAGCTTAGTCTCTCGAATCATCATCGCCATTATTTTAGGTGTGGGTGTGGCTGTGGTATTTCCCGAAGCTACTCCCTCATTAAGCCTATTGGGCGACCTGTTTATTAAAGCCTTGAAGTCTGTTGCACCGATTCTGGTTTTCATTTTAGTGTTAGCTTCTATCGCGAATTTTAAGGTGGGTCAATCCAACACCCCCATCAAACCGATTATGATCATGTATGCAGTGGGTATGTTCCTTGCTGCACTGAGCGCCGTGGTTGCGAGTATCTTATTTCCAAGTACGCTGTTTCTGGATATCGCTGCACAAGCTGACTTACAGCCACCTGGCAGTCTGGTAGAAATCCTGAAGAATTTACTGCTCAGTTTTGTTACCAATCCGGTCGTTGCGATTGCTGAAGCAAACTTTATTGGTATTCTGGCTTGGGCAGTGGCATTAGGCATCGCTTTCCGTCATGCATCGGATAGCACCAAGACGCTTTTGAATGATGCAGCCTTTGCAGTGAACTATGTGATTCGTTTAGTGATCAGCTTTGCACCTTTGGGTATTTTTGGTCTGGTTGCAGTGACTTTTGCTGAATCTGGTCTGGATACGCTGACCAGTTACGTACATTTACTTGCTGTGTTGCTCGGAACGATGGTTTTCGTTGCACTGGTAATTAATCCGCTTCTGGTTGCCTTAATGACACGCAACAACCCGTATCCACTGGTATTCACTTGCTTGCGCGAAAGTGGCATTACCGCTTTCTTTACCCGTAGTTCGGCAGCCAATATTCCAGTCAATCTGGACTTGGCAAAACGTCTGGGCGTCAAGGAATCAACTTCAAGTATCGCAATTCCTTTGGGTGCTACGATCAACATGGCAGGTGCTTCTGTGACCATTACTGTATTGTCATTGGCGGCTGTAAATACTTTGGGGATTAGCGTCGATTTCAGCACTATGCTCATTCTTTCTGTGGTGGCAACCGTTTCGGCATGTGGCGCTTCAGGTGTTGCAGGCGGTTCATTACTATTGATTCCAGTTGCATGTGGCCTGTTTGGTATTTCTTCGGATATCGCCATGCAAGTGGTCGCCATTGGTATGGTCATCAGCGTATTGCAGGATTCTACTGAAACCGCGCTAAACTCATCGACTGATGTTTTATTTACTGCAGCAGTAGACCGCGCATCAAATTGATTTTATATTGATTAATCAATATGTTTAGCCAATGATGTTGTTATGCCATTACAGCGTTTACCTACCTGGGTACAATTAGGGGCGTTTTTTCTTGCGGTCAATGCCGGCATGATTAACGTCTTGGGTCTGGTGACGGTACTGCACCAGTCTGTTTCACATATGACCGGCAATGTCAGCATGCTGGCTATGGCCCTGCTGAACTGGCAACCAGAACAGATGTTGTATCTCTTTTTGGTCACACTCTGCTATGTCATTGGTTCATCCTATAGCGGGCTCATTCTTGGAAATAGTCACTTTCGCCTGGGGCAGCTTTATGGTTACCCTTTAAGCCTGGTGGCTATTTTTATTTTGATCTGCTGGTTATTATTGCCCTATTTCCCGCGCTACGCCTTGTTATGGGCCTGTGTTGCCATGGGTGTGCAAAATGCCATGGTTAGCCACTATAAAGGTGCCATCATTCGCACCACGCATTTATCTGGCGTACTGACCGACCTCGGCTTGGCAATGGGTTACCGTTTGCGCGGTTTAGAGGTAGAATCACGGCGCGTGGTTCTGCATCTGCTTATTTTGCTCGGTTTTTTAAGCGGTGGCATTCTTGCCAGCTGGCTATATCCTTATTTAAAATTAAATGCATTCCTGATCCCGGCAGTACTGAGTCTGGTTCTCAGTCTCATCTATTGGGTGATTTATTTACGTTATCGACATTAACACGACTAATATCTGGACATTCTCATGGTTAAAAATGCATTGCAGGCACAATTGTTAAAGGCAGGATTGGTCGATAATAAAAAAGCCAAAAAACTGTCTAAACAGGCTGTGCATGAAAAACGCACCGGTGACAGCACTGAGGCTCAAATCAAGGCCAAGATTGAACAAGACAAACAGCAAAAAATGGCCAAAGACCAGGCCATTGAGCAAGAGAAAAAAGCCCAGTTGCAGGAAAAAGAGCTGAAAGCTGCAATTATGCAAATGATCAATCAGCACAAAATCCGTGATACTGATGGCGATGCGGTGTATCAGTTTATTGATGACAGTAAAATCAAGAAAGTCTATTTAAATCAGCAAATCTATAATGCGCTGGTGGCAGGCAGTCTGGTGATTGCCCGTGAAAATGACAGCTATGCTTTCTTGCCTAAAGCTCTGGCAGATCGTATCAATGCGAAAATGCAGGGCTTTATTATTGTGAATAATTCAGAGAAAAATGAAGAAACCACCGATGAAGAAGATCCATATGCTGCTTATGTTATTCCTGATGATTTGATGTGGTAAGCATCGCGATATCATTACTGAAATCTTGAAGATCAGAAACCGGCGAATTCGCCGGTTTTTTAGTTGTAGGCACTTTTATTGAACGATTTGCACCAATAGATATGTTTTAAAAAGTTATCCAATATTAAAAAATCTGATCCAAACCTATAAACTTGATCTAAATTTTTGATTGAAGAGAAAGATCGTTTGGAACAGTTTAATTTTATTCGGAATATTCAAGAATGGGCAAATCAGTACCCATGGCTGGAAATGCTATCTTCACTGAGTATTGTGATTTTACTGGCGATTCTTGCCAATCTATTTGCCAAACAGATTGTGGTACGCGGAATACGTCAACTGATTTCCAGAATGCCTTTTGCCAATAATCAGATTTTTGCTGAGCATAGCGTGATTCGCCGGATTGCCAATATTGTTCCGGCAGTAGTGATCATGAACGGGATTACCACAGTACCGCATTTATCTGACAAGGTTGAGTCCTTTGTGCAAATGGGGGCACAGGCTTTTATTTTCCTGACGATTGCCTTAGCTCTTGGTGAATTACTGAATATTTTTAACCTGGTCTATCAGCGTAATCCCAAGTCACGTAACAAACCGATTAAAGGTTATTTGCAGCTGGTCAAGCTGATTATCTTTATTGTCTGTGGCCTGATGATTCTCGGCACTTTCCTGAAAAAGGATGTCTTTACCTTGCTGGCTGGCTTCGGTGCCATGGCCGCGGTGTTGATGCTGGTCTTTCAAAATACCATTTTGTCGCTGGTGGCGTCGGTTCAGATTTCATCCTATGACATGGTGCGTATTGGCGACTGGATCGAAATGCCCTCGCTGAACGCGGATGGCGATGTCATTGATATGTCATTACATACCATTACGGTACAGAACTTTGATAAAACAGTGACCACGATTCCGACCAATAAACTGGTGACGGATACCTTTAAAAACTGGCGTGGTATGCAGGAAGCCGGTGCGCGCCGGATCAAGCGCTCGATTCATATTGATCAAAGCAGCGTACATTTTATGTCGGCTGAAGAACAGAATAAGCTGAAAAATTTTATTTTGCTGGATCAATACCTGAATACCAAATCAGAGGAACTGGAACAATTTAACCTGCAACTGAGCCATCATTCGCAATATAACCAGCGCCGTCTTACCAATTTAGGAACCTTTCGTGCTTATGTAGAGTTTTATCTGCAACAGCATTCGGGCATTAGTAAAAATCATTCCCTGATGGTGCGCCAATTGCAGCCAACCAGTGAGGGTTTACCGCTAGAGATTTATGCCTTTACCAATACCACCGCCTGGGTGGAGTATGAAAATATCCAGTCGGATATCATGGATCATCTGCTGGCGATTATTCCGGAATTTGGTTTAAAGGTGTATCAAGCGCCTTCAGGTCTTGATTTAAAGGAAGCATTTACTCAACCGTCTTCCATTATTACTTAAACACAAGTCATCCAATCTCAAGCCTGAAATGCTGCTGCATTTCAGGCTTTTTTATTTCATCATCTGTTTAAATCCTGACTGGCATAAATCTGGCTTTAGTTTAATTTTTATAATCTAAGTTTTAATTGAGTGAATCATTTTGTGGCAATTTCACCCAATTACGGGCTTAAAAAAACAGAATCCTTTATAATTCCCGAAAAGCAAAATGCATGATAAGAGTACGATAATGTTTCGATGGCTTGAAAGACTGGTTGACCCCTATCCCACCAAAAACCTAAATCAACCTTTACCGACCAAGTTTTTTCCATTTGTCTGGCAGGCAGCCTATGGCGTCCGCCGTTATTTACTGATTCTGGTGCTGTGTACCGCCGGTGCTGCCAGCTTCGAAGCTTTTCTGTATTCAAAAATTGGTGAGCTGGTGAACTGGCTCAGTAAAAGCCAGCCCGATACTTTTCTGGAACAGCATGCCAGTAATTTAACCTTACTGAGTATTGTTCTTCTGGCCAATATTTTTTTCGCCAGCGCCCAATCCCTGATCAAGCATCAGATTCTGTATAGCAACTTTCCCATGCGTTTACGCTGGCGCTTTCATAATCTGCTGATGAAACAAAGCCTGGATTTTTTCCACAATGATTTTGCCGGACGATTATCGGCCAAAGTCATGCAAACCGCTCTGGCAGTACGCGAATTCTGGGTGATTCTGGGTGACATGCTGGCTTATGTGCTGATTTATTTCATCACCATCAATATTGTTTTGGGTGCAATTTCACCCTTGCTGATCATTCCATTGATGGTCTGGCTAGCCTTGTTCATCTGTGCAGCTTGTTACTTTATTCCTCGTTTGAGCAAAATTTCCAATGCTCAGGCAGATGCCCGTGCGGTCATGACCGGGCGTATCACAGATGCCTATACCAATATCCAGACCGTGAAGCTGTTTGCCCATGCTGGTCGTGAAAGCCAGTATGCCAAAACTTCGATGCAGGAATTTATGGTAACGGTATATAAACAGATGCGTCTGGGTGCGCAATACGAAATCAGTATTTTACTGCTGAGTGTAGTGTTATATGGCGGCGTACTGGGTACCGCGATCTGGTTGTGGATGGAAGGACAGGCCGAGCTGGGCATTATTGCCGCAACTACGGCAATGGTGCTGAAACTGAACAGTATTGCCGAATTTATGATGTGGCAGACCTCTGCCCTGTTTGAAAATGTCGGTACCATTCAGGATGGTATGAAAACTTTAGGCCGAAAAATTGCCATTGAAGATAAACCGGGTGCCAAAGAGCTACAGCTCAATCATGGTGAAATCAAATTCGAAAATGTCAGCTTTGCCTATAATGATAAAAACGTGATTGATCAGTTTAATCTGACCATTCGCCCAGGCGAAAAGATTGGTATTGTCGGCCGTTCAGGTGCCGGGAAATCTACCTTGATTCAACTGTTGCTGCATTTTTATCATATCAATCAGGGTCGTATCTTAATCGATGGTCAGGATATTGATGAGGTCACTCAGGACAGTTTGCGCAAGAACATTGCATTAGTGACTCAAGATACCTCGCTGCTACATCGCACGGTCGCGGAAAACATTAAATATGGTCGTCCGGATGCGACTGATGAAGAGATGTTTGAAGCTGTGCGTAAAGCCAAAGCGGAAGAGTTTATTCCCAATCTGACGGATTTGCGTGGCAAAAAAGGCTATGAAGCCTATGTCGGTGAACGTGGCGTGAAACTTTCCGGCGGACAGCGTCAGCGAATTGCAATTGCACGTGTATTCCTGAAAGATGCGCCGATTCTGATTCTGGATGAAGCGACCAGTGCGCTGGATTCTGAAGTCGAAGCCGCCATTCAGAACAGTCTGGACGACTTAATGCAAGGTAAAACCGTGATTGCCATTGCGCATCGCCTGTCGACCATTGCCCAGATGGATCGTCTGATTGTGCTGGATCAAGGTCGAATCGCCGAGCAAGGCACGCATGATGAACTGGTGGCATTAAATGGCATCTATGCCCAACTTTGGCAGCGTCAAACTGGTGGCATGCTGATTCAGCAACAGGTCAAAGCATCAAAAGATCATGAATAATATGATCTGTAGAAGATTTCAAAACTTCTGATCATTTGCTCGTCCTTAATATTGAACAGGTCTGGAAAAAGGAAAACTTTGCCAGACCTCTCTTTTTAAAATTTTCTCTACAGATGAACAGCAAGTTGCCATCTATCTGGTATTTTAATGAAATGACATAACTCTCTAGTTCTGAAAGCTCTCTGAAGAAGTCCTATTCAATGCTTAAGCAATTTCCTTGTCCTTAGTCAGCCAATGCAGAGATGTGTCCGGTTCAATAAAATAATTTTAATTTCATCAATAAAATTATGTGGTTTAAATTGATTTTAATGCTGAATTCAGGCTAATCTGCCAGTGGCAGAGTCACAATCGCCAAAATTTTGTCCAACAATTTTAATGAAAAATTTGGCGGCTTCATGCCAATATCTATTTATAAATAAAAAAATTTGAATGAGTGCAACGGATCGCGCATGAAAACAATTGCTCCACGCCAAGACCAAGGAATTCCAGGTGTTTACGGTCTCCTGCTTCTCGATGTCATTTCCCGCTGGGGTTATAATAATGAGTCGCTTTTCCAACCTTTTGGCCTGACTAGTGAACAGTTGGCAGATCCTGATTTTCGTATTCCAACTCCTGTCGCCAATGAACTGGTCAAATATGCCCTGAAACTGACCGGAGAGCCGACCTTAGGTTATCATCTTGGCACACAGATGCGGATCTCGATTCATGGCTTTATTGGCTATGCCATTATGACGGCGAATAATATTACCGATGCGCTGGTACTGGCGAACCGATTTATTCAACTCCGTTTACCCTTCCTGCAACTATTTTTCTCGACTTTTGGTGCCAAAGCCACGGTACAGTTGCAAACCGATATTCAGCTTGAACCTCTGCGCACCGAAATTTCCATTGCCTTGATGATCGGTCTGATCAGTATGGCCAAAGCGATTACAGGCGTTACTGATGCGACAGGAGAAATCGACTTCGATTTCAAAAAGCCGGAAGATTTTGAACGCTTTATGGCGAAGTTCCCCACCCATCAGTTCCGTTTTGAACAACCGCATTTAATTCTGAGCTTTGATAAAAGCTACCTGATGAACAAGCTGGTGCATGCCGATCCGATTGCCAGCCAGATTGCGATTAACCAGTGTGAAACGGAACTTTCTGCCTTGGGTGAACGGCATCGGATTGCCATGCGTGTCCGGGATATATTGACCCATGCTGAGCAACACTATCTCAGTATTGAAAGTGTGGCGGATCGCTTGCACATGTCTGACCGCACCTTAAAACGTCAACTCGCCGCCGAAGGCACCTCCTTTTCTACCCTGGTCGATGAAGTGCGTTACCGGCATGCCACCTCGTTATTATCCCGGACAGATTTCACTCTGGAACAGATTGCCGATGAACTGGGTTATAGTGATGTCGCCAATTTTAGCAGGGCATTTAAACGCTGGAGTGGTCGCAGCCCGAGCAACTGGCGCAAAGATCCTTATTTATAAGGAAGTATAAGCCTTTTGTTTTGCTTAAAAAGAATGTATAAAACATGTCAAAAATGATCTTAAGATTTTTAAGGAGTTATCAATGAATCATCCTGCAGAATTAAAGTACGCAAGTACACATGAATGGGTGCGCATTGAGGGTGATCTTGTTGTGACCGGTATTTCCGACCATGCACAGGATGCGTTAGGCGATTTAGTCTATGTAGAAGCACCAGATCTTGATTCACATATTACTGCGGGCGAACAAGCTGGCGTGGTTGAATCAGTAAAAACAGCTTCCGATATTCATGCACCAGTGTCTGGTGTAGTGGTTGAAATCAATCCTGATCTTGAAGATGATCCAGATTTCATTAATGATGACCCATATGGCAAAGGCTGGATCTATAAAATCAAGCCGGACAATGTGGCCGATGTCGAAAAACTACTTTCAAATACAGAGTATGAAGCCGGGCTTTAATTTTGATTTTGGATAAAAAAATCAGCCTGAGGGCTGATTTTTTTGTTTTATCTAGGGCGTGTCCTCATTTGAAGAATTGGTTTTAAATACTTAAAATCCTCCTTTGAGTTATTTTTATTTCTATATTTTCAATGGCACGTACT
>NZ_JAMXXK010000018.1 GCF_024129735.1 Acinetobacter lwoffii | reverse complement strand
GTTGGACATTTGATTTCTAGAGTTATTCGCATTTCTCTATTTTATCAAAATTCAACCTGCTTTGTTTCAGCATACTTTTTGAAACACCACCGAAATTTTTTGATCAGCTATAACCCAAAAGCCCTATCTTAAACAGGGCTTTTTTTATTCGTCCGTCTTATTCATCCAGACCAGGCCACTGGCGTTGCTCAAAGGCACTGTCCCAGAACAACCATTCCAGACGGGCCGCATGCGTATAAGCTGCATGCATTTTTTCTAGTGTATCGGCATCAACACGCGCCGCAACACGGTCAACGGTCGCAATCACATTCCGCACCGCAGTGTGGAATTCTTCTCCTGAATAGGTATCCACCCAAGCCTGATACGGATTATTCGGCGCAGAGTTGTCGACAATATCTTTACCAACTTCGGCATAAATCCAGAAACAAGGCAGCAACGAGGCTAGCACCACCGGGTAGCTTTCTGACCAGGCGGTCGAAGTCAGATAAGAAGTATAGTGATGACATGCCAGCGTCAACGGTGTCTGCTCAAATTGCTCTTTGCTAATGCCAAAATCTTGCATAAAGCCATCATGCAGGCTACGTTCCACCACAATCGCAATTTTGGCTGCCTCGGCAAACTGGATTACATCGTCCGCTTCAAAAGCTTTGGCGGCACACACGGCCAGTGCACGGCCATAGGCCAGTAAATAATGCGCATCCTGAATCACATAATGACTAAAGGCTTCACGGCTTAAAGTACCTTGCGCCAGTTGCTGATTAAAGGGCAGGGCCAGGGTCTTCTGATAAAGTCCGAGATTACGTTGCCATACCTCTTGTGAAAAACTCATGCTGAAAATCCTTCGCAGTTCAAGTTAAACCATGCGGCACTATAGCAAAGATCGGGCTGTTTAAAAGATCGGCAAATTTTAAAAACAGAAAATAAGATAAAACAGCTCAGGAAGTGCTTTGGTTTATGCGCTAAAAGTTTCATAATTAGCTTAACTTTTCCTATTCGTATAGCTGCTCTCTCGCAGCCATACATTTATTTAATTTATCCAAGGTCGTTGTGTATGTTGAAACATTTTGGTTTCTCGATTGCATTTTCGATCGTGTGTCTTGGTTTGTCTGCGTATTGGGGTTATACCCATGGTCCTGACGCAGGCCTGCAAACCATGCTCACAGCGCTGACCATTACCGCTATTCTGGCGATTATGGAAGTGTCGTTGTCCTTTGATAACGCGGTTGTCAATGCCTCAGTCCTACGGGGTTGGGATCATTTCTGGAAAATGCTGTTCCTGACAGTCGGTATTCTGATTGCAGTTTTCGGGATGCGTTTGATCTTCCCAGTGGTCATTGTTGCAGTGACTGCAGACCTGGGCTTTATGGAAGTGGTACGTCTGGCCCTGAATGATCCGAAAGAATATTCAGCACGTTTAATGGCACATCATCCTGAAATTGCTGCTTTTGGTGGTGCTTTCCTGTTGATGGTATTCCTGAACTTCTTCCTGGATGAAGAAAAAGACACGCACTGGTTTAGACGCGTAGAACGCCGTCTGTCCAATCTGGCCAATGTGCCGGCGATGTCGGTGTTTATTGCACTGGTGGCTTTGTTAATCATGGCAGCCAATGTCGATGAAGCCAAACGTCTGGCAGTGACTATGGCCGGGATCTGGGGCATCGTGATTTATATCGGGGTGCAGGTTCTGAGCCATATGCTCGGTGGTGAACCAGAAGTCGATAAAGAAGGCAATGCGATTCGTCATGATGAAAATGGCGTACCGACGGGTGTAGTGAAAGCGGGTATTGGTGGTTTCCTCTATTTAGAAGTCCTGGATGCCTCATTCAGTTTTGATGGCGTGATCGGTGCCTTTGCGATTACCTCAGACGTGGTCATCATCATGCTTGGTCTGGCAATTGGTGCGATCTTTGTCCGTTCAATGACGATTTATCTGGTTGAGCAGGGCACATTGGATGCTTATATCTACCTGGAACATGGTGCGCATTATGCCATCGGTGCACTGGCTTTCATTATGATTGCCAGCGGAACCGGTCTGCATGTGCCAGAAGTGGTAACCGGTCTGATCGGTGTAGCCTTTATTGTCTGGGCAGTATTTGCCTCGATTCAATACAAAAAGCGTCAGGCGGCTTTAGACAAATAAAGCGCTGTTCCTGAATAAAAAGCGTAGCTCCTGCTGCGCTTTTTTGTTTTTAGATTGGCATCATCTTTATTTCAAATAAAATTCATGTCTTATTAATGAGCTGAATGTCCTATAATCTGGGCTCCAGATTAATTAACCCAATCGCCATAATTTATGATGAATGCTTTAGAACGTCGTTCAACCTTTGCCCTGAGCAGTATTTTTGCACTGCGCATGCTGGGGTTGTTTATGATTATCCCGGTATTTTCTGTGGCAGGGCAGGCATATCAATATGCGACGCCTGCACTGATCGGTTTGGCGGTCGGGGTCTATGGTCTGACCCAGGCACTGTTACAGATTCCATTCAGCCTGATTGCGGACCGTTATAGCCGTAAGCCACTGGTGGTTTTAGGGCTGCTACTATTTGCGCTGGGCGGTGCAATTGCGGCCATGTCGGACACCATTTATGGCGTGATTATCGGCCGTGCAATCGCTGGTGGTGGTGCGGTATCCGCTGTGGTGATGGCACTGCTGGCAGACGTTACCCGTGAAGAAAACCGCATGAAAGCCATGGCCATGATGGGCATGAGTATCGGCCTGTCTTTTGTGGTGGCCTTTAGTCTGGGGCCTTGGCTGACGGGTCTGGTCGGTATCTCTGGGTTGTTCTGGGTGACCACGGTGATGGGCCTGGCGGCGATTGCCATGCTGTTGATGGTGCCTAAAGTCACGCGGCATCATAAAAACTTTCAGCAGGGCTATCTGGCACAGTTGAAACAGGTAATCAAAATCGGGGATCTGAACCGTCTGCATGTGTCGGTCTTTACCCTGCATTTATTGCTCACCGCGATGTTTATCTATGTACCTTCGCAGCTGATCGAATTTGCTGATCTGCCACTGTCCAGTCATGGCTGGGTATATTTGCCGCTGTTGGTGCTGAGCCTGTTTTTTGCTTTTCCAAGTATTATCCTGGCAGAAAAATACCACAAAATGCGCGCGATTTTTCTGGTGGCCATTACTGGCATTATTCTGGGCCTAATGGTGATGGCATTTGGTTTTGAATCCAAATATGTCTTGCTGATTGGTCTAGGGCTGTTCTTTATTGCTTTTAATGTGATGGAAGCCTTGTTGCCGTCCTGGTTGTCGAAAGCGGCACCGATCCAGTCCAAAGCCACCGCAATGGGCGTAAATGCCAGCAGCCAGTTTTTAGGGGCGTTCTTTGGCGGTATGATTGGCGGACAATTATTACTGCTGAACAATACCTCGATGGGCTGGAGTATCCTGACAGGGATTGCGATAATCTGGCTGCTGATGAGTTTTGGCCTGGCACAGCCACGCTATCTGTCATCGCTGGTGTTGCGTTTGCCGGAAAGCAGACAAACTGACGAATGGACTTCTCAGCTTTTGGCGATTCGTGGTATTGAAGAGGTCGTGGTGATGTCTGAACAGCAAGTTGCCTATGTAAAAGTCGATAAACAGCAGATTGATGATGCTTCGCGACAACAATTAACGCACTTGTTGGGTAAAGAGGTAGCCATTTAAGCATAACTCTTATAAAGTAAAATACAGAAATATATAGGAAGTAAACGGCAAATGCGTGGTGTAAATAAAGTTATTATTGCTCACTAATAGTTTACTCTAATACTTTACTCTAAGAATGCTGTATATTCATTTATGTTCGTTTCAGTGCTATGTTAAGAAATCATGGTTCATTCAAACAGTTAAGGTGGATATATGGCATATGTTGATTACGCTGATGAAGTAATCTTTGCTGGAAAATCTCATAAAAAATTTCCCCTAATTTTAAATAATGAACACATTATAAATCGCCTCACACTTAAATATTTTCTATCTCAAAGAGTTTTATGGAGCGAAGGTACTTTGCATACCTATACCAAGCATGTATGTGACTTCATTTCTCAGTTAGAACTTGAAAATAAAGAGTGTTCGTTTGATCATATAGATGAGTACTGGTTAGAGGCTTACGCAAATCAAATATCGAATCGGAATCCCGGCTCTGAAGGTTACGTATCACAATTATTATCTAGCGTAATTGATTTCTTGTTTTGGTGTGAAAATAATAATTATTGTAAAAATCTAATAGGAGTAACTTCTAAATTTAAAATAAAAGTTTTTCAGACCAAAAATGGTGTCACCCATAATTTGGTTAAATACTATAACAAACAAGGGGCATCACCTAAAATTGCGCCAAGAGATGAATGGATTGAAACGGTATTAAGTGAAGAATACTTTAAGTCTGAAGATTTAGAAATTCGCTTTAATTTGATGGTTGAGTGGGGACGTAGGTGTGGATTGCGGGCACATGAAATATGTGCGTTAAGCGTTGATCAGATACCGTCAAGGGAGACTCTAGAACAAAATATTATAGAGAAAAATAATTCCTTTATTGAATTGACTGTAACAAAGGGAAAAAAGAAAGCACGGATTCCGGTGAGTGGAATTTTATTAAAAAAAACGTTGGACTATATTGAATCTGAACGGAATCAGTTAATAAAAAAATTTAAGAATGAAGCACGACTACAGCGTAAGGCATATATTCCACCACAACAGGTATTTATTTCCTCTACAACAGGTCAAGCACTTCATCGTCGAACATTCTCTAATCAACTTAGATCTAGATGGCTGCAAGCTTTGGAAAATGGCAACCTAACACAAGACCAATACGTATGGGTACATGGGTTAAGACATAGATTTGCTACAGATAAGCTTAAAAAAATTTCCCAGCTCAAGCATATTCGTGACCCTCGTGAAGTTACGAAGACGCTTACAAGGCATAGTCATTCTTCAACATTAGATATATATACTGCCAGTATTCATTTGGAAGATATGAATGACTAAGCTAAAGCGTGAACTTATTGTACTAAAACCATTGATAAAAGAATCTATTATAGAATTTCCTAAATTAGAAATTACTGTTGAAGAAAAGACCTATGATATTAGTGATTTAACTAATTTAGAGAATATTCATGCAATAGCTACGGCTTTAAAAATATATTTAAAGGGACAACAGTCTAGCAGAGCTGTCTTTCTGGAATTAAGAAATTTTCTTAGATTTATTTCAAAACATAGTGAAAAAATTGATGAGAAATCAATTATTAAATATAAAAAATCCTTAGATACTAATGTAGAAAATGGTTTATCCACTAAGTACCAAAAATTTTCTAGAGCTTCTGCATTTGTTAAAGGTTTAATTAGTGAAGATATTATTGAAGATTTCCCTATTCCTCCTAATTTCTCAAATTTTAATAGCAATCAAAAAGATTCTTTTGCTGAAATAGCTAGATGTTATATTGAGGATGATAGCCATTTTGATCATCAAGATATTAAAGTTATCATGGATCGGTTTGAGTTAGAGCACTTGCAAGCTAAAGCTCTAAATTATTCTTTAGGCGCAATAGATATCATTCATAAAAAGGCCATTGTTGATATATATAAATGGGAAGAGGATTGGGAAAAGGTAGAAAAAATAATAGAACAGCTAAGTGAGAATGATCTTGAAAAATTAAGATGTGTAACTGATTTTAATTCTTTTTATCGTAGACGTGAAAGAACACTGGAAGAAGCATTCCAAATATTATATTCAAAATTTGGAGATAATATTCCAGCAGTAAAATATTGGCCTAAAGGAATGGAAGAATTTTTTCGTACGAAAGGTTGGAAAAGTAGCAGGGTTAAAAACTTATTAAATGGGATGTCAACCAATATTGATGATATGACTATCTTGAATAAAAGTATTAACAATCTGTTATTGGAACAAAAAGAAAAATTTAATAAAGTTGAAACTTACTATATTGATTCAGATGGAAGGGATGATCCTAGGACTATTGAACTAGCATTGTCGATTCTTTATGCACACTATGGACGTATTTTACCAGAATCAATAAAATGGCCTAAAGGTATAAGCGACTATCTGAAATATAGAAAATGGGGTTCTTCTAGGGTACATTCAGCATTTTTTCCAACTCCAGAAACATTAGCTCCTTTCATTGTGGGTTTACTTTCTCATATTGAAATTGCACCAAATGTTGATTGTGTTGCTTTTTATACATATTTAACAAGTTTTAAGCCTAGTTCGAAAGAAGGAAAAACACATGTTTTTATGGACAAACCTAGAGCAAATAAGCCAATAGAAAAAGATATAAAAACAACAGATCCTATGATTTCATTATGTATCAAGCATTCTGAAAGAATGATTTCTGTATTGAAGAGTATTCAGACTAATGAGTCAAATAGTCTAATTCTACAAAAAAAGACCCCATTATTTATACAACGCAATACTATGAGTGCAAGAAGAGATATCCATACTTTAGATAGCTCTACAGTAGTAAATATTGTTAAGAGATTTTTAGCTGATTTAGCTAAAGAAGATCCCTTTATTTCGCCTTTAGTAGAAGGTGGATGTACTGGACAAAATTTTAGACCAACCATAGTATTGATTCAAAAATTGTGTGGAGAAAGTACGAGGGTAATTCAAAAATTACTGAATCACTCTAATTCCGAAACAACGAAAATCTATACTGAGCGTGTATTAACGCAATCCATGATATTGAGTAAATCTAAAAAATTTCAGAACTACCTTGTTGAAAATGCATTAAAAAATGATTCTTCTAATAACCGACAGCTATTAAATACAGCAATAGAAGATGCTGTAGATGAATGGATCAATTGTGATGCTAAGAGAATATGGTTTAAAGATGATGCGATAATTGCAGAGTGGATTGCATGGGAAAAAATCATAAGTGATTCTGAGAATGAATTGAAGTTTCAAAATCCAATAAGATGGGAAAAATACTGGTTGCCAAGGTTGGTCAAGTATCAGAGTTTACTAGAAAATGTTCTGGAGATTGATAAAAAATCTGCTCTAACACTAGCTGAAACTATTAAGCTTCCCCCCTTATCTTAAGAGTTATATATGATTGAAAATTTAAAGTCGTATGCCATTTCAGCGCAACAAGATAATGATAGAGAAAAGCATGATAATCTTATAAATCATGAAATAGCTTGGTTAAAAAATAAGTATGAGGATGATGTTTGGAAATTAAAACCTCATATTATTACTGATGATAAGTCAAGATATACAATTAGCTGGAATGTTTACACTTTAGAAAACTATAAGGGTATTTTTCATAGATGGGATTATTGGAAGAATGCCGCAAAAGAACTTGCATATTGGATAATGGAGGCTTCAGAAAGCAAATGTAACACCACTAGCACTTTAGCTATAAGTTGCCGTAGTATCCGAGAATTTTACGAATGGTTGTGTTTTGAGCGAAATTGTTTTGATTTATCAGAAGTAAAACAGGATGACATAATTTCATTTTGCGAACATATATCGCTAAGAGGATTAACGCAAAACTCTGTTCTAATGAAGTTGACAGTGATTTCACATATTTATTCTTTAAGGAAATATTTAAAAGAATCATTAAGCTTTAATCCTTTTAAAACAAAAAAAATATACTTGTTAGCAAAAGCCTATTCAGTTCAAAATGGACATACCCCTACACTTTATCCTCAAGAAATTTTTGCTTTATTAAATCATGCTCTTAAGTTGGTAAAAGAGTCTGAATATACTTTGAGTTTACTTAAACAATATATGGAGATACATGCAGATAGTTCTATATATCATAGATCAATGTACGCGAAATTTTATAAGCTAACAGGTATTAAATCGAGTGAACTACAAAGTAAAGTCCGTGCTCTATACGGTGCGGCAGTAACAATCATTTTGATGTTATTGGCTGAGCGAAAGCATGAACTATCACTTACTAAAGAAGCTGATGTTTTAGAGCTATTAAATACTGAACTTGATATTCTTATTGGGTTAGAAAAAAAAACTGCGGGAACACAAACAGGAAAACGAACAGAACGGGCTGTTATTCAAGAAGTTAAAGACGCGCTTGGCGTTATTTTAGAATTGGCTTCATATAATCGAGAAAAATCAAAAAATGAAACAATCTTACTAAAATTACCTTTTGGTCATTCAGACAGTGGAAAAGGTGATAAAACTTTTTACCTTACTACAAATGGACTATATGTCATTTTAAGGCATTTTGCGGAATCAGCAAAATTTGAAAGAATAGAATTAAAACCTCATATGTTTAGACGAGCATATGCAATGTTGTGGACTTGGAGATTTGAGATAGGAGATTTGGAAGAATTATCCTTGATGTTGAAACATAATAGTACGGCTTTTACAAAGAAATATACGGATGATGAAGACATTTGGCAGTTTATGGGGGAGACAGAGCAAGATTTAGCATTTGATCTATTAAATAGAGCTTTCCAAGGGAAAATTATACTAAGTGGACAAATCAGTGAAACCCTTGAAAGGTATAGTAGACTAATTCAAGCTAAATCAAAATTATTGGACTCCACAGCTATTGCTGATTTTGTGGATGAATTTATTCAAACCAATGACATGCGTGTAGTTGCTCATTCAGATGGATACTGTTTCATCAATAATAAAGGATTAGACAAAGCTTTATGTCGGACTGATGGTATAGGCTTAGATCCAATAAAGAGAACAGACTCTTTATGTTTAAAGTGTCCTAATTTTGCTATTGATAACTCTCGTAAAGCTCACTGGGAGAGAAGAATCAAATTACATCAAGATGTTATTGATTCTAGTAAAAATAAAAAACTTGTTGAAAGTTCTAAAATATTTATTTCTCAAGCAGAGAAGATGTTAAATTCCATTCAGTTGGCTGAGAAATCGAAAGTTACCTCATAGTTTTATGGGAAGTGTTAAGGATTAAACTTGGATATATTAAATTGGATAACTTGAGTAGGATCATTTGTGGCAAACAGTAAAGATAAATTTGAAAGGGCTATAAGAGAGTCATTTGAGCAACTTCAAAATATTGGTGGAAAGAAAATTACCAAAGCAGAAATTATTAACAATGCTAAATTTGAAGATGGTTCTTCTGTTGGTCAGACTACTTTGTATGCGAAAAATAGTGTGACAAAAGCATACATACATGCTGAGTTACTACAAGAGCTAGATAAAAAAATTGCAGACATTGCTTCAAACAAGCCACAGAATGAGAAAAAAAAATCATCCAAGCAAATCATTGAAGAAAAAACAAAACAGATTACAGAACTCAAGCTAAAGAATAGTCGATTATTGGCTCAATTTACTGAATTAGAGGATAGTTTAGAAAATACAGTTCATCAGAATGATGAAAATTGTATAAAGAATCTTGAAACAAACTTGTATATAGTAACTTCTTTGTTAAATCAAAAAATTGGAGGAAATAAGAAATTGAATCATATAATAAAAAATTTTGAGGTTAAGTATTTTGGAAGTGAAAGATTGAAGGAAGCAAAAGATCAAATTCAAACAATGAAAAATGATATAGAATGTTCTAAAATTATTTCCATTACGGAAAGTTTTAAGGATCGCTGATAACCTTATATAGTAAGTTATAGTTGGTTAGTTTTAAGTTAAATATATTGAATTCAAGAGGTTATGATGGCTAGAGGTTCTGTTAATAAGGTCATTTTGATTGGCTCATTAGGAAAAGATCCAGAGACTAAAACTTTTCCTAATGGCGGATCGCTAACACAATTTTCTATTGCTACTAGCGATTCATGGGTAGATAAAAGTACTGGTGAGCGTAAGGAACAAACGGAATGGCATCGTATTGTATTACATAATCGTTTAGGTGAAATTGCCCAGCAATTTTTACGTAAAGGTTCCAAGGTTTATATTGAAGGTTCTTTACGTACCCGTCAGTGGACAGACCAAAGTGGACAAGAACGCTACACTACAGAAATTCGTGGCGATCAAATGCAAATGTTAGACAATCGTCAGCAATCTGAACAGAGCGCAGGTGGTGACAACAGTGGTTATCCTAATCAAAATGGGATGAACCGTAATCAGCAGCAGCCTAACAATAATACGTATGGCAATCAGCAGCCTAACAATAATACGTATGGCAATCCGCAACCTAGTGGTAGTGGTTACCCAAATAATAATCCAGGAAATTTTGCACCGAAACCACAAGTGGCTCCGGCAAGCACTGCACCTGCTGATTTAGATGATGATCTGCCATTCTAACTTGTACAATATGTAAATATTGTATTTAAATGAAAGAAAGAACTTGATTTTAATCAGGTTCTTTTTTTACTATAAAAAAACTTGTATTTTTAGGGTAGATTATCTCTCCAGCCTTAAATCACCTAAATCAGCTATACTTAGATGCATATTCTTATCTGAATGGACACCTAGTGGTACGTAGTATTGAACACTGATTCTTATTCTACTTGGACAGTAGTTTCTCCTTCATTAGTTCACCAGTTCACCAGTTCACCAAATCAATAAATTTTATCAATTCATCAGACTCAAATTATTTTCAATATTAGATAGCAGTCTAATCTTTTATCTTACTAAAAAAATCTGGCTCTTTTGAGCTGATCCCATATGTACCATGTCTCCATTTTGCCTGTGGTAACCCAAATTTTCCTAGCTTCCCATTCTCATAATATTCTTGTAAATATTTTCGATTACTCTCATTGCGTTTTGAATCAACTTCCTTAAAGGCCTCTAGAATTTCTGAAGCTATTTCAACATCAATGTTGTTAGTACTCTTAAAGCGTTCAAAATATTGTTTCCATGCTTCATAATTAATTGATTCATCACTACCTTTATTTCCCGAGGTAATAACAGGACCTTGCTCCATCTTAGATAAATTTTCTTTATACTTTTTTTTACGCAAGTCATTAATTTTTGGATTTTTCTTATACCTCGATAAATTATGACTGTAATTTGTTTGTTTGCTATCTTCATGACTTGCTAAGTCATCATATGCTTTCTTTTTCAGTTTGGAGGAATTAATGCGTTCATAATTACCCGCAACTTGTATAGTCTCTTTATTTTTTAATACATAAAACTTCTTTTTACGTAATGGGGCGCGATAAAAATTAATTTGTGCTATAAAAATATTTTTAATTTTTAATACATAGATATACGGATCATAGTAGGAATCTAAGTGCTTTTTATAAAGATCAGGGCTAATAAAGTCGACATTTGAACAATGTGGTAGCGGTAAAGATATCTTATTATTCTTCAAAACCTTACTAGGTTTATCAATTTTTAAGTAAGCAGAACCGATATCCTCTTTAAACCATTGTGCTATAGCAGTATTGAGTAACTGATAAACTACTTCTTTATTTTTTGTTCCTATAATGCAATCAATTTTAGGTTTTAAACTTAGTAAGAAAAAATTAATATTTTGAATATTATTACTTTTCTTAACTTCGGAATATATATAATTTAAAGCATCAAAGAAATATCCCAACAGTTCTTTTGCTTTGGTATCTAGCTTCAAGACTATATTCTCTTGAATGAGCGTATAATCTGCTATATCTTTGTTTTTATCTATATGTTTCATAACCTTACTTTTTTAAATTAAACTCTACGTAGCTTAACCTTCAGCATTTGAGATAATCCAAATACGCTTTAATGGTAATTCAGCCTTGATGTCATCATTCAACTTTTCATAATTTAGAAAAACTTGGTTTAACAAATCATTCTGTGTCCAAAGCCTAACTCTAAAGAAGCTAGAGGCTAATTCTTTTTGTACATTAGATTTAAAGCCACCCCAAGCGACAAATAAGCCTTGCTTAGTATTAAACTTTGTCATCGCTCCAATTAACTTATCTACTGTTGGACGATCTACCTGTCCATCTCCTGATTTGACTTCTACACAAATTTGCTGTTGCCCAAATCCCATGGGGCCATCACCAGCTAAAATATCTACACCACCATCGGCACCTTCTGGACTTTGCCAACAAGTATATCCTTGTGCTTCTAATACTGCTTTGACTAATAACGTTAATCTATGACCTTTAAATTTCGATTCGATCACTTTTCTAATTTGATCTTGCCCTATAAATTCCAAATCAACTGAACTAGATTCATCTGAAGCATCTTCAACGGCAATGTCTTTTTGAACTCCTTCAAATTTTATTACCTGATGTATGTTTTCTGGTTGCCATGCGTTTTTTTCCATTGCCAGTAAACGTTCTTCAGCATTATTTCGCTGTATACGGCAAATAGTCATGAAAGCCCCAAAGCTATAAAGAATATCCTGAGAAAAATGAGATCTTGGAATTCCAGTAGCTAACCATTTCACTGAACGTGAATGTTTAAATGGATCAATAGCATCAGGGTCATAGGAATATTCAGAAGTGATAATTCCTATATAAATAACGGGCTGTAGTTTAGAGGGTAGAATAATTCGATCACCAATATTCATCGTATGAATAAATGGCCAAATTTGACTGGCATGATTTGAGAGCTTTCTAGGCTTAGCATCAAGGTCTGTTTTTGCTAGTTCAGCAATTAAATCCCCTCGATTAACAATTTTTTTTAAATCTAAATGTAAGTTATCCCAAGTTACATAAATTCTAGATGAACTCAAAAACCTTTCTTCATATTCACCTTGTGAACCAGCTCTTACCAACCATACAGCCATATAATATTTTTCCTATTTACGCCACAGCACTTTCATTAAACGCTTCAACAACCCCAAATATGTTGTCAGCATCTGCATCACCGAATACACCATCAATCCCTTCATAATGGATCTGATTAAATGGTGGTTCATAAAGCTGCGATGCTTCTAACGTTCCCCGTATGGTCAAGTGCTCAATCACCATTTCTATAAAGCGAATTTGCTTTTCGTTATAAGTTGAACCTTGTAGATACTTAGAGAAAGCCTGTTGTACTGCCTGACGATCCAGACCAACAAGAGAACGAATGAAAAGTGGTAACGGTTTCTCAGTACCAAAGCATTCTTCAAACTTCTCTTTACTTTCCACTTCCTGAGCGTCAAACACAAATCGTTCTAGTTCGTTCAGGTCAGTTGGGGTAAGAGCTAAGCCACGCTTCAATTTGGCAATGGTGATGTGATCTTCATTTGATTTGATGAAGCTTTCAACTCGTTTACGGTATTGAGCAATGTTTACACCACTGGAAACCACAGGAATATCCACTTCTGTTGCTTCACCAATTTCATCATCAAGCATCGAGTACACAATCGTTGAGGTAGATTTCTCAATCAGCTTCACCAATCCCCGAATGCGTTTACGCATCGACTCCAGCATTGGAACAGTGATGCCTTCCCAATAGGCTTCAGTTTGTATTTCTTGAATCAGGTTAATCTGTGCCGCTACCACAGGAATATTTTCTTTAGTTTCCAACTTAGAAGCGATTTCGATGACTTTATTGGCATAAACCTGAATTGTCTTGGTATTTTTTTCCAGCACAGCAAGTTCAATGTTATAGCAAAGCATGTCAAACAGCTTGGCTTCTAGTGGTTCAGACTCTAGTTCGTTCGGAAGTTTTGAAATGTGTTCTCGTAATGTACCAATTGCAAGGTCATCCAAATTGTCCCAGGCAGTATCACTTTTAAAGTATTCAACATGCTCAATTTCAGATTTAACAATGAAGTTGTCTTTATTCATCGACTTCACTTCAGTCTGCAAGCTCTGACGCATTTCTTGCTGTACAGCTTTCATTTCTTCAGTTTGATAATCGGGTGAATTAAGCAAACTCAAAACATTCAAACGAGCTTTGAATAGGCGTTGTCCCAATGGTTCTGTGGTCGAAATAGGCGCACCATCTGGATTTGCATTGAAGTATTCAAAGTTCGAGCAATAGTCAAAGATAAAGAACTCTTTTTTATCATCATCAGGAGCAAATAGATCTTCACAGAGTCGTGTACCACGTCCAATCATCTGCATAAACTTCACTTTAGAGCGTACAGCTTTAAAGAACACGAGATTGACCACTTCAGGCACATCAATCCCTGTATCCAGCATATCGACTGAAATCGCAATTTGTGGCTCAGGGAAGTCTTTCTTACTAAAATCATCTATCAGGCTTTGTGGATACTTCGTTGCATGGGTAATCACACGAGCAAATTTACCATCATATTGAGGATAGTTGGCATTAAAGCGGTCAGCAATAAACTGTGCATGTTTTTGATTGACGGCAAAGATAATGGTTTTACCTAGACGATCACCACCTTCGGTCTTTATCCCATTTTCCATCAAGTGTTTCAGCATTAAATCAATGGTGCCTGTATTAAACAGCTCTGTATTGATTTTAGAGGCTGAGACTTCTTCAGGTGCATCTTCATCGCCCCAATTTAGACTATCCCAATGTTGTTTTTCTTCTTCGGAAAGTTCGTTATATTTTACGCCTTCACGCATAAATTTAAGCGGAACTGAATAGGCTTTGGGTGGCACGAGATAACCATCGGCAATGGCTTGGTCAAGATCATAGTAATCGGTTGGTACACCACTTTCTAAACCAAACAGTGCATAGGTATCACGATCCACTTCATCTCGTGGTGTTGCGGTTAAACCGACAAGTAAGCTATCGAAGTATTTAAAAATCTCGCCAAATTTTTGGTATACGCTACGGTGTGCTTCATCAATAATAATCAGGTCAAACATACCTGTACCGAATTGGCGTGTACCATCGGCATTTTTTTCGTCAATCAAGCCCATCATGGTTTGATAGGTAGAGAAATAGACTCGACCCACTTGGTTCTTATCGTCAAGTAAATTGACAAATGAGGCATCTTTTAAATTAGCTTTAAAAGCGTTGTGTGCCTGATTGACCAATGAAGTGCGGTCTGCAAGGAATAAAGCTTTTTGCACCACATTAGCTTTCATCAATACATCAACAAGTGCAATAGCAGTACGAGTTTTACCTGTGCCTGTTGCCATGATGAGTAAGCCTGCACGCTCTTTACGTTGATAGGCTGCCAGCATGGCTTTAATAGCACGAGTTTGGTAGTAACGCTCGACAATGTCTGCATTGATCGGGAAGCTACTTAAATCAGGGTTGTTCTTCCGTCTTTCGATCAGACGTTTGAGTTCTGCCTGCGTATAAAAGCCCTGAACTAAGCGTGGTGGACCACCTTGCACATCGTTCCAAATTCGGGTTTTGTAACCATTGGTATAGAATATGACAGGCCGTTGTCCTGTTTGTTGCTCTAAACAGTCTGCATAGAGCTTGGCTTGTTGTTGTCCAATATCAGGGTCAGTTGATGTACGTTTAGCCTCAACAACAGCTAAAGGCAAGCCATTGGCATCATACAGCACATAATCCACTGCACCTTTACCCGATGGGCTCGGCATGCCTGTAACAGCAACTTCCTCTCGAACCGTTGTGCCAATTTCCCAACCTGCTTCTTCAAGCATGAGGTCAATTTTAAGTTTTCGAGTTTCGTCTTCTTTATAGTCGGTATGGTCTTCGATTTTGCTGTTGGCAATTTTGGCTTGTTCAACGTCTGCACGTTTTTGTGCAAGTTCAGCATCTATATTTGCAAGTAATTTTTCACGCTCTTCTAAACTTGCGGACAGTTCAAATAGTTTTTGTTCACGTTCCCGTAAAGCTTTATGTTGCTCCGCAAACTGTTTTTCTTTAGCTTCTGTTTCTTTTTGCAGTTGTTCTTTGTTGGCGGTGATTTGCTGAGTATTGTCAGCATTTGGTATTAGTTTTGGGTTAAATAAAATCGACTGAGAGCGATCTTTTGAGGGTGAGCCATAGTTTCGTTCAAACCAAACATACATCAGAAATAAATGGCTAATGTGTTTAACGGTTTCTTCTGTTGTGAGCTGCTTGAACTTTTTCCCATGTACGACACTGTTACCGACCATGCGGATGTTGTCCATTTTGTCCCAAATATAGGGCGGAATCAGGTCTTTAAATTTGAGATCGTTGAGTAAGTTATGTAGTGAAGCATCATAAGGTTGGGTCAGTTTTTTGTCGTATTGATACAGCCACAGCACGAGGTTTTCAAGTGAGGTACGAGCAGCAGCAAGAGCAAATTGGGGGGATATATACGTGAGCTTTTCGGCTTCTTTGGCAGTCGCTGCCAAGCTTTTAAATTCAGGTTCTAAAAACGAGAAGTTGCTCATGTATATACCCTCAAATTTTAAATTAAATTTTATAGATTCTTGATATTAAGTAATTTACTTATGTGTTAAAGAAAAAAAGTTTAACATTATTCGAGCATATTCCATTTTATCTGATGCAACTGTAACACTAAGTCCATCATAAATATTGTCTTCATTTGGCCGAAATTTTGCGACCCCATTGGTTTGATATTGTCCTTTTAATTGATACTGATAATAAACAGTTTGTTGATTCGCTCTTACTATGTGTACAGGTGGTGTTGTCCCACTAAACTTAGTACCATATAGTTGATGATTTTGCCTTGCAGCTTCTGGGAAAAATGGTGTTGCGGCATCAAGTCCACAACCGACACAAGCAGGGACAGCATATAAACTTAGGTTTGACTTTTGATCTGCTGATGCAAGTGCTAAAACGGTGTTGCCGTTTACACCAATAGCACCTTTCAATCGTGTCCATTCAGCAGGTGCTAAGATCCATTCTTCTGTTTCAGCAATGTTATATACCCTCATGCTGGCAGCAAGTTTTTTTGGTAAATCCATTGCGAAATAGCACTTTGACTTATTACAACTTGCTGTAGGTCTATGTGGTGCATCAGTTTCATCCACACCCCTAGGGACGCTGATCGAATATGCAGGGACTTGCACACCATTTTTAAATATTGCTGTACCTATAGCCGTTATAGGATGCATTTTTCTTTGTTCATTTACGCTGATATCTATTCTTACAGGAGAAAATGTATATTTTTCAGCAAAACTAGCAGTTGAAAAAAAACTTAAGCCAACGGCTACGATTAATTTAAATTTCATAACTGTCCTTGTATTTATAAAGTGCCGTTAAATGCTCGGTTTTGTAATGATGCAAAAAGATTGTCATTCTGCACTTCAGAATCACGCATTTTATCTTTTTGAATGTTAATTAAATTGGCAATTTTCTCAAATTTTTCGATCATATGATTAGCAGGTTTAATTAAATCAAATGACTTAAAATCCGTTGGAGATATATGTGGGACTGTAGTTTCAGTAATTCGACAATGTTTTTTAAATTCAGGCATAGAAAGTATTTGAAAAAGAAAATTTGCTCCGAAACTTTCTTTAACTCTTAACCTAGCAACACGTTGAACTAAAAGCATATTAGGGTCATTTTCTTTAACTAAAGTTATTTTAAATCCAGTTGAGATCCATGGACGATCCATAGCTACTAAAATATCATTTTGAAGAATTTTAAATCTTGAATATTTTTCAAGTTCTTTCTCATTCCAGTAAGCAGTATCATTCCAATCTAATGTATTTGGTAAAATATTAATACCTCTACATAACTTGATTCCTGAATCCTTAAAATCAGCACTTTTAAATGCAAAACCTGTTAAAAATTCAACTTCATCTTCAAATTTAACTTTTTCCCACCCTTTAGGATTACTCACAGGATCGCCAAACATATCAATAAAGGCGGCTTGTAAAAGCTGATCTAACTTTTCAATCGCTTGCTGACGTTTTTGGCGTAACTCATCCGCTTGATCTAAAATTGACGCAATGCGGCATTGTTCGGAAAGTGGTGGGAGTGGGACAGATACAGATTTAACTAATTCTGTATTTAAGTTTTTTACGACTGCACCTGCTGCTAAGCCTTTGAATTTTCGATACATAAAATCACTACCTAATAAGTGATAAAAATAATCTGTATCTACTTTTGTTTTGTCAGCACTTAAAACCAACCAGCCATCATGAATACAACCAGTCGTTTTCATGATGTAAGGACGACCAAAACTCATCGAATTAGTCAATAGAAAATCATTTGGATGCACTAAACGAGTTTTATGCAGACCTTCAGGTTTAATCTTTTTTTCAGTTTTATAAATATATTTTGAACTATTAGATGCATCTTTAATGCTAATCCAATTTAATCCATTAGGATCATCTGTAATATATTGATCAATCGGACGTGGAGAACCACCACGAGCAATTTCGAAAATATCACCTAACTTAACTTGCTCCCAACTCACTTAAGCATCTCCTTAAGCGTAGCCATTCCTTTTAAAATATCCTGCTCAAGCACTTCCAAATCCGCCAAAATTTTACTTGGTGCTTCATATTCTACTTGCTCATACACCACTTCCTTATAACGGTTAATCGACAAGTCATAACCATTGGCAGCAATATCGGCTTTATCCACCATAAAGCTTTGCTCTGTGGCTTTACGAGTGCTTTCCGCTTCCAAGTTTTTAAAACGAGCAATAATGTCAGGGATGTTATTATTGTCGTGCTTAGAACTGTCTAGCTCATTACGCTTATCATCCAGCGAGTAACCATCCGCCTGCATATCATAAAACCAAACTTTGTCCGTACCGCCAGACATGGTTTTGGTAAAAATCATAATGGCAGTTGAAACTCCTGCATAAGGCTTAAATACACCTGACGGCATCGAAATAATGGCTTCAAGTTTTTGCTCTTCCACAATCTTTTGACGCAAATCTTTATGCGCTTTTGATGAACCAAATAACACACCATCAGGCACAATCACCGCAGCACGACCGCCAGTTTTTAACAAACGTAAGAACAAGGCTAAAAACAGTAATTCAGTCTTTTTGGTCTTGACTACAGCTTGAATATTCTTGGCACAGCTTTCATTGTCTAAACTGCCTGCAAATGGGGGATTGGCAAGGATCAAACTGTATTTTTCAGCAATATGTGAATGCGCTTCACTTAAAGAATCACGGTTTTCAATACGTGGGTTTTCAACACCGTGCAGCATCATGTTCATTGAACCAATACGAAGCATGGTGCTATCAAAGTCATAACCAAAGAAAGTTTCTTCACTAAAACGCTTTGCAGCTTCAGGATTGGCAAAAATCTCAGTGCTGTAATGATCGTTTAAATATTCACTTGCAGCGACAAGGAAGCCCGCTGTACCACACGCAGGGTCACAAATGGTATCGGTTGGTTTTGGTTGCATCAGCTCCACAATCATCTTGATGATATGGCGAGGAGTACGGAACTGACCATTTTGACCTGCCGATGCAATCTTACCGAGCATGTACTCGTAAATATCGCCTTTGGTGTCTTTATCATCCATTGGCACATCGGCAACCAAATCCACCACTTTGGTGAGTAGCGCAGGCGTAGGAATGGTAAAACGTGCATCCTTCATGTGATGGCTATAGGTGGTTTCGTCTTCTGCACCTAAGTTTTTAATGAAAGGAAAGACTTCATTGGCAACCGTGTTATACAACGTTGCAGCATCGCCTAAAGTAATAAACTTTGACCAACGAAGATGATCTTGCTCAGGCGTGAAAATTGGATGCTCAACAGCAATTGTTTGCTTTTTAATTTGACTGAGTTTATTTGCCTTTTTTTCTTTCGTAATCTGAATTTCATCGAGTCGGCGAATAAACAGCAAATAAGTCATTTGCTCCATGACTTCTAAAGGATTGGAAATACCGCCACTCCAAAATGCATTCCAAATCTGGTCAATTTTGCTTTTAATCTCGCCTGTAATCACGTAGATGACTCTCAAATTTCTTTGAGGGTATTGTGGTAGAAATCAAGAAAAAAAGCCATTTGAATTAAAAGGGATGCGACAAGGCTTGGCGTTATTAGATGATATTTAAAAGTAAATCAGAATAAACTTAGCAATAACTCTTAATGCTACCATTTAAATTTTATGAATGATTTCCCCCAAGTAATAGTTTTTGACGCTTTTGGAACTCTTGTGAAAATTGGTGAGAGCCGATCTCCATATCGTAAGTTGATGAAATGGTTGAAAGATAATGGTAGAAAACCAGGCACAAAAGACGCCAATATTATTATGTCTAATGCTGTTGATATTGAGCAATTGACTAAGCTCTTTGGAAAAGTGATTCCAGCACCACTTTTGAATGAAATTAATGATGATCTACAGTTTGAGGTAAATACAATCGAACTATACGAAGATACTGTTCATACACTTAGAAGTTTAAAAAACCTTGGCTTCAAAATCGCGCTCTGTTCTAACCTGGCAATGCCTTATGGCGAAAGACTTAAAACACTGCTTCCTAATCTATTTGATGTGGTTATTTTGAGTTACGAGGTAGGAGCAATAAAACCTGAACATCACATCTATGAAGTAATACGAGAGCAATTAGCCTGCCAAATGCCAGATATGCTATTCATTGGAGATAATCCTCTTTTAGATGTGGGTAATCCCCCCTAAAAATAATAGGATCTAAAAGTAGAATTTTCTCTTAAGATACGAGCAGGAGATTCTGCATGAAAACATCTAAATTTACTGACAGTCAGATCATGTCCATCTTGAAACAGGCAGAATCTGGCACACCTGTAGCGACCCTTTGCCGTGAACACGGCATGAGTAATGCTACCTTTTATAAATGGCGTGCCAAATATGGTGGTATGGATACATCATTAATGGCTCGACTGAAAGAGCTAGAAGCCGAAAATACCAGACTTAAAAAGATGTATGCGGAAGAGCGATTAAAGGCCGAAATCATCCAGGAAGCGATGGCAAAAAAGTGGTAAAGCCATCTTGCCGGCGTAAGATGGCACAACAGGCAGTTGCCCAGCATGCCATTAGTATTCGTTTGGCTTGTAAAGCATTTGGCATTAGTGAAACCTGCTACCGCTATCAAGCCAAACTCAGCGATGACAATGCACTCATTGCTGAACAGCTCATTGAACTCACTGAGGAAAATTCCGATTGGGGCTTTGGTTTGTGCTTCTCGTATTTACGGCATGTTGAGAGTTGCTGCTGGAATCACAAGCGGGTTTACCGCATTTACTGTGAGTTGGCACTGAATCTACGTATTAAACTGAGAAGAAGACTAAAACGGCATGCGCCTGAACCATTGAAAGAACCAATCCGAGAAAATCAGGTTTGGTCATTAGATTTTATGCATGATCAGCTTTCCGATGGTCGCAAGTTTCGATTATTGAATGTGATTGATGATTACCGCCGCGAAGGCCTAGCCATTGAAGCAGGGTTCTCATTGCCCACAATCAGGGTTATTCGTACGTTGAATCAATTGCTGGAGTGGAGAGAAAAACCGTTAGTGATCCGATGCGATAATGGTCCCGAATTTATCAGTCACGAATTTGTGCGCTGGGCTACTGAGCACGGTATTCGTATTGAATATATTCAACCGGGTAAGCCACAGCAGAATGCGTATATTGAACGCTATAATCGGACCATACGTTATAGTTGGCTGAGCAAGCATTTATTTGATACTTTGGATGAAGTACAAGATTATGCAACAAACTGGTTGTGGCATTACAACCATGAAAGACCACATCAAGCTAACAAAGGAAAGCCACCTCTAATGGCTGCTTAACCTCTACTTTTAACTTCGGTTATTTATGGGAGGATTACCGTTACCTGAATTTGTCATACACGAGATTTGACATTGACTCGTTACTATTCTATTTAGCCTACAATGTTGAGCGGTTTGAAAAATATGTATCTGATTTGGATTTTAAGGATCAATCTCATATTTTTTGAATTTTTATCACTTTCCATCTTGGTCGTAGCATTTTATCCTCTCCATAAATTACTCTTGCATTTACCTTGCAATCTTCAGTTATGCTGTGTTTTTCTAACAGGTATTTGGGAACATAGTAATCTCCAATGAAGGCAAAATCAGGCAAATCTTCTTCTTCGTAATCACCTTTGTATTTTACTTCCAGTAAGCCAGTAATGTCCTTTCGTAAGTTGGGATTAACTCCTTCAGTTAATTCAATAGACAATATTTTTACTCTTGATTTTTTGTCCTTGTCAATTTTTGTAGCAAATGTAAGTTTGATAAAATCGCCTTCTTTTGGTCTTAGATTTGTTTCTGTGAATTTGACAATTCCTTGTAATTTGGGCGAAATTATAAAGTGAAATAATTGCTTTTGTTCGTTCACACCATCAACGATTGCAATTTGAGTCTGGAATTTTGCAATGACAGAACCTTTGTCAATTTTCTGAATTTGTCGCAGTTCTGTTCTGTTTTGCTCTTTTACTTTTTTGATGTAACTTTTTGCTGTTACAAAATCTCCAATTTGTAGTTCAGGTTTTATTTGAGGAAAAAATACTTCTTTATTTTCTGTTGTGATTGCGTGAATGATACCTTTTTCTTTGTTAATGTAATCAACAAAAGCAAAAGTATCTTCTAATATTTCCCAATATTTTTTTTCTGATTTTTCAGCAATAAGCGGAATATACTTGTATTCTGTAATAACGTTTTTACCAAACCAAGAAAATCTGTTTTCAACTTCTTTTTTGATTTCTTGTTTGTGAAATTTGAACTTCAAAATTTGTCCTAATTCTGATTGTTTCAAGACTTCAAAACGATTTTTACTAATTGCAAATTCTATTGTTTTGCCATCAGTAAAAGCCAAACGGTCTTTACCTTTGTCGTCTTTCCACTTATCTACTAAAACAACTTCTGTCCAATCAAAATCAGCATAGGCGAAGTTTTCAGCAAAAGGGATGTATTTTTTGTATAGTTCTTGATTGTCTTTTAAACTTTGTTTAACCGAACTTGCTTTTTGAGATAATTCTTCAAAGCTTGGCGACAATTTCCAACCTTTTATTTCTCTATGTTTCTTATACGTTTCAAGTTCTACAAGTGCATTATCTAATAGATTTTCTTCAATTAACACTTTTGCTAAACCTAAATGAATATCGCCTAAAAAATCTTCGTTTTTTTCTAAACGCAATGCTTTTGAAAGCATTCCGATTTTCAAAGAATTATCGGAAATGATACAATCTGAAAACTCTTGCCAAACATAATGTTTATTGGAAAGTTCCAAAACAAGTTGCTTGTATATTTTGATTGCTAATTCTAATTCATTGTTTTTGAAATGAAGTAATGCCTTTTCTCTCAACAACCACTCATCATCAAGAAACAATTTGATTGCAGTTTCATACGGTTTGATTAGCCAAGATAAATCTTGTTCAGATGTTTGAGTTTTCAGAATTTCAAAAGTCTTTTTAAGTGCTTTTGTTGCTAATGGTTTGTATGTGTGTTCGTCTTTTTTTGTTTCCTTCCAATCGTCAGTTCTTAAATTTTCTGGATTCCAATTTTTGAAAAAGTGGAGAAAACGCCATTCGTCATTTTCTTTCATAAACCTTTCAGCAAGATTTAAAATTTCGGAATGCCATTTTGATTGTCCGTGTTTGGAATAATTGTTATTGTATTGCTCAAATAAATTCCACAATTCAGAAAATTTATTTTCCTTGTGTGCATTGAAAATGTTCCAAAAAATGGTTTCTCTGAAAAAGTCTAAAACAGTTTCTTTGTTAAGTTTTATTTTGCTTAAAAACTCCTCTATGTGTATTTCGGTGTTGGAGTTTACAAACTCTCTGCAAATGCGTGAAATAAGTGAGGGAATACTTTTTCCGTCTTTATGTCCATCGTGTAAATCTTCGTGGCGAAAATTGTCAGGATTCCACAAAAGAAAAAAGTTGTAAAACTTAAAGTCGCTGTGTGTTTTAGAATAGTTTAAAGCAAAATTTAAAATCATAGAATGAAGCATTGACGGTCTTTCATTCTTTAAGTTCATATAATCTCTAAAAAACGTTCTTACCTCAACCGATGAAAGATTACTTTCTTCTGCTTTTATGTATCGGTAGATTACCCAACCGTAACTTTCGTGATGTAGTTCTGTTAGTCTGTTTTGAGCAATCAGGTTTTTAAAAATCGCTAATGCTTCTTTATTACTACCGTTTTTGCTTAATTCTTCCGCTCTTTGAACCTCCGAATAATTTGTGTCAATCTTAGGACGAAGAAAGTTTTTTTGATTTTCAATTATATCGTCTTCATAGCCTTGAAAGTCTATTGAATTAAGTTCGTTAAAACAAATTCCTGCTTGGTGTAAATTTCTTTCTGCTACATAAAATTTACATAGGTCTATTAGAACCCAAGCAAATGCTTTTTGAATCCATTCATCATACGGCTCTTCCGAGTATAAGTTTCTTGCGACACTTAAAGCACTATTCAATTTATTCAGTTTTTCAATTCCGGATAAATTCTGCGATTCTTTGCGTAATTCAAAAATAGTTCTAGAATCCATAAATTAAACCTTTTACTTTTTCTAAAATGGTTTCAGAAGATTTTTCCAAAATTTCAATTTTTGAGAAAAAACCTTTTGTGTGATTCTGTTCACTTGTACCATACCAAACCCTAAAAGTTAAACTGTCTTTATCGCAAGTTGCACGAAAAATATCTTGATTATTATGACTTTGCATAATTTTTAGTGCAATGTTTTCATTTTCACATTTTTCAAACCAATTAGAATAAATTGCTTGTCTAAAATCAGATGGTAATTCGGGGTTGTCATTTGTTATTGAACTAACGCTTTTCTTTTGAGTTAGACAATCTTCAATAGATTTTTTTATGATATTTTCATCCGCACCATTTAAATTTTCAATACGAATATTACCAACTGCAAAATTGTCTTTTGAACCCTTATTGTCAATGTTGAGAATCAATTGCTGATTTTCGTTTTGAGGAATTGAATAATAGGCTTTTGTTAAGTATTCAGTAAACTTTTTTGTGCTTTCAAGTAAATATCCGTTTTGTTCAATCAACTTGGAAATTTCACAAATTGCTCCAACAACATTTTTGTTTACAATTGATTGTATTTTTTCTACAAATCTTGCTTCAACTTTGTAATCTTCAAAAATCAAAAATTGTTTTGATTTTATTGAAACTCCATTTGTGGAATTGTCTTCAAAAACACAATTCATAAAAGGATTTATTATTTGAGGAGAAATTATGTTAACGATTTTTCCTGCTGTAACACCACTATATAACCAACGGAAATAACTATCATTTGTAATTCCGTCATTTTCTTTACGGTGTCCTTTTATAATAACTTCGTTATAATTAGAACCTATTGCTTTATGAACTGTAAT
Organism: Acinetobacter lwoffii; assembly: GCF_024129735.1. GTDB lineage: Bacteria > Pseudomonadota > Gammaproteobacteria > Pseudomonadales > Moraxellaceae > Acinetobacter > Acinetobacter lwoffii_H. Next base: position 29,711 of record NZ_JAMXXK010000018.1, on the reverse strand, counting down.
TGCCCAACCATATTTTACAAATACTGCATTTACAAATGGGTCGGTGTCTTTTACGTGGAAAAATATATTTCTATCATACTTTTGCTTATAGAATTTGAGAACATTTTTTGCCTCGTCTTGCTCTTTCTTAAATTTTCGTAAATCGCTGTGATTATTCTTAATGAACAGTTTATCTTCTTCTGAAAGCACTTTGTAGCGGGTATCTTCCAATAATTGACGATATTCCTGACTGTCAATAAATTTCTTCTTTGATTTTTCAGCATTTATTTTTCTATTTACAAAAACTCTGAAAGCAATCTGTTCTTCTCTTGATAAATCATCTTCGCTATTGAAAAAGTTATCCAATATCCAAACATCTGTTTCAGGCAAACCAACCACACTCAAGCATTTGACAAATATTTTTGTAAAAGATAGAACTATTGGATTTTTTGATTGCTTTATTGGAATAGTTTCCTGTGTTGTTTCTTTAATAGCAAGAACAGTAAAAAACATTCCATTTACAATTCGTCTTGGAATTTGGAAACCGCTTTCATCGGGAATAGAAACATTGTTGTTTACAATGAGCAAATCATCCGTTGCCAAATTTTCTCCATTTTTCAGGCATTGTTTTTTAATCCACTTGTTCGTTTTCAAACAATCTTTTTTTGAGTAGAATAAAACAGCTTTATCAGGTTCATTTGAAAATGGTTTAGCAAACCATGAATGTAGATTTTGGATTCTTTGATTACTGTCTTGTAAATCAATTAAAGTTGTTTGATCAAAACTATAGTTCAAATTATTAAAAAGTGAATTTTCAATGCTGTTTGCCAAATCAGTTCTCAAATTCTCTTTTCCATTTGAATAGTTTTTATCTATAGACTTGCGAAAGTGCTTAATTTTTTCTTTATCGTATAACTCAGATAAGGTTTCCAAGTTCAATGCAGAATCTTCATTTTTTCCAAAAGTTAAAGAATAAGGATCTCCAATAAATACAACCTTGCGATTACTTTCAGTACCTATAAATTTGATGATATCTTCTAATAATCGACCAGAACCAAATCGCAACAATTCTGATTGACTAAGGCTACGACTTATCAAATGAGCTTCAGCAATAATAATTAAAGCTTTTTCATCGATATCATTGCTTTTTTTCAAAGAAATAACTTCCTGCAATGCTTCTTCTTGTTCCTCTTTTTCTAAATCTTGAGTTTGCTCTTCAATAACAGAGCCATCATAAATAACATTGTAAATTCCTTCTGTTTCAATATCACTTCGTATTTGGATCTTCTTACTGATTCGCGCAGAGTGCGACCATTTTTCAATTTGAGGAATATTATGATTTACTGCTTCGTTTGCTATAAATCGCAACCAAGAATCTCTATCATCAACGTTCATAGATTCTAAAACAAGAATCCCTCCATTTTCTTCCTTGAGAAAATCAACTATATTTTTCTCTATATCATTGTCTATTCTAATGATCTCTTTTTTAATTATTTTTTCAGGGATAGAAATTTCTAAGCTTTTATCCCATCTTTCTGCAGGGAAAATACTTTTCAAGACTTTTGCGATGTCTTCCTCGTAAGTATTATCACTAGCAAAATCATAAATAAAATTAGCTAATTCTAATTCTTGGATTAGTTTGTAGTAGGGGAGATTTCTTGGAACCTCATTGTGAACTTCGATTGGTCCAGAAAAAATATTTGCAATACAGACTCTTGCTGGGTTTATTCCATTCAAATATTTATTATTTTCTAATATTTCTCTAAAAGCATTACGATAGGAAACTAATTGTCTAAATGGGTTGATAAAACTAGCACCCGCCTTTATCTCCAACCTACTTCTATCATTTATACTTTCATTATACCATTTGTTCGAACTGAACTCGTTTGAATTTTGGGGTAATTTGATTATTCCTTTATAATCTTTAAAATCAATAAGTATGAGGCCGTTGCTATAGTATAATATAGCATCAGCACGGAAACGATAATAGGTTTCGTTAAATGGATTCCCAATAAGTATTCCATTGTATCCATACTTATTAAAAGATATCTCAATTATTTCAGCAACTCTACGGAATTGTTCGTTTTCGTGGGTGTGCTCAGTTCTGTTATTAAATACTTTAAGCATACTTGCGTTATCTTAATTGAGTTGGGGTAGCAAAAATAAAATAATGATCATTTATTGATCTATACTTTATCGGTTGAATTTTAAAATGATTCTTTGATTAGCGTATTGTATAACATTACTAATGTGAGAGGTTTTGTTAGACAAAGACTTGAAATGTAAAATTAACCTAATTGAACAAATGATCCTAGCCAAAATAATGGACTCATCGCCGCTCTAAAGATAACGTAAAGTTAACTTTAGAGATGTACAGTGTAAACATTTATTCCTAGTTTTTTTGCAATGATTAAAGTAAGTTTACTTCAAAGATTGAGTATCTTTTCCATCCTTTGTAACCACCCATTAAACTCATCATCAGATTGGTTCAATAAAAAGCGTGTACACAGTGCACTGGGTTATGTATCGCCTTTTGAGTTTGAAGCAATGTACTATGATAAGATTAACCCGTTAGGTCAGGTGGCCTAACTTAAATAAAAAAGTCTCCGACAAACCCGGTACGGTTCAGATTATAAATATAGCTCTATATTGGTACTATTTTGTCTAAAACAAAAGGGTGTGCTAAAAATCCAATAACTACGTTTTCAATTTCCAATTTTTTTAGATTTGAACGTACCTCATCAGAAACGAATACTTTCCTTTTATCATCAATAATATAAGAGAAATAATAGGTTTCTAGATCACCATTTGATGATGTGACGACTTTATTCGTTACAACTAAACCATCAGAGGTCTTTATCGAAGTCAATGTTTCTATTTTTTCTAATGCCATTAGCGTACGTTCTTTATTTAGAGTTAACTTATTTTGCATATTAAATTTATTACTTGTAACTATCTAATAGTTTTTTTGTAACAAGATAATTTGGCAAAAAATGAGTTATGTGCTTAAAAAATAGTCTCTTATTGTTACAGAAATATAAATAGAGTTAAAATATAAAAAATTACTTTAATTAATTGATATAAAAAAATTAAAAAATAATTATAGTAAAGATTAGTGAGCAAAGTCATCTTAGTGGGTACTTTGGGTAAAGATCCGGAAACCAAAACTTTTGCAAATGGTGGCTCTCTCACTCAATTTTCGATCGCAACCAGCGATTCGTGGACAGATAAAAGTACCGGTGAACGTAAAGAACAAACGGAATGGCACCGTATCGTGTTGCATAACCGTTTAGGTGAAATTGCGCAGCAATATCTTCGTAAAGGCTCAAAAGTATATATTGAAGGTTCATTACGTACCCGTCAGTGGACTGACCAGAATGGTCAGGAACGCTATACGACGGAAATTCGTGGTGAACAAATGCAGATGTTAGACTCTAGCCGTCCTCAAAATGATCAGGGCGAGAGCAGCTTTAACCAGCCACGTTTTAATAACAATAATCAGGCGAACAACAACCAGGGCGGTTATGGCAATAACCCGCAATCGGGTTATGGTTCAGCACCACAGCAAGGCGGTTTTAACAACAATCAGGGCGGCGGTTATGGCAACAATAACCCGAGTGGTTTTGCGCCGAAATCTGCACCTGCTCCAACAGCAGCGCCTGCAGCAGATCTAGATGATGACTTACCATTTTGAGATGTAGGTCAAAAAGGTAAATCATCATTAAAACCCACCTGAATTGATCTGACCCCCAAAAGTTAGACAGTAAGTTAGGCAATTTCTAAGAACTGATTTCTGTATTCTACAGGGGTCAGTCCTTTTAATTTAACCTTGATTCGCTCATGGTTATAATAGTGAATATATTCTTTCACTTTTTGCTCCAATTCATCAACTGATTTAAATTCTTCTCCATAGAAACATTCAGATTTAAGTATTCCAAAGAAACTCTCCATAGCAGCATTATCTAAACAATTCCCCTTACGTGACATACTTTGGGTGAGCCCTCGTTCTGCTAATTGTTTCTGGTAAAATCTCATTTGATATTGCCAACCTTGATCAGAATGGATCATTGGCTTCTCATTTATATTGAGTGTCTCTATAGCTTCTTTAAGCATATCTTTGACCAGTCCAAATACTGGTCTACGTTCCATTTGAAATGCAATGATTTCACCGTTAAACAGGTCCATGACGGGAGATAAGTAAAGCTTGTCACCCCGAATATTAAATTCAGTCACATCAGTAACCCATTTTTGATTAGGTCGCTCAGCCTTGAATTGACGCTGCAATACATTGTTTTCAATTTTACCCACTTGCCCTTTATACGAACGGTATTTCACAACCCTAATACGTGATTTAAGCTTCATAGATATCATCAATCGCTGTACACACTTATGGTTCACGATCAAGCCTGTATTTCTCAATGCAAGCGTAATTCTGCGATACCCATAACGCCCTTTATGCTGATGATAGATCACTTTGATTTGCTGTTTTAAATCACTGTATTTATCATTGAGTTTTGATGACTTCTGATGATAGAAATAGGTACTACGCGCCATCTTAGCTGCACATAGCACATGCTTTAGTGGGTAGTTTTGCCTTAATTCAGATATGAATCTTGCAGCTGTTGCTGTTCGACTTTTTCCTGTTCTTTCTGCTTCTGAATCAAGGCTCTCCGCTTTTTTAGGAAAGCAACTTCAGCACGTAGATATGCCAACTCCTCAAGCAGTTCCTCATGGGTTTTATCCTGATCTGCTTTAATTGTCTTAGCTTTGGGCATCTTAGGCTTCGGCATACTGTTAAGTTTTCCTCTAGGCTTTGGTTGCAAACCCTCTATGCCATTTTCTTTATATTGTTTCAACCAATCTCTTAACGTGCTTGTTTCATTAATATCAAAGCGTTGCATAGCTTCTCTTAATGAAATGCCTTCTTCATGTATTACTTTGACAACTTGATACTTAAACTCAACCGTAAAAGTTGTTTTAGATCTTCTACGTTCTAAGCCTACCAGACCATAAAGTTTAAATGCTTTACTCCACTTTTGAACATCTGATCTATGAACATTAAAAAGTTGACCTGTCACAGAGTCACCATGACCAGACAAGTAATGTTCAACAACTTTTAATTTGAATTCTTGAGAATATTTAGCCATTAAAAAGCACCCTTCAAATTAGACTAAGAGTGTCCAACTTTCGGGGTGCAGATTAAATACGGTGGGTTTTTTATGTCTTGAAGATTGGTATTAAGTTTATATAAGCCCATGATTTATTAAAATATTAAGAAGTGTTAAAGCATGGCGTTATTTTGATCAGAACAGCTCTACATCGAGAAAATAAATAAGATGAACAATACTCATAGAAATTTATGATCTAAAAAAGCGATCATTTTTATAAAAACTTGCGGTTTTACCTATTTCGAAATTTTTCGTATTCTAGCTTCACAAGATAAGCAATCCCAGAAATAAGCCAGAGGAAATATCTCATGAGTTTAATCAATACTGAAATCCAACCATTCAATGCAACTGCTTACCACAATGGTCAGTTCATTGAAGTTTCTGAGCAAGACCTGAAAGGTAAATGGTCAGTGGTGTTTTTCTATCCTGCAGATTTTACCTTTGTTTGTCCAACTGAATTAGGCGATCTTGCTGATCAGTATGCTGAATTCCAGAAAATGGGTGTAGAAATCTATGGCGTGTCTACCGATACTCATTTCACCCATAAAGCTTGGCATGATACCTCTGACGTGATTGGTAAAATCCAGTATCCATTGATTGGTGATCCAACCTGGACATTGTCTAAAAACTTCGAAGTACTGATTGAAGCTGAAGGTCTGGCAGATCGTGGTACTTTCGTAATTGATCCCGAAGGTAAAATCCAGATCATTGAAATCAATGCGGGTGGTATCGGCCGTGATGCACAAGAGCTTCTTCGTAAAGTGAAAGCTGCACAATATGTACATGCGCACCCAGGTGAAGTTTGTCCGGCAAAATGGAAAGAAGGTGAAGCAACACTTGCTCCATCAATCGACCTGGTGGGTAAAATCTAATTCAAACCTAATGCTTTGAAGCAAAAAATCCAGCACAAGTTGCTGGATTTTTTATTTTTTTAGTTTAGATATTTATGAATTCTAGACAAAAACATCATGCTGTTTGATTCCGATTTGAGAACACAATGAGGATTGATGAATTGCACTCTATGCTTTTTAAGCGGCATATTAGAGGCAATCAAGTAAGCTCAGTACCATGCTGCATGATCAACTAGGGCTGAAAACAAAGAAGCCTCTGCTTTCGCAGAGGCTTTTATTTTATAAGGCGCTGTAGTTTCTTGTCGTTTTAAACAATTTTCGCATAAACGCATCTGAATGGAACCGGATGAATTTATGGTTTTCTTATGCTGCGAATCATAGGTATTTAAAAAGTATTTGTCAACCAAGGATTATAAAAATGGTTAATTAAATTATTTGTTTTTAAAGCGAATTTTCAAGTTTTTAGATAAAAATATGAATAAAATCTTAGATTTGATGGAATTTTAACTAAGGCAGAAAAATGAATAAAAAGCAGGTGAAATTGAACAAAAAGGCCTTTACGAAAAACATATATTCTGGAAGATTTTAATAACCTGTTTGATTGGCGCATGGTACATAATTTCTGTAGTTTTTCAATGACGGATGATCAGTTTGGATATCGCAGTAATTGGTAGTGGCATGGCCGGACTGGCTACAGCCAGAATTCTCCAGGACGCAGGGCATCACATCACGATTTTTGAAGCACTTCCAGGTCGCGGCATGGACAGTCATAGCCTTGAATTTGAAGGGGGCCTGATTGACGCACCTTTACGTGTGATGAACCCCTATCTGTGGAAAAACACCCTGAGTCTAGCCACACATCTGGGCATTAAAACTTATCCGGTGCGGACCTATATGGCCTGCAGCTGGTTATTTGAAGATAAAACTGAAACCTGGCTGACCACATCGCGTAGCCGAATTGGCAATATCCCGATCATCAATAACCGGAAAGGCCTGCAACAATATGGCTGGCGTCTGGTCAAAGGCCTGTTGCAGTTAAAAGTTGCATTGACCAAATTCTTTAAATCAAAAAATCAGGACATCAGCCTGGCAGAATTTATCAATCGTAACGAGATTGAAGAAGTGTTCTGGCACGGTGCGGTGATGCCGGTGCTATATACCATCTGTACCTGCAATCCGAAAACCATTGGTGAATGGCCAGCTAAACCGTTGTTAATTTTTCTGCGCCAACTGACCGATGGTGATGCTTTACTGCGTCTGCAAGGCGGTACACCGGCACTGGTCGACAAGCTGATTGAAGGCATTCATATTGAAGACGGTTCAGCAATTACACTGGTACAAGAGCAGGGCGATCAGGTCAAAGTTGAAAATGCGGCCGGTTATTCAAAACTGTTTGACCGGGTGATTGTCGCGACACCGACCACCAAAATTGAGGAGTTCCTGGATCCAGAACAGTTTGCCAGTGAAATTGAATTATTGAAGAAATTCAAATTCGAACAGGGTGAACTGGTCATCCATACCGATGCCAGCGTGATGCCGCCAAAGCGTAAAGACTGGGCCGTACTCAGCTATATGATGGATCGTAAATTTACCCGTCAGCAATTTACCGTGTGGCTTAACTCGATTGAACCTTCTCTGGTCGGCAAGTCGGCCGTATTTCAGACCTGGCGTCCGGTGACCGACATTGATCCGAAAAAAGTGATCAAATCGGTGATGCTAACGCGTGCAGTGGTCGATGCCAATACCGTGGCACTGAATAAGGAATTGCAGCAACGTCATCTGGATGCCAATCGTAAAGTCTTCTTCTGCGGTTCATGGTCATGTGATGGTTTGCCAATTCTGGAATCAGCAGTGACCTCAGCGATGAAAATTGCGGAAATTTTTGGTGCACCTTTACCATTCCAAGGTTTAAAACCTGTGGTCGAGGTGGCTCCGCAACTGGGTTATTAATCCATGCAATGGCTTCAGGCAATTCGTCAGCGTCTTCCCCAGCACAAGTATGCGATTGATGCCGCTGTGTTAGGCGATCACGCGCAATTGCCCTGGAGCAATTTAGGGTATTGGCAAGCAGGTCAGCAGGATTATGCGGCTGCCTGTCTTATGCTGGCCGATCACCTTGCACAAACTGTAAATTTAAATTCAAAAGATAAACTGCTGGATCTAGGCTGCGGTCAGGGCGCCAGCTTGCTGTACTGGCAGCAACATTATCAGGTGCAATATCTGGCTGGTGTCGAACTACAGGCTGCTTGTGTAGCTAATATTCAGCAGCATTTGCCAGAACTGAATGCTATTTATCAGGCATCATTTTTGCGTTTAAAAGAATTGCCGTTTTCCCAGCATTTTGATGTGGTGTTGTGCCTAGATGCAGCCTATCACAGCCCTGTACCTGTATTCTTGGAGCAGGTTCGCAGTGTTTTAAATTCAAATGCGCGGATTGGTTTTCATCATCTGGTGTTGTCCGAGCGCTGGGAAAATTTAAATGCATTACAACGGCGTAAATATCAGTTTTTATTGAAATCTGCCGATGTGAATTTAAAAGACTTAATGGCAGTGGGGGCATTGTATGCCTGTCTGGATCGTTTTGAATTTAAAAATATCCAGATTCAGGATCTGTCCGAACCAGTATTTTCCGGCTTTGCTGATTATGTGCAACAGACTTTGAATTCAAAACCATCAGATGATCAGGCTCAAGGCTCAAAACTGGATCATTTTAAAATTCAGATGACAGCGAAACTATGCCGAAAATTATATCAGGAAGGGATCGTGAGATATGTGCAAGTAACAGCACAATCGAAGCACTAGAAAGTGCAAGAAGACTCAGCTGAAAATACCAAAACCCAGAAACATCAAAGCCTCACTAAAAAGCGAGGCTAAGATATGGTGCCGGCACACGGATTCGAACTGTGGACCTACTGATTACAAGTCAGTTGCTCTACCAACTGAGCTATGCCGGCATGGTGGAGTGCATTTTACAGATTTTTTTTGGTCACGCAAGCCAAAAAATAACCGTTTAAACTGTTTCGGCAGGATTTGTTTATTTTGACCCGATGGATGAAAAGTTCTGTTTTGGGCTATGCGCAAAGAAATCGCCCATATGTGAAGATATGGGCGAGGGTGAAAGCACAGGATTGGTTCTGGATATGAGTCGGTTATAAGGTTTATCTGTTTTTCAGGATGCGATCTAATTCTTGTGCACATTCCTCTAAAGTAAAGGCCATATCAAACTGCATTTGAGGTTTGAGTTCTTGAGCGAGGCTTCTCCACTGTTCGATGAGTCTCAAGGCTTTTTGAATTTTATGTTTATTGATGTCCTTGGCAATGGTTGGGGTATAACCGCCACGTTTTGCATTTTTAATCTGTTTGGCATAGTTTGCGCTGTTATTCATGTTCACTCTCCGAATAGCAGTGTATCTATTTTTTAACTTCAAATTTGAATGGCTCGGTTTACTTGGTTATTTCTTTCTATCCTGTGGTTTTTATTCTCCTTTTAGTTAATTTATAAGCAACATAACATAGCTTTGATGACAATAAAATTAAGCTATTTCTATGCCAGTTTTTTTGTTTGAATACATAAATAAAAACCTGAAATGAATGGCGTACAGAAACTGCACAATTCATCAGTTTTTTGGCTGATGAAAAATGAAAATTTTAAAAAATAGAATTAAGCGTAAGTGTTGTGTTGCAAAAGGTTTTTATGAACGAGGCTTGATATCAATTCAATGATTTACCTAAGACGATGGATAACAATATTTTAAGATCTAAGCAGATGATTTTTTTTGCTGGCTAGATAATGGATAAGATTAAATATAAAAAAACCCGAATCATGTGATTCGGGTTTTTAAATTCTGGCGGTGAGAGAGGGATTCGAACCCTCGAAACGCTATAAACGTTTACACACTTTCCAGGCGTGCTCCTTCAGCCACTCGGACACCTCACCATAGGCCGAGGATAATAGCGAAAAAAACCAGCTGTGCCAAGCTGAAACAATTGATTTGCGGAAAAACTTTTAATGCGGTGCTATGATTCGCAAAAATGCTTGTTAAAAACGAAGACAATATATGCAAAGCACTGCACAAAAGGCAGCTCTCCCGGTGATTACACTGGCTGCGCTTGGGGTGGTTTTCGGAGATATTGGTACCAGTCCGCTCTATGCACTGCGCCAATGCTTCCTCACCGCACACCTTGCCATTAGCGAAGCTTCTGTACTCGGCATCCTGTCCCTGATTTTCTGGTGCATGATGCTTACCATCAGCTTTAAATACGTCATGGTGATCATGCGTGCCGATAACAACGGCGAAGGCGGGATCATGTCACTACTGGCATTAAACCTGCGTACCACACGAATCTCTGATCAAAAGAAAATATTCCTGATCGCTTTGGGTTTTGTCGGCGCATCGCTATTTTTCGGTGACGGGATTATTACCCCGGCAATCTCCGTGCTCTCAGCCATTGAAGGCCTGAGTATTGCCACGCCCATTTTCAATCAGTGGCTGGTGCCTTTATCCATCGGGATTCTGGCCGGACTGTTTATGGTACAGCGACACGGCACAGCCACTATGGGCAAGTTTTTTGGGCCTTTAACCATGCTCTGGTTTTTGTCCATTGGCGGTTTTGGTTTGTGGAGCATTATCCAGACCCCATTTGTACTCTGGATGGTGAATCCCTACTGGGCCTATCATTTTGTGGTCGATCAGCCTTATGTGGCTTTTCTGACCATGGGGGCAGTGATTCTGACCATGACCGGTGGTGAAGCGATTTATGCCGATATGGGGCATTTTGGCCGCCTACCGATTCGGCTGGCCTGGTTCATTATTGTCTTGCCATGTTTATTGCTGAATTATGCCGGGCAAGGCGCCTTGTTGCTGCGTAGTCCTGAAGCCCTGGCGAATCCTTTCTATATGCTACTGCCAGACTGGGCCTTATTCCCTATGATTGGACTGGCGACTGCAGCGGCGGTGATTGCCTCACAGGCGGTCATTACTGGGGTATTTTCTATGGTCAATCAAGCCATTCAATTGCGTTATTTGCCGCGCCTGTCAGTCAAGCATACCTCTGCATTGGAGCGTGGCCAGATTTATCTGCCTTTCATTAACTGGATGTTGTTTATCTCGGTGCTGATCCTGATTTTACTGTTTGAAAATAGTGCCAATCTGGCCAGTGCTTATGGCGTTGCGGTGACCATGACCATGCTCTGCGGCACCATTTTGATCTCGATTCTGGCCTATGGCTTCTGGCGTTGGCCGGTCTGGAAAGTAGCGTTATTTGCTGTACCATTCCTGGCATTGGATTTAGTCTTTGTGGCCTCAACGTCCTTGAAAATCGCTTCGGGTGGCTGGGTGCCAATTCTGATTGGTGCGGTACTGTTTACGATTCTCATGACCTGGAAAGACGGGCGTGCGTTGGTACTGAACCGGCTGGAACAGGATGCCTTGCCGATTGATCTGTTTATTAAAAGTATTTCGATGGGGGAAGGCACCAAGTTTGTGCCAGGCGATGCCATTTTCCTGACCGGTACACCAAATATTGTTCCGCATGCCATGTTGCATAATATTAAGCACAATAAGGTCTTGCATGAACGCAATATCATGTTGACGGTGATTACCCGGGATATTCCTTTTGTTGACAGGCAGGAGCGGATTGAACTGGAAAAACTGAGTGAGCATTTTTACCGGGTGTTTATCTATTATGGTTTTAAGGATCAGCCGAATATTCCGGAAGCTTTACAACAGGCCTATGAGCAATGGGATTTTGAATATGACCTGATGCAGATCAGTTTCTTTATTTCACGTGAACGGATTATGCATACTGTGGGTGAGGGCATGGTACCGTGGCGGGAAAAGCTGTTTATTTCTATGCAGCGCAATACCAGTCCGGTCAGTGATTTCTATCAAATTCCACCCAACCGTGTGGTCGAGCTGGGCAGCCAGATTCAGATGTAAATAAAATAAAAAGCATAAAAAAAAACCAGAGGCACACTCTGGTTTTTTTATGAGAGAAACAATAAATAAATGAGTTTCAGATTATTGTTCGAGTTCTACCGCAGCCGGCACTTCAGGTGCAGCATTCAAAGGTTCTTCCATCAGTACTGGCTCTGCATCAGATTGAGCTGCAATTTCAGTTTGTTCATTGCTCACATCTGCTTCAGTCACAGCCGCTTGTTGCTGTGCTTCAGGCATCGGTTGTTCTGAAGCAATAGCTGCTTGCTGTTGCTCTTCAGACATTGCTGGTACAGCTGCTTGTTGTTCTTCCGGTGTTGGTTGTTGAGGCATCGTGATAGACGTGCTGGCTTCTACTTCTGATTCAGTGGCTGGTTCAACCAGATTGGCCGGCACCTCTGCTTCATTCATACCTGGTTCTGTGACAGGTGGTTGAGGAGAAACAGTACCTGAATTTGGTGCCTGAGTCATTGCTGGATCATTGGGCATTGGTGCCTGTGTGTTTGGCATGGCTGGTTGCGGTGCTGCTGCACGCGGATCGACCAGACGAATCTGACCAGAGTTCACCAAGCTTTCTAAAGAGGCTTCCTGACCATTCACCTTGGTACTAATTTTAGCTTTAGACAAGCTTTCAAGTGTTTCACCTGGTTGAACTGGTGGCTCGGCAAATGCCGCTACGCTGATCACACTTGTGAATAATCCTAAACCTAATGCTTTAGAGAGTTTGGAATTCATGATTGACACCATTGCTAATAATTTTACGAATTGAGATAGGCCGTTAGCTTTACATACTCAATCCACTGGGCTAAACAAAGCTACGCAAACACCGAGAAACCTCATTTAAAAAGAAATAAAATTAGACAGTTTGTTACAACTAGCCGGGGTTTTAGATACTTATTGTTTATTTAGTAAACGAATGGTAGGGCCAAGATATACTTCACTTATACAGCTTGTTAAGCTCGGTCAAAATCTGTATTGATCTAAAAAGTACGTGTAAGAATGGCCAACAAGCAGCGTAAATCCAAGAACTCTTTTTCTCAGTTTTTAAATGATAATAGTATTAAAGTCATTCTGGGCGTGGTGGCTTCGAGCAGCTTCGCCATCGCTTTTGGTCAGGAAAAAATCAGTCAGTGGGTGTCACTATCCTCTTCCAGTGATTCTGCCTGTCTGAACCAGTTTTATCGGGATGTGCCGCCATATTTGATGAAAGACAGCCTGAAAAAAGACAGTTATTCGCTGTGTTTTAATGGCTTTAATGTCGGTTATTCCGGGGTATCTAAAACGCCACTTTGGGTTGCAGAAGCCTTAACGCCAGCACGCTTAAGCCAGAAAATTCCCCGTGAAGATAATTTTCATGAAGAAGATCGGGTCAGTGCGAAGCATCGTGCCACATTGGCGGATTATCGCGGTTCAGGTTATGACCGCGGTCATATGGCGCCGAATGCGGATATGCCTAACAAGGCTGCGCAGTCTGACAGTTTTTCATTGGCCAATATGGTGCCGCAAGCGCCCAAGAATAATCAGCAAGTCTGGCGTGAGCTGGAAGAAGCCACTCGTGCCATTGTGACCAAGCAGAAACAGGATGTTTATGTGGTAACCGGGCCGGTCTTTGCCGGGAAGAAGCTGAAAACCATTGGCAATGGCGTGATTGTGCCAACCGCGGTCTATAAGGCGGTTTATATGCCGAAAACCGGTGCTATTGGTGCTTACTATGCACCGAATGACAATTCACTGAAAGTGCGTATTGTCAGTGTCTGCTATCTGGAAGAACAGCTTGGAATTAACCTGTTCCCGCAGCTTACCGAAGAACAGAAACGCAATACCTATAAGCTGCCACTGACTGGAAATGCCGTAAAAGCCAACCAGAAAATTGAATACTCTAATTGGGATGCAGAAAGTCAGTGTGCCGAAGAGGTTTCTGAAGAAAACCTGCAGGCATTACAACGCGAGTTTAAGTCTTCCGGTTCAAGCAGTTCGGCCTCCTCTGCGACTGGCGGTGCGATAGACAATGCAACGCAAGATGCCATTGTGAAACAGCTGATTGATGCCTTGTTGCAATATATTTTGCAGCTGTTGAAATAAGCTTGCTGAAAAAACCGGGATTCGGGTAGCATCGACATCAGACGTTCATTGAAAATAACAAAGACAGGTGAAGAGGATATGTTTAAAGCATTTGAAAATGGCAGCGAATCCCATGCCATTCATGATCTGACTTTGGAAAATGATCTGGACTGCGTCAGCCTGTATGGCAACTTGCAAATCACCAAGGATCAGCAGGGACTGAAAGTGGCCAAAGCCTTGCAGGCTTTTCTGAATGATGTGGTACAACAACTGGAAAACACGCAGGACTTGCCAGAAAAAATTCAGCGTGATGACCTGGATGAAATTGAAAATCCATTTTTATAAGCGTTTTTAAACGCGATGATCTGCATGTTCCATGTAAAACATGCAGAAAAATAGAATCTAGAAATCATGGCTTTTTAGATGGCTTTTATTGAAAAGCCTAATTTTTTTGCTCCCGCAATATCTCCAAACACCAGCCAGAACGTGCCGAGTAATTCGGCAAGATATTTATCCATATTTTAAGCCCTTATTTTTATATTTATCATCAGGTCATAGGGAGAAGGGATTTAAGTCATGAACGCTGCTTGAAGCCCGTATATCAAACCAACATGCTGGTGGTTTAAGCAGCTGACATATTCTGTTGGCGCCACTGCTGCGGCGTTAGTTGGGTCCATTGCTTAAAGGCACGCTGAAACGCACTCTGTTCAGAATAACCGAGTAACATGGCAGTTTCCTGCAAACTCAAGTGCGGATCTTTCAGATATTGCATCGCCATCATGCAGCGGATTTCCTGCATACATTGCTGATAGGTTTTGCCCTGTTTCTGCAAATGGCGTTGTAACTGACGCACGGAAAAATTCATCTGCTCGGCAATATGCTCGATCTGGAACAGGTTTTTTTGCAGGCCAATCAGAATTGCCTGTTGCAGTTGCTGATCAATGAGGGTGGAGTGCGGAAATTTTTCTAGCAATGCTTTGGCCTGTTGCATCAGCAGTTTCTGCAAGGTCTGGTCGCCCTGTTTCAGCGGTCTGGACAGTTCACTGACATGCATCAATACCTGATTTCTGGCTTGAGAAAAGCGGACTTTACAGCCGAAATACTGCTCATAGAGTGCAATATTTTTAGGCATTGCATGCTGGAAATGCACTTCATATAACTGAACCCCGTGCGGGTTCTGAACATTGGCTTTCACGAATTCCGTCATTAGCGCAATCGCGATTTCATCGGTCAGTTGGGTATTCAGATGAAAGGGAACTTCAACCCAGCCAATCGACAGATAATCGCCTTGCCACTGCAGCTGAAGGGGGCCACCATCATAAATCAGACGATGATAATCATGATAGCGCATAAAGGCTTCACCCAAGGTCTCACTTGAGAGTGCCAGATAGCCAATAATACCGAGGTGTTTAGCTTCAACCAGCTGGGCGATTTCTAGGCCTAAAGCCGGTCGCTGTAGCTGTTGATCAAG
This sequence comes from Acinetobacter lwoffii, assembly GCF_024129735.1. GTDB lineage: Bacteria > Pseudomonadota > Gammaproteobacteria > Pseudomonadales > Moraxellaceae > Acinetobacter > Acinetobacter lwoffii_H. The sequence continues at coordinate 14,245 of NZ_JAMXXK010000018.1, read as the reverse complement.
TGTTGTTAACAGATCACGCCACAGGGCGAAATCAAAGCGTTCCAGATTTTGAATGGCCAATAATTTCTCAGGGACTTCAAGCTGTTTCAACTGATAATAGTCCAAAAGTAAATGTCCTAAACCACCGTATACTGAACCTACGTAGTTTTTTAGAACCAGCATTTTTAATTCTTTTATTTTGTCGTATTTTGTCAATCATATTGAATATTTTGGTCAATATCTAGTCTTTTATTTAGCCTATATTAAAAATAGACCAAGAGGTAAAAGATTATGTGGAAAGGTTTTCTGGCAGGACTTGTCGTCGCAAATGGATTTGAATGGTTTGCGCATAAATATGTATTGCATGGTGTTCACCGGCCGGGAAAGAGCCGTTATAGTCCGGTACCCGAGAGTATGCGCTCACACTGGGAGCATCACCGGATTGTGCGAAAAACGGAATTTTCCGATTTCGGCTATGTAGAAGGATTGGACAACTGGCGTACCCGCAATGAAATTGCCTCACTGGCAGTCGTTGCGACCGTCTTTGGACTCAGTTTTTATCCCTTCTCCAAAGGCATGTCACTGGCCGCCCTGTATAGTGCAGGCAACTATTATTATTTACATCGCCGGGCTCATCTGGAACCAGAATGGGCCAAAAAGAAATTGCCCTGGCATTATGATCATCATATGAATAGCAATCAGGATGCCAACTGGTGCGTCACCAAGCCCTGGTTTGACTATCTGCTCGGTACCCGGGTGATTTCCTCGGCAGATTTGCAGGAACAGAATCCTTTAGGTTTGAGCTTGCCTGCACCGATCTCGAAAAAACTCAACCGCTGGGCAGAACAATATTTTCCGGTTAAATCGGCCGATGCTTCCTCTAAAATGACAAAAAATACTGCAAAAAATACGGTAATGAAGCAGTTAAATACGCAGGTTATGGAGTAAAATAGGGCTTTGTCGTGATTTGTCAATAAAATACGATTGTATTGTCAATATTGTCCTGTGGATTTCACTTATATTTGCTCCTGTCGGTGAGCAAAGCCTCATACTGATAATGTTTCTGGGTGTAATGAGTTATTTTGAATACCAAGTGCTGTAGTCTTATCTTGGTTTTATAAGGAGTCGAAAGACTCCTTTTTTTTGTCCCGTATTTGCTGTGTTGTTTTATTTAAGGCATAAAAAAAGAGTGTTTATAAAAACACTCTTTAATTAAATCATCATCTAAAACGGCTTAAAGGCGCATTTCAATACCTTGGGCTGCCATATAGGCTTTGGCTTCCGGAATGGTGTGCTGGCCAAAATGGAAAATTGAAGCTGCCAGTACTGCATCAGCACCACCATGGATAATGCCGTCCGCCAAATGCTGTAAATTACCCACACCACCAGAAGCAATCGTCGGTACCGTGACGCGGTCATTGATGGCACGCATCAGGGCAATGTCGTAACCGGCTTTGGTGCCATCGGCATCCATCGAAGTAATCAGTAATTCACCTGCGCCGAAGTCAGCCATTTTCACAGCCCATTCAATCGCATCAATCCCGGTTTCTTTACGGCCACCGTGGGTGAAAATTTCCCATTTATGGTCACCGGTTTTTTTGGCATCAATTGCAACCACGATACACTGCGCGCCAAAGCGTTGAGATGCTTCCTGCACAAACTCAGGATTATAAATCGCAGCCGAGTTGATGCTGACTTTGTCTGCACCGGCATTGAGTAATAGACGGATATCTTCGACTTTACGGACACCACCACCGACAGTCAGGGGTACAAAAACCGATTCGGCCATGCGTTCTACGGTACGGTAAGTGGTATCGCGTCCATGATGTGTAGCGGTAATATCAAGGAAAGTAATTTCATCGGCACCTTGTTCATTATAACGGCGTGCCACTTCGACCGGGTCACCCGCATCACGAATATCAAGGAACTGGACACCCTTGACCACACGGCCGTTATCCACGTCCAGACAAGGAATAATACGTTTAGCTAGCATAAATTTTTCCAATTATTACAGCCGATTATGAAACTCACCCACGCAAGCGCTACACCTTGGCAGATGGAAACGGTATTCTAGCAAAATTATGTAAGTTTTTTCGCAGGTTTTCTATGTCGGTCTATACCACTTTGACTTTAAAGGAAGTTCAGGATTTTGCAGCGCCTTATGGTTTAAAGGCGATTGATCTGATTCCCATTCAAGGCGGTATTCAAAATACCAACTACTTTTTAGTCTGCGAAGACCAGCAATATGTGCTGACGGTATTTGAAGATATGGATGAGCAGGCGGCAGGTGAACTGGTTCCGGTTCTGGAACATCTGGGTCAGGCCGGGTTGGCTGTTCCGGTGCCTTTATCGCATTCAGGCAAGGCCATTCACAGCATTAAAGATAAACCGGCACAGATTGCACCACGCCTGATGGGTGAACATCCGATGCCATCTACCGTCGCGCAGGTTGAAGCGATTGCAGTGGCTCAGGCGAAAATGCATGTGGCACTCAAAGACTTTAAATTAGAACGTAATTTTGTGCGTGATCATGCCTATTGGCTGGCCGTTTCTCAAGAGATTAAACCAAGTTTAAGTCCGGCAGATAAAGTCTTGCTCGGTAAATTATTAGGTTTATATGAGGCGTTGACGGCGGTATATCCGGATCGTCCACGTGGTTTCATTCATTCGGATCTGTTCCGTGACAATACCTTATTTGATGGCGATCAGCTGAATGGCATTCTGGATTTTTATGAGCTGAATAAAGATGAGTGGTTGTTTGATATCGCCATTACGTTAAATGACTTCTGTACCGAATATCCTGACGTAATCTTAAACGAAGAAAAAGCGATTGCCTTTTTAAATGCCTATGAAACGATTCGTTCTTTAACCAGTGATGAACGCGCTTGTCTGGAATTGTATCTGGCTATGGCAGCAGGACGGTTCTGGATGATGCGTCTGCAGGTGGCTCAGCGTAATGCAGCATTAGGCCGTACTGGCGAAGATATTTTGCAAAAAAATCCGGACGAAATGCGTAATATGCTGATTGAACGCTTAAAATTCGTCACCGCTTAAACAATCAAATCAACAGGGATAGGGAATATGCGCGATCAGGGACGCTTAGTGGAATGGTTTGATGACCAAGGCTATGGTTTTATCCAGCCCAGTGATCCGGCCAAAGATCGCGTATTTCTGCATATCAAGGACTTTGCCAAGCCTGGCCCACGTCCAATCGTGGGCTGTGCGCTGGATTATCTGGTGATTCTGGATGAACGCGGCCGTTATCGTGCGCAACAAGTGATGTACTTGAAAGCAGTACAAGCCAAAAGCCTGCAAGCAAAATTCAAACCGTCCAAGCCACAGCAGACACAGAAATTACAGCCGATGCAGATTGCCTGTGTGCTCTATATTCTTTTTCTGGTGGCTTTGACCTTGGGTAGTTTACTGAGTGGACTGGTGTTGTTGCTGGTCAGCCTGATGAATGCGCTCAGCTACTGGCTCTATGCGCAAGATAAGGAAGCGGCACAGCTGGGTAATCGCCGTATTCCGGAAAACACTCTGCATGTGGTGGCTTTCTTAGGCGGCTGGCCGGCAGCCTGGCTGGCACAGCAGAAATTACGGCATAAAACACAAAAACAACCTTTCCGGCAGATATATTTTTGTACCATAGCCTTTAACATCATTTTGATTATATGGCTGATTTCCCCGTTGAATAGTTTAAATATCTAGGGGAAGTACCAGGAGGGGACGTGAACTATTCCATTGATAAAGACTCAAACCGTACACTGACTTTTGCACTGTACATTTTATATATTGTGGCCATTTTTAGTGCTGGCCTGCTGGCTCTCGTGGCGCTAATCATTAACTATGTGAAACGGCGCGATGTGCGCGGTTCCATCTTTGAAAGCCATTTTACCTGGCAGATCCGCAGTTTCTGGTGGTATCTGTTCTGGAATATCGTCGCCTTTATTCCATTTTTCTTTTTGTTCTTTACCGGCGAAGATCCTAACCTGTTTGCAGGGGTCGCATTTGGCGCATCGGCGTTCTGTTTAGTGGTGGTGGTTTTGGCCTGGATCTGGATTGTGTATCGGGCGATTCGCGGCATCATGCGCTTAAATGACAATAGACCGATGTATAGCAAATAATTTTAGCCGTATTTCCTTAGAGAAAAAAATCCCCCTTTTTTAAGGGGGATTTAGCGGAATTAAGAAAGATCTTGCTTTAATTCTTCTGTGGGTTCTTTTCTTAAAAACTTTGGTTTCCATTCACTGGCAATCACGCCAAGCACCACCATCAATCCACCGACTAGCGCGAGTGCAGGTAGCCGTTCTCCGGCCAGACGGCCAAACAGGGCTGCCCATACCGGTTCGCCGGCATAGATAATTGCTGCCTGTGATGGATCGACCATGCGCTGCACCCAGTTCATCACTAGTTGTATCAAGGCACTGGCAATGCCTAAACCGACTAAAATCCCTGCCAGATGCCAGTGAAATTCAGGTAGCTGAGATTCACCTAACACGGGCGCGATCATAAAGCAGAACAGGGATGCAAAAATCAGTTGCAGCACCGTGACCCGGCGTACATTCACCTGCTCGGCGAAATGGCTGATAAAAATAATCTCCAGTGCAATCGCGATGGAACCGAGCAACGTCAGGGTTTGCCCGAAACTGAGCTGAATTGCAGCAAAGCCATTGCCTGTCAAAAACACCAGACCGATAAAGGCAAACAGCGCTCCGATCCAGGTCATGACATGCGGTTTTTTACGGAACATGAGCCAGAGCAGGATCGGAACCAGTGGAACATATAAGGCGGTTAAAAAAGCCGACTCACTGCTGCTAATGGTCTGCAAGCCCACAGTTTGGGTGCCGTAACCGATGGCGATCATGATCCCAATCACTGCGCCAGCGAACACCTCTTTCAGGTTCATGCCTTTTAGCGACTTCAGTGAAATCAGGGTGACGGCAAGCGCTGCCGCAGCAAAACGCAGGCCGACAAACATAATCGGACTACTAAAATTTAGCCCGTATTGCACAGTAATAAAACTGCCACCCCAGATAATGGTGATCAGGATCAGGGCGAGTTGCGGCGCTTTCACCATCCAGCCGGAATGATTTTTGGAAATAAGTGTAGACATGCCAGGAGATCAGAAAATTAAAAAATAAAAAAGAGGTCCGAAGACCTCTTTTACAGCAAGCTTAATTATAGCGCTTGTTGCTCATCTAGCAACAACTGTGCTTCACGCAAGCTTAATGTACCTTCGTAAATCGCACGACCGGTAATTGCGCCCAAAATACCCGGTTGGTCTTTCAGATTACGTACGTCATCCAGATTGGTCACACCACCAGATGCAATCACAGGTAAACCTGAGTATTGCGCCAGATTCACGGTTTGCTCAATATTCACACCCTGCATCATGCCATCACGTGCGATGTCCGTATAGACAATGCTTGATACGCCAGCATCGGCAAAACGTTTCGCCAGGTCAGTGGCTTTAACATCAGTCACATTGGCCCAGCCATCTGTTGCCACCATGCCATTCATGGCATCAATCCCAACAATAATGTGACCAGCAAATTTTTGACATGCCTCTTCAACAAATTCAGGATTCTGAACTGCTTTGGTGCCAATAATCACAAAAGAAACACCAGCTTGCAGATAATGCTCGATGGTTTCCAGAGAACGGATACCACCACCAATCTGGATCGGCAAATCAGGCTGAGATCGGACAATGGCTTCAACCACTGGCTTATGGATTGGTGTACCTGCGAAAGCACCGTTTAAATCTACTAAATGTAAGCGGCGAGCGCCTTCATTTACCCAATGCTGTGCTGTTGCGACCGGATCGTCTGAAAATACGGTATCGTCTTCCATACGACCTTGCTTTAAACGGACACATTTGCCATCTTTCAGGTCAATTGCAGGGATGATCAGCATGCTTTCGCTCCTTGCTTAATCTTTAGAATGAATTTGAGTGTATTCATCTTAGCAAATAAAGTCGAAATTTCTAACTCTTAAACGGTATGAATAAAGAAAACCTATCTATAGATAGGTAGCAGTGAGGTAATTTATTTTAATGGTTTTAATGATCCATCTCTTGAATGGAGATCAGATTTTCCACAACGGGTCGTGTACTGAGCTGGTCGATAACCGAAGCTGTAAGACCTGTTAAAGTCACAGCTCTCTCATCGACCACGCTCATTACAGCTTTCATGCGTACATCAAGTTGCCAGTACCAGCAGGCCATGCAAGCGATTAAGCCGTCGATGAAGGGCGGATTCTTAATTTTAATGAAGTATTGGGAATCTCTCTGGATAATAAATCCCGACGCAGTAATTCTTCAAATACCAGCATGGGCGCATAGGCATCTGCGGCTGCATAGTCAATTTGTGCCGGGCTGAGCTTCTTGTTGGCCCAGTTCGAGGTGCTAATCCGTTTGGATTTGGGGAAATTCAGTTGAAACAACAATGCCATGGCATTTTTTAATCCGACCGGATTGTTTAAACCAAAAGCTTTAAAACATTTGGACAGTTCAATCACACTATTCAGCTCAATTCCTTTTTTACGGAACAGGTGCGCATCATTTTTCAGGCCAAAACCGACCTTGATCTGATCACGACTGGCAAAAATCGGCGCGAGAAATGTCCAGATGGCTGGGTTCATTTGAAATAAATAGGCTTTGTCTAAAGTCGCCAGCTGAATCAGATGTGGCCCAGTGGAGACTTCACTGACTTTAAAGGTGGGCTTGGATTCAGAATCGAAACCCAGAACTGCACAGCTTTTTAGCTCCTGTTCAAGGGCATGACATTGTTCCAGGCGATTAATCACCTGAATCTGTTGCATCGGAAGATTTTTAAATACAGGAAAGGCCTGAATTTGTTCCTTGCTTGGTAAAATTTCCAGCCGCTGTTCCATACGCATTAATCATGAAATGAATGCGTTCAGCTTAATCACTTTTCCAGCTCTAGGCAAAAATAAAGCCCATAAAGAATGAGCTTTATACAAAATTTAAATAGGATTAATCAGTGTGATAGCTACTCTGTTCCATCTGTGCCTGTTGAGCACGCGTCACATAGTCTTGATAAGCTGGGATTGCAATCGCGGCTAAAATACCGATTGGAAAAATAAGTACATAAATCAATCCCAACACCTTTTCCCAAGCTTTGGTGGTACGTCGCGGGCCGTATTGATTGCTTCTGTCATCACCTTTGGCAAAAATCAGATAAAGGATAAAAATCAGATTGAGTAGCGGAACCAAGATCAGCAGCGATAACCATCCAGTATGATTGCGGTCATGTAGACGGCGAATAGTAAAAACAAAACTAAAATAAAGCATGACCAAGTAAGCGAGTCCGATGAGAACAGTTGCAACCATGGATGAGCCTGCCAAGGCAGAGCTATCCATAAATAGGCCAGGTGAAAAAGCTGCAATGATCCCAATGATGATCAGGAGCGAAAAGGTCATTAGCATGTTCCAGCCGAGATAAGACAAGCGGCCAAAACGACCATTTGGGCTTAAAGCTGATTCATTGCTTGGATAGTGTGGATTCATTATTGTATTTCCCCTGAGTTTAATTATTTTTAAATATAATGAGTTACTTCAACATCATAACAATTTTAATGACTAAAAAATAGTCAGAATCACTAGCAGTGAACTAATCTAAATGAATAAAAAAAGCCCGCAATCTGCGAGCTTTTTAGGCGAAAGGAAAATCAGATTTTCCAGTCCACAAAGTTTTTCAATAACTGCAAACCGGCGGTATGACTCTTTTCCGGATGGAACTGGGTCGCGAACAAGTTTTCTTTATGAATCGCGGTGCAGAATTCAATGCCATAGGTACAAGTAGCTGCCACCAGGTCTGAATCTTGTGGCTCTACATAATAGCTATGTACAAAGTAGAAACGCGCATCCTGTTCGATATTGTTCCACATCGGATGCTCTGGATCAGCCTGATGCACCTGGTTCCAGCCCATATGTGGCACTTTTAAGCCCGCCATTTCCGGAAAGTGCTTGACCGCACCTTCGAAAATACCCAGTGCATCGGTACCACCATTCTCTTCAGAATGTTGCATCAAGGCTTGCATACCCACACAAATGGCCAGTACCGGCTTGTTAAATACGGCATTGCGTACCACTTCATCAATCCCGGCTTCGTGCATACCTTGCATGCAGTCACGCATCGCGCCTACGCCCGGAAAGACAATCTTGTCTGCTTGCGCAATCAGTTTTGGATCATTGGTCACATCAACTGTGGCACCGACATGTTCTAATGCTTTTGCCGCAGAGTGCAAATTTCCCATGCCATAATCAAGAAGGGCAATACGGGTCATTACAGTGTACCTTTGGTTGAAGCTACTGTATTGGCAGCACGTGGATCCACTTCACAGGCCATACGCAGCGCACGCGCAAATGCTTTAAATACGCTTTCGATCTGGTGATGGCTGTTTTTGCCTTTCAGGTTGTCGATATGCACCGTCATCAAGGAATGGTTTACAAAGCCCTGGAAAAACTCAGAGAATAAATCCACATCAAAACGGCCGATCATGGCACGGGTAAATGGAATATCCATAAACAGACCCGGACGACCAGACAGATCCACCACGACACGGCTTAAAGACTCATCGAGTGGCGCATAGAAATGACCATAGCGTTTCAGGCCTTTTTTATCGCCTAATGCCTGTGCAAATGCCTGACCCAGCGTAATACCGCAGTCTTCCACAGTATGATGGTCGTCAATTTCCAGGTCGCCATCACAATGAATATCAATATCAAACAGGCCATGACGCTTGATTTGATCAATCATATGATCTAAAAAGGGAATACCCGTGTTTAAGGTGCCTTGACCAGTACCATCGAGATTCAAACGAACTCGAATTTTGGTTTCGTTGGTATTTCTTACCACTTCACTGATACGATCTGTCATAGACACGTTCCTCAAATACGTCAAAATGATTGATGTAGAAAATATTTTCGCCGTGACGAAGTCACCGCATATTAGATTGCTCAGGAGGGTTTATCAATGCCTATCACCGTACATGCTTATACTTCTTTAGAAAATGACGAAGTGCGCAGCCAGCTTGAGCGACTGTATGACACGAGCCCTGAATTTAGTGACGGGGCAGATGCCATGGAACAACTAGAGCAAAACCTTGCACAGTATACCTCAGTTTATAGCGCAGAATTTAATAGCAAAATTATTGGGGCAATCTGGTGCACCGGACAGGGTGAAAGCCGGATTCTGGAAAATATCGTCGTACATCCGGCCAACCGTGGTCGTGGCGTTGCAGAAAGGCTGGTGAGCGAAGTTTGCCGCATGGAAGAAGAAAAAGGCGTGAAAAACTTTGTGCCGGGCTGTGGGGCCATTCATCGTTGTCTGGCCAATCTGGAAAAAATCTGAAAATAGAGCAATATCAAGCAGCCGTTAGGCTGCTTTTTTATGTAAATAAGCGCTTAAATCTGTTTTATTGCTGAGGTCTTTGGTAAACATTGTTCGATTTATGACTCAAATAGACATGAGTTGATGGAAAAGTAAACATTTGATAAAAATTATTCTGTCTGCTCTTGACGATTTACAGCTGAAACTGTTTAATACGCGACATCGGCGTGATAGCTCAGTAGGTAGAGCAACGGATTGAAAATCCGTGTGTCCCCAGTTCGATCCTGGGTCTCGCCACCATATTTTAAAACGATTTCAAAGTTTTCAATCCCTGATCCCATCAGGGATTTTTTTTAGGCCAAAAATCAGCCACTCAAATATTTTTTTCATAATTTTGATTGACTAATGAGGCCAGATACGGCTTAATACACCGCATCGGCGTGATAGCTCAGTAGGTAGAGCAACGGATTGAAAATCCGTGTGTCCCCAGTTCGATCCTGGGTCTCGCCACCATATTCAAAAAATCCTCAAACTTGGTTTGGGGATTTTTTTTGCCTGCACCAAAGCCAGATCAACATTATTCTTTTCTATTTTTCAGTTGTTTCAACTTCTTCTTTTTCGACGTTTCCTGCTTTTTTCTTCCTGATTGACCGTTTATCAAACTTAACAATAGACACGGGCATTATTTGTAAGATTTAGCTTTGATGCTTTCCCTTTTCCAAACGAGGGTGAAAATGATGAATCTCCTAACACCAATTAAACTCGGCCTTCTTACGGCCTGTACTGCTTTTAGCCTACCGATATTAAGCCATGCTGCGCCTGCTGCTGATTCTGTCGTCTTGCCGACTCTGACCGTCATGGCGGAACCGGAACTGCGCGCCGTGACTGAAAAAATGTTGCCTTATCAGGAACAGAACAGCCAGCGTAAGGCCCTGCAAATGCGCCTGATGAAAATTGAACGTGAAATTCAGGCCTATAGCGTGGATGGTGATGTGGTCGCGAATATTGATGTGATGCGTGCACCTGCCGACCCTGATCTGGATAGCCTGCCTGTGGTGTTCCGTGAATATGTATTGGCCATCGCACAGGGCTTGCAGTCTTCAGACCCAAGAAATGGGGTATATGTACTGCTGCAACCTTTTGGAATTAACCGCGATGCCACCAATGTGAATATTGTTCGGGAACAATTCGATCCGAACCGGCTGAATCTGAGCCTGCCATTTAATTCCCCATAATGTGCGCCTGTCGGTCTAGATAATTTTGTTTAACAAGCTTATTCAAGCTGTCATGCAACGAGATCGACAAAATAGTGTTCTGGGAAAGGATGGCTTTGTGAGAGGAGCAATTTCTGTCTAAGCTAGACATATTATTGGAAAAATCAAATGCCTTGAATTGTGTTTAAAAAATAAGCATAGTGGATGTAAATCAACAAGATCTGACTGACAGAGCTGGAGCGTATACATGCCGCGTGTTTTTATGATTGTAGCCGCTGTGACACTGGCAATTTTTATTGGGCTGTTTTATCAGAATTCGGTTCAGCAAAAACATCAGGCCGAGCTGCTCGAATATGAAACCGTGCTCGAAGAAAAAACCGAGAGCATTGCGCAGCAGGCACAGGACTGGTCTAAACCGATTCAGATTGAACTTGAAGATGACCGTCTGGATGGTGACTATGCCATCATGGCTGAGTTTATGCTGGGGCAATTGCGCGATAGTGCCGAGGAACGCAATCAGTATCTACGCGACTTAAAAGCCGCCAACTGGCAGAATTTTCTGAATATCGACCGCTTGACCAAGGATCAGGCACAAGGCTATAAAGAAACTGAAGCCATGCTCAAGCAAGTCCATCAGATTGTGAACAGCTATCAGCAGAAAATCCAGCAGCGCGATGCCGAGCTGATCGACAAGGCACAACAACTGGATATTAAAAACCGTTATCGCCAGCAACTGAGCCTGACCCTGAAAGACAGTCAGCAAAATAGTAATGCACATGTCATTTTTGAAATTGAAAAACAGACGCTGGCCAAGGCTGATGCCTTATTTGCAGTACTGAAAAAGCATAAATGGCAAAAGAAAAATAACACCTTTATGTTCTATGACGATAAAGCCGTGCAAGAGTTTAATGCGCTGTATAAAGAAATGCTGCACCTGAATAAACAGACGGAACGAGTGGCGAGCGCTAACCAGAAAGCGGTTGAAAACAAGTTGTAGCCTGACTGAGATGACAGGATTGCCATAGGACTGTCATCTGCTGTTCAAACTCGCTTGCTAAATTGAAAGGGTCGCACAGATCACGACATAACATTTAAGCAGGTGAGTCATGCAAACAATTCAGGTTTTTGCTGATATTCAGCAGGTGTACGGTGAGTTTGTCGCAAATAAAACATGTCCAAAATTACAAAGGATGAATAACGGGGACAAGAACCGGTTGTTCTTGGATCAATATTTCACGCTGATCGAGGACTGGCACTATACCGAACAGATTGTGATTCAGTTCAATCAGCAGTATTTCAGTCTGGATCTGGGGAGCGCACCGGATTTTATGGATCAGGATAAATATATCAACTGGCTAAAGTCGGAACTGCTGCATTAATCGAATCGTCATATTCCTCGTTGATAGATAACCGAGCTGTCTCAAGAGAGGCAGCTTTTTTATTTTGATAAAAAACTGGTATTGATCTTGCTGTTGCATCGGCACAGCGCGAACAGGCGCTGATTCCAATTTCGATTTGAACAGGCTATGCTGAATTAATTACCGCTGCCAAAAGAATGACAGGCGGAGCATGGATGATATGGAGGGCAAAAAATTATGCAACAGTTGAGATGTTATAAGGAACTTCCAGTCTGGACCCAGCAGAGCATTCCTCAGGACTTCAAGAATCAGCACAATACCAAAGCGGGTACCTGGGCGAAATTGACAGTATTAAAAGGTGAGCTGCATTTTGCCATGCTGGAAGAATCTGGTGCAGTGCAATCCGAGCATGTGTTTACACCAGAGCAGCAACCGCCATTTATTGAGCCTGAGGCCTGGCACAAAATTGTCTCTGCCAGTGAAGATGTCGAATGCCAGCTGCGTTTTTACTGCCGGCCTGAGGATTACTTCATCAAGAAATATCAGTTGAATCCTCCCCATTCTGAAGTGCTGGCCGCCATGCCCTATTTAAAAGGTGGTCGTGCGCTGGACGTCGGCTGCGGTACAGGGCGTAATGCGCTTTATTTAAGCCAGAACGGCTTTAATGTCGATGCTTGGGATGTCAACGAAAACAGTTTGCAGACTTTAAGACAGATTGTACAGACGGAACAGATTGATCATGTGCAGGTGCAGCGCCGCGACCTTAACACGGATACCAGTATTGCAGGCCAATATGACTTTATCTACTGTACCGTGGTGATGATGTTCCTTGAGGCGAAAACCATTCCACCGCTGATTGCACAGATGCAGCAGGCGACTGTGCCGGGTGGCTATAACCTGATTGTCTGTGCCATGGATACGCCAGATATTCCGGCACAAGCCGATTTTCCATTTGCTTTTCAGCCGGGGGAGTTGCGAGGGTATTATGAGGGCTGGAATATTGTGAAATACAATGAAGATATCGGTGAGCTATACCGTGTCGATGAGCAGGGCCAGCGGATTAAACAGCATTTTGCCACGATGCTGGCGCAGAAGGTTTAAATAAAAGATTGAGGATTTTTTTTAAATTCTTGAGCTTAAATAAGACACTCCAAAACAAAAAAAGATGTCAGGCTGACATCTTTTTTTATGCTTTTAAAAAGCTTAAGCCGCTTTTTTAAACCAAGAGAACCAGCCTTTTTTCTCAGCTTTTACTTCTGCTTTTTCAGCAGCCGCGTCTTTGGTTTCTACTGCCTCAGTTTTCGCAGCTTCAACGTGTTGTTCTGCTGTAGCTTGAGCCGTTTCTACTTGAGTCGTCGCTTCTGTTTTTACTGCTTCAGCTTTAGTTTCAGCCGCTTGTTGAGTTGCAGTAACAGTCGCTTGAGTCGCTTCAACTTTCGCTTGTACAGGTGCAGCAGCTTCTTTGGCAACAGTTTGGGTTGTTTTGGTTACAACAGTTGCTGGCGCAACTTGAACTTCAGTTGCCATTGCAGATGCAGAAGTCGCTACGATTGCAGTTGCGATCATTGTTTTAAGCATGTTCATATAAACTCTTTTAAGGAAATAGGAAAAAAGAGGCTTGATCATACATTTATAAAAATTAAGTGCTTCATAAATAGGATTTTATTGGTTGATTTTTCAACTGAAATTACAAAGGGATAACAAAGCTAAATTAATTTTTATTTTCAAAGATTATAGCTATATTAGTTATTTAGATTTAGCATTATTTTTAGAGAACTGTTCTAAAATTTTATTAAGTTCCTCTATTCTTTTCTTTAAATTTTGAATCTCTAATTGTTGCATAGCTGTTTCTTCAGGCTTTGTTGATTTTTGAGATTTATTTTCTAATTCATTTTTATGCTGCATGACTGTTTTCTCGTTGAAAATTATTTTTCAAAATTTCTAGGGATATTTCTAATAATAGTCTTTGAGTGAAAACACCTAAAAGCCATTGATAGAATTCAAAATCTTCATTTTTAAATGAATTTTGCTTATTGCATGAAACAGTTAATACATAAATTACCTCATTCGTAATAGGGTGTAAAATAGGGAAGCATATTTGTGAGCCGCTTTCATTGAGTGGAGTCATCCCATTTATATAACATCTAGAACTAGAATTCTTATTAAGTTCTGCTGTTGCATTTTCTACAATTATTAATGTTCTTGATTCAATACTACGTTTAATACAACTTGTTTTTGAGTTCAAAACATTAGACTTCCGTCATAAATCAAAAAACGTACAATTTATTTGATCTTAAATTAATCAGCAAAATTATTTAATTCAAGAGATAATCCTTGGATG
>NZ_JAMXXK010000017.1 GCF_024129735.1 Acinetobacter lwoffii | reverse complement strand
TAAAAGCTTTATTTTCACCCGATAAAATACCCATAAAACAAGAGGAAGCTCAAATGAGCTTCCTCTTGTGAAAAATTGTGGGACAGCAATGATCGCAAGATTCCTTTTTTACTGCTTGCAGGCTTATCGCTGCTGGATAACTTTTTTGCTTTTCAGTTCTTCCATTTCAGCAGAACTTAAATATTGACTCAAAATGGCATCAGTATCTTCACCCAGACAAGGTGGGGCCTTTTTATATTCTACCGGTGTCTTGGAGAGTTTAATCGGTGAACCGATTGAGGTGTAATCTTCACGTAAAGTATGCGGCATCTGAATCACCATATCGCGTGCCAATACCTGTTCTTCTTGCAAAGTCTGTTTCAGGTCATTGATCATTCCTACCGGTACTTTAACCGCATGGATTAAATCCACCCAGGTTTTTGCCGGTCTAGTATAGAAATGAGCCTGTAGAACTGTGGTCAATTCTTCACGATGTGTAACACGTCCAGAATTTTTTAAGAAGCGAGGATCTTCTGCCACCTTAGCCAGACCAACGGCCTGACACAAAGCTTGAAATTGCAGATCATTACCACAGGCAATAATAAATTCACCTTCCTGGGCTTTGAACACCTGATAGGGCACAATATTGGCATGCGCGTTTCCGAAGCGACCGGGTACTTTGCCTGAGGTGAGATAATTCATGGCCAGAACAGAGAGGGAAGCAACCTGGGTATCTAACAGCGCCATATCAATATACTGACCTTCACCGGTTTTCTCACGGGACAACAAAGCCGCCTGAATGGCAATTGCGGCATATAAGCCGGTGGTCAGATCGGCAAAGGCCAGACCTGCTTTTTGCGGGCCACCTCCTGGAAGGTCATCACGTTCCCCCGTAACACTCATCATGCCGCCCATACCCTGAACAATGAAGTCATAACCTGGCTCTTGCGCACGCGGACCATTTTGACCAAAGCCAGTAATGGAACAGTACACCAGACGCGGATTTATCTGGCTCAGACTTTCATAGTCCAGACCATATCTTTTCAACGAACCCGCTTTATAGTTCTCAATCACTACATCACTCTGTTCTGCGAGTTTCTTGATAATGCTTTGACCTTCCGGGGTAGATAAATCTACGGCAACCGAATACTTACCACGATTGGCTGAAAGATAGTAAGCCGATTCATGGGTATCTTCCTGCTGATTATTTTTAAGCCAAGGTGGTCCCCAGATACGGGTATCATCCCCATGATCCGGTTTTTCAATCTTGATCACTTCTGCACCCAGATCAGCCAGAATCTGGCTACACCAGGGCCCAGCCAAAATCCGGCTTAAATCCAGTACACGAAATCCTGTTAAGGCACCCATTATTACGCTCCCTGTTCGATCATATTCAAATGACATATCGTTCTTATCCCTCTTTTTAAAGCTATATGAAAATGAAAGAACAATCAACTTTATGATAATAAATTTCGTATAACAAAATAAAACATCTAAAATGATGAATATTCATCTTATTTTCTTTAGCCTGATGCAAATATAAGTATGAACGAAGAACAAGAGGTCACTGATAAAAAGGAAAAAGCGATCTCCCAGACAGGATTAAAAAAGGAGTCAATCAAGTGAATTAAAAACGGATTAGCCTTAAAGCATATTCATTAGCGGAATAGCTTTAAATATAAAAGATCATGAAAACCTAAGGATAGGAAAACAGAGATTTAAATATGACGGATTTAGCGAGAGAATTAGAAAAGATTAAACCTACGACCAAACGAACGCAGCAAATTGCTTTTATTTTCGCCTTTCTGGCTTTACTGGTAGATGGCGCGGACATGTTGCTGCTGTCTTTCAGTTTAAATAGCCTGAAAGCAGAGTTTGGTCTCAGTAATCTGCAGGCCGGTACACTGGGCAGTTTTACCTTAGCAGGTATGGCGATTGGTGGCTTTATGGGTGGCTGGGCCTGTGACCGTCTGGGCCGTGTACGTACCGTAGTCATTTCGATTCTGGTATTTTCCATATTGACCGCAGCCTTAGGTTTTGCACAAAACTTTGAACAATTTGCTGTTTTACGCTTTCTTTCTGCCTTTGGCATAGGCTCTTTATATATTGCAGCCAATACGCTCATGGCTGAATATGTTCCAACTGAATATCGCACCACGGTTTTAGGTACCTTACAGGCAGGATGGACCGTCGGTTATATTGTGGCCACTGTACTGGCAGGCTGGATCATTCCAGAATATGGCTGGCGAACCCTGTTTTTTATTGCCATTACTCCCTCGGTTATGGCGATTTTTATCCAGAAACTGGTTCCTGAGCCAGAATCCTGGCAGCGTGCACGTTTGCAGCGTCTATATGCCCCAGCTGAAATCACAGCACAGCAACCCGCCAAAAAAAGCACAGTCAAAGAGATTTTCGTGGATCCTGCGAATCGCAGAATGTTTATTTTGTGGATCTTTACGGCCGGTTTTCTGCAATTTGGCTACTATGGCGTAAACAACTGGATGCCGGCATATCTGGAATCTGAATTGCACATGAATTTTAAATCCATGGCAGGCTATATGATTGGTACCTATGTAGCCATGATTTTCGGAAAAATTCTGGCGGGCTTTGCTGCAGACCGTCTGGGTAGACGCGCTGTCTTTTCGTTTGGAGCAATTGGAACGGCGATTTTCCTGCCCGTGATTGTGCTATTCAATACACCAGATAACATTGCCTATCTGCTGATTTTCTTTGGATTCCTGTATGGTATTCCATATGCGATTAATGCCACTTATATGACAGAAAGCTTCGCCACCTCGATTCGTGGTACTGCGGTAGGCGGTGCTTATAATGCAGGCCGTATTGGCGCCATGTTTGCCCCTGCAATTATTGGCGCGGCAGCCAGCGGTGGTTCAATTGGCCTAGGTTTCCTGATTATGGGCGGTGCCTATTTCTTGTGTGGTGCAGTGTCAGGGATATTCATCAAAGACCGTCAATACGATCCACAAAAAGCATAATTTCAACTTATAAAAAAAGAGCCTGAATACAGGCTCTTTTTTTATATTCATCAATTAAAGCTGTATTTCTATTTGTTTATTCCTGATCTGTTTCTTTATGCAGATGAATACTTTTTAAACCATCATTTACTTTATTGAGCAGATGAATCAGGGTAATCACATCATCAAAAGCCAGCTTATTTAAGGCCTGACCATAAAAATCAAAGAAATCAGCTTGCAAGTTGTCCCATGTTTCCAAGCTGGGATGTAGCCAAAGCAGTGGATCTAATTCATCAGCATCAGGTGAATTTCACCATGGCCTCGACCCCATTCCTGAATGACCTGTCCAATACCGTGGCGGAACAGCATGACAAGGTTGATTCACTAAAAAATTTTCCTGTGTGCTGGTGCACCCATTCCGGGGCCATTGGTACAAAAAGCCCGGGAAACTCTGGGTGTTAAAGTCATATCAGCCTGGGGTATGACCGAATGTGGTGCGGTGACGCTGACTCTACCTGAAGATGAGGATGAACGCTCTTTCAATACTGATGGCATCGCTTTGCCAGGTGTGGAAATCAAGATCGTGGATAAAAAAGGTCAGACCAAAGCCGTGAATGAATCCGGGCGTTTGATGATCCGCACCTGTTCAAATTTTGGTGGTTATTTAAGACGTCCACATTTGAATGATACGGATGCCGAAGGCTGGTTTGATACTGGCGATATTGCCTATCAGGACGAGCAGGGCTATATCCGGATTTGTGGACGTAAGAAAGATGTGATTATTCGGGGCGGGGAAAATATTCCGGTCGCAGAAATTGAGTCATTGCTATATAAACATCCGAATATCGCTACAGTGGCTTTAGTGGCTTATGCAGATGAGCGAATGGGTGAGCGTGCCTGCGCAATCATCAAGCTGAAAGATCCTGCTCAACCTTTAAGCTTCAATGAGTTGGTGGATTTCCTGAAAACTCATAATCTGGCTATGCAGTATCTTCCGGAGCGCCTGGAAATCTGGGAGGATATTCCGATGACGCCATCCGGGAAAATCCAGAAGTTTAAACTCAGAGAATTACTGGCACAGCATATTGCCTCCACAGCGGCTGAAGCGAACTAAATCTGGGAATATACAGAAATTAAACCCTGAATAATCTTGCATCATTCAGGGTTTTTCTTTTTCAAAGAAAATGATCTAAAGGTTTAATGCAAACTTTAGAATCACGTCTATTTTAATAATTTTAATAAGGCTTCAGCCGTTGCAGCAGAAGAGGCCGGGTTTTGTCCGGTAATGAGCAGACCATCTTGTTGCACGTATACCTGCCAGTCCTCAGCTTTGGAATATTTCCCACCTTTTTCTTTCAGCATGTCTTCAACTAAAAATGGAACAATGTCTGTCAAACCCACGCCGTCTTCTTCGGTATTACTAAAACCGGTGACTGTCTTGCCTTCTACAATAGCACGGCCTTCGGAATCTTTCACATCACGCAGGACCCCCGGTGCATGACAGACCAGCGCAACAGGTTTATCTGCCTGCAAGGTTTGCTCAATTAAAGAAATGGAATTCTGGTCTTTGGCCAGATCCCATAATGGACCGTGACCACCCGGATAGAACACGGCATCAAAATCCTGATTTAAGACTTCACTCAACTTATGTGTATTGGCAAGAGCCTGCATGGCCACCTCATCTGCTTCAAAGCGTTTGGTGGTTTCGGTTTGCGCATCCGGCTCATTACTTTTTGGATCTAATGGTGGCTGACCACCTGCAGGAGAAGCCAAAACTACTTCTGCGCCTGCATCGACAAAGGTGTAATAAGGCGCAGCCAGCTCTTCCAGCCAGAAGCCGGTTTTTTTGCCTGTATCGCCAAGCTGGTCATGTGAAGTCAGTACCATCAAGATTTTCATATTATTTTCCTGTAGCTCATTAAACATCGCGAATGATCGACTGTTAATTTAACAAGTCACGGACGTCAGGAATGTTGTGATACGTTCATTTGCTGTATCGATACGTTGTTGTTTCAGTTGATTTAACTAAGGTGCATAGGCTTGCAACGTGAACAGTGTATTCAAGATCTCTCATCTGCCCATTAACAGGTCTTGCTGAAGATCAGCTTGTTTACGCAAGAAATCCCAGACCAGTTTTATTTTTGGTTCATGTTGCAGATCGACCAGCGTCAGCATCCAGAAAGTATGGGTAAAACTGACCTGATCACCCAAAACCTCTTTGAGTTCGCTTTTATCATTGACCAGAAATTTCGGCAAAATGGCCAGTCCGGCCCCTGCACGAACCGCAATCTCCTGCGCCAGAATACTATTACTGCGAAAACAGGCACTGACCTGCATGGGAAGACGTTCCAGCGAATAGAGTGCAGTGCTATAGACCAGATCATCAATATAATCGACAAAACGATGCTGTTTGAGGTCTTCCAGTTTTTTAATTTTCGGATTTTGCTGTAAATAATGCTGGCTGCCATATAGCTTTAAACAGTAATTAGACAAACGAGTAATGATATAGGGCCCAGATTTGGGCCGGTCAATCGCGATCACAATATCGGCTTCACGATGTGAAAGTTTAATCGCCTTCGGCACCGGAATCAGGTCAATGGTCAACAAAGGATAATGCTGGGAAAATTCTGCCAAAAGACGGGCTAAAAATGCCGTACCAAAACCTTCTGGCGCACCAATCCGGACCCGACCTTGCAAAGGGTCGTGGCGCTTGTCAATCTGGATAAAGGACTGTTCCATCTGTTCCACACGCGGCACCAGTGCCAGACCTTCCGAGGTTAGTTCATAACCGGTGGCTTCGCGCTTAAACAGTTGCGTACCTAAAGTACTTTCCAGGGCCTGAATCCGCCGCGCTACGGTGCTATGTTCAACCCCGATTAAGCGTGCTGCGTTGGTGAGTGTTTTAGCACGCGCCAAAACTAAAAAAAAGCGTAAATGATCCCAATCTACTTTCATTTTTTATTTAACATCCTGTTAAATTCCTGTGCATATTTGCACAACCATCGTGCACCAATTTCTATTGGTGGTCAAAGTGTTCTTTGTTAGTCTGCTGAAACAGCGTAAAAATTATACGTCAAATAAAAGCCAGTAAAGGCAGATACAACGACAATAACAAACCAGCACGGAGCGACCATGAACGCCATTTCTCATCCACAGCAAAGTACCGGATTCACCACCGCAAAACTCCTCATTAATGGTGAATTTGTCGAATCAAGAACCAGCCATTGGCAAGATATTGTTAATCCTGCCACTCAGGAAATCTTGGGCCAAGTGCCTTTTGCTACCGCAGAAGAAGTTAATGCCGCCATTGCTGCTGCACAAAATGCATTTGCCAGCTGGCGCCAGACCCCGATCCAGGCACGTATGCGAATCATGCTGAAACTGCAGGATCTGATTCGTACAAACCTAAAAAGTATCGCCCGAGTCTTAACGGCGGAACAGGGCAAAACCCTGGCTGATGCCGAAGGTGATATCCAGCGTGGTTTAGAAGTGGTGGAGCATGCCTGTTCGATCGGTTCACTACAAATGGGTGAGTATATTGAAGGTGTGGCACGCGGTGTCGATACCTATACTTTGCAGCAACCCTTGGGTGTCTGTGCAGGAATTACCCCGTTTAACTTTCCGGCGATGATTCCACTGTGGATGTTCCCGATGGCGATTGTCTGCGGCAATACTTTTGTCTTAAAGCCTTCTGAACAGGATCCACTATCGACCATGATGCTGGTTGAGTTAGCGATTCAGGCAGGTGTGCCGGCAGGCGTACTGAATGTGGTACATGGCGGCAAAGAAGTGGTCGATCTACTGTGTACCCATCGCGATATCAAGGCGATTTCTTTTGTCGGTTCGACTGCAGTCGGCACGCATGTCTATAACCTTGCAGGCCAACACGGCAAGCGTGTGCAGTCGATGATGGGCGCCAAAAACCATGTGGTGGTGATGCCAGATGCGAATAAAGAACAGACCTTAAATGCCTTGGTCGGTGCAGCTTTTGGCGCAGCAGGTCAACGTTGTATGGCACTTTCCGTGGCGGTAATGGTCGGTGAGACCAAGCACTGGGTCGATGAACTGGTCAATAAAACCAAAACCTTAAAGGTAAATGCCGGGCATGAACCGAATACCGATGTTGGACCAGTGATTTCAACCCGTGCCAAATCGCGTGTCATCGATTTAATTAACAGTGGTGTTGAACAGGGTGCAGAACTGCTGCTGGATGGCCGTGATGTACAGGTTCCAGGCTATGAACAAGGTAATTTTGTCGGGCCAACGATTTTTAATCAGGTCACGACCGATATGCGCATTTATAAAGAAGAAGTATTTGGTCCGGTACTGGCAATCATGCATGTCGATACTTTGGAACAGGCGATTGCACTGATTAATGCCAATCCGTTTGGTAATGGCGTTGGACTGTTTACCCAAAATGGCAATACGGCACGTACCTTCCAGAACCAGATTGATATCGGTCAGGTGGGCATTAACATTCCAATTCCCGTACCTGTGCCTTTCTTCAGTTTTACCGGTTCACGCGGTTCAAAACTGGGTGATCTCGGTCCTTATGGCAAACAGGCGGTGCAGTTCTATACCCAGACCAAAACCATTACCAGCCGCTGGTTTGAAGATGACCAGGAAACCACTGGTGTCAATACCACAATCAGTCTGCGTTAAGGAGCATCAGCATGAAGATTGCATTTATCGGTTTAGGCAACATGGGCGGCTCCATGGCGCAAAACTTGCTCAAGTCCGGTCATCAGGTTTTTGGTTATGACTTAAGTGCAGTGGCTTTACAGCATTTTGCAGAAGCTGGCGGTGTGGTCTGCGACAGTCCACAAGCTGCCGCGAAGCAGGCGGAGATCGTGGTCAGCATGTTGCCTGCAGCCAAGCATGTGCGTGAAGTCTATTTGGGTGAACACGGTATTCTGGAGGTGCTTCAAGCGGGCAGCTTATGTATCGACAGCAGTACCATTGACCCGCAAACCATTCAGGAGATTGCCGCAGCAGCGCAGGCCAAGCAGATTCGCGTCTGTGATGCACCGGTATCCGGCGGTACTTTAGGTGCCAAAGATGGCACTTTAACCTTTATGGTCGGCGCAGATGATGCCACCTTTGAGGCCGTTAAACCTGTTCTCGGCTGTATGGGTAAAAATCTGGTGCATTGTGGTGCGGTGGGAACAGGACAGGTGGCAAAAATCTGTAATAACCTGATTCTGGGGATTTCCATGACTGCGGTTGCAGAAGGGATGGCACTCGGTGCCAAACTGGGCATTGATCCACAGGCCTTGGCTGGCGTGATTAACAGTTCCACCGGACGTTGCTGGAGTTCTGAAATTTATAATCCGTGGCCCGATATTTGTGTCAATGCGCCGTCATCGCGGGGTTATACCGACGGTTTTGCCGCACAACTGATGCTCAAAGATTTGGGGCTGGCTGTCGATGCCGCGCAACAGGTGGATCAGCCGGTGGTACTTGGCAGCATGGTACAGAAACTCTATCAACAACTGTGTCAGGAAGGTGATGCCCATCTGGACTTCTCCAGCATCATGCATCAATACACCACGCCACCTGCTTAAAACTTAAAAGATTAGATGGAGCAAGGATTCGCTTCAATAATTACACCTTGTCAGTAATAACGATAAATTCAGGCTGAGGTTTAACATGTTAGATTATCAAACAACGGTTCAAGACTTTGATTTAAACACGGTTGCAAGCCAGTATCTCTCCGGTTCAATGCAGGCAGTAAATGCCTGTTATGAATGCTGTGACCGTCATGCCAATTCCGATGCCATTGCCTTGTACTGGCATGGTAAAGATGGCCGTAAAGAACAGTATAGCTTTGCCGAACTCAAAAAATATTCCAGCCAGTTTGCCAACTTTTTAAAGTCTCAAGGCATTGGTAAAGGCGACCGCGTTTCCGGATTATTACCACGTACTCCCGAGTTGATCATTACTATTTTGGCAACCTGGCGGATTGGTGCTGTCTATCAACCCTTATTTACGGCCTTTGGTCCCAAAGCCATCGAGCATCGTATTCAGCTGGCGCAAAGCAAGCTGGTGGTGACTGATCTGGCGAATCGGGACAAATTATCCGAGATCAGCAACTGTCCACCGATTGTGACGGTACATGCCGAAACTGAGGCAGAGCGCTATCCGCACGACCTCAGCTTCTGGACGGTATTAAACCGTCAGGCTGAAGCTTGTGAGCTGGAGATCCTGAATGTTGATGATCCATTTTTATTGATGTTTACCTCGGGCACCACTGGACCAGCGAAACCGCTTAAAGTCCCTTTAAAAGCGCTGATTGCTTTTGCAAGCTATATGCAAAATGCCATTGGTCTGACTCCTGAAGATGCTTTCTGGAATATTGCCGATCCCGGCTGGGCCTACGGGTTGTATTACGCGATTACTGGCCCCTTAATACTTGGACACTCGACCTTGTTTTATGAAGGTGGGTTTAATGCGGAAAGTGTCTGCGACATTGTTAAGGAATATGGCATTACCAATCTGGCTGGTGCACCGACCGCTTACCGCATGATGATGGCAGCCGATCCTGCTCAAATGGCAAAACTGCGCGGTAAATTACGTGTCGTCAGCAGTGCGGGTGAACCGTTAAATCCGGAAGTGATCCGCTGGTTTAAAGAGGTGCTGGATGTACCGATTTATGACCATTATGGCCAGACTGAAGTCGGGATGGTGGTGTGTAATCATCATGCCCTGGAACATCCGGTCCGTTCAGGTTCGGCAGGCTTTGCCAGCCCGGGTTACCGAATTGCCGTTGTCGATGAACAGGGTCATGAATTAGCGGCTGACGTCCCGGGAATCTTAGCGGTTGATATCAGCCAATCGCCGATGATGTGGTTCTCTGGCTATGAAGAAAGCCGTAAATCTCCCTTTGTCGGCCACTACTATTTAACCGGTGATACCGCGGAAATCCATGCTGATGGCAGTATGAGCTTCGTTGGACGTAGTGATGATGTCATTACAACGTCAGGCTATCGGGTCGGCCCATTTGATGTAGAAAGTGCCTTGCTGGAACATGATGCCGTGATTGAAGCAGCAGTCATTGGCGTGCCTGATCCTGAGCGTACCGAAGTGATTAAAGCCTTTGTGATTCTGGCGAATAATTTTGCAGCTTCGACCCATCTGGAAGAAGAACTGGGTCAATTTGTGAAAAAGCGTTTGTCTGCACATGCCTATCCGCGCCTGATTGAATTTGTGACCGAATTGCCCAAAACCCCAAGCGGTAAAATTCAACGCTTTTTACTGCGCAATCAGGAAATCAACAAGCAGCAAGCCAAGACCGCATAACAGCTAAAGCCAACAGATTGAATAAGAAGATTAAATAAAGAGATTGAAGGAAGAATCCATGCAATTAACGGAAGAACAACAACTGATTCAGGACATGGCAAAAAGCTTCGCCCAGGAACAGATTAAACCCTTTGCCGGCGAGTGGGATCAAAAAGGCATCTTTCCTAAACAGGCCTTAGCCCAAATGGGAGAGCTGGGTTTTTTAGGCATGCTGATTCCGGAAGAATGGGGCGGTTCGGGCACAGGCACGCTGGCTTATGTCTTGGCCTTAGAAGAAGTCGCTGCGGCTGATGGTGCAACATCCGCGATTATGAGCGTACATAACTCGGTGGGTTGTGTGCCGATTTTCAAGTTCGGCACGGAAGAGCAAAAGCAGCAATTTTTAAAGCCTTTAGCGCAAGGTGAAATGATTGGTGCCTTTGCCTTAACCGAACCGCATACCGGATCGGATGCTGCTGCGATTAAAACTCGGGCGGTCAAGGATGGCGATCATTACATTCTGAATGGCGCCAAACAGTTCATTACTTCAGGACACAATGCCGGAATGATTATTGTGTTTGCCGTGACTGATCCAGCTGCGGGCAAAAAAGGCATGAGTGCATTTTTAGTGCCGCGAGACACACCTGGCTATGAAGTCATTCGGGTGGAAGAAAAACTCGGCCTGCATGCTTCGGATACCTGTCAGATTGCCCTAACTGATGTCCGCATTCATGAAAGTTTAAGACTCGGTGCCGAAGGCGAAGGTTTAAAAATCGCCTTGGCTAATCTGGAAGGTGGTCGGATCGGCATTGCCGCACAGGCGGTTGGCTTGGCACGTGCCGCATTGGAAGAAGCCACTGTTTATGCGCACGACCGCGTGGCTTTTGGCAAACCTATTTTTGAACAGCAGGCGATTTCTTTCAGGTTGGCCAGTATGGCGACTGAAATTGAAGCGGCACGGCAACTGGTGCATTTTGCAGCACGCAAAAAAGAAGCCGGTGAAGCCTGTTTAACCGAAGCCTCCATGGCCAAGCTATTTGCTTCAGAAATGGCAGAACGTGTCTGCTCCAAAGCGCTGCAGATTTTTGGCGGCTACGGTTATCTCAAAGATTTCCCGATTGAGCGGATTTATCGGGATGCGCGGATTTGTCAGATTTATGAAGGCACCAGCGATATTCAGCGCTTGGTGATTGCACGCAGCCTCTAATTTTAAAAGGATTTATCTCATGCAATGGCAAACGATTTTACTCGAACAGCGTAACGGGGTCGGCCTAATTACTTTAAACCGCCCACAAGCGTTAAATGCACTGAATAACCAGCTGATTGTTGAAGTCAATCAGGCACTGGATCAGCTGGAAAAAGATCCGGCAATTGGCTGTATTGTGATTACCGGTTCGGAAAAAGCCTTTGCCGCTGGTGCCGATATTAAAGAAATGGCAGATCTGAATTTTCCGCAAATTTATCTGGATGATTTTTTCAGTCTGGCCGATCGAATTGCGCAGCGTCGTAAACCTTTAATTGCCGCAGTGAGTGGTTATGCTTTGGGTGGTGGTTGCGAACTGGCTTTAATGTGCGACTTTATTTACTGCGCTGATAATGCAAAATTTGGTCTGCCTGAAGTGACCTTAGGCGTGTTGCCCGGCATTGGTGGTACCCAGCGTTTAACCTTGGCGATTGGTAAGGCCAAAGCCATGGAAATGTGCCTGACTGCACGGCAGATGGGGGCGCAGGAAGCGGAGCAAAGTGGTTTGGTGGCTCGGGTATTTGCCAAGGAAGAATTGCTGGAGCAAACCCTGCAAGCTGCCGAAAAAATTGCTGAAAAATCGCTTACTGCCGTGATGATGATTAAAGAATCAATTAATCGGGCCTTTGAAGTGAGCCTGGCTGAAGGCCTGCGCTTTGAACGCCGGGTATTCCATTCCATTTTTGCAGGTTCCGATCAAAAGGAAGGCATGCAGGCCTTTGTGGAAAAACGCCCAGCCAAATTTACCCATCAATAAGAAATTCATAATAGGAACAAAAAGAATGAGTGATGAAAATAATTTAGCGATTCGGGTCGCAGGGGGGCTGGGCATTATCAGCCTGGACCGCACCAGCCATTTAAATGCCTTAACCCTGGCGATGATTCAGGGCATTCAGGCGCAACTCGATCAGTGGCTGCATGAACCACAGGTACAAGCGGTTCTGATCAATTCCAACAGTCCCAAGGCGTTCTGTGCCGGAGGAGATATCCGCTATCTGTATGACAGCTATCAGGCCGGCAATACCCAATATCAGGATTTTTTTGCCACTGAATATAAGATGCTGAGCACCTTGCGTAATTTTCCAAAGGCCGTGATCGTGATGATGGATGGCTATGTACTGGGCGGAGGCTTTGGATTGGCTCAAGCCTGTCATATCAAAGTTACGAGTGAAAAATCACGTTTTGCCATGCCAGAAACTGCGATTGGTTTTTTCCCCGATGTCGGTGCTACCCATTTTCTGTCCCGACTGGATGAAGTCGGTGTCTATATGGCATTGACTGGTGAGCAAATCAGTAGCAGTGATGCGCTGTATCTGGATCTGGTGGATTATCATGTGCCGAGTGAGCGTTTTGCTGAATTAGAAGCAGCATTGATTGCAGCACCGGTATTAAACCCGATTGAGATTCAAAAGGTCATTAGTTCCTATATTACGCATCCGGTGGAAAGTGAGCTGCAAAAACGTGCAGATCTAATTAATCAGCATTTTGGCTATCAACACCTGGAGGAGATTGAACAGAGTCTTGCTCATACAAGTAATTCAACTGATCAGGACTGGGCCAATAAGATGCGAACCATTTTGCAGCAGCGTCCGGTTATGGCCAAGCAAACCAGCCTGAAGTTACAGCAAGCTGGACAGAATTTGTCGCTAGAAAAATGCATGCAGCTGGAACGGGACTTACAAGATGTCTGGTTAGAGCAGGGCGACTTTATTGAAGGCGTTCGTGCACTGATTATCGATAAGGACAAAAATCCACAATGGCGAACCGAAAATGCAAAATTTGAACAAACACTGGAAAAGCTCTGGCCAGCATGGACTCAGCAGCGTATCGAAAATATTACTTAAAGCTGATGCTAAAAGACTCTCTATAATTTAATTATAGAGAGTCTTTAGATGTGTCCTATTATAGCGTCATGAATATGAATTTTGCTTAATGAGACGTTTTCTTTTTCTTGCCGCCCCCATCTTGTTTATTGACCGTTGACCAGGCAATACGTTCGGCTTCTTCTTCAGAATGACCACGTTCTTTTTCGCTTTCTTCAATATGTTCGGCCTGCCGTTTCTGCTTATCGGTATAGGCTGATTTGTCACCTCTAGGCATCTTAATATCCTCATCAGGTTTGGCTGAAATTACTATAACAAGAGCTTATTTTTACAAGGGTAAGTATTTGTTGGAATCATTTTATAAAAACCTAATTTTTTAAAATATGAAAATCTAAAGATTAAATAGATGAAGATAACGGTCAGCTAGAACCGCTATCTTCTGTGCCAGATTAGCCGTTAATAATACTGCCGCCATTCACATGAATCACCTGACCTGAAATATAGCTGGCTTCTTCACTGGCCAGAAATAAATACGCCGGTGCTACTTCACTTGGCTGGCCCATGCGGCCCATTGGGGTACTTTTACCAAAATCTTTAAGCTGTTCTTCATCAAAACTGCTCGGAATTAATGGTGTCCAGATTGGCCCTGGCGCGACACCATTGACACGAATGCCGGTTTTATTTTTCAATAAATTGGTGGAAAGGCTTCGGGTAAATGTAGTGATGGCACCTTTCGTGCTGGCATAGTCAATCAGCTGATCATGTCCGTGATAACTGGTAATACTGGTGGTATTGATAATGCTGTCACCTGCTTGCATATGCGGAATCACCGCCTGAGTCAGGTGGAACATCGACAGAATATTAACATTAAATGTTTTAAGTAATTGCTCGGGCGAGATATCGGTAATACTTTCTTTCGGGTATTGAACCCCGGCATTATTGACCAGAATATTAATCGTTTTAAATTCCTGAAGGGTCTGCTCCACCATTTTCTTGATTTCATCTTGATCTTGTAAATCACATTGAATCAGCAGACAACGGCGGCCTTCATCTTCCACCATTTTTTTGGTGTCCCGTGCATCCTGATCTTCATCCAGATAGCAAATGGCAATATCGGCACCTTCGCGAGCAAATAAGACCGATACAGAACGGCCAATTCCGCTATCACCACCAGTAATCAAGGCAACTTTGCCTTTTAATTTTTCACTGCCTTTATAATGCGGTTTAATAATTTCCGGTGCAGGGTCCATTTTGGTTTGCACACCCGGTTGATGGTCTTGTGTTTCAGTTGAAGCTGGGGTTTCAGGATAATGATTCATATCTTTTCCAATTCCAATGATTGTGGCCATATAAGAAAAAATATATTAGAAGCTTTTAGGCAAAATGAGGCTGGACTCAACATTTCATAACAGAATGTATTCGAGATTTATCAATTATTCGTTGAAACGGATTAGGTTGAGCAACCAGAACAGAAAAAGCTGATGAAACAGCTTCTGGCTACACTTTGATAGCTGAGGTGGTCTTGAAAGGTGAAATTTGATTAGGAAAGGTGAGGTATCAACGGAGATTTAAAATCTAGACATACATAGGCCTTTTTTACTGGGCTTGTATATAAAATAAATGGAGAGTTTTTTAACTCTCCATTTATTTATTCATTCTGATGTGTTTAAAAAATTTCTATAGAAATAAATTAAAGATTATCACTTAAATTAATTCTGGCCTGTGCTGCCTTTTCCTTTTTGGCTGAGGCTTTACCCCAGTTAAACTTTTGTGCACAGATGCCTAAGCCCACAATAAATAATGCAAGCACACTGGTATAAACCACTTCTTTAAAATAGGTTCCTTCAATAATCATGGTAATTAAAGCGCCGACAATAAAGATAATGACCAGATAAGTGAGCCATGGGAATAACCACATCTTGAATGGAATATTTTGTCCTTCAGCTTCCAGTTTTTTACGTAACTTAAGCTGAGAAATGGCAATAGCAAGATAGACATATAAAGATACGGTACCAGTCGCTAACATCAAGACATCATAAATATTCATACTTTCGGTGGCAGTCAGATAAATCGCCACGAAAGAAAACAGGCTTGAAAAGATGACACCTACCCATGGGCTGTTATTGCGGTTGGTTAAACCGAAACTCTTTGGTGCATCTCCACGTTTCGAGAGGGAATAGACCATGCGTGAACAGGTATAAAGTGCGGAGTTAAAGCAGCTACATACCGAGGTGAGCACGACAAAATTAACAATATGGCGTGCTTCGGGAATACCGAGTGCAGTAAGCGCTACGCTATACGTACCCCAGGTCGGATCTTTCAATAAAGGATTATTGTGTGGAATCAGGCAAACCGTAATCAACATTGAACCGACATAGAATAAAATGATACGCCATACAATTGAATTAGCGGCCTTACGAATTTCCTTGGCTGGATCTTTGGTTTCAGCTGCTGCTACGGTGACAATCTCTGCTCCCATATAAGCAAACATTACACCCAATAAGGCCGTGATCACCGATGAAAACCCATTAGGCATAAAGCCTTGAGCGGTTAGATGAGTTGTACCACCGAGCATAGAGGCATCGCCCCAAGGCCACAGGTGCATCACGGCCAAACTACCAAACACCAGAAACAGTACAATGGCAATAACTTTGATCAGGGCAAACCAGAACTCGAATTCACCAAAGTTTTTTACGTCACGGAGATTAATCCAGACCAGTGCTACAGTGACCAGAAGCATATAGCCCCAGATCGGGATAAATGGAAACCAGCTATTTAGGATTTTCCCGGCAACAAAGGCTTCCCAGCCCATGAGCAACGTCCAGAAAGACCAGTATAACCAGCCGATAGAAAATCCAGCCCAGCGCCCGATTCCACGATCCGCATAGGTTGAAAATGAACCACTGTCGGGATTCAGTACCGCCATTTCTCCCAGCATACGCATGATGAGTAAAACTAATATTCCACCTAGAGTATAGGCAATGAGTGCAGCCGGTCCTGCAGAATAGATGACATTACCGGAGCCGACAAAGAGTGCTCCACCAATGACACCGGCAATTGAAATCATGGTGAGATGGCGTGATTTAAGTCCGTTTTTTAAGCCGTTTGATGATTCGGAATTGGAGAAATGTTGATGTTCTGCCATATAATTTCCCTTAATATCAATAGCGTAGCGGCAATAAAATTCCTTATTTGGCTTACGCTATCTTATCCTTTGAAACTGTAACCGAATTCATCAGTGCTTGACCAATATTAAGTTAATCTTAATAAAATGAATCCTTGTAGCCCTATAGACAGGATCACACTTTGATTAAAGTACGGTTACATGCTGTTCATGTATGCGGTTAATTTCTCTTTTTTGTTGTAAAGTGACGAGAGCCATTTTTGAGCAATTCAAAGGAGCCAATTGGCTTAAGAGATAAAAAATATAAGCAGGCAATATTTACAGAAAAATAAAGCCTACCTAAAATATCAGGCTAAAAGCAGGTTTACGTTCCCTTTAAAAATAAATTAAAAGCTTTTTGATTTTAAAAATATAATTGTATTGATCCCTGAGTTTTTACTAAGTTAAAGTGCGGATCCCATGCTCGCGCAAGCACTTTAACAATATCCCGAAAGCCACCAGAATTTCCTGTTCACTCACACAGGCAAAGCCCAGTAATAATCCTTTCTGCCGGGTGGAATAATGTTTGGTATAGTATTGCGATAAGGCTCTGACCTTGATTCCCAGTTCAAGCGCTTTGGATGCAATCAAGACATCATCACTGCTGCTGGGCAATTTTAAAATCAGATGCAAACCGGCGGCGGTATTGTATTCATGCAGAAAATCTTCACCTAAATGTCGGCGAATCAGGTCAATTAAAAAAGCGTGGCGTTTGCCATACAATAAACGCATCCGTCGGATATGCGCTTCATAATGTCCTTCACGGATAAATTCAGCCAGTGTTTGCTGATCGATTAAGTGACCACCACGATAAAGTTCCGAAGCTACAATTCGCAATGAAGAAAAGAGCTGTTTTGGTACCACTAAATAGCCAATACGCAGGGCCGGATAAATCGTCTTACTGAACGTCCCCATATAAATCACCGGAGAATCCGGCTCTAAACCTTGTAAAGAAGGATAGGGCTGGCCCGAGAACCTGAACTCGCTGTCATAATCATCTTCAACAATCCAGCTATTGTGCTGGCGTGCCAGTGCAATTAACTGTTTGCGCCGTTCTAAACTTAAATGTGAGCCCAAAGGATACTGATGCGACGGCGTCACAAAAATCAGTTTAGGTGTTTTCTTGGGATGCAGATCGGGAATAATCCCTTCCTGATCCACCGGTAAGGAACGTAGATTGACGCCATTAATTCGTAAAATATTACGCGCGCCCCAATAGGCTGGATCTTCGATCCAGACCTCATCGCCTATGTCGCTTAAAGTACGCGAGACCAAATCAATCGCCTGATGGGTGCCTTCGGTAATAATGATCTGATCAGCATCGCACTGCACTGAACGGGCAATTTTCAGATATTCTGCCAGCTCCTGACGTAGTTCCAGGGAGCCACCGGCATTGCTGTAAATCAGGTTGTTGACTTGAGGTTCACGGCTCAAACGTGTCTGGATTTTGCTGAAAATATGATGCGGAAATTCGGTTACATCGGGTGCGCCCGGTACAAAGGCTCCCCATTGATAAGGCGAAGCTGCGGAATAACCGAGCAAGTAGGAACCGCGTTGCGACAGATTGTAATTTTGCTGCGCTTTTTTTTCCGGAATAGTAGGAGAATTCTGTTCTGCCTTCACTAAAAAGGATTCGGGTAATTTCTCTACTACCCAGGTGCCTTGACCGGTACGGGCATCCACATAGCCCTGTGCCTGTAATTGTTCATAGGCATTTAAAACCGTATTACGCGATACCTGAATTTCTTTGGCCAGATCACGCGATGCAGGCAAGCGGGTTTTGGGAGCCAATACGCTATCAATAATCGCGTTACGCAAGCAGCGGAACAGGCGCATCTGTAATGTTCCTGTGACATCTTGCTGCAATCGCTGCAGTAAATAATCTCCAAGCAAGCTACGCAATTGGCTCTCTCCTACAAATTTGAAATGGCTCTCGTGAGAGCGGTATTGCTAGGTGCAAAATAGTCTGATCAGGCAGTCATTGTAAAGTGTCTTGTATGCGTTTTGATCATGTACCTGCGGCTTGAATGCGAGCATACAGGCGGGCAGGCAATATACACAGATACCGATTAAAACTAAAGCGGAAAATCTAGACACTGATTTTGTTTGGAGCTCGCTGAACTAAGACCTGAATCAAGCAATGATTGCCATAACAGCTGAATAGAGATGTGTTGCAGCCGCCAGGACATACGACTGCATATAACAAAAGGATCATAGAATGAACATGATGATGAAAGGATTGACCTATACCGAGCAAGGTACAACGGCCTGGAACAATTATCTTAAGCAACTGGATAAAGTAGCGCCTTATCTGGGTGAGCTGAGTGAACGACTGGACATGCTGCGACGCCCAAAGCGCAGTTTGATTGTCGATGTTCCGGTCATCATGGATGATGGTACGGTTCAGCATTTTGAAGGCTATCGTGTTCAGCACAATTTAACTCGCGGTCCAGGCAAAGGCGGCGTGCGTTTTCATCCAGATGTCAATTTAGATGAGGTGATGGCTCTGTCGGCCTGGATGACGATCAAATGTGCTGCTCTAAATTTACCTTTTGGCGGTGCCAAAGGCGGTGTGCGAGTTGATCCGAGCCAGCTTTCCAAGCGCGAACTGGAACGCTTGACCCGACGTTATACGGCAGAAATCAATTTAATTATTGGACCGCAAAAAGATATTCCGGCGCCGGATGTTGGAACCAATCCGCAAATCATGGCCTGGATGATGGATACGTTTTCCATGAATGCGGGTTCTACGATTACTGGTGTAGTGACCGGAAAGCCGGTTCATTTAGGGGGGTCTTTAGGCCGCAGTAAAGCTACAGGTCGCGGCGTATTTATTAGCGGTCGTGAAGTTGCCCAGCAAATCGGTCTGGATTTAAAAAATGCTCGGGTTTGTGTACAGGGTTTCGGTAATGTGGGCAGTGAAGCTGCGCTGCTTTTCCAGGAAAATGGCAGCAAAGTGATCTGTGTTCAGGACCATTCTGCCACCATGTATCAGAAAGAGGGGATTGATATTAAAAAGCTGCTTGAATACTCAAATGCCCACCATAAAATTCAGGGATTTTCTACCAGCGATGAAATTTCTGCATCAGCTTTCTGGACCATTCCTGCCGAAGTCTTTATTCCGGCAGCGCTGGAAGGTGTGATTAATACTCAGGTCGCGCAAAATATTCAGACCAAAATGATTCTGGAAGGTGCCAATGGTCCCACTTTGACTGAATCGGATGAAATTCTGAGTGAGCGTCATATTACCGTGGTGCCAGATGTAATATGCAATGCGGGTGGCGTGACGGTCAGCTATTTTGAATGGGTTCAGGATTTGGCCAGTTATTTCTGGACCGAGGAAGAGATTAATCAGCGTATGGATGCCAGCATGAAAAATGCGGTACAGGATGTATGGCAAAAATCAGTCCAGGCCGGATGTTCTTTGCGTACAGCCGCTTATATTCTGGCCTGTGAGCGGATTTTAATGGCGCGTCAGGAACGCGGCATCTATCCGGGTTAAGCGAAGTTTTTGCAAGATGGATTAATCCATAAAAATGAATGGATTTAATCCATGATGACCTATCCTAAATTTTCGCAATGGATTTTTAAATTGGCTTCTTTATTTAAAAAGGAGCCAATTTTTATTAAAAAAATAAATACTTGTTTATAAATAAAATAATTTTATATTTTGACTCTTTTACTAATTTCAACTAGACCAATTGGCTCCTTCGATCTGCTGCAAAGTGGCTCTCGTCTCATACGTATAAAAGCGCAAAATGAACCATATCAGCCAGTCTTTGGCAAATTTCTATCCAAAGATCCGGATAGCAAAATTTACAACGTATGAATCAAGAATGAGGATACAAAATGGACAGTAAACACTCAGCACTGAATGCACGTAAACAGCAGGCGACACCACGTGGTGTTGGGGTCATGTGTCAATGGTACGCGGAAAAAGCAGAAAACTCGACCATCTGGGATGCAGAAGGCAATCAATATATCGACTTTGCGGGCGGAATCGCCGTACTGAATACTGGCCATCGTCACCCTAAAATTATTGCTGCGGTCACTGAACAATTAACCAAATTTACCCATACGGCTTATCAGGTTGTACCATACGAGAGTTACGTTGCTCTGGCAGAACGTATCAATGCACGCGCTCCCATCCAAGGTGCTGCAAAAACCTCATTCTTTTCGACTGGTGCTGAAGCTGTCGAAAATGCAGTTAAAATTGCCCGTGCCCATACTGGCCGTCATGGCATCGTGACTTTTGGCAATGGTTTCCATGGTCGCTCATTTATGACGATGGCCATGACCGGTAAAACTGCACCTTATAAACGCGACTTTGGGGTGATGCCTGGTGGTGTTTTCCATGCCCGTTATCCGGTGGAATCCAAAGGCATTAGTGTTGATGATGCAATTCAAAGCATTGAAGACATTTTCGCAGAAGATATTGCTGCGCATGACGTAGCAGCAATTGTGCTTGAACCTGTACAAGGCGAAGGCGGTTTTAATGTGGTGCCAGCAGAATTCCTGAAACGCTTGCGTGTATTATGCGATCAAAACGGCATTTTACTGATTGCTGATGAAGTACAGTCTGGTTTTGCGCGTACAGGTAAACTGTTTGCGATGGATTATTATGAGACCAAGGCAGACCTGATTACAATGGCCAAGAGTCTAGGCGGCGGTTTCCCGATCTCAGGCGTTGTAGGTCGTGCTGAAGTCATGGATGCACCAAATCCAGGTGGATTGGGCGGTACTTATGCCGGTAACCCGGTTGCTGTTGCGGCTGCCCATGCGGTACTGGATATCATTGAAGAAGAAGGTCTTTGTGAAAGAGCGAATGATCTAGGCGCAGAACTGGTTGATGTTTTACATGAACTGAAAATGTCATCTAGCATGGTCAAAGATATTCGTGCACTGGGCTCAATGGTGGCGGTTGAGCTTGAAACTGCGGAACAGGCAAAAGCTGTACAAAACCATGCCATGCAAAATGGTCTGTTAATCCTGACCTGCGGTCGTTATGGTAATGTAATCCGTTTCCTATACCCGCTCACGATTCCGGCAGAACAGTTCCGTGCGGGATTGGCTATCTTGAAACAAGGGTTTGCACTGTCTGTCGCAGCCTAATAAAAGAGTAATGATCATGCTTCAAGCGCAATATAGAGATTTATTACAGCATCCTGATATCAGCTTCGATCAGCCTGCCACGGATGAATATATTGAAGTCAAAGATGCAGCAACCCAAGCCACTTTGGCCTGGGTAAAATCCCATGACCGGACATCTGTAGAACAGCTGATAGCTCGTTCTCAGCAAGCCCAAAAAGCCTGGAAAACCAAGACAGCCCTCGAACGTGCGGATGTGCTTTGGGCCTGGTTCAATCTGATGCAGGAACATAAAGAATCTTTGGCTCAGATTCTGACTGCTGAACAGGGTAAGCCACTGGCTGAGGCGCGTGGTGAAATTGGTTATGCCGCTTCCTTTATCCGCTGGTTTGCCGAGCAGGCGCGCCGTATTGATGGTGACGTGTTGACACCAACGCTTGCCCATCAGCGTTTATTGGTCGTTAAACAGGCGATTGGGGTAACAGCTGCGATCACGCCATGGAATTTCCCGGCGGCGATGATTACCCGTAAAGCCGCGCCAGCTCTGGCTGCTGGCTGTTCCATGCTGGTTAAACCGGCTGAACAAACACCTTTAACCGCCTATGCGCTTGAAGTTTTGGCCTTGCGCGCAGGTTTGCCACAAGATGTATTGCTGCATGTTAGTGGTGATGCGGTTGCAGTGGGTCAGGTCTTATGTGAAAGCGAAACTGTGAAAAAGTTAAGCTTTACCGGTTCGACTCAAGTCGGCCGTATCCTGATGCAGCAATGTGCACCGACCATCAAAAAACTGTCTTTAGAACTTGGTGGCAATGCACCGGTTCTGGTCTTTGATGACGCCAATCTTGAACAGGCGGTACAGGGCATCATGGCCAGTAAATTCCGGAACAGTGGGCAGACCTGTGTTTGTGCGAACCGGATTTATGTACAAGATGGCATTTATGATGCACTGGTAGAAAAACTGGTGGCTGCTGTTGCCAAGCTGAAAGTCGGGGATGGCCGGGATGAAGCTTCTACCCAAGGTCCATTAATTGATGAGGCTGCGATTGAAAAAGTGCAATCACATATTGCAGATGCAGTGAGCAAAGGCGCACAGGTGAAAACCGGTGGACAGCGCTCAAATCTGGGCGGTACATTCTTCGAACCAACGCTTCTGACTGAAGTCACCCAACAGATGCGTATTGCAAAAGAAGAAACTTTTGGACCGTTGGCGCCGTTATTCCGCTTCAAGACTGAAGAAGAAGCAATTCAGATGGCGAACGATACGGAATTCGGTCTGGCCACCTATGTATTTAGCCAAAGTACAGCACGTCAGTGGCGTGTAGGCGAAGCCTTAGAATACGGTATGGTGGGAATCAATACCGGAGCTATCTCTAATGAGGTTGCGCCATTTGGTGGAGTCAAGCAATCAGGATTAGGCCGTGAAGGGTCCAAATTCGGTATGGATGAATATCTTGAAATGAAATATCTCTGTGTTGATATTTCTTCATAATGACGTTTAAAAAGTAAACGTATTCATTAAAAAACTGATAAGAAAATATCAGCCTCCAGTGAATCCCGCGTTTAATTTAAACCGGGATTCCTGCGATAGAGCAAGGACTCAATAAACAGATTGGAGGAGGGCATATTTTCAGTTGTTAAGTCATTCTTCTTCTCTAAAATTCCCCTAAATATCAATTAAAGCATCAGATTATCATCAGGATTTAACCCTGATTTCTAACTTTAAACCAAAAGCATCCAGTAATTTCTGCATAGACTTGAGTGTTGGATTGCCTTCAGGTTGTTCCATTTTCTGTAGAGTCTGGGGAGCAATCTTGGTAATTTTAGCCATATCGTTGAGTGTGAGGTGCAACTCGGTACGAATGAAGCGAGCAACCTGATGAAAAGGCCAGTCAGGATTGTTACTGACGGTTTCAAGTACAGACAATCTCTTTTGCATCTGTTGAATCGGAGTCAGTGGCTTGAAGCGTTTATCCATAATTCAGCTCCTCCAATTGTTGGCAAATATTATCAATTCGATACTGGCTATTTTCCAGAATTTCAGGTGCCAATTGCAGATGTTGCATGTGCTCGAGTAACCCCTGATAAAGTGGTAATTGTTCGATTAATACCGCTTTGATTTCTTGTGGATCAATCATCGTGCTTTCGGCGATCTGTTCAATGACTGAATGCCAAATTGGCATACCACCATGATCATCTCGCTCCCAACGCGTAGTTCGGGCAATACCATCTGGATGTAGCCACATCGGCGCAAAATCAAATAATGGGGTTAGTCGAATGATTCCATTACTGAAACGTTGAAGCGCTGTATTACGGGTATGATTGTCCTTATTGCCTAAAGCGACATTGGCAAGATCACGCTTCAAATATTCAAAGATTTCCTGTTTTGGTTCAGTACAGCATTGCATCAGCAGGCTACAGATCTGGTTATGGGTCATTCTTACCCCAAAACCGGCTTTTCCCCCCAGAGAAGCAATACTTTCCTGAGCAATTCTTTCGACCTTCCTGTCGATCACCTTACGGTCGAATCGAGGAATGAATAAAGTCTTGCCATGCAGCTCCAGTTCCTGATGAACACGAAGTCCCAGGTACTGAGCAACTTTCATATATAAGGCTTCGTGCATCAAAATTTTATCTAAATTCTGATCGCTGCCACGGCTGAATTTCACCAGCCAATGCTGTTTGACCTGATCATCTGTCAGCGTGTGATCCAGATAGAACAGGTCATCGTGACCTTGGGTCAGCAGTAATTTTGGCCACTCGCCCTGAATACCAGAAGAACCGGCAATAAAAAGTCCATAAGAGGCCAAGGATTCAATAAATTTTTCTTGACGTTCTACGACTTGGTCCAGACTAAAGCCATGATTCTGCTGAACAGGGAACTGCCCCTGTAGCCATTCATAAGCCTCTTTAATCCGTAAATTACCAATCGGATTGCCTGCACCCGCTTTTAAAAGCGCCCAGTCTGCTTGTTCCTGAGTATTTTCAGAAAAATTAAGCTGACGGAGTAATTCTTTACGACCATAACCTTGAGGTAACAAATCCATCAGGAAGGCCGGCCAGGTAGATTGCAATGTATTTTGCACATTTACCGGTAAATGATAGGCTAGCGCATGCCCATCCCTTAAATCCATATAAGAAATAGCATATTCAAACAGATATGATGTTCGCGTGGCTGCTTGCCATCCAGTCTGTTGTTGACCGACAATCTCAACAATAGCGCAATCAAGCCATTCATCTTCCTGATAAATCTGCAGTGTGCAATATTGATCCATAATTTTATTAAAATAGTAAAATAAAGTGATTTTATTTATTATATACCTATTTTAATAAAAAACTAATTTTATCTTCTTAAAGTTCTTTATCGTTCTAAAAGTCCTTATCTTCACCAGAACACAAGGCTTATGAGGCTATATAACAATTCTGATAAAAATCACTATATAACCCAATTCATTCAAAAATGAGTTTGGCTAGAGACCTACATCGACATATAGCTAATAAATTTAATAATCCTGTAATTTTAAATATCAGAGGAGCGCTAGCTCTGGTTATTTATTGTGAATCTTTCTTTTGAATAAAATTTTAAGCGGCAAATAAAGGACTAAATCCCCGTTTACGTAGTAATTTTCGGTACATGCTTGAACTCCGATCTGCCGGAAAATGCGCTTCTAAAGATAAGTCCAGAGGTAAATATTCAGGTTTCTGATTTTCTACAATCACACGATCTTCCTCGAAAATTTTCATATTAAAGGCATAGGCATCTTCAACCGGTAAATCTTTATCATAATTGCGGCAAATAGGTGCAAAAAGTCGTGTTGAACGCGCAGTCATGGGTGAAGCCGCATTCATGATGACCTGCTTGGCATGATTTGGAAAATGAATCGTAAGTGTTGCAGTAAAGGGTAGGCTCACTTCAAAATGACGTAACCATTTAAAATCTTCCTGGCCACGCTGCTCGATTCCGATCGGATAACGTCCCACACTGCTGATATAATCTGCATTAAAACCGACCTCCGTTTCTGTCGTACTGTAATCAGGAACTTCTACATCCTCCGGATCGCCAAAAGTGTCTGGATGCACCCAGGCAAAATGTGCCACATCAATAAAACCTTCGAGCTGTCTTCCTGCAAAACATTGAATGTCTATCTGAGGGCAGACCAGTTGCTGATACTCAGCATCATCCCAAAAAGGCATATGAGGAATATGAGGTTCTGCATCCTTTTCAGCGCTTAACGAACACCAGATCAGATCATATTTTTCTACCGCAGCATAAGTTTTCAGATGGAAACGCTCCGATATTTTATGCTGAGGATGTGCAGGAATACGGTTGCATTTACCTTCACTGCCAAAGCGTAAACCGTGATAACGACACACCACGCCTTGGCCGTCATTTTTCCCCAAGCTTAAAGGTACACCGCGATGCGGACATGCATCTTTCGCCACCACCAGTTCATCGTTCATTTTATAAATCACCAGAGGCATATCAAGCAGCATGCTACTTGTTGGCTGATCTGTAATATCACGCGCAAGTGCAATCGGATACCAGTACTGAGCCAAAAGATGCCAGTCATGTTCCTCGAATGTCATATGGACTGGTAAGTCGGGACTAAAAGCGGCGATATTTGTATTCATAATGGGTTCTGTGTCATGACCTTTAGCTGGACTATAAAACAGCAAGGTGTTCTATGAAATTTCAATTAATAGGACATAGGATTGCGTAAATCAGAACACTGACCGGCGATTGAAAACAAATAAGCATCTTTCTAGGTTTTTTATATTCAACCACGCAAATATTGAGATGGGATATTTCTAAGCTTAAATTTCGCTGAAAATATTTTTTTTAAAAGCGTGCTCTCAGTTTCAATGCTCTAGTTTGGCGCATAAATTGCTTATCACGCGTATAGAAAATTGATCATTTACTCAGAATCGACAAGGAATTGATGTGACGACTAGCTACTTACGCGGACAAGAACTTATTGACAGCATTCGCAGTGCACCTTATTCGCGTGACCTGATTGGCTATCATGATGAACCACTGAAAGTGGAGTGGCCAAACGACGCGCGTGTCGCGGTACAGTTTGTGCTGAATTATGAAGAAGGTGGGGAAAACCACATTGAACATGGTGATGCGGGTTCAGAACAGTTTTTATCAGAAATCATTGGTGCTGTCAGCTTTCCAGACAAACATATGTCGATGGATTCGATGTACGAATATGGTTCACGTGCAGGCTTCTGGCGCATTCATCAGGAG
The DNA here is from genome assembly GCF_024129735.1 of Acinetobacter lwoffii. Classification (GTDB taxonomy): domain Bacteria; phylum Pseudomonadota; class Gammaproteobacteria; order Pseudomonadales; family Moraxellaceae; genus Acinetobacter; species Acinetobacter lwoffii_H. The sequence continues at coordinate 30,849 of NZ_JAMXXK010000017.1, read as the reverse complement.
TTTCAGAAACGTGGTTTGCCGATGACCATCTTTGGAGTCGGCATGGCCTTAATACGTAATCCTTATGTGGTCGAGGCGATTAAATCAGCTCATTATGATGTCGTTTCACATGGTCAGCGCTGGCTACATTATCAGGACATGCCGCTTGAACTGGAACGCCAATATATGGATCAGGCGATCAGCGTTTTGGAAAGCCTGTTTGGTGAAGCACCGATCGGCTGGTATACCGGTCGGGACAGTCCGAATACCCGTCAACTTCTGGCTGAATTTCCTCAAATCAAATATGACGCTGATTACTATGGAGATGATTTGCCATTTTGGAGCACCTTGACCAATCAGGCAGGGGAAACACGTCCGCATTTGATTATTCCTTATAGCCTGGATAGCAATGACATGAAATTCAGTTCGCCTGGCGGTTTTAATAGCGGGGAGCAGTTTTATCAATATCTCAAAGATGCTTTTGATGTGCTCTATGCCGAAGGAGAAACTGCGCCAAAAATGCTGTCGATTGGCATGCACTGCCGTATTTTAGGACGGCCGGGACGTTTTAAAGCACTACAAAAGTTCCTGGACTACATTCAAAATCATGACAAGGTCTGGATTTGCCGCCGTGGGGATATTGCCGAGCACTGGTATAACCATCATGCGCCATAATCATAAAATGTATTTGAAAAGATCAGTTTAAATGCTCTTTTTTGAGTCATGCACTTTATAAAAATAACAAACACATCAGCTTTGGCACTGTTATTGCAAAACCAGTTTTAAATAACCAAGCAATATAATCAGGCGATTGAAGAGTGCAACTTGTTGAATTTAATCAAGCATCAACAGAAGATGCGATGATCTTTTTAAAGCACTGTGTGCAAATACCCAGCTGGTCGACCGAGCTTGCCGCAAAACGTCCTTATGCATCGCTTGAGGATATTTTGAATGCAGCGCAACAACAAGCGGCGACCTGGAGTTGGGATGAGATTAAAACTGCACTGGATAATCATCCCCGTATAGGTGAAAAACAGGCACAGGCTGAATTAAGTGAAATAGAAAAAGACTTTTCCCATCGTGAACAATCCGGTATTACAGCAGATAAAGATACCCAGCTCGCTCTACTTAAAGGCAATCTTGCCTATGAGAAAAAATATGGGTTTATCTTTCTGATCAAAGCCGCTGGATTGAGCAGTGAAGACGTCCTTCAAGCCCTGAACTATCGTTTGCTAAATGACCCAGAGATTGAGAAACGTATTGTCCATCATCAACTGGCAGAAATTGCCTTGTCACGACTGGCTCAGGAGCTTCATGCATGATTAGCACGCATATTTTAGATACACATCTGGGAAAACCTGCGACAGACGTGGTCATTCGACTTTTTGCTGAAGACGGTCGCCTGATTAGGGAAGCAAAAACCAATGCAGACGGCCGCGTCAGTGATTTCGGCATGACCGAGTTTAAAGCGGGTGCCTATAGTCTTGAGTTCTTTACATCTGCCTATTTTGAAAATTCGGGTTTAGAAACTTTTTTTCCTAAAGCAGTTATTCATTTTTATGTGAAAGATGCGTCCCAGCATTTTCATATTCCTTTACTGATCAGCCCATTCGCGTACTCCACATATCGCGGAAGCTGATTTTATATTTAGACTTTGAGGGTGAGAAAAATGACAGAACAAAGTAAAACAATATCACCTGAACATGAATATTTAGGTGCGGGAAAAAGTGCAGCTTACGGTTTGCAACACGTACTGACTATGTATGGCGGAATTATTGCACCACCTTTAATCGTGGGAACGGCCGCCGGTCTGGAAGCTTATCAAATTGGATTATTGATTGCAGCGGCGCTATTTGTGGGTGGTTTAGCCACAATTTTGCAAACCGTTGGGGTGAAATATATCGGCGCGAAATTACCTTTGGTACAAGGGGTTTCTTTCGCTGGCGTTGCGACGATGGTCGCGATTGTGACCACAGGCGGTGGTTTGCAAGCAGTTTACGGTGCGGTCATTGTCGCCTCATTGATCGGTTTTTTCCTCGCGCCTTATTTCTCCAAAATTATCCGTTTCTTTCCACCAGTCGTGACAGGCTGCGTCATTACTATCATTGGTTTGTCTTTATTACCTGTAGCAGTCCGCTGGATGATGGGCGGCAATCCCAAGGCACCAGAATGGGGAAGTGTCGAAAATATTGGTCTGGCACTCATGACTTTAGCTTTAGTCGTCTGCCTGAATTTGAGCCGACATGCTGCTATTCGTCGCTTATCTATTTTACTGGCAATTGTTTTAGGTTCAGTACTGGCTTATTTATTCGGTTTTGGTGATTTCTCTAAAGTTGCGAATGGAACATGGATTCAGGTACCCAGCTTCTTCGCCTTTGGACTACCGACTTTTGAGCTCACTGCCATCATTTCCATGCTTATCGTTACGCTAGTGATTATGACCGAAACCACAGCAGATATCATTGCAGTGGGTGAGATTGTAGGTACCAAAGTGGATGCGGATCGTATCTCGAATGGCTTGCGTGCCGATATGTTATCGAGTGCGATGGCACCGGTTTTTGGTTCATTTATGCAAAGTGCTTTTGCGCAAAATGTCGGCTTGGTGGCGATTACCGGAATTAAAAGCCGATTTGTGGTCGCTGCGGGTGGCATGATTTTAGTAGTGCTGGGTTTACTGCCCATTATGGGACGTTTGATTGCTGCCATTCCTGTACCGGTATTAGGTGGTGCAGGTCTGGTACTTTTTGGAACAGTCGCTGCAAGCGGGATTCGTACCTTGGCTAAAATTGATTATAACGAGCAAAAAAATCTCATCATTGTTGCGACCGCTATTGCTGCCGGTATGATTCCAATTATTGATCATTCCTTTTATGCCAACTTTCCCAAATGGGTACAAACCTTATTTCATTCGGGGATTAGCTCAACCTGCTTAATGGCCATTTTACTCAACCTGTTGTTCAATCATCTAAACCTATTTAAAAATAAAAGTACGGCAACAGCCGAAGTCGTGGCAAAGCTTCCCCATTAGAAAATTTAAACCAGGATGAAAACAGTCCAGAAAATGGGCTGTTTTTTTATCAAAAATTAAAAATGTTGGCTTTGTTTTTGCTTAATTCAGAATGTGATTCTTTCATTCCATTGGGGACCCTTATTTATGAAATTCACTCAACTTACTGCTGCAACATTACTTGTATTGGGTGCGGCATCCGCACAGGCAAAACCGATCTGGCAAGACTTCAGTGTCACCGGACTTTATGGAGAAAACTATGAGGTGGTCGATGAGAAACAGGCGACTGCGACCTTTGAATATACGGCAAAAGTAAAATATGCAGATGTCTTCTTCTTCATTGACCGTATGCGCGGTGCAGATGACTTTAAATCAAGTTATTTTGAATTTTCACCACGTTTGAGCTTGGGTGAAGTGTCGGGTCAGAAGCTTGCCTTTGGTCCGGTTAAAGATGTACTGGTTTCAACGACCTGGGAAGGTGGAGAGGGTTTTGATAACTTCCTGTACGGCGTAGGTTTCGATCTGGATATTCCATATTTCCGTTATGCCAGCATTAACCTTTATCGCGTGAATAATGAGAATATTGATGATGATTACCAGTTGACACTGACCTATGGCGTGCCAATTAAACTGGGAACTGAAGAATTTCTGGTGGATGGCTTCTTGGACTGGTCTACAGAAGAAGATACTCATGACAGCGAGATGAACTGGACCACCCAATGGAAATGGAATGTCGGTAAACACATTTCTCCAGACACCAATTTATATCTGGGGATTGAACATTCTATCTGGAACAACAAATTCGGTATCCCAAATGCCGATGAAAATAATGTCAGTGCTTTAGTGAAATATCACTTCTAGGCAAAGTGATGAAGAAATAAGTTAAAAGCCCTGATAAAAGGGCTTTTTTTAATGCGTTTAAAGTACGATCTGGATGTTTTCAGGAAAGGGATGAACATCACAGTTTGATCCGTTGCCTATACGATCCACCACCACAAATTCACTGGGTGCTTCAAGGGTCAATAAGGGATGATGCCAGGTTCCGGCACGATAATTTATCCCTTGAGAACCATTAGTGATAAATGCCTGAATCAGACTAATATCGGGCTGTGTATGATCAAGTTCAGGCGCTACAACGATTAAAAATTGCTGGTCGTGCATCGGAATAAAAGCCTGTGAACCCAGAGGATGTCTTTCCAGCATCGAAATTTGAAAAGGAATTGCCGTGGCTTGTATATTTCTAAAAATACTCAGTCCAACCTTGGCATCACTTTCTACTTCAGACAGGGCATGATAACGCTCAGTCTGCTGCTCATTGATATGAAAAAAATGATTACCCTGACAGGCAATCACTTCTCCAAAAGGCAGAAAACTTTCCGTGCTTAAAGGCTGTATTTTTATACTTTGCATATGCATGCTATTCATCATTTAGGCCACTTTTCCCCAGAGCCGAATCCGGCTAATACCGCCATCGGGAATCATATTGACGCGGATGTGGGAAATTTTTTCGTGTTGTAAAATCTCATTGATGTAATGATGAATATGATCCATTTGCATAGGCTGAGCTTCTAACAAAAAAGGCCAGAACATACTTTGTGGAATAAGTTGCTCATCGGTTGCATCCTTAACATAGATGGCTTGAATAGAAACCTCGGCAGGGAAGTTACCTTTAAAATGGGCGGTATCAATTTCAATTTTCTCGATTTGGGCACTGGCGCCTAGAGCCAAAATGCACCAGTCAAATCCTGGAGCACGACGCCGTTTGGTTTCCCAGCCATCGCCCATGTTAATGCCACGTCCCGGATTAATCAGATTGCGTGGATGTCCAAAATGCGCATCGCTATAGGCAACGACACGGCCACCATGTTCTAGTGCCAAAACATCTAGCATTTGATCACTATCTTGCAGATTGATTTTTACCTGACCATAGACCTTAAAACGTGCAATCCCACCGTCAGGATAAATATTCAAACGGACATGGGTAAATATCTGCTTTGCTGAAATCTGAACAATATGATGCTGGCTGGGGCCCAAGACATTATTTTCTATAATGCTGATCCATTCTGCCTGATCAAGATTTCCATCTGGCGCATAACATGCTTGCACAGCAGCAGAGGCCGGATAATTACCGCTAAAAAAAGTCGTATCAATATCCAGTGCCTGTATTTGACCTGTAACAGCAAGTTTAATGATGGCCCAATCATAGCCCGCGTGGCGCTTGCGACGGGTTTCCCAGCCATCCATCCATTTGCCATGCTCATCAAACTTGTCTTCGATAAAGACCGGTGCCTCAAACTGCAACATGCGTTTCGCTTCAGCAAAAAACTCATCTGAACATTCAAGAATTTCTGCGCCAATTCGCGCATCTGCAAGGTTAGTTAACTGCTGTACTGGAGCAGGCAGATCAAAAATTGGAGCTAATAAGGTCGCCATCTTAAATTTCCATCATCATTGTTATACGTCACATGAATATGCACTTTTATAAACCCAGATTTGATTCTGTATTTATAAAAACAGGACATTGAAGGAATTTAAAAGCACAGCGTATGCCAACTTTCGCAATTTTTTTAGTGCATCTTTTTTCAAGGATGGCACGTTTTTAGCATTTTAGCTGGCAATGAAGATGAAATAGCCAGGAGAAATAGATGGAAATTGCAATTATTGGGGCAGGTATGGGCGGATTAACCACAGGAATTGCACTAAAAAAGTTCGGACATCGGGTCACCATCTATGAGCAGGCAGAACAGATTTTACCTGTCGGTGCTGCAATTTCCTTGTGGTCGAATGGGGTGAAGTGTTTGAATTATCTGGGCTTAACTGAGCAGGTTGCAAAGCTAGGTGGCCAGATGAATGACTTAGCCTATATCGATGGTTTGAATGGCGAGGTCATGACGCAGTTTAGTTTGGCGCCGTTAATTGAAGAAGTCGGTCAACGTCCATATCCGGTATCGCGTGCTGAATTACAAAATATGTTAATGGATGCGTTTGGCCGGCAGGATATTCAGCTCGGTAAAAGAATGGTGTCTATTGAGGATAAGGGGCAACACGTCGAAATCGGTTTTCAGGATGGCAGCACTGCTTCTGCAGCATTATTGATTGGTGCGGATGGTACGCATTCCATGACGCGTCAATATGTCTTGGGCAAACAGGTTGAACGCCGTTATGCCGGCTATGTGAACTGGAACGGACTGGTTGAGATCTCTGAAGATTTAGCGCCTGCACAGCAGTGGACCACTTTTGTCGGTGAAGGCAAACGTGCTTCACTGATGCCTGTGGCAGAGCATCGCTTTTATTTCTTCTTTGATGTGCCATTGCCCGCAGGTCTGGAAAATCAGCGTTTGGAATATAAGACCCTATTAAAACAGTATTTTTCTGGCTGGTGCTCACAGGTTCAGCGCTTAATTGACAGTATTGATGAGCAGAAAACCAATCGTGTCGAGATCCATGATATTGAGCCTTTTACCCGGTTTTATAAGGGCCGTGTGGTAATTTTAGGGGATGCAGCACATAGCACCACACCCGATATCGGACAGGGAGGTTGCCAGGCAATGGAAGATGCGGTCTATCTGGCACGTGCCTTACAAATTAATACGCTAGGTCTGGAAGATGCCCTCAAACGCTATCAGAATAAACGCAATGAACGCGCCAATGAATTGCTGCTACGTGCACGTAAGCGTTGTGATGTCACGCATATGAAAGATGAGCAAATTACCAAAGACTGGTATGCAGACCTACGGAAAGAGCAAGGCCCACATATTATGAAAGGCATTATTAGCAATATTGTGGGTAATCCATTGGATTAAAAACAGTTAATTTCATCATTAATATTAAATAAAAGCCGCGATTTTAGTTATCGCGGTTTTTGTTATTTAGGTATGAAAATACTACAGTTGCTGCACCTTGCTTTTTAAGGCTTCCATTTGTTCAATAATATGTTTGATCATCAACTGGGAAACGCGTGAAATCTGGCGTTTAGGCGCCACACAGAGGGCAATGGTCAGCGGATGCAGCCCTTTTTCAGAGATAGGTTTAAAGACCACTTCATCTCGCTCGACATACGGTAAAACATCGAGATAACTAAAAATTCCAATCCCGGAATTCGCCTTAATGAGAGTATTCATCAGGCGGATATCATTCGATTCCGTTTTACGTGCAGGTATAAATTGATGATGTTTATACAGTGCCTGTACATAATCATGAATAATCAGGGGTTCGGCCGGAATAAAATGGTTGTCATTCAAGGTATCTGAAAAATAAATCTTTTCTGCTTGAGCAAAAGGATGAGACTTACCCATCACAAAACCTAAAGGCAGTTCCAGAAAATAGAGGACTTCAATATGTTGATGGGATTTTGGATTCAGGATCAGGCCAAAATCCAGATCTGCCTCAATCACTTTTTTGGCTACAATTTCACTGTCTGCAACCCGGATATTAAAATTAATCCAGGGATAATGTTCATACATATATTGCACGGACTGCATGACAAAACCATCATTTAAGGCAGAAATTAAACCAAATTCGATGGTCCCACGCGTAAGCCCCTGAATTTCATCAAAGCGAATCCGGGTTTGCTGGAATTCTTTTTGCCATTTTAAAACATCGGCATAGAGTAATTCACCCGCCAGTGTCAGTTTTAAACCATGGGGCAAACGCTCAAATAACACAATTCCCAGTTCTTCTTCAGCCAAAGCAATTTGCCGATGTACTGCAGACACGGAAATGAATAATTGATCTGCGGCCTTGCGTAAACTTCCCGTTTTCGCCACCGCGATAAAATATTCTGAAAATCGGGAAAAAGGCGTATTCATTAATTTAGTCAAGCGAAGAACCACCGTTTATTTATATCAATATTTGAGATAAACGTGTTTATGCGAGTTTTATGCCAAAGAAGGCAGCTTTATTCGGCAAGTACATTTGTACATGGTTGATGTGTTCTAATTTCAAGAATGAATAGTACGAATCATTCTAATAGACAGAATGACAATAAATTAAGTAATTTCAATCATAAGCAAAGCCAAAATTGCACAGTTCTGTACTGTTCAAGGCCTGTAAAAAGAGACCATCCACAGTAAGAATATAGGTTTGATATGAACGCCATTCCAGTCATCAATTTATTCAACAAACCCTGCTATAGCCAGTTTGATGATCAGGACTGGGAAATTCTGGCTCGTCACTGGTATCCGGTTGCACGGATTCAGGACGTTTCTACCCAACCGCAACAAGTAACCCTGCTTGATGTCAAACTTGCACTGTATAAAACAGACAGTGGTGCAATTCACCTGGTTCGTGATCTCTGTCCACACCGGGGCGTACCCTTAACCAAAGGCTGGGTTTCGGGTGAAAATCTGGTCTGTCCTTATCATGGTCTACACTACAATGGTCAGGGAAAATGTATCAAAATTCCTGCACAACCCGAGCTGACCAACATTTCTGAGCGTTTTTCTCTGACTAAATTTCCTGTAGTGCAAAAATATGGCCTGATTTGGACCAGTATTTTTGGCCGTGACGAAGCAAAAGCCAATTTTCCTGTTTTAGATAGCTGGGAGATGCAAGATCATCAGGCAATTTTACCGCCGTTTGTGGATATTGCCGGCTCAAGTGGTCGTCAACTGGAAGGCTTTATTGATGTTGCACATTTTGCCTGGGTTCATCAGGGTTCTTTCGCAGATCCTGAAAATCAGGTTGTACCCAAATACACGACAGAACGTACAGATTACGGCCTGCATACCGAATATGTCAGCAGTGTCAGCAACTATCCACATGGTATGCAAGATTTAGCACCAGAAGGCTTTTTGTGGAAACGTGTATTTGATGTCTATCCGCCGTTTTCTGCAGTACTTACCGTACATTTCCCAGAACAGGGACAATTAAAAATTCTCAATGCCTGTTGTCCGGTTTCACACAATAAAACTCGGTTATTTGTGCCGCTGACACGCAACTTCGATACCACAGGAGATTTACAGGCGGTATATGACTTCAATGCACAAATTTTTGCCGAAGATCAGGACATGGTGGAAAGCCAGAAACCTGAAGAATTACCGCTCGATATTTCCATGGAAGCACATTTTGAAGCGGATCGTTCTTCAACGACCTATCGTCGAATCTTAGCCGAGTGGGGATTAAGTAAACGTTATGTTGTCTAATATATTTTAAAATTTAAAAATATGGATTAAACTTTAAATAGAAACCCTATATTTTAATATAGTAGTTTTTATTTATATTATTTTTGAATGATCAAAATATTATTTATATGTCCTTATTTATTAATTAAAATTGATTAATATTTTCAAAATTTGGAAATTAAATAAATCAATCCAGGCAAGCTCCGATTAGAGATTTCCAACCTCCTTCAATGAGGAGAGAAAAGAATAATATCTTTAGAACATTACCCTCTCAGTGCATTACAAGCTAAATTGAATTATAAAAAATATTAATATATTTTAATATTAGTAACTTATATAAAAAAATTCCAATCCATCAATGAAGCTCAATACATGGTTCTATCATTTTAATTTATCTTTGCTCATGAAAAATATGAAGCTTGGATTAAAAAAGGAATGCGCAAATTTAAGGCATTTTATTTTATCGCACCACTTATAAGCAAAAATAAAAAAATCCTTTCATCAAATTAAATTTTAGGATCAATTATAAAATTAGTATTTATATATTTAATAAAAGTACGCTTTTATTAAATATAAAAAACAAAAATATCTTATTTTAAAACCCTATTTTTATTATTTTTAATAAAAACTGGAATGCTTATTGCTAATTATATATTGAACAGACTGAGCACATTTGCGTGAAGTCATTTTAAAGCATGTGTTGCATGACACAGAACAACCAAGAGCAGAATAGAATGAAAGAAAAAAATAGCTTGAAAACCGGATTGAAAAAATTGGTAGGGGTGTTAATGGCAAGTGGTGTAATGGGCATGGCCGTTGTCGCCAATGTTCAGGCCCAAGATAAAGCCGCGTTTGTTTATATTGGTCCAACCAGTGATCATGGCTGGACTTATTCTCACGACCAGGGCCGTATTAAAACTGAAAAAGCACTAGCTGGAAAATATAAAACTTCCTATATCGAAAATGTCCCGGAAACGGCAGATGCCGAACGTGTGATCCGTAACCTGGCGCAGCAAGGCAATAAAGTTATTTTTGCGACTTCATTTGGTTATATGAATGCGATGGAAAAAGTATCCAAGCAATTTCCAAATACAGTATTTATGCATGCCACAGGTTATAAACAGGGGAAAAACTTAGGGGTTTATGATGTCCGTACCTATGAAGGCGCTTATATGCTGGGTGTGGTCGCAGGTCAAAAAACCAAAAATAATGTATTGGGCGTAGTTGCGTCTTTTCCGATTCCTGAAGTTATCCGTAATATCAATGCCTATACCCTCGGTGCACAAAGTGTAAATCCAAAAATTAAAACCAAAGTCATTTGGGTGAATTCATGGTTTAACCCGGGCAAAGAACGTGATGCAGCCTTGGCTTTGATTGCTCAAGGCGCAGATGTGCTGATGCAAAATACCGATTCTCCAGCAGTGGTACAGGCGGCTGAACAAAAAGGTGTCTTTGCTTTTGGCTGGGATTCTGACATGAGCAAATTTGGCCCTAAAGCGCATCTTGCTGCATCGGTTTTACATTGGGAAAAAATTTATACTCCGGTAATGACGCAAGTCAGCAAGAAAACCTGGAAACCAAGTGCAATGTGGTATGGCGTAAAACAAAAAGCCGTCGATATCGAAAGCTTTGGTCCTTCAGTGTCGGCAGCCTCTAAAGCAAAAGCGCTCAGCGTACGTGATGGCATTTTAAAAGGCACACTGCATCCATTTACCGGCCCGATTCATAAACAGGATGGTACATTGGTCTTGGCAAAAGGCAAGCGCCTAGATGATGCGGCACTAAGTAAAATGAATTACTACGTGAAGGGCGTAGAGGGTTCATTACCGAAATAAAGCTTTGCCATTTTGCAATTAAAAATCTTTAAACACTTTGATGTACTTTTCTGCATCCATTTGCATGCCTGACAACCATCGATGGATGCTGAATTGCTACGGCATGGAATAGGGCACTGATGATGACCTCTCAACACGATAGATCTGCTCATGCGCAAGAGTTGAATGCACGTTCTTCTTCAGGTGTACCGCGTTTACAGCTCATCAATATCTGTAAAAGTTACAATTCATTGAAAGCGAATGACCAGATACATTTAACCGTTCAACCCGGACAGATTCACGCCATCTTGGGTGAAAATGGCGCCGGCAAAAGTACCCTGATGAAAATTATTTATGGGGCAACCAAGGCCAATCAGGGACAAATCCTCTGGAACGGTAAAGAAGTACATATTGATAGCCCGTCGATGGCAAGAAAGCTCGGGATTGGCATGGTCTATCAGCATTTTTCTTTGTTTGAGACTTTGACTGTAGTCGAAAATATTTCGCTGGGACTGGATGAAAAAATTCCTTTAAAAGCTCTAAGTCAAAAAATTATTGCAGTCTCAGAACAATATGGTTTACCGATTGATCCACGCCGCGAAGTACATTCTTTATCGGTAGGTGAACGGCAACGCGTCGAAATTATTCGCTGCCTTTTGCAAAATCCCGCTTTAATTATTTTAGATGAACCGACTTCAGTATTAACGCCACAAGCGGTACGGCAACTGTTTAAAACCTTGCGTTTATTGGCCTCCCAAGGCGTTTCAATTTTATATATCAGTCATAAATTACATGAGATCAAAGAACTTTGTGATGAAGCAACCATCTTGCGCAATGGCCGTGTGACCGGAAATGTCGATCCTAAAAAAAACAGCACCAGTGATTTAGCACGTTTAATGATTGGCCGTGATTTACCGACCTATCTACGCCCTGAATATACAGGTGAAAAACAGGTGCTATTCCAAGTCGAGAATCTGGCTTACCAGTCTGATGACCCATTTGGCGTGTCGCTGAAAAATATCAATTTAAATATTTGTGCCGGTGAAATTGTCGGTATTGCCGGGATTTCTGGCAATGGGCAAGCAGAATTACTGTCTTTATTGTCGGGTGAAAACAGCCTGAAACATGGCCGGATGGTTCTGGATCAAATCGATATTTCCCGATTCAGTCCTGGACAACGGCGTGACTTGGGCCTGGGCTTTGTCCCTGAAGAACGTTTGGGCCGAGGAGCAGTTCCGAACATGACACTGTCCCAGAATGCCTTACTGACTGCATTTCGGCAGAACCTGACGCAATGGGGATTAATCAAGTTTTTGCAATGTAAGCTTTTTGCCGAGCACTGTATTGAAAAATTCGGGGTGAAAGCCAGTGGTGCAGAGGCTGAAGCACGTTCCTTGTCGGGTGGAAATTTACAAAAATTTATTGTAGGCCGGGAAATTTTGCAAAATCCGAAATTCCTGATTGTGGCTCAACCGACCTGGGGTGTTGATGTCGGCGCGTCCATGTTTATCCGGCAAACCCTGATTGATCTCTCTCGACAAGGCGTCGCTATTTTGGTGATTTCAGAAGAATTAGAAGAGCTGTTTGAAATCAGTGATCGTCTCTGTGTATTGGCCAATGGTGAACTATCTCCAGCGATGCCTACCCATGAAACCAATACTGAAAATGTTGGGGTCTTGATGTCAGGTATTTCAAGTCATGACACTGCGATCATCGTAGAGGAGCAGCAAGCTCATGCTTAATATAGCCAAAAAACAAATATACAGGTTGAGAGGAGAGCGACATGCATTTACTGGAACCGCGTGAACATCCATCTCACATCATGAAGTGGCTTTCACCGCTCATTGCGCTGCTGGCCATGCTGATTGTCGGTAGCATTTTATTTTTAATGTTGGGGATTAATCCCGCGCAAGCCATGTACATCTTCTTTATTGAACCGCTGACTTCCTCTTATGGTTGGAGTGAACTGGCAGTGAAAGCCGGGCCTCTGATTCTGATTGCCTTGGGGCTGGCGGTTGGATTTCGAGCCAAATTATTCAATATTGGTGCTGAAGGTCAGCTCACCATGGGCGCGATTTTTGGCGGTGGTATTGCGATTTTATTTCATGATCACATCGGCTGGTGGATTCTCCCGTTAATGATTGTCATGGGCGCACTTGGTGGGGCACTCTGGGGCGCAATTCCTGCCTTACTGAAAACCCATTTTAATGCCGAAGAAACCCTGACCACCCTGATGATGAATTATGTCGCAGTATGTGTGTTGCTATACCTGGTCAATGGTCCCTGGCGTGATCCGGAAGGGATGAACTTCCCTCAATCGGTGGTTTTTAGTGAGAGTGCGACGCTGCCATTTATTGTAGAAGGCACACGCATTAATACCTCTATTTTTATCACTTTTTTTGCAGTCCTTCTGTTCTGGGTTTTTATGCGTAAAAGTCTGACGGCCTATAAACTGGAAGTCAGCGGTCAGGCACCTTTAGCTGCCAAATACGCAGGTTTTTCTTCCTCCAAAGCTATCTGGATGAGTCTGGTGATTTCCGGAATGATGGCAGGTATTGCCGGAATCTGTGAAGTGGCTGGACCTATTGGTCAGCTGAATCCGAACCTGTCCCCAGGTTATGGCTATGCAGCGATTATCGTGGCCTATCTAGGGCGTTTAAACCCAATCGGTATTGTACTGTCAGGCTGTTTTATGGCGCTGATTTATCTGGGCGGTGAAATGGCACAAATGCAGCTACAGCTTCCGGTCGCGATTACCGGTATTTTCCAGGGGCTGCTGTTGTTTTTCCTGCTGGCTTCCGATGCATTAATTGAAAACCGTTACCGGTTTAGCAAAAAAATGGCGTCACCGGTCCCTCAGCCCACAGCAACTACCCTTTAACCCAATGTTGTCTACAGCAAAAGGAAGCATGATATGGCTTTAGAAATAACTGCAATTCTTGCAGGTACTGTTGCAGCAGCAACACCACTGATTTTCGCAGGTCTGGGGGAATTGGTCACACAGCGGACAGGTGTGATTAATCTTGGAGTAGAAGGGATGATGCTGGTCGGTGCAATTGCAGGTTTTGCTTTTGCTGAGCAATATGATGCCAGTGTATTAAGTGCCTTATTGATGGGTGGTCTGGCAGGCATGCTGATGGCCCTGATTTTTGCCTTTTTTACCTTGTCTTTAAGTACCAATCAATCCGCGTGCGGTTTGGCTTTAACCATTTTTGGACTCGGTATCTCTGCATTTTTGGGACAGAACTACGTCAGTATGGCTTTACCGGGTCTGGCTAATTTTAATATTCCACTATTAGCGGATATTCCAGTATTGGGTCCGATTTTGTTCCAGCAAAACTATGTGGTGTATTTGTCGATTTTGGCATTTTTTGCCGTTTGGCTGGTGCTGGCCAAAACCCGTTTGGGCTTATTGCTTAAAGCAGTTGGAGAATCACCGGAAAGTGCGCACGCCATGGGTTATCACGTGTTGGCGATTCGTTATGGCGCAGTACTATTTGGCGGTTTGATGGCAGGAGTTGGCGGAGCATTTCTATCAACCGTCTATACCCCGATGTGGATTGAAAATATGGTCGCAGGCCGCGGCTGGATTGCCATTGCACTGGTAGTATTTGCGGTGTGGAAACCAACACGTTTAATGCTCGGCGCTTACCTGTTTGGGGGCGTAACCATTTTGCAATTTCACGCCCAGGCGCTTGGAATCAAGGTTCCGAACGAGCTGCTTGCCGCATTGCCCTATATAGCCACCATTGTGGTACTGGTCATGATTTCACGGAATAAAAAAGTACTCAAAATGAATTTGCCATCTTCTTTAGGCAAAACCTTCGTGCCATAACCGCAGCCATTCATCATAAATAGAATAGATTTGAGTATAAATCATGAAAATTTTAACAGCTTCCTATGTCCTTACCATGAATGCGCAGAATGAATGTATTAAAAATGGCGCGATACTGATTGAGGGCGACCAAATAAAAGCAGTGGGTACATTGGCACAGTTAACTCAATGCTATCCAGAGGTGCTCATTGAAGATTACCCACAAAAGATCCTGATGCCGGGCTTGATCAATACCCATTGTCATTCCGGTTTATTGCGTGGTACGGCTGAAGGATTACCGGTTTGGGATTGGTTACAGCAGTATATTGACCCGATGCACCGGGTGTTGACACCAGAGGATGCGAAAATCGCCTCCTATTTATGTTATGCCGAGGCACTATTGTCGGGAACGACCACCATCGTTGATATGTGGCGTTATATGGACGGAAGTGCTGAAGCTGCGCAAGCATTGGGAATTCGTGCCGTTCTAGTACCTTATGTCGCGGAACATCCGGATCACAATTATTTTGAAACCTTAAAAAGTAATGAGGCTTTAATCAACCGTTGGCATCAGCAGGCGAATGGACGTATTCAGGTTTGGGTGGGTTTAGAGCACCTGTTTTATGCTGAAGCTTCAGCATTAAGCCTCATTGAGAAACTTTGTCAGGATTATCAAACCGGTTTTCATACCCACAGCAATGAAAGCCAATTTGATGTACAGGAAAACCTGCGCCGTTCAGGTATTCGCCCAATTGAGAGTCTGCAAAAACTGGGCTTGCTAGATCTGCCTAAAACTTTGTTGGCACATTGCGTCTGGACAGATGCAAATGAAATTCAGATTTTAAGGCGACATGCGGTAGGGGTTGCGCACAATCCTATTTCCAACATGAAGTTGGCTTCCGGTGCAGCGCCTGTCGTTGAAATGCTACGTCAAGGCGTTGCGGTGGGTTTGGGTACTGACGGAGAAAAAGAAAACAATAACCTGGATCTATTTGAAGAAATGAAAACGGCATCATTGCTGGCCAAATTTTCTTCGCTGGATGCGGCCGCCCTGGATGCCTGGTCAGTCTGTCAAATGGCTACGATTACAGGAGCTAAAGCCTTGGGTATGCAAGATGAAATTGGTTCATTGGAAGTCGGCAAACAGGCCGACCTGATTGCGGTGAAACTGGATACACCGCGGATGACGCCGTTGATTGATCATAGAAAATTATTTAATTTGCATACCAATTTAGTCCATGCAGTTCAAGGCCAAGATGTCGTGATGACGATGGTGGCGGGACAGACTGTGGTTAAAAATGGCCGTTTGATCAATGCCGATTTACAGGCTCTAATTGATCAAGTGAATCAGGCGGCGCCACGCTTGTTTAAACGTCGTGATCAGTGGTTTGCAAAGCAGGGGCAAACGGTGAATGAATTACAGCGGGAAGAATTTTAAGATTTACGTGGGGGTTGAGGTTATTCATTGATAGTGGGGTGACCTCAGACGCCTTTCTAACGCATGATTTAAATGAAATTAAACAGAGTGAATAGACTGATATTTTCTAATCTTTAGATGAGTTTCATTCATTCACTTCTAAAATGTATCAAATCCACTACAAACCATTCTTCGAGTTTATTACTCACTTTCACCTACTTAATATTTAATAGAAATTATTTCAAGCCATTAATATTAATGATTTTATCCTCTATTGAACCCTAAAATTACATAGAAAAAATCTGTCATATTTTTCTTTATTAAGTGATCTTGATATCTTAAGAACAACCAAGAATGAATAAAATTCACTTTTCATTGAGTTTAAATCAGTTTTATTCATCTTAACGTTCACGTATAACTAGGCTCATTCAGAAATTTGGTTATTAGAACTTAGGGTAGTGAATCACAATGAGTAAAAAGTTTGCATGTTCAATTAAGCGCATTCGTTTTGACGAAAACTATCAACCTGCAGATAGCACACGTCTGACGACGAACTTTGCCAATTTGGCGCGTGGCGAAAGTCGCGAACAGAATTTGCGTAACACTCTACGAATGATCAATAACCGTTTTAATGCATTGGCACATTGGGATAACCCAAAAGCAGATCGTTATTCAGTTGAAATCGATATTATTTCAGTTGACCTGGATATTGAAGGAAATGGCAAAAAGTTCCCTGCAATTGAAACTTTAAAAATCACGATTATTGATCATCAAACCAATCAGCGTATTGATGGCAT
This sequence comes from Acinetobacter lwoffii, assembly GCF_024129735.1. GTDB lineage: Bacteria > Pseudomonadota > Gammaproteobacteria > Pseudomonadales > Moraxellaceae > Acinetobacter > Acinetobacter lwoffii_H. Next base: position 13,899 of record NZ_JAMXXK010000017.1, on the reverse strand, counting down.
GATTGGCAACAGTTTCTCGTCTTATGTCCGCGATTATGATTTTAGCGTGGTACTTCCTGAACATATCAAGAAAAATCCAGCCTCGACCAAGCCAGAAAATTTTGGTGATTTACACGGCAAGCTTTATCAATATCTCGTCAATTCTGAAGTATTTAAAGCAGAATTTAAAAAACAGCCGGTGATTTGTTTGAGCGTTTCAACCTCGAAAACTTACTACCGTACAGCGAATGTACATCCTGTATTGGGTATGGAATATAAAAATGATGAGTATTCACGCACCGATGAATACTTCGCCAAAATGGGCTTAACCGTTCGTTATTTCAAACCTGAAAATGCTGCTGCACCTTTAGCATTTTATTTCGCAGGTGACTTATTACGTGATTATACCGATCTGGAGTTGATCAGTGCGATCAGTACCATGGAAAGCTTCCAAAAGATTTACCGTCCTGAAATTTATAATGCGAATTCTGCTGCGGGTCAGGTCTATCAACCCAGCCTTGAGTACCCAGATTATTCATTGACTCAAATTGTGTATGACCGTGTTGAGCGTGGTCAGTTGGCAGTGAAGCAAGGAAAGTGGACGGAAGAGCACTTTATCAAACCTTATAAAGACATTCTGGAGCAATGGGCTGCCGAGTTCACGCTCACAAATATTGCCGACCAAGAACGCGCTGCTTAATACACCACATTATTTTACGAATATAGAGATAGAAGATTAGACATGGCACTTTTACAACCTAAAAAGCTACTCCCAACATCAACTGCAGGCAGCTTACCGAAACCGTCTTGGCTGGCAGAACCTGAAAAACTTTGGTCACCCTGGAAATTGGAAGGCCAGGAATTACTCGATGCAAAACAAGATGCACTGCGTTTGTCCCTACATGAACAACAGCAAGCAGGCATTGATATTGTCAGCGATGGTGAGCAAACCCGTCAGCATTTTGTGACCACATTTATTGAGCACCTTGAAGGCGTTGACTTCAATCAGCGTGAAACGGTCAAAATCCGGGATCGTTATGAAGCGAGCGTGCCATCAGTCGTGGGTGAAGTTTCTCGTCAAAAACCTGTCTTTGTTGAAGATGCCAAATTCTTACGTTCACTCACAGATCAACCGATTAAATGGGCGCTTCCTGGTCCAATGACCATGATTGATACGCTATATGACGGTCACTACAAGAGCCGCGAAAAACTGGCTTGGGAATTTGCCAAGATCCTGAATCAGGAAGCTCGTGAGCTTGAAGCGGCTGGCGTGGATATCATCCAATTTGATGAACCTGCATTTAACGTGTTCTTCGATGAAGTGAATGACTGGGGTGTGGCAACTTTAGAGCGTGCACTTGAAGGCTTGAAGTGTGAAACTGCGGTACACATTTGCTATGGTTATGGTATTAAAGCCAATACCGATTGGAAAAAGACCTTAGGCTCAGAATGGCGTCAGTACGAAGAAGCATTTCCGAAACTGCAAAAATCAAAAATTGATATTGTGTCGCTCGAATGCCGTAACTCACGTGTTCCGATGGATTTGATTGAGTTGATTCGTGGTAAAAAAGTCATGGTGGGTGCTATTGATGTCGCAAGTAATCAAATTGAAACAGCTGAAGAAGTGGCAAATACGTTGCGTAAAGCACTTCAGTTTGTGGATGCAGACAAACTCTATCCATCAACCAACTGTGGCATGGCACCACTTGGTCGCCAAGTGGCTCGTGGCAAACTCAATGCACTCAGTGCAGGTGCTGAGATTATTCGTCAGGAATTATCTCGCTAATTAAAGTGAATCCATGATGCTTTTAAAAGATTGAAAGTATCATTTGAGTGATATAACGCTCTTTATAAAAAGCTGAATATTGGAATACGGTGATGGTTGAAGCGACAGACTTTAGAAACGCAATGTCTTTATTAACAAGTGCAGTGAATGTAGTGACCACGATGGGCGATTCAGGTCGTCATGGTTTTACTGCGTCTGCCGTGTGTAGCGTGACCGATACACCACCGACATTGTTGGTTTGTATGAATAAATCATCGCGTTCTTATATCAACTTTGTTGAAAATAAAGTGCTGTGCGTAAATGTACTCAGTGCAGATCGAGCGCATCTTTCAAATGTTTTTGCATCTTCAAAATTCAGTTCTGAACAACGATTTGAACAGGGTGAGTGGACTGAATTAGAAACAGGTTCTCCTGTACTTCAAGATGCACTGGTGAGCTTTGATTGTGAAATTGGGCAGATCCAGGAAGTTGGTACACATACGATTTTGATTTGTCCGATTGTTGCCATTCAACAGAATCAGGAAGATCAAGCCCTGGTTTATTTTAATCGTGCCTATCATCAGGTCGGGGAAACAGAGTCTGTCTAATCCTGGAGCTGATGTAGGATTAAAATATTTTAGATTTAAAAGCTTATTAACTTCCGTAATTTTGATTAAACTGGTCTACTAAGAATAAGGAATTAGGTAGACCATCAACAAGGATGAATGGCGGACTAATGCAATAATTTACAGCTATCTATAGCCTAGAATTTAAAGATACAGCAGTTAAATTGATGTGCTGCTTTAAAAAACTGTTTATATACTAAAAATACGTACAGTCACTGGATGACACAAGGTGAATGCTCTTGAATATGCTTTTGCAAAGTTTATCTTTTCAGGAATTACTGACCATCATGCTGTCGGCATTAGGCTGTGGTCTTTTAATTGGACTTGAGCGTGAACGTCATAAAAACAATAACCATGAGCAGAGTTTTGCAGGGTTAAGATCATTTACGATTACAGCTTTATTGGGTGCTTCATGTTTCCTTTTGCATCTCTATATTGCGGTGATAGGAGCCGTCGCGGTCAGCCTGTTCTGTGTGTATAGCCTGTTTCAACAGAAGCAGGATATTGGATCTACCACTGAACTGGCTTTTTTAATGACCTATATCATTGGCGCTATTTGTGTATGGAATATCCCACTTGCTGCAGGGATAGCGGTTCTACTCACGATCATTCTGATGGGCAAACAGACATTGCATCAATTTGCTGGAAAAACGATCCAAAGCTATGAGTTAAGAGACGGGCTACTTTTATTGGCTTTGATATTGATTGCGTTGCCGGTCATGCCCAATAAGCCCTTGTGGGGCGCCGTACTGAACCCCCTATATCATCCTTAAACTACTCATTTTAATCTTGATTGTGCAGTCCATAGCACATGTGGCAAAACGAATCCTGTCCAATGATAAGGCGCTTATTTTATCTGCCTTAGCCTCGGGATTTGTCTCCAGTACGGCCACAATTGCCAGTTTGGGCATGCAAGTCCGATCCGGGCGGGCCAGTGCAAAATTAAATGCAGGTGCTGGATTGATCTCCTGTATTGCCACCTTATTACAGCTTTTGCTGATTGTTCTGGGAGTGAGCGTAGAATGGTTCAAGTTCCTGCTGATTCCGAGTTTGGTAGGGATCGGAATTTTATGTATTGCTGCTGGATTCTTGATTTATCGAACTCCCCAAGCGGATAACAGTACGACCATCAATGAAATACAAGAAATTGATAGCCGGATGTTCAGTATCAAAGAAGCGGTAATTATTGCGGTCAGTTTAACCTTAATCCAGGCAGGGATTTACGGCGCGAATCTTTTACTGGGGGATAGCGGCTTAATTTTAGGTACTTTTTTAGCCTCTTTATTTGAAGTGCATGCTGCTGTAGCAGGTGTAGTGATACAGGGAAATCCTCATAACCTGACTTTAATTTATGCTGTCATGATTGGACTTGCGGCACATGCGGTGTCTAAAAGTATCAATTCTTTTGTGACTGGGGGATGGAAGTTTTTTCTGTATTTTGCGCCTAGCCAAATTCTACATATGTTAGGGCTTATCTTTATTCTTCTGAGTTTGAAATAAAAGGGAGCTGGTTTGCATATATTATAAAATGATCCAGTCATTTTAAGCCATTTTTAAGTTTCAGATTCTAGGCTAAAGCATCTTAAAGTCTTTGAGCCACGGATCATGCTGAAGCTGTTTTCCCATTCGTCTTTTTTTAGTCAGCGACCTAAAAAGTCGATTAGTCTTTCAGGCTTCAACATGTTGCTGGCTATGTGGCTGGGATTGATCCTAAACTTTGCTTTCTACCAGAAAATTCATGAATTTACACCTTATACCAATCTGAAAGCAGGCGTATTACTGGTCGCTACGGCACTGATTATTATTGCCTTTTACAATCTGATACTACAGTGGCTGAACTGGAAATGGAACGCCAAAATACTGGCCAGCGCCCTGATCATTTTGGGTGGTTTTAGTGCTTATTTTGTCAATAGTCTGGGGGTCGTTATTACGCCAGACCAGATTCAGAATATGCTGCAAACCGATGCCCGCGAAGTTCGAGATCTCTGGTCAATGCGACTGGTCATCTGGACACTAGTATTTGTAGTTTTTCCACTTTTTATCATCTGGATGCTTAAAATTCAGCCTGCATCGCTTGGGCATCAGCTGGTGCATAAAAGCCTGAGCAGTGTAGTCTCACTCGGACTGATTCTAGGTTTATTGTTCTGTTTCTATGTCGATTATGCCGCCATCTTCCGTGAGCACCGCGATCTGAAGGGTATGCTTTCTCCACAAAATAGCATCGCGTCCACCTTGTCCTATTATAAAAAGAAAGCACCTAAAGCGAATTTACCTTTGGTGGCTTTTGGCGAAGATGCACATCTGTTACAGCAGGCCCAAATGCAGGATCATCCCAAATTGATGGTGCTAGTTGTTGGAGAAACTGCACGTGCCGAGAGTTTTGCTTTAAATGGCTATGCGCGCAATACCAATCCTGAACTGAGCAAGTTAGCGGTGATTAATTTCAATCAGGTGAGCTCTTGTGGAACTGCAACTGCCGTTTCAGTGCCTTGTATGTTTTCGGGCATGTCACGTGAAACCTATGATGAACAGCTAGCCAGCCACCGTGAAGGTTTGCTGGATATTGCTCAGCGCGCCGGATATCAGGTGACCTGGATTGATAATAACTCAGGCTGTAAAGGTGCCTGTGACCGGGTACAAAAGTATCAGATTCCGGCACAACTGAAACAGAAGTGGTGTGATGCTGGTGGTGAATGTTTTGATGAAATCCTGGTGGATAGCCTGAAAGATTATCTGGCGCATCTGGATAAAAACAACCCGAAACCACAATTAATTGTACTGCATCAGATGGGCAGTCATGGCCCCGCATATTTCAAGCGTTCCAAAGCGCCATATCAGCCATTTCAACCGACCTGTAAGACCAATGCCATTCAGGGCTGCAGTACAGAAGAATTAAAGAATAGCTATGATAATTCGATTGTATATACAGACCATGTTCTTGCCCAGATCATTGAAACTTTAAAGCAGCAGACTCAATATCAGACCGGTTTCTGGTACCTGTCTGATCATGGAGAATCTACCGGAGAGCATGGTTTATACCTGCATGGTACACCTTATAGTATGGCACCGACCCAGCAAACCCATGTCCCGATGCTGATGTGGTTCTCCGATACCTGGAAGCAGCAGAATACCCAGCAGGTCAACTGTCTCAAAGGACAGACCAGCCAGACCCGTAGTCAGGATCATCTTTTCCCCAGCTTATTAAGCTTGCTGGATATAAAAACGCAAGTGACTGAAGCTAAAAATGATATGCTTGCACAATGCTCACCATCATTAAAGAACAGAGCTTGAAATGCATAAAATACTGATTATTGAAGATGACTTTATGATTGCCGAGTCGACTGAAACATTGCTCAAGCTGCATCAGTTTGAGGTGTACTGGGTCAATAATGGGATTGAGGGTTTAAAACAGTTACAGCAGCAGGTCTACGATATTGTCCTGCTCGATTTAGGCTTGCCGATGATGGATGGCATGCTGGTGCTGAAAAATATCCGGCAGAAGTTTCCGAATTTACCGGTGCTGATTATTTCTGCCCGGGATCAATTACAAAACCGGGTGGATGGGCTGAATCAGGGAGCAGATGACTATTTAATCAAGCCTTATGAATTTGACGAGTTACTGGCCCGTATTCATGCCTTAATACGCCGTAGTGGTTTAAAAAATACCGGGATAGATACGAATAAGAAATTATCACACAGTGGTTTAGAACTAGATCTGGAGCAGCATATCGCTCTGTTTAATGGACAGGCTATAGAATTATCCAATCGGGAATGGTCCATCTTAATGGCCATGTTAAATCATCCGAATAAAATTTTTTCCAAGAATGATCTGGAAGACAAGCTTTATGACTTTGATAGTGATGTCAGTAGTAATACGGTAGAAGTCTATATCCATCATCTGCGGGCAAAATTAGGAAAAGACTTCATCCGTACCATACGTGGGCTAGGATATCGCTTAGGATGAGCGCCATGCAGAAACGTTATTCCTTGCAAAAACGTCTGGTCATTTATATTTCATTATTTAGCGTAGTACTGGGCTGTGTGCTGATCTTTGCGGCATACCGGATTGCGCTCGAAGAAATTAATGAAGTACTGGATAAACAGATGCAAAGCCTGGCAGAGCGCATTTCAGAAAATCATCCGCAGCCCCTGCAAAGTCAAATCGATCTGGCAAAACAATACAGTGAAGAAGATTTATTTGTAGATATCTGGTCCTATACAGATACAGCCACTTCCTTGCATCCGCAGGATATTCTTGTGGCACCGGTCAGGAAAGCAGGTTTCTACAAGCATCAAACGCCATATGGAACCTGGTTAACTTATATTATTCCTGCTAAGCAATTACAGATTCAGGTGAGCCAGCAGCAAAATGTCCGGCAGGAACTAGCGCTGGAACTGGCAGCCAATATGTTTCTTCCTTATGTGCTTTTTTTACCTTTTGCAGTATTTGGCTTAGGCTGGATGATCCGGAAAAATTTTCAGCCACTCAATGATTTTAAAACTGAATTGGCCAGTCGCAAGGCACAAGACTTAAAGCCAATTGCAATGAAAGATTATCCCCTAGAGCTGGAACCGACTATTCAGGAAATGAATTATCTGTTTGGCCGAATTTCTCTGGCCCAACAGGAACAACGTCAATTTGTAGCAGATTCTGCCCATGAATTACGCACGCCACTGACAGCACTAAACTTACAGCTGCAAATTTTGCTACAGCAGTTCCCTCAAAGCGAGTCTATCCATAATTTGAGTCAAGGCATTTTGCGTATGCAGCATCTGGTCAACCAGTTATTGAGTCTGGCAAAACAGGATGTGACCGAAGGTTTAAGCGAACCTGTTCAATTGCTATCACTGAATCAAATGACAGCCACCTGTATCGAAGAACTAATTCAATTGGCGCTACAGAAAGACATTGATTTGGGCGTAGAACAGCAACAGGAACTGCAGATTCAGGGCCAGGCTTCAGCTTTGCACTCGATTATTTATAATTTAATTGATAATGCAATTAAATACAGTCCGAAGGATGGCGTGATTAATGTATCTATTTTCCAGCAAGGCCGGCAGGCGGTTTTACAAATTGAAGACAGTGGGGCAGGGATAGATCCTGCTCAATTCAATCAGATCCGGCAACGCTTCTACCGGATACATAACCATGCAGAAATTGGCAGCGGTTTGGGTTTATCCATTGTAGATAAAGCCACCGAGCGCTTGGGTGGAACACTAGAATTTTCGCGAAGTACCAATCTGAGTGGCCTTTGTGTACAGGTCAAGCTTCCTTTAATCGAAGCCTAAGCGAATAAGCTTCTGGTTTTTTTGGAGTTAAGGTTGCCTGATACTAGAGAGTATAGGAGTGGTCTTTTCTATGGGTAGTTTATGGCTAAACAGCGTATAGCCAATGACATTCATGCACCAGATAATCCAGCCAGTCCATAAATTATGACTCAGGAAATGTGCTCCGCGCATCATTTGTGCCCAGCCCATGGTCAACCCTAAAATTATTGCAGCGATCAGAAGAAAATAAGCACGCTTGCGGTTAGAAATGCGATAAACAAAATAACCAGCCATCAACGCAAAACCACTAGATGCATGCCCTCCAGGAAAACAGTGGCCCGCAGTAGCACTAAAATCCCACAAAATCCCGTTATGGGTAGGTATGGTCATATCCCAGGGACAGGCATGGGCCGACTGAGATTTTAAAATTCCGATCGAGGCCGTGGTCAGCACCACCATGCTAAAGAAATAGCCAAATTCCCAGCGCTGCGTATGCCAGTTCTGCCATTTTAGTGATGCCAACCAGGCCAGTAATAATGTGATATACACCAGAATCAGCAGGTCTTTAACATAGCGATGATTGAGTTCTGCCAGTGCCCATTGTTGTCGAAGGGGAAATTGACCCTGATCATCGATAAAGGGATAGATGAGCTGCAAGTCCAGCACTCCTCCAATGTCAAAGAAGTTGAGAAGAATCAAAAAACTGAAGATCAAAAGTAAAGTTTGGGTCAGTAAAAACCGGGAACGGTCAGTGATCATTTTTAAGTTGTCCATTTCAGGCAGTAGCAAGAGCAGAGGTCAAATCAAATGACCAGCTAAAATGATGCCCCAGGTCACGGCAATTAAACTGAGTGCTACAAACTGAGCCGCACTGCCCATATCCTTGGCATTTTTAGACAGTTCATGCCGTTCCATGGAAATACGGTCTACCACTGCCTCTATCGCTGAGTTAATCAGTTCAATGATCAACGCCAATAGGCACACGGCTACCATCAGCGCTTGCTCAACCCGGCTAACCGGCATCCAAAAGCTTACAGGAATCAAAATAAGGTTAATCAGCAGGATCTGCCGGAAGGCGGCCTCATTTTGAAAGGCTGTTTTAAATCCAGCTAGGGAATAACGGGTCGCATTAAAAATACGCTGCGTTCCCGAGGTGCCTTTATAAGGTGAGCGGTAGGAAGACATAGAACAGTTTCAGTCAACAAGAGATAGGATTAACTTAAATTTTCAATCTTAAAATGCTCTTAAAAAACCGGCCGTTCTCTGGATTTTTTATACACACAGCTTTTACATTCTTTTGCACAAAATTAAGAATTTTTTAAGTTTGGACTTCTATCTTGAGTAGCAAGTTAATTTCGTGGTGTGAGCCAAATGATCAAGTTTAGTTTTGATCCTTATTTCTCTAGTCAGATTCACTTTCTAAATACATATTTCAAGCAGCCTGAATATAAAAAACAAACCCATCACAATAAATTTTTAGTACAAGTACCTCCGGCGTATCCGGTAATTTCAGCACAGGATCAATCGCTACATTTGACGGTCAAAACTGTAGAACAAAGCGAGACACCTGAACGCCGTAGCCTGGAACATTTTATTCAGGAAAAATATCAGCAAGTCCATCAGGCCACTGTATCGAGCTTCTCTTCGACCCTGTTTGCCGGTTATCACGGCGCCGAGATTCAGGTGGTGAATGCAGCATTTAAATCAATTTAATGCCTTTCTGGAACAGTATCTCGATGAACCAATTGAAAATATTCTTGGCAAGCTCAGCCAGACCACGGTCAGCCGAGACAAAGTAGTAGAAATTGGCAATCTGGCAGCACTAGATATGGACAAAGCCAAACTGATGGTGGCCTTTCTGGTTTTTCATCTCTCGCAGTAACACATCGAATGGGCAGTATGTACCGGAACAACTGCAGTACGTTATGTGTTGCAACAGATGGGATTACGTTTTCATGTGCTTGAAAAGGCTGATCCGCAAGTCCTAGGAGAGGCACAGCACCTGTGGGGCAGCTATTACCAGCAGAAACCTTATGTGCTGGCGATTGATGTGGCAGAAGCCCTACAAGTCGCTCGTCAACTTTATCAATTTAGTCATTAAAGCATTTTGCTTGATCAGCGAGGCACAGAATTTAAATGATGACTGCTTTATTTGAACGTATCAACCTGCAAGCACGACAATATCCGCAACGAGAAGCGGTAGTCACCGCACAGGCAACACTCAGCTATGCGGAGCTACAGCAGCGGGTAGAATTATTGAGTGCCAGTTTCAAGCAGCTTAATCTGCTCCGGTGCCTCTGTTTTTTACTGCAGCGCAGGTACGGCATCTGCTTTCCGACAGCCGAACCGAGCTGCTCTGTATTCTGGATGAATCTTTCTCTGCACCAGAATGGCTGTTAAATCTAGCTAAAGACATGAGTAGAGATGAGATTTCCATTTAATTCAATTTTCTTCTAAAAATTTCAAAATTCACTTTTATGGACAAGGAAGATATGAACTTATGGTTAAGTGTATCTTATTTAACTTGTATTTAACTTATGTTCACCTAAAGTCTAGTTCATAAATAAATTTATGATTTTCTAATATTAAATTTAATTCCTTAGAGTAATAAAAATATTTATTAAAAAATATATGGTTCATGAACCTAGCTATAAATGCATATTTTTCAACTAAAATGGTCTTAAGAATAGACTAAATTTGTTTAGAAGATTAATGGCAGTCCAGTTTCAGAAAAACTCAGCAGGTTGGTTGCAAATGGTAATGTACTTCAATACCAAGAGGATGAGTTGTTAAATAAAAAAATTAATGGGAAATCTAGCCAGATAGCATCATAAAAATCATTTTTTATTTGATATAAACTTTAAAACCTGCTTTATACGCATGTTTTTTGTCTTGGTTTTATATAAATAGAACTTCATTTGGTATTCCATTTTCAATGGTGCGAATGAAAACTAGGTAATCATTTTACTGATTCGGACAGTAACTAGTTTGTCTGACACCACACCCATACCAGCACATATCTGAAGTTGGGTTGATGGCATCATAGTTTTCCCATGGTTTAAATTGGCATATGTCATTGTTGTCTTGTTTGGGTTTTACGGTGCATACATTATAAAAAGGGCAACAATTATTGGGTAATTCAGAGGTATCCATAAGCCCACCATCTTCTTTAATGTGGAGTCCGAGAAAGTGTAATGCAGCATGAAATTGTTGCCAATTTTCTAAATACCCAACCTCACCCAAGGATATTAATTCACTATTAATCGTTCGATCTATGATTTTGTTAGCAGCTAGTGGAACCATGATTGCACATGAGCTGTACTTCTTTAATACTTCTGAAAATTTTTGAGGGTTTTCCTTTAACTGATTTAGGATATCAAATTCCACAAACGGATTTCTATTTCTAACTTCTAAATTTGTTTTTATAACTTTAAATACAGACTTGATGGATAGCCCGATAGAGTCATCAATTGGGAAAGATTGTTTTATCCATTCTTCAGTGTTATTTAATCTTTCGGTGATATTATTTTGCTTTAAAAAGAGGTGGATCAGGAAATTTGAACAACACTTATAAGTGATATTTTGCTCCCCAAATGATGTTATAAACATCAATATATGGAGTATTTTATGACACGTAGACCAAGAAGAAATCATTCAAATGACTTTAAAGCTAAGGTAGCACTTGCTGCGATTAAAGCAGAAAAAACACTTGCTGAATTGAGTGCTGAATTTGATGTTCATCAAAACCAAATTATTGACTGGAAAAATCAACTGATTTCAGCTTCCTCGCAAGCTTTCGATCAATCAAAAGCTCCAACAGAACCACCCATCGATCTAAAAAAACTACATGCAAAAATCGGTGAGCAGGCATTAGAAATTGATTTTTTAGAAGGTGTGTTGAAGAAACTGGGTCGCTTCAACCACAAAAGTTAATCGATGACTCACTTCAGATTTCAGTATCTAAGCAAGCTAAGCTGCTGAAAGTCTCCCGTGGTTGTTATTACTATCGCCCAAAACCTGTGAGTGAATCAGATCTGAAGCTGATGCGCTGTATGGATGAGTTACATATGCAATACCCTTTTGCAGGTAGCCGTATGATGCGTGATTTATTGAATCGTCAAGGACATCATATAGGACGACGTCATACACGTACTTTAATGAAGAAAATGGGCATTAATGCGTTATATCGTAAACCAAATCTAAGTCAGGCTAATCAAGCTCACCGTAAATATCCATATCTGCTCAAAGGATTGGCTATTCAGCGCAGTAATCAAGTGTGGTGTACGGATATAACGTATATCCCTATGGCAAAAGGCTTTGTTTATTTATGTGCTGTGATTGATTGGCATAGCCGCAAGGTACTTGCGCATAGGGTATCGATTAGTATGGAGATGGATTTTTGTATTTCGGCTTTAAATGAAGCGATTGAAAAATATGGATCACCTGAAATATTTAATACAGACCAGGGCAGTCAGTTCACCAGTGATGCATTTATTGATGTATTGAAATCAAATGGCATTCAAATCAGTATGGATGGTAAAGGTCGATGGATTGATAATGTGATGGTTGAACGGTTATGGAGAAGCGTTAAATATGAAGAGGTGTATCTCAAAGCTTATAGCAGTGTCACCGATGCGAAAAAGCAATTGAGTGCATATTTTGAATTTTATAATTTGAAACGACCTCATTCGAGTCTGGACAAAATGACTCCAGATGAGTTTTACTATGACCAGCTACCACAACAAAATAAGGTAGCTTAACTAGAGCAGAATATCACTTATAAATAAGCTTTTAGTTGTTCAAACAAGTGGGACCACCTCTGAATATGGGTAGTTAGTTTAGAATACTCTTTCTCATTTTCTAATAAATTATATTTCTCAAAAACAGACTTACTTAAATAGTTTCCTAAAAAGCCATTAACTAATCTTGTATTTAAAGGAATGACATTCGTTTTATTGATAAAAGCTCTTTGTAGAGTTGTAGATTTAAACTCATGAATGAATAGTAAATTCTCAAAAGGAATTTTTTCTGTCTTACCCTCATAATTAAATACAAAATCAATAGGAAATTCAGAACCATAATTAGCTAATCCCTTAATTAATGTATTGATATGGTTTTTTAAATATTTTCTCCTTTCTGTTCCATGATGAAATTCTTTAAATACTGGAATATTTTTTAGCGTCTTAATCACCACCTCACGTTGACCAGATCTTCCTCTATACGTATCTTTTACTCCAAACACCGTACCTATCAGATCATCTACTTCAACATAATCATCTAAAATTTCATCTATTGTTTTAGGTAAAAAATTGGAACAATCTTTTGATCTAATATAGTAAAGATGCTCTCTACATTCTTTTGTTAGCTCTAATACTGATTGAAAGATTACCTCAACTAAATTTGCGGACAAAGTCGTTATCTAGACTTTTAAAACTATGATTAATTTCACTTTTTACAGTTAAACTTCGTTTAGAAAATTTGCTAAAAATTTTCTTTTTATTCATCAAATATAGATCTATGTTTTTTCTGCGATGTGTAATTTCTGTGACAGTAAGCTCTTGATTTCTAACATTCCAGTATTCATCAAGTAGATATGCAAAATACTTAAATAAAGACCTTATACGCTGAGTAATGGTCATATAGTTAACATCAAGATTAGATCTCAAACGAATTAGATTGGTTTCTACTTTTTTATTATTTTCTAAGAAAAACATAAAATTATCGATTTCTTGTAAATAGATTTCAGGGTCATAGTTCAAAGAAAGGAATGACTCACAAAACGATGTTGAAAATTTCTGAAACCAGAATTCATACCAAAATTTAAGTGCGAGCATATCTGATTGTTGGGTAGCTACACTTTGAAATCTCAAAACAGATAAAGAATAGAGCAATGGATAAAGACAAGCAGTTGTAGTCGAAGCATTGAACAGCACAACAATTCGATTTTGAGTTGAATGTTTTTTTGAGAGTTTGATTGTCTTTAAGAAGAACATTACACAATTGAAGAACTAAATGAAGTAAACACTATATAGACTTAAATAAAATTAGCATAGGATTATTTGGAAAATAAGTTATTGATTTATATATTGTTTATCTATAAACACGGGTGATTATGAAGTAAATGTATCATGTAACCAATTTAACATAATATACATTATACGAAATACTATTGTTAGAACCCATTTAAAGTGTCTATATTCTCACCAATAAAAATGTCTGGTTTATGATGGTTTTTATCACCATGGACTGGATATAAAATAT
>NZ_JAMXXK010000016.1 GCF_024129735.1 Acinetobacter lwoffii | reverse complement strand
CGGTTTAATTTACTTGCTGGCATATACAATTTAGATTGGGTGAAAGATAAACAATTAAATTGATTGAAAAATGATTTATGAAGGAAGTCTATTGTTTTAATTAAAATTTTGTTTAAAAGATCTTTTTTTATATTCGACTAAAGAGATAAGCAAGGCTTTTTTATCCAGTATATCGAATATAGATTTATTGCTATGATATCCACAACTTCAGAGCACTCAAACCTTGCCATGTACTTATAAGATATCTATTTTCTCTCTCCAAATAGATTAAATACATCAGATTTGGGCTGCCTCTGACTTGATCAAGTTCACCAGAATTGTTGTTGCACGCTTGCAGCTTTCGACTTCAAGCTTTCTTCAACCATGATCAAGCTATCTACTTAGATCGTAATAAAACTCTTATTTAACACGATTTAAAAATGCTTATACTCTAGGCAAGAATAGAATTAGGACAATTTCATGAAAAAATTACTTGGCGTTTTATTGAGTGCCTCTGTATTGACTTTAACTGGGTGTGGTAAACAGGAAGCGCCTGCCACTGATGCAGCGCAAAGCAAAGATGCAAATGGTCTTCAGACTGTAACTATGGCTTCGACCGGTTCAGATGTAGACGTATGGCGTTATATCGCGACATTGCCTGAAACCAAAGCAGCCGGCATCAAACTTGATGTGAAAAATTTCACTGACTACGTGTCAATGAACACGGCAGTAGCCAACAAAGAAATTGATGTAAATGCATTCCAGTCTTATGCCTATATGGTTGCTTACAACGATGCTAACACAGCCAAAATTGCACCTCTATCTACCACTTATTTAGAGCCGATGGGTATTTACTCAAGCAAAGTCAAATCTTTAAACGAGTTTAAAACTGGTGCGACCATTGCCATTCCGAATGACGGCGCAAACGAATCGCGTGCATTATTACTTTTACAATCAGCAGGTCTGGTTAAATTAAAAGCTGGTTTTGACAATGTCAAAGGCACAACTTCTGATGTGACCGAAAATGCAAAACAAATCGTGATTAAGCCAATTCAAATGGCGACTGCAGTACGCGTAAAAGACGAAGTTGATGCGATTGTGCTGGGCAATACCTTGGCAATGGAAGGTGGTTTAAACGTATTAAAAGATGCGATTTACTATGAGCCGATTGATCAAAGCACAAAAATGAACGTCAACGTATTAGCGGTTGCAGCAGATCGTCAAAATGATCCAGTTCTGCAAAAAGTAGGTGCGTTGTATCATACGCCAGCAGTAAAAGCATATGTTGATGAGCATTTTGGTGGTACTAAAGTTGCGGTAAACAAACCTGTGACGTATTTAACTGAATCAAAATAGTACTATAATAGACTTTTAGAACAGGCAAGGACGATTTCTTGCCTGTTTTTTTATCCGTGATGCAGTTTTTGACACTATGATTGAATTTAAAGATATTTCAAAACAGTATGAGCTTAAGGGTCAAACCTTGCATGCCTTGAATCAGATTAATCTTCAGATTCCAACCGGCAGTATTTTTGGCATCATCGGTTATAGTGGTGCCGGTAAAAGCACCCTCATCCGTCTGATCAATCTGCTTGAGCGCCCAAGCTCAGGCCGGATTATCATTAACGGAACAGATTTTACCGCACTCGATGCCAAAGCATTGCGTCAAGAACGTGCCAGCATCGGCATGATTTTCCAGCATTTCAATTTAATGCAAACCAAAACCGTGGCAGCCAATATCGAAATGCCAATGAAACTCCTGGGCTGGAGCAAGGCAGAACGAGAAAAACGCCTCGAAGAATTATTAGACTTTATTGACCTGAAACATAAACGTCATGCATTTCCAGATGAATTGTCTGGCGGTCAAAAGCAGCGTGTCGGGATTGCCCGTGCCCTTGCCAATCATCCAAAAATTTTACTCTGTGATGAAGCGACTTCTGCACTGGACCCACAAACCACCAAATCTGTTCTACAGCTACTTAAAAAAATTAACGAAGAACAAGGCATCACCATTGTTATGGTTACCCATGAAATGGATGTTATTGAAACTGTATGTGATTATGTCGCCGTGATGGAAAAAGGTGACGTAATTGAGACCGGTAGTACCTTACAAATATTTAGTCAACCACAGCACCCGACCACCAAGAATTTCATTCAGACCGTATTACAGCAGCATTTACCAGTCAATATTCTGACCAATCTGGAAAACCAGAATCACAACAGTATTTATTGCCTGAAATTCCTCGGCAGTTCGGCTCAGGAAACCGTGATTCAAGCGGTGATTAAACAATTTAATATCAGTTTAAATATTCTATTTGCCAATATGACCGAAATTAATGGCACGGTGATTGGTCAGATGTTTATTCAGCTACTGGGTGATGCACAAGAAATTCAAGCAGCAATAAAATTCCTTGAACAACACGGCGTACAAGTCGATCAGGCGGGAGTACAGGCATGAGAGATTTGATTGTACAGTGGCTAACAACGATCACGGCGCCGTTCTGGAAAAGCTCCCTGTCGATAGATCAGTTTGTGACAGCGCTGCAAGAAACCTTTCATATGGTGTTCTTCGCGATGCTATTTGGCTGTATCTGGGGCTTTATTCAGGCGATTACCCTGTTGGTAACACGTCCGAATGGAATTCTGCCGAATCGTGTGATTTATCACGGTCTCAATCCGATTGTGAATGCGCTACGTTCGCTGCCGTTTATTATCCTGCTAATCGCAGTCATTCCACTGACCAAGTTAATTGTCGGCACATCGATTGGTACATGGGCAGCGATTGTTCCATTGACCATTTATGTCGGTCCATACATTGGTCGCCTGATTGAAACATCTTTACTCGAAGTGAATGAGGGTATTATCGAATCTGCCCAAGCCATGGGCGCGACGCCAATGCAGATTATCTTTAAGTTTATTCTGCCGGAAGCGCGTAGTTCCCTGATTCTAAACTTGACTACTGCTACCATCAGTTTGATTGGTGCAACGGCAATGGCCGGTGCTGTCGGTGCCGGGGGTATTGGTGACTTAGCGATTTCTTATGGTTATCAGCGTTTTGATACCTCTGTGGTCATCATGACGGTGATTGTATTGTTGATTCTGGTGCAGATTGTACAAAGCCTCGGCGACTGGTTATCCCGACTTCGTTAAGCTAGTTTCTATGTATGAATAAAGCCCTCTAAAAAGAGGGTTTTATTGTTTTTAATACTTACGAACCCTTTCTCATTATTTCAAAGTAAAGTCCTGCAACTATTTGATACGTGCCACGGCGACATGGATGCTGCCGTTGTTCTGTCTTGCACAAGCTTTAAAGCAATGCTTAAAGCTTGCTCAGGAAGTGCCATCAGATCAACAAAGGGGTTTTGTTACTTTTGTCCCGTCAAAAGTAAAAGAAAATATCTTCTAACAACTAACTAAATAATCAGCTTAAAAAATCAAATTCAAACTTGACCTAAAAGTTAGCCATTTCCCCTCAATTTCAAACTGAAACAATAAATCCCATGTTAAACTATTCAATGGTTTTAGCAGGGACTCATCTATGCACTTTGTTCATCTTGGTATTCATACAGAATTTTCGATTACTGAATCCATCGTACGGATACCTGACTTGGTCAAAGCTGCCGAAGAAGAACAGATGCCTGCCCTTGCGCTCACGGATCTTTCTAACCTGCATGCTGCCGTCAAGTTCTATGGCAAATGTCTGAGCAAAGGCATCAAGCCGATTCTGGGTTCTGAAATTCGCCTGAATGATGCCGAACATCGCATGACCTTATTGGCCATGACCAATACCGGCTGGCGTAATTTGACTGAATTAGTATCTGAAGGCTTTATCAGTGGCCAGCAACTGGATATTCCCTGCGTTCAAAAACAATGGATTTTAAATCAGTCTGAGGACATGATTGCCCTGCTCGGCATGCATTCCGATGTCGGCAAAATGCTGATGAGTTCAAATCCGCAAAAAGCGGAACCGCTGCTAGAAGAATGGGTCGAAAAATTTGGCAATCGTGTTTATCTTGCCCTGACCCGCACCAATCGTCCGGATGAAGACAACTTCATTCTGGAAGCCGTGAAGCTGGCAAAAAAATACAATATCGGTGTGGTCGCACATAATGATGTGCATTTCATGACCCGTGAAGATTATGAAGCGCATGAAGCGCGGGTATGTATTGCCGATGGTTACGTGCTCGGTGATAATCGCCGCCCTAAAACCTATTCACCTGAACAATATTTCAAATCTGCTGAAGAAATGACGGCGCTGTTCTCGGATATTCCCTCTGCGATTGAGAACACCTATCACATTGCCAAACGCTGTAATGTCACATTGCGACTGGGTCAATACTTTCTGCCGGATTATCCGATTCCTGAAGGTCATACCATTGATACTTTCTTTGCACACTTGTCCAAAGAAGGTCTGGAAGAACGTCTGAATTTCCTGTATCCGCCTGAACAACGTGATGAAGACTGGCCAGAGATTCGCAAGCCTTATGATGAGCGTATCGAATACGAGATTAACATCATTAACTCGATGGGATTCCCGGGCTACTTCCTGATCGTGATGGACTTCATTCAGTGGTCGAAAAGTAACGGCGTTCCGGTCGGTCCGGGCCGTGGTTCGGGTGCAGGTTCACTGGTCGCCTATAGCTTAAAAATTACCGATCTTGACCCGCTGCGTTATGAACTGCTGTTCGAACGTTTCCTGAACCCGGAACGTGTTTCGATGCCCGACTTCGACGTCGATTTCTGTATCGCAGGCCGTGACCGCGTGATTGACTATGTAGCACGTACCTATGGCCGTGATGCGGTCTCCCAGATTGCAACATTCGGCACTATGGCTGCCAAAGGTGCGATTCGTGATGTTGCCCGCGTTTTGGGTAAATCTTATGGCTTGGCGGATCGTATCTCGAAAATGATTCCGACCAAGCCTTTGGGTTTAAGCTTGCTTGAGTCACTAGAAGCTGAACCCCAGCTTAAAGATATCGTAACCAATCCATCCAATCCAGACCATGACGATGCAGCCGAAATCTGGGAAATGGCACTGAAACTGGAAGGTATTACCCGAAACACCGGTAAACACGCCGGTGGTGTGGTGATCTCGCCAACCAAAATTACCGATTTCTCTGCGGTCATGTGTGATGCCGATGGTACTGGACGCGTGGCACAGTTCGATAAAGACGATGTCGAATCTGCAGGTCTGGTGAAGTTTGACTTCTTGGGTTTGCGTAACCTGACGGTGATTGAAGATGCGGTTAAAAATATCAATAAACGCATCAAATCTGACAAGCCTTTAGACATTGCCTATATCCCGCTTGAAGATAAAGACGCGTATCTGGTCTTTGCCAATGCCAACACCACTGCGGTATTCCAGTTTGAATCCGTGGGCATGAAAAAGATGCTGAAAGAGGCACGCCCAAGCAAATTTGAAGAAATTATTGCTTTCGTATCACTGTACCGTCCAGGTCCGATGGATCTGATTCCTGACTTTATTCACCGGATGCATGGTGGCGATTTTGAATATCTGCATCCCTTGCTTGAAGGCGTACTAGAACCCACTTATGGGATTATGGTGTATCAGGAACAGGTAATGCAGGCTGCACAGTACTGTGCCGGCTATACCCTCGGCGGCGCGGATTTGTTACGTCGTGCCATGGGTAAGAAAAAACCGGAAGAAATGGTCAAACAGCGCCAGATCTTTATTGAAGGTGCATCGAAAAAAGACATTGATGAAGCCACGGCCAACCATATCTTCGACTATATGGAAAAGTTCGCCGGCTACGGTTTTAACAAATCGCATGCGGCTGCTTATGCTTTGGTTGCCTACCAAACTGCATGGCTGAAAGCGCATTATCCGGCAGAATTCCTGTCTGCGGTATTGACCTCGGAGATGCAGAACACCGACAACGTGGTATTCCTGATTGATGACTGTCGCAAGAATAATCTGGAAGTTTTGCCACCGTCAGTGAATATGTCGCTGTATCAATTCCATGCTATCGATGAGCAAACCATTGTCTATGGTCTGGGGGCGATTAAAGGCGTTGGTGAAGCGGCGATGCAGTCGGTGATTGACTCGCGTGCGCAAGAAGGTCCATTCCGTGACTTGTTTGATTTCTGTCATCGTATTGACCTAAAAAAAATCAATAAGCGTACTCTGGAAGCACTGATTCGTTCAGGTGCATTGGATTGCTTAGGCATTGACCGCGCCGACCTGATGGCGCAACTGCCTGAAGCGGTTCAAGCTGCGGAACAGGCACGTTCCAATCGTGAAACCGGCATCATGGACCTGTTTGGCGAAGTGGAAGAAGTTCAGCGCAAGCCATCTAAGCCAGTCAAACCATGGGCAGATGAAGTTCGTCTGAAAGGTGAAAAAGATACACTTGGTCTGTATTTAACCGGTCACCCGATTGATGTGTATCGCAATGAACTGAAAGCCTTTGTGCCTAGTCAGATCAATGAGCTGACGCCAACACGCCGTGGTGTGACCACCGTGTTTGCAGGACTGGTGGTGGATATTGCCAATTTCCCGAACCGGATGATGATGACCCTGGATGATGGTACGGCACGGATTGAAATTTCAGCCAATCACGAACGCTTCAACCGCTTTAAAGAGATTATCCAGCTCGATAAAGTGGTGGTGATTGAAGGCGAAATCTATGAGCGTGAAGGCTTTGACCGTCCGATGGGACGCCTCACCAAAGCATTCAGCCTGAATGAAATTCGCCAGAAACGTGCCAATAGCATCAAGATCACTCTCACAGCCGAGCATTTCAGCAAGAGCTTGAGCCGGGACTTGCAGCAGATTCTGACTCCTTATTGCAATGTTGATATGTCCGCACATATTCCGGTGATTCTGTATCTGGACTATCCGTATGCCACGACTGAACTGCATCTGGGTCTCAACTGGAAAGTCGCCCCACTGGATGAGCTCTTAGCCAAATTGCGTGACTATTTTGGTAAAGAAGCCTTGCATATTGAGTATCAGGTCAAGTCCAAAGCTGCCAAAGCCGTGTCCTATGAACAGGCCAAGCCGGTGGATATTCCTCCGCCGCCTGCGGGCATGAGCATGCATGATGCACTGGAGCTGTATCAGGCTGAATCCCAGCCGCAATATTCATAAATCCTGATCTTTAAAACACCTTAAAATTGGAATCCTCATGAGTCAAATTGACAATGCTGCTGTTTCAGCACATCTCTCCCATGTGCGTATTGTCATGGTCAATACCACTTTACCTGCCAATATCGGCAGTGCCTTACGTGCCATGAAAACCATGGGCTTGTCCAAGCTGGTTCTGGTGGCACCAAAAACCTATCCGCATCCGGATATTGACGCGCTGGCAGCGGGTGCCACTGACCTGATCGAGAAGATTGAGATTGTCGAAACCCTTGAAGATGCCATTAAAGACTGCCAGATTGTATTCGGCACCAGTGCACGCAGCCGTACTATTCCTTGGCCGCTGTTAGATGTGCGCCCTGCCGCTGAAAAAGCCATGTCCGCCGTGGTACAAGATCAGCAGGAAGTCGCGATTCTATTTGGGCGTGAAGACCGTGGTCTGACCAATGAAGAACTGGCGATGGCCAATTATCATCTGACTATTCCTGTGAATACTGACTATGGCGTACTGAATGTAGCTCAGGCGATTCAGGTAATCTGCTATGAAATGCGTATGGCAACGATGAGTCAAATTGAACAGCCACGTGATGCTAAAGCGACCATGCAAGTCATTGATGGCATTGAAATGGAATGGGATGAACCCTTGGTTAATCATGCCCAGATGGAACAGTTCTATCCGCACTTGGAAAAAATGCTGGCAGAAATTGAATTTATGGATCCAAAAAATCCAAGATTATTGCCTTTACGCTTGCGTCGTCTCTTCGGACGTATACAATTAGATCGTATGGAATATCACTTACTTCGTGGTATTTTCAGCCGTGTTCAGGCATTGAACAACGGTACCTGGAAAAAATCTTCACACACATCATCACAGGACGAGGATCAAATCTAATGCTAAAACAGCTCAAAGAAGATATACAAGCTGTCTTTGCGCGCGATCCTGCAGCACGCAATACCTTAGAAGTCTTAACCACTTATCCTGGCATTCATGCGCTGATCATGCATCGCATGGCACATGAGCTATGGAACAAAGACTGTAAAGGAACTGCGCGTGCGTTGTCTTCGTTTAGCCGCTTTGCCACCGGCATTGAAATTCATCCCGGCGCAAAAATTGGCCGCCGTTTCTTTATCGATCACGGTATGGGTGTCGTAATTGGCGAAACTGCTGAAATTGGCGATGACGTGACGCTTTATCACGGCGTGACTTTGGGTGGAACCACCTGGAATAAAGGTAAACGTCATCCAACGCTAGAAGATGGCGTGGTAGTCGGTGCTGGTGCCAAGATTCTTGGACCATTTACCGTGGGTAAAAATGCCAAAGTCGGTTCTAATGCGGTCGTCACCAAAGCAGTTCCTGAGAACGCCACAGCGGTGGGCAACCCGGCACGTTTTATCACCAAAGACAAACCTAAAGATGATGCTGAAGCGCGTCGTCGTGACTATGCAGAAAGTATCGGTTTCCAGCCCTATGCCGCAACTGAAGACCAGTCTGATCCGATTCTTGAAGGCATGCGGATTTTGCTGGATCGCATTCAGCAAAATGAAAAACGCATGAACAACTTGTGCAATCGTCTTTCTTTGTTAGATCCGACCTTTAACAAGCAGCAACAGGATGGCCAGCCTTTGAGCAAAAAAGAGTTGGAGATTCTGGAAGAAGCGCGCCGTGAATGTGAAGCGCAAACCAGCCAATCCAAGGCCTGAATATCACACTTCACTCTGTAACACGGGTTTACTTGCATGATGGTTATAGTTTTCATAGACTGACGATCATGCAATTTTTGAATAGATGTTTTAAAAATAACAGAATGGATGACTATTATGACCTTTAAGCCCTTGGCACTTGCTTGCTTAGCATTCACAATTACTGCGTGTTCCACCACTCCTCAGAAATCTGCTGAGAAACCTGTAGACCAAGTGGTTTTTGTAGAGCCTGAACTGTCCCCACCATTTTATGCTTTAAATCCATTCAATTATAATGAACCGCCTGAATTTGAAGTGCATTTGAAAAAGGCTGCGGCCCAGCCTGTAACCAAGATGGTGGTGACGGATCCTAATGATCCATCCAAGCAATTGACCCTGGATGTGAATAAACTGATTATTCCAGTGGTAGATAGCAATACCCGTGCAATGCGTTATGCAGCACTTGCCAATTCAAATGAAATCGATATCACCGAAATTGACGATTTCCTGCAAATGGTCGAAGGTAAGGCACGTCATTATCCACCACGTTTCAGCGATCGTCAGGAACGCCGTGGCTTTGAAGCCAAACTACGTGAAGTCACCCGACAACTGGATACTTTAGCGGCCCGTCCAAATGCCTCTTTTGATGTATTGATGCGTGCTTTTAAAGCCAGCGTGATGGCACGTAACCTGGATCTGGGTTCAGTCTATACTACCAATTCCCTGACCTATGCCCAGCGTATTCTCAAAATCAACCCGGATGATCCTGAAGTCAACTTCTGGTTTGGTTTTGGTCTGTCTGAAGGCGGTGGTCAACGAGAAGCCATCGCTTATCTGGACAAAGCCATGAAAGCTGGCGTTCAGGAGGCTTATCTTTCTGCAGCCAATAACTATATTGCATTAGAACAGAAAAAAAATGCCACTCAAACCTTGGCGAACTATAAGGTGAAATATCCGCAAGAAGCTGAAGTAGCCGACCGTCTGATTCAGGAAATTGAAAAAAATGGCCGCTGGAATGTTTGGCAAATTCTGCAAACATCAACACCCGCTCCGGCTACAGACCCAGCAACAGCACCGGTAACCCCATAATCAAGATTCGCTTCAATTTGATTACAAATAGACTGCTACGGCGGTCTATTTTTATGGGAAAAAATTAGTAAAATACAAAACATTATCCCGCTTTATAACTTGAATTCAGTGAAAAGTTTTATGCACGAAAAAATAAATAAAAGATTAATGCTGTGCACTTTACTCATCACCAGCGTACTCAGCGGCTGTCAGGTGGTCAGTGTTAAGGAACAGGCGATTAATGTCACGCTGAACAATGAGCGTGACAGCATCTTGACCCGCGACAAGCTTAGCGAAGCCAGTCTGAATGTGTTGTCCATGACAGGTCGTGAAGCTCAGATCTGTATTGATCAGCCCGAAGAATGTGTGGAAGATCTGAAAAGTATTCCCCAGATTTTAGATGAACAATTGCTTTCTACAGCAAGTGAATTATATCTAGCCAACTCCTTACAAAATGCCAAGTCTGCCGAATGCAACACCGGTGTTTTAAACAAAACCCGATCACCGGAAAAACAGCAACAACACAAGCAGAATATCCAGAAATGTCTGGATCAGCAGCTCACGATGCTGGATAAAAGCATTCGTTATAGCTATGCCTATCTATTTAAAACCGAGCGTGCGCCGCAAGAGCGTATTTTTGATAACCGCCAGGTTCAGATTCGTGATTTTTATAACCTGGCGATTGCTCATCTGATTCAACGCTATGCTGAACGTTATGAAACCAAGCGTTCCGGCCAACGGATTCAGGTGGGTAACAGTGTGTATAGCATTGATCTGGAAAATTTTCCGCAGCTGAAAAACCAGCCCATTGAGCAACTATTATCCACCTACAACATGAACTTCTCTGGGCTTCGTTCAATTACCCGTCGTGACGGTTTTGGTTCAGAATTTTTAGTGGTCTTACCTGAAGCACAGCAAACCGAGCAGGATAAAAAATATATTACTGACCCACTCAATCACAAATATCCGAATGGTATCAATCCCAATATCCACGCAGCACGATATCTGGCCACCACGATCACCGCTGTACCTAAATCAGCCAATAGTACTGAACAGATTTTATCGACCTCCGAATTTCATCTGAAACTCTATGATCCCTATAAATATGAAAAAATTAAGGTCGCTTCTAAGGAATATGCGCTGGCCGCCAACTTTTCTGCACCTTACGGCTTATGGCTGGCCGAGAACAATCTGGGGCGTTTAGCCTATCTGACCCTGATTAATCGCGAAGACAGTCTGAGCATGCCGCATCTGTATATGCTGGAACCTTATAATCCGGACAAGAAAGTGCTGGTATTGATTCATGGCTTGGCCAGTAGTCCTGAAGCCTGGATTCGTCTGACCAACGACATTATGGGTGATCCGGTATTAAGGGAAAATTTCCAGGTCTGGCAGGTATTTTATTCTACCAATATGCCGATTCTGGAAAGCCGTTTTCAAATTAATGCCCTGGTTCAGCAAGGCTTTGCCCGGGTTGCGAACAATGCACCAGCCAAAAAAGATGCGGTACTGGTCGGACATAGTATGGGAGGCGTGATTGCCCGTTTAATGGTCAGTCAGGCCGATATTACTCAAGATGCATTCAAGCTGGTACAAAATACCCGCATTGCACAATTTAAGGATAACCCGCTCTTTAAAGCACGCCTGCAAATGCAACCTATTCCGAATTTCACCCGGGCCATTTTCTTAGCGACACCGCATCGTGGGACGGAATATGCCGATCGCTGGCATACTAAACTGGCCCGTAAAATTATCCGCATACCAGGCGCATTTTTGGGTGCCTTTGCCGATACCTTACAAGGCGAAATCGGATTAAAGGACTTTGTCAAAGAACTGGGACATGACCTGATTCAGAATGGTCCAAGCGATCTGAGTGAAAATTCGAAATTTACTGCATTAACTAAGGATATTCAGCCTTCTAAAAATATCAAATTTCATTCTATTATCGGCAATACCGTAGATACGCAAGATACCAAGCTCATGAGCGATGATATCGTTTCATACGAAAGTGCTTACTTGGAAGGTGCTGTATCTAGCAAAGTCATTAAGGGTGGCCACTCGATTCAGGAAACGCCTGAAGCCGTACTGGAATTACGCCGGATTCTCAGATTACATCTGACCGATCTTGGTCTTTATGATCCGGAATAAACTATCGTCTTGATTTAGACTCACCACCGCATGCTCACATCCGGTGGTTTATTTTTTAAAATTGCAAATAGTGCTGAATAAGAAGCCATAGCGGCAGATCTGAGCGCTGACTTAAACATTCATCTGGAATTTCATTTCTTTCTAAAAATTAAATTTGATAGACTTGCTGCAATACAGCTTTAAAGCTGAATTGAATCAGCAGATTCATTTCACATTTTCGATCTCCTATGCTCAATCATGTGGGATTGGCCAGACTGAAAACGTGCTTTAAATTTTCCTGCATAGCCTATTGAGCAGTATTTGCATTTATCTCTTGTTGAAAGGATTTATTTTTAATGACCAGTTCAGAAATTATGGCTGATCTTTCTACCTTAACGCCCATGATGCAGCAATACATGTCGGTGAAAATGCAGCATCCGCATTCTTTGATGTTTTATCGTATGGGTGATTTTTATGAACTGTTCTTTGAAGATGCACACAAGGCAGCCAAGATTTTAGGCATTACCCTGACCCATCGTGGTAAAGCCAATGGTCAGCCGATTCCTATGGCGGGCGTGCCTTATCATGCAGCCGAGGGCTATCTGGCACGTCTGGTCAAAAAAGGCGAAACCGTGGTGATCTGCGAGCAGATCGGCGAGGTTACTGGGAAAGGACCGGTTGAGCGTGGTGTAGTTCGGATTATTACGCCGGGCACCCTGACCGATGATGCCATGCTCGGTGCACATCAAAGCTCGAATCTGGTGGCTTTATGTATTCAGCAGAGTCAGATTGGCATTGCACTTCTCGATCTCAGCGCTGGCTTATTTAAAGTACAGCAGCAGGATTATGATCTTAACCAGCTCATGATTGAACTGGCACGTTTGATGCCAAGCGAAATTCTGCTGGATGAAAATATCGCTGATCCGACATTGACCGAACAACTCAAACAGCAACTGGATATCTCGGTCACCAAACGTCCAAATGTTGATTTCAACCTGAATAATGCACAAAAAACCTTATGTGACCAGTTTGCCGTCAGCACGCTTTCAGGTTTCGGAATTGATCATTTACCTTTGGCTAAAGCAGCCGCAGCGGCACTGATTCACTACGCCAAAGAAACCCAGAAAACTGCGTTACCGCATATCCGCACGATTCAGCTAGAACAGAGTTCAGATTTTATTGCTTTAGATCCGGTCACACGCCGTAATCTTGAATTGATTGAGCCTTTATTTGAACATGGGACATCCTTATTTCAGCTGATCAATGATTGCCAGACTGCCATGGGGGGGCGCTTGCTCAGTCGCACCCTGATGCAACCTTTACGCGATACCGCCTTGCTGGATGAGCGCCTGGATGCCATTCAAGCCCTGCTGCAAGGTTTCCACGAAGTACCTGTACGTTTGGTACTTAAAGAGATTAGCGATATTGAACGGGTGCTGAGCCGTATTGCGCTTGGCAGTGCCCGTCCACGTGATCTGGTACAACTGCGTCAGGCCTGTGCGCAAATTCCATTTTTACGTCATGCCCTGCAACCGATTGTGAGTCAGCAACAGTCCAAGCTTTTAGTACAACTCAATGAAGAGCTAGGCGACTTCCATGGTCTACATCAACGCCTGATGTCAGCCATTGTTGAAAATCCGCCAGTCCTGCTTCGTGATGGTAATGTCATTGCAGAAGGTTTTGACAGTGAACTCGATGAACTGCGTCAGATTCGTGATCATGCCAGCCAGTTCCTGATTGATCTGGAAATCAAAGAGCGTGAAGCTAGTGGTATTCCGGGACTGAAAATTGGCTACAATCGTGTCAGTGGCTATTATATTGAGCTGACTCGCGCACAGGCCGAACAGGCACCTGAGCACTATATTCGTAGGCAAACCCTGAAAAATGCCGAACGCTACATCACACCTGAACTGAAAGCATTTGAAGACAAAGTCTTATCCAGCGAATCACGTGCCTTGGCCCGTGAAAAAATGCTGTTTGAAATGCTACTGGATGAACTCCGTCAGGATATCGGCAATTTACAGATGATGAGCAGCGCCATAGCCCAGATTGATCTGATTGCGAATTTTGCCCATCAGGCGCGTTTACGCAACTGGTCGCGTCCAAAATTCAGCCCTGAGGTCGGCGTAAGTATCACTGCCGGACGACATCCGGTGGTAGAGGCCCTGAGTAAAACCGCCTTTACCCCGAACGATACGCAACTGGATTTTTCTCATCGGATGGCCATCATTACCGGCCCCAACATGGGCGGTAAATCCACATTTATGCGCCAGACTGCATTGATCGTGTTGCTGGCTTATTGTGGTGCCTATGTTCCAGCGCAAGCTGCAACCTTAGGTCCGGTTGACCGTGTTTTCACCCGTATTGGTTCGGCCGATGATTTATCGACCGGCAAATCGACCTTTATGGTGGAAATGACCGAAACCTCGCAAATCCTGCATCATGCCACCAGCCAGTCTTTGGTACTGATGGATGAAGTTGGCCGTGGAACCAGTACCTATGATGGCTTGTCGCTGGCTTGGGCCTGTGTGCTAGATCTGACGAAACGCATTCAATGTTTGTGTCTATTCGCCACTCATTATTTCGAACTGACTGAACTGGATAAGGAAAGTGGCATTGATAACTACCATGTCACGGCCAAAGAGCTGAATGGCAATCTGATTTTATTGCATAAAGTACAGCATGGCCCGGCCAGTCAGAGTCATGGCTTGCAGGTCGCCAAACTGGCAGGCATTCCAGCTGCAGTGATTAAAGAAGCGCAAAACCGCTTGAAGATTCTGGAAAAGCAGCATCAGGCCAAGCCACTGAGCCCGCAGCATGATCTGTTTGCGATGCCTGAAATAATGGAGCCTGTAGAGCGTATCATCGAAATTGAGAAAGAATCGCCTGCACTGGACTTACTTGAAGATATCGATGTAGACAGTTTGACGCCACGGGAAGCCTTGCAGCAGTTATATGCGCTCAAAGACCTGATCAAACAGCCAAGTTAATTCTCGGTCCTCGACCTCATCTGGTATGGGGTCAAAGTGCTGAACATACCGATGAATGCTGTAATTCATCGGTATGCGACCTTTTTTCAAATTTAACAGCCCTATATATAACAAATATCAATAAAAGGAATTGTTAGTTCCCCCTGTTTTTGCCTAAAATACAGCATTCGTAATTAGAACCATATTTTTTAGGTAGCTGTCGCCATGACCTTCGTTGTCACTGAAAATTGTATTAAATGTAAATATCAAGACTGTGTTGAAGTTTGCCCTGTAGACTGTTTCTATGAAGGTCCTAACTTCCTTGTGATTAACCCGGACGAATGTATCGACTGTGCGTTATGCGAACCTGAATGCCCGGCAAATGCAATTTTCTCTGAAGACGAATTACCAGAAGGTCAGGAAGTCTTTATTGAACTGAATGCTGACCTGTCACAAAAATGGCCAAATATCACACAAATTGGTGACCAGCCAGCAGACCGTGAAGAATGGAATGGCAAAGCAGACAAATTACAATACCTTGAAAAGTAATTAGTTTAAACTTTAAAAGATCAGCACTTGCTGATCTTTTTTATACTCAACGCACACATTTCATTGCAATATTCTCCAAATTTCTCCCTATATTTAGTCTAAAATAGCGCTATTTTGTAAATATCTGATTTCTATAAATGAAGAACTTGTTAAAGGGATTATTGAGTCTTTGTATAATTCCTCTTGTTTTTGTGGGCTGTACTACGACTACAAAACAACCTGGACAGGCCACCACACCTGCTGGAAAACGGATTTACATTCCACAAGAACGTGTTCAATACGATCGTAAAGCCCACCCAAAAACTGTGCCTTATGTGTATACCCACTGGGTATCGGCACTGGATAATTTGTCACGCGTGCGTGAATATGAGGTTTTTCTGGAACGTCATGGGGTTGGCAATATCATTCCGAGTTTCGAATTGATGCGTACTGCACGTGATTGGGCCAAGTGTGGCCGTTCCCAATACATGATTCCAAGCCGTGAATTATGGGCCAATCAGATCCCAACTTTAAAAGTCTTTAAATATCTGGTTGCAGCCAATGTACTGACTGATTTTGAAGTCACGTCAGTCTATCGTGACCTGCCTTTAAACCAGTGTGCCGGTGGTGCCAACTCTTCACGTCATCTGTACAACTCTGCCATCGATTTCCGGATTGGGCCTGAATATCCGCAGGCACAAGATTATAGCTATATTGAAAATACCAAGTTCAAATTGTGTCAGTTCTGGGTACAGCATGGTCAAAGTCTGAATATGGGACTTGGCATGTATGCTTCAGGTCAAATCCACATCGATACCCAAGGTTATCGTACCTGGGGACCGAGTTTAGGCCGTAATTCCTCGATGTGTAATTACTAAGTCATGACAACCACTCTACAAAGTTCATTCAGGACATTGTAGAGCCTAAAAAATCATCACCTATAGAACAATAAATTGCGCTCTGCCGCGAAAAGTTTAAAATGCACGCATCGCAATCGAGGTGCTAAGACTATGCAACAAATGTGGACAGACATTGATCACTATATTGATTCACATTTAATTCCTGAAGACCCTATTCTGAATCAAACTCTTGAGAATACCGCAGCGCACGGTTTTCCTGATCATCTGGCTGTAGCACCGAACCAAGGCATGTTGTTGCAGATGCTAATCCAGATGAACCAATGTAAACGTATACTGGAACTCGGCACATTTGCAGCATATAGCACCATGTGGCTGGCACGTGCTTTGCCGGATGATGGCTATATCCTGACCATTGAAGGACGTGATACCCATGCAGCGATGGGTCAGGAAAATATTGATCGCGCGCAGCTTAAACAGACCGTCGAACTGAAATGCGGCCGTGCAGCAGATGTGCTTAAAGCCCTGCCTGAAGATACGGAAGCTTTCGATTTCATCTTTATTGATGCAGACAAACAGAGTTATCCGGAATATCTGGAACTCAGTTTAAACCTGTCGCACTCAGGTACACTTATTTTTCTGGACAATGTGATTCGTGCTGGCGAAATCATTAACCCGGACAATAATAAACCAAGTATTGAAGGCATTCGTGACATGTTTAAAGCGCTTCAAAATCATCCACGTATCTTGTCATGCACTGCTTTACAAACGGTTGGCAGCAAAGGACATGATGGTTTTGCACTCGCGATTGTGAAATAAAACAAGAAGAACAAAAATCACCCAATGACATATTTACCATAAATAACATTAACTTATAAATATTAACCACAGAGTTATCCACAATATATGAGGATAACTCTGGTCATTTTTAAATCAAGCTGTAACAATTTACGATTAGACTTCGCGCTTGGCTATTATATGCAATTCTCACTTCGCAACCAGTAAAGGCACTTTTGAATTCCGGAAAATCGTGGTCGCAATACTGCCCAAAAAGAACTGGTGAATTTTACTGTGACTAAATGCACCCAACACGATCAGCTGAATTCCGAGTTCCTGCTGATAGGTCAAAATATTTTCTGCGACATCGCCATAGCGGTATTGTGGCACCACATCTAAACCAGCCTGATTTAAATATTGCAAAGGCTCATTCAGAATCTCAGCATGATCACCGATATATAACAAATGGCATTGCAATAAGCGCAGCAGATCACTTTCCGCAATCCGTTTCATCATCTTGATACAGGTCGGTGAATATTCATAGGCGAAAATAAATCGTGTCGGCGGCTTAAACTGTTCTCCGACAGTCATCACGGTACAATTGGCCCCACGAATAAAATTTTCGACATTGGTGCCGATCGGTTTATTCTTTTCAGCTGAGCGCTCACCGAGCAATCCAATTAATGCGATATCATCCGGCTCAAGAATCTGGAAACTTTGCTCCAGAAAATCCCCTTTTTCCTGAATATGTGTGGTTTGAATACCATGTTCTGCCAGAATCCGCTCGGAAATGTGTTGCAGCAGGTTATTGCTATAATCCAGCGCAATTTCACTTTGTTTTTGTTCAAGCTCAGCCAACTCTTTGAGTAACATGGCATTGCTTTCAAAGCCAATAACCCCACTGATTTCCCCCAGATGATAACTGGCCGGGTAATAATCCAAAACCTGTAACAGGACCAGTTCACGGCCAGTCTGTTTGGCAATCCATGCCGCCGCGTCAGCCAGCGCGTTTATACATGGTGATGAGTCGATGCAGGCGATGACACGTTTCATGTTTAGCCTCTCTTCTATTTATGATAAAAATTTCTTAGTTATTTTTAACTTAGCATAAGCATTCAAAAATGTGCAGCGAAATCTGTAAGGCTTGACTTGAAATATGTTAACTTTTATGTGAACAAATATAGATCAATATATCGAATCATCTGCTGAGTCAGGCTGTTGCATCAAGCACTTGACTTCCAAAAGCTTATTCACGATAGCGAATGAATTGGGCCGGATTACCGGCGACAATCGCACGCTTCTCGACATCCTTGGTCACCATACTGTTCATTCCCACCACGGCCTGATCTGCGATTTTAATTCCGTCCTTGATACCGACATGCGCACCGAGCCACACATCCCGACCAATCTCGATGCCTTGCGAACGTACTGGCTGCTGATAAATCGGCTGCTCCAAATCCATGCCATGATCAAAGGCATAAAGATGACAATAAGCGGCGATGCGCACCTGATCATGCAGTTTAATCCCCACCCGGCCACCATCCAGAATACAGTGATGATTGATCGCCACTTCATTACCGATCTCTAGGGGGCCATGTAAGGTGCAATCTGCAGCAATAAAGCTATTATCACCAATAATGATTTTGCGTCCCGGCTCCGCGAAAATATGTGCCAGTGGTGAAATAAAACAGTTTTCACCAATCTCGATGGTTTCCATTTCCATCAAGTAAGCCTGATAGTCCTTTTGCCACGCTTCTGCCCAGCTACGATTTTTAGGCTTTAAAGACCAGTACAGCCAAGGCATATAATTCAGGCGATGTTTGTGCTGTTCACGATATTTCAGTAATGGATCTACGTCAGTCATCTGTCGCTTCTTCTATGATTTTGAGCTGTTCACGGCCGCGGGTCACATCTTGAATTTTTAAGGCAAAAGGTTGAATTTGATGTAACTGAAATAAGGCGCTGATCTGCACCCCTTCGGCTGTATATTCTTCCTGATAATCGATTTGCTGCTGATTCAATTCATATTGAAAGATGGCCCATTCATTGAATTGACAGGAAAATTGCACCTTCTTCTTTTCAATCAGTTCAATTTTTTCTGCCAACAACAAACATTGTCCAGCGCAACCGCCATAGGCACGTACCAAGCCCCCTGTTCCCAGCTTGATCCCGCCATACCAGCGATTGACCAGTACCAGCACATTGGTCAGCTCATTGCCTTCAATGGTCGCCAGAATCGGGCGTCCCGCTGTGCCTGAAGGTTCACCATCATCATTAAAGCGTACCTGATGGCCAATTTTCCAGGCCCAGCATTGATGCGTGGTGCTTGGATCACGATAAGTTTCCAGAAAATCTTTGACGTCCTGCTCATTCTCAACAGGGGTGGCAAAGGCCTGAAAGCGGCTTTTTTTGATGTCTTCCTCAAAACTGACCAGGCTGGCAATGGTAAATGGCATAACTTCAGGCTTTAAACTCTCACTGCTGCAGTATACCCGCTTTGCACAGACAAATAAAAAGCCTCTCCACGGAGAGGCCTGATTTTGATCGATTGTTTTACTCAATTGCTTGGCAAATATTACCGTTCACGCAAGGCTTCTTTGGCTTTATTAAATGGCTTGATCAGATAATCCATTACGGTTTTTGAACCAGTACGAATATCCACGGTGGCCACCATCCCTGGAGTAATATTGAACTCCTACCCGGCATTATTGCTGAGCTTGTCGCTATCGGTACGGATATACACCCGATAATAAAATTGATCCTGCTTGACTTCATCACGCAAGGTATCCGGTGAAATCATCGCAACTTTACCATTCAACCCACCATAGATCGAATAATCATAAGCTGTAATTTTAACCAATGCTTCCTGATCAGGGCGAATAAAGGCAATATCACGCGGCGAGATTCGTGCTTCAACCAGTAATTTTT
Source organism: Acinetobacter lwoffii (assembly GCF_024129735.1). Taxonomy (GTDB): domain Bacteria; phylum Pseudomonadota; class Gammaproteobacteria; order Pseudomonadales; family Moraxellaceae; genus Acinetobacter; species Acinetobacter lwoffii_H. The sequence continues at coordinate 40,325 of NZ_JAMXXK010000016.1, read as the reverse complement.
CATCCAGTGGCACGATGGTCATCAACTTGCCATTTTGTGGAATCACGCCGCCCAGCGTCATCACATCAATCTCTTTGACGACACCGCGAACCGGTGATTTAAAAACAGTTCGGCTCAAAGTATCCGACTTGCCACGTACCACCTGTTGCTGGGTTTCTACATCAGTATTGGCTTTGGACAATTCTTCCCGCGCATTCACATAATATTGATTACGGATATCATTCATCTGATTACGCAGGTCATTGGCTTCACGTTTTAGACGCAACACTTCAACTTCACTGGCTGCCCCTTTGGCGACCAAGGGAGCGGTCATTTCCAGTTCTTGCTGCACCAGTAACAAAGCCTGTTCCAGGCCTGCAACAGATTCTTGCAAATTGGCTCGACGCGACTGATACAGGGCCGTTTCTTCTTTAACCAATTTGGGGTATTTCAACACATCTTCAGGAAAGACCAACGGTGCGCCGGTGACTTCCGCACGTAAACGGGCTGAAGTGGCACGTGATGACACCAGCAAGGATTCTGATTCACCGACGTTGGATTCAAAGCGGGTCGGATCAAGCTGGGCCAATACTTGCCCACACTCGACAATCTCACCTTCTTTGACATTAAGTTTAGTCAAAATACCGCCATCCAGAGACTGAATCACCTGCTATTTGGATGATGGAATTATTTTTCCAGTACCGGTAGATACTTCTTCCAATTTGAATAACCAGGCCCAGGTCAGTAATACCAGTAGGCCAATGCCGATAATCCAGATGATGACACTTGATTTGGGTAATGGCGGTTCCTGAAAGCTGACCTTGCTGGAACGTTTTAGTTGCTGTAGTTCACTCATGCACTTGCTCCCACAACCCGCTTATTACCACCCTGCGACTGATTCAGGATCTGATCCCGTGGTCCATCCATCACAATCTTGCCATCATTGACCACCAGAATACGATCCACCAGTTCCAATACCGCACGGCGATGAGTGGCGACGATCATCGTACGATGGGTTAAATAACCTTTAAGATGATCAATCAACTGTTTTTCTGACACATCATCAATGGCGGCAGTCAGTTCATCCAGCAGCAAAATCTTTGGTTGACGGATCAACAGCCGTGCCAATAACAAGGCTTGGCGCTGTCCACCAGAGAAGCCGACACCGCCCTCTAAAATGATATGATCCAGCCATTCTTTTTTCTCCTGTACAAATCCCAGTGCGCCGGTAATTTGTAAGGCTTCCAGAATTTGCTGATCGGTGGCCAACGGCGCACCCAAAGTCAGGTTTTCACGAATGCTGCCATAGAATAATTGTGAATTCTGATTCAGCAAGCCCATATCACGACGTACATCTGACGGGTCAATCAAGGTCAGATCAATACCATCCAGCTTGACCTTGCCCTGTAGCGGTGTCTGCATCCCAGACAAGAGCTGCAACAAGGTTGACTTTCCTGCACCGTTACGGCCCAGAATCGCAATTTTCTCTCCGGGCTTGATCTCTAGCTTGGGAATCATCAAACTCGGTTTCGGATCATCATCACCATATTTAAACACCACACCGTTAAGCTCATAATGCCCATCCAGTGCCGGACGATGAATCAGGTGCGAATAGTCCGGCTGGTCCACCGGTTTTTTCATCAATTCATCCAGACCGGATTTCGCTACTTTGGCCTGCTGCAAGCGACCCAGTACGCCCGTAATTTGTGAAATTGGTGCCAGCATGCGTGAAGATAGAATCGAACAGGCCACCAGTGCGCCTGTGGTCATGTCACCCTCCATCACCGCAAAAGCCCCGACCAAGACTACAATTGCAAAGGTCAGTCCCTGAATTTTTTGGGTCCAGGCGGTTATCAAGCCGACAATTTTACGTTGCTGCATGCTGACATCGGCTGACACTTCATTCATATGATTCCACTGATTCTGGAAACGCGTTTCAGCTCTTAACAGCTTGATGTCTTCAATTCCTTGTACAGCTTCTACCAGCAAGGCATTGCGGATGGCAGATTCACGCATCCCCAACTGGGCCAGCTGTGCCAGTTTTTTCTGCGCCAGAATCCCTGGAAGAATCATTAAGGGCACAACGAGTAACATGACCCAGAACAGATTGCCACCGATCACCCAGAAGATGCCTAAGAACAGGAAGAAAAATGGCAGATCGGCAATGGCCGTAACTGTGGTTGAAGTCACCAGCTCGCGGACGCCTTCCAGCTCGCGAATTTGTGAAATAAAAGTTCCTGTCGATTTGGAACGTTCGCTGTTTTTAATCCGTAATGAATGACCAAATACCCGGTCAGAAATTTTTAAATCCGCGCGTTTACCAATAATGTCTGAAAGATAAATACGGGATACCCGTAATACAAACTCAAAAATCGCAGCGATCAGTACACTACCTGCCAACACCCATAACGTCGGAATGGATTGTGATGGAATGACACGGTCATAGACATTCATCGAGAAGACTATCGTGGCCAATGCCAGAATATTGGCAATTAAAGACGCAAACATCACATCGATATAACGCTTCCAGTCATTCAGGACAATCGACCAGAACCAGTTTTTTTCAAAAGGTTTGATATATTCATCAACACGTGCATCCGGAACTGAAGATTCAGGACGCAGCACATAAAGATGCTTTATGCCAGTCTCTAACTGTTCAATCGTGAAACTTTGAGATAAACCCTCATCACCACTGAGCTGAATGCTGACATTGCCCTGCGTGTCGATGCGTTCGATCACGCCCACATCATCACTATCGAATTCAACTAGTAAAGGTAAACGCCATGGATTCAGCAGGCTGCGCTCAAATTTATTTTTACGGACATTTAAACCCATCTGACGACTGACTATCTTGAGCATGTCATCGATGTCATGATGCTGGTTCCAGTCCAGTTGCAGGCGTATCCGCTCCTCAGAAGGCTCGATCCGGTAATGCCGGGCAATATTTAAAACTGCCTGAAGCCAAGGTTGATAATTTATTATTGTAGTACTCATGGCTGAACTTCAAACCCCTGAATAGAAATGCTGTTAAGCGCGTAAATATCCCGTGTACGGCCCGTGACCTGAATGTACTGTACGATCGCCGAGTAAATGTCATAGCGTGCCGATTCAATTTCCTGCGCGGCACTATGAATGGCTTGCTCTGCATTCAGCAAATCCACCACGGTTCGGGTACCCAATTTATATTGTTCTTGATACAGCTCTTTGGTGCGTACCGTGGTTGCGCGGCGCTGGGATAAAACCCCCATTTGTTTTTGTTTATTTTCAATCTGCTCGCGGATCAAGCGCACCTGATCCAGCACATCCAGATAGACCGTATTGACCTGTGCGCGTGCAGCTTCTTCGGCATAGCTTGCGGCACGGGTCTGTGAACGCGTTGCACCACCCTGATACAAATTACTGCTGGCTTCAATCATGACTGAATTATAAAAGCCATCATCTTCATTATTATTTGGATTCCGTCCATTCATCGCCTGACTTAGACTACCTTTAACACTAATGGTCGGATAAGGGCTTAGCCGCGCCTGATCTTTTTGCAAACGGGCAACATTGACCCCGGCATGGGCCAGAATCATGTTCGGAATCTGGGTAAATTCCGGATCCTGATAAAGATCGGCCTGTGCCACAATACGCTCAGGAATATCCCATTCAACGGCGGATACATCAAATCCCAGCAAGGTACGCAAGCGTTGTTGATATTGTCTGAGCTGGGTCTGCTGTACAATCAGATTCGATTGCGCTGCTTCCAGATTGGACTGCGCCTGAATTGGATCGGCCTGACTGCTGATCCCGGCGCGGGCACGCAAATTGGCAATTTCTGCAATCCGTGCAATGCCCTGAATCTGCTGCTGGGCAATCTTGGTAATCTCCTGATAGCGCTTAATATTCACTATTGCATCAGCCACTTCAAATGCGACCTGGTCCAGACTGACCAGCACCCTGGCCTGTTGTTCTGCCAAGCGGGCTTCTTCCACATTGACATTGGTTTTAATTTTGCCAAAGTCATACAGCATCTGGGTGGCATTCAAAGAAACCATTTGTCGTCCACGTTCACCGGAAGTGAGGTCACCTGTCCCGATACCCCCGGATAACTGCGGATAATAACCCGATCTCGCCACATCAATATTCGCGGCCTGCGCAGATAATGTCGAAATACTCTGGGTGATTTCAGGACGGCGCTGCACCGCCCGATGTACGGCTTCCATCAGATTCATTTTCTGTGGAATGCCAGCTGTGATCGTAGAACTTAAAGCTGGCTGTCCTGACTGTGGCCGGGTAATTTGCGGCAGCTCAGCTACTTTTGATGTATCTAATGAATAATGACCAAGCGAGGTAATATCAATGGTATGCGCTGACCGTGTTGGTTTGGGTGCAATCAACTGGCCCAAGCCATTCTTGAGATTGGCAAAATAATGGGGTGAGCTTTCTGCATGCCCCAAAGACACAGATAAAGGCAAAAGAAGAAGTATCAATTTCCTTCTTTTTTGATCTGTTTTCCCCTGATTTTTTTAAAGTGTTCTGCCCTAAATCGCATAATTATGTAATGTTTCTTGTTTTAGCCTAACAATATATCAAATCCCTTTAAAAGAAATCTTTTTCACTTTGATTTGATCAAAAAAAACCCTGCATCCGACAACTGGCGCCTGATGCAGGGTTTTTATAGAAAGCAGGATTATTTAAACAGTGAAATCATCACCCAGATAAACTTTTCTCACAGTCTCATTCGCCAGGATTTCTTCTGGTGTACCTTCAGCAAGCAATGCACCCTCACTGACAATATAAGCATGCTCACAAATCGCCAGCGTTTCACGCACATTATGATCGGTAATCAGCACCCCAATTCCGCGATCTTTCAAGGTCGTAATAATATCCTTAATATCTCCAACCGAAATCGGATCGACACCGGCAAAAGGCTCATCGAGTAACATAAATTTTGGGTCGGCCGCAAGTGCACGTGCAATCTCGGCACGACGTCGCTCACCTCCCGATACACTCATGCCCAAAGAATCTTTGATATGAGTGATTTTAAAGTCTGCCAGTAACTCCGCCAGACGTTGCTGACGTTGTGCCTTGGTCATATCTTTACGGGTTTCCAGAATTGCCATAATATTTTCTGAAATCGTCAGTTTTCGGAAAATTGAAGCTTCCTGCGGCAAATAACCAATCCCCTTACGTGCCCGTTCATGCATTGCGAGGTCGGAAAGATCCAGATCATCGAGATAGATTTCTCCCTTATCCATCCGCACCAGACCAACCACCATATAAAAACTGGTGGTTTTACCGGCGCCATTTGGTCCCAGTAACCCGACAATCTGGCCACTTTCCATGCTGAACGATACATCTTTCACTACCCAGCGTTTATTATAGTTTTTCGCCAGATGTTTAATGGTGAGGGTTTGAACCTGCTGCGATTGCTCCATTAATCACGCGCTCCCGGGAAGGATGTTGAACTAGAGGGTGGAATCACGATTTGTACACGACCAGACGATGAACCGGTTTTGTTTGGTGTTCCGGTGGCTTCGATATCGCCTTTGTTCATGCTGTATTTTAAAGTCGCACCACGAATACTGGCACCGTCCTGTTGCAGGAAGGCATTGCCTGACAAGGTAATAATCCCGGTTTCAGCATTGTAGACAATTTTCTGCGCCTGACCTTTGGCAAGACCTTTGGCCGGATCCACTTTTTGCTGGAACTGTGCCGGGCTGCCAGTAGCCGTAATCAGGCTGATCTGACGCTTATTGTTCAGATTGGCCACAATCGAATTGGCTTGCAGCTTCATGGTGCCCTGTTCAATGATGACATTGCCCGAATACGTCGTCACACCCGTCCGCTCATTGAAAGTCGCCCGGTCAGCCAGCAAGGTGATTGGCTGGTTACGGTCAGATGGCAGCGCAAAAGCAGTGATTGAACCGAGTCCAACCACAGCCGCCAGCGTCATACGCTTCAGGAAAGTGTGCATCATTTTGGCTTTAGGAGTTTGGTTCATACTTTCCTCGAATATTAAAGAATTCGTATTGACCATCATTAAGATTGGCTTTAAGACCCTGGCTGACAAATTCAGCCTGTGGAGATTCCACAATCACTGTCTTGTCTGTTTCAATTTCACGTGTTTTCGGAAAAGCGGTCAGTTCTTCAGTACGAAACTGCATTTTCCCATTTTGCATGATTTTGGTGGCGAACACTTCTTGAGAGAGTACAACTTTTGTATTGTCATCATAACCATGCGCCATTTTGGCAAAGAAAGTTGCATCGACTTTGCCATTGTCATAAGTCGATGCTCGCAGATTTTCTAGCTTTGAAGTTTCTAGCTGCAGGTTCTGCTCAAGTCGGTCCACTTGGGCACGAACCGACACCTGGCCTGTTTCATCCGTCTGGGTTAAGTTAATATTTTGAGCGGAATAGGTCATGCTGCGCGCAGAATCTGCCTGCAGCTTGTTGCCCTTGCCGCTGTAATAGTAATAACCACCACTTATTGCGGCAATAATCACAGCCGTAATATATAAAACTTTAGTATCCATAAGCGGTGTACTTAATCCAAAAGATATGACTTATTAATAAGGCGCACGAGTATATTTTTCAAGTAACTCTTGGTACATGCCTTTGGACATTAACAGCATATCGCAGATTTCACGCACCGCACCACGTCCACCTTGGGCCTGAGTCACCAGATCGGCACGGCGGCGAACTTCAACATGACCATTAGGCACGGTCACTTTCATGCCGGCAATGGCAAAAGCAGACAGATCAGGCCAGTCATCGCCCATGTACAGGCAATCTTCAGGATCAATGTTGAGCTGTGCGCAGGCTTCACGAAGTGCTGTACCTTTGTCTTCACGGCCCTGATAGACCAGATCAACACCCAGATCCGACATACGCTTTTCTACGATATTGCTTTTACGTCCGGTGATAATAATCACCTTGATCCCTGCTTGCTGAACCAGTTTCATGCCCAGACCGTCACGAATATCAAAGGATTTGATCTCATCGCCAGTATTAGTCAGCGTTACAAAGCCATCACTTAAAATACCATCTACATCAAGCACCAGTGCTGCAATATGACGTGCCTGCTCTAATAATACATAAGATGCCATTTATTAATTTACCCCAGCCTGAATCAGGTCATGCATACTAATCACACCAATGACTTTATTGGCATCATCAACAACTACAAATTGATTAATTTTATGCTCATTCATACGTTCCAGTGCCACCACTGCACGTGCTTCCTGAGAAATGGTCAACGGATTTTTGGTCATCACGTCCTGAATAGCCAGATTGACATCAAAACCTTGCTGCTTATCAATCAAGCGACGCAAGTCACCATCGGTAAAAATCCCCAGCAACACATCATTTTCATCGACGACTGTGGTTAAGCCCAAGCGCTTGTTGGAAATTTCGTACAATACTTTATTCATGGCGGTATCAGGCGAGACTTTCGGCAAATCGGCTCCAGTACGCATCAGATGCTTCACATGCAATAACAGACGCTTACCCAGTGCACCTGCAGGATGTGAGCGTGCAAAATCATCCGAGGTAAAGCCGCGAGCGTCCAGTAAAGCCACCGCTAAAGCATCACCCAAAGCCAATGTTGCCGTCGTTGACGATGTCGGCGCTAAACCCAGTGGGCACGCTTCCTGAATATTACCCAGCGTCAAAGCTACATCAGCATTTTGTGGCATTGGACCACGATCATCACCACTGATGGTAATCAGCGGAATTTCCAGATGTTTGATGAGTGGCATCAACATCATGATTTCATCACTCTTGCCCGAGTTTGAAATCGCAATCAGCACATCACCAGCCACCAGCATACCTAAGTCACCATGACCGGCTTCACCAGGATGCATAAAGAATGAGGGAGTTCCGGTCGAAGCAAATGTCGCCGCCATTTTACGGCCAATATGACCTGACTTGCCCATTCCGGTAATCACCAGACGGCCGGTACACTGTAGAATAATTTCACATGCCCGGCTAAAACGGTCATCAATCTGTGTTGCTAAAATCTGTAGTGCATTTTCTTCGATGCGCAGTGTTTCAAGTGCGACTTTCTGGAAATCTAGTTGATTCGCTGTTTTTTGTGGATTCAAAGCCTGTTTACCTACGCTAAGGACAGAGAAAAACTCTGGTTTGATGGGCATAATTTTCGCAATTTTAGCATAGCTATGCAATTGTAAGCTTTCTAAATGTAGAAGATTCGACGGATTTTTAATATATTCAGATTGTATTTAACTTGCACAATCTGGTATCTCCACCTCTACATTCGCTTCATTTTTGACGCTGTAAAAGGCGCTTGTTTTTATTTTTTAGGGGAACGCGCTTACGCTATCCAAAATAGGTTTGGTTCAAATCAGACCAGACTCATTCAAATATAATTTAATCATACTGGCAAACATTACCTCTGAAAATGTAAGCTCAATATCGCTATTTCACTTCCTGAACCTCTTCTTTCTAAATCACTCTCGTTGCCTAACTATCCTAAATAACTGAGGCTTTTTGCGCTTTTATCTTTATGAATAATTATGCTTAGGTTAAGATGATTCATCCTTTTATTTGAAGTCTTTTGAACAGCTATGCAACCATTTGTTCTATATAACTCAGAGCAACGCAAAAAAGTAGAATTCGTACCTCGTGTTGAAGGTCAAATTGATCTGTATGTCTGTGGTATGACGGTTTATGACTACTGTCATATTGGACATGCACGTACAGTGGTTGCATTTGACTATATTATCCGTTTCCTGCGTAGCCAAGGCTGGAAAGTCAAATATGTGCGTAATATTACGGATATTGACGACAAAATTATTAAACGTGCCAATGAAAATGGCGAAAGTATCTCAGAGCTAACCAGCCGCTTTATTGATGCGATGAATGAGGATTTTGCCAAACTGGGCTGCCTTGCACCTGATGTAGCACCTAAAGCCACAGATTACATCGATCAGATGCAGGATATGATCAGCAACCTGGTCGACAAAGGTACGGCTTATCCATCCAATAATGGTGATGTCTACTTTGAGGTCGAGAAGTTTGCCAAATATGGTCGTCTTTCTGGCCGTAAACTAGAAGATATGCAAGCCGGTGCCTCTGAACGTGTCGATGTTGAAGTCGAAAAGAAACATCCGTTTGACTTTGTCCTCTGGAAACACGCCAAAGAAAATGAACCGTCATGGGCATCTCCTTGGGGTAATGGTCGTCCAGGCTGGCATATTGAATGTTCAGCAATGTCGACCTGCTGCCTGGGTAATCATTTCGATATTCATGGCGGCGGTGCCGATTTAACCTTCCCGCACCATGAAAATGAAATTGCACAATCTGAAGCTTCTACTGGCGAACAGTATGTCAATTACTGGATGCATGCCGGATTTATTAATGTCGATGGCGAGAAAATGTCGAAGTCTTTAGGCAATTTCTTCACTATTCGCGACGTGATTGAAAAATTCCATCCGGAAGTGGTGCGTTATTTCATTGTCTCTTCCCATTATCGTAGCCCGGTGAATTACTCGGATGTTGCCTTAAAAGAAGCAAAAAATACCTTGTCTCGTTTCTATCACTCGTTTAAAACCTATCAGGCGGTTTATGGTGATCATCTGATTGAAACTCTGGATGAGGCTTTTGTTGAACGTTTTAATACCGCTATGTGTGATGATTTCAATACGCCTGAAGCGATTGCGGTATTGTTCGAAATCAATAAAGAACTGAATCGTGCCGTGAAAGAAGAAAATGCGGAACAGGCAGCGATTTATTATGCAACTTTACGTCACCTGACCAATATTCTCGGTCTGGTACAGCAGGATGTAGAAGAGTTCCTCAAGTCTGACATTGGTCAGGAAGCTCTAGGGTTGTCACCTGAACAAATTGAAGATTTAATTCAACAGCGTCAGGATGCCAAGAAAGCCAAAGAATTCGCACGTGCGGATGAGATTCGTCAATCTTTACTTGATCAAGGTGTTGTTCTTGAGGATACCCGTCAAGGTACGGTTTGGCGCCGTGCTGATTAATTAATCAAACAGATTTATAGAGAGTTGACACTGCTGTGGAATTCTCTATAATTCACCTCATTGCGGGAATAGCTCAGTTGGTAGAGCATAACCTTGCCAAGGTTGGGGTCGGGAGTTCGAGTCTCCTTTCCCGCTCCAGAATACGAAAAACCCTTATCGAAAGATAAGGGTTTTTTATTGTGTTTGAAAAAAATTTATTAATAAAATGCATATCTCAAATCACTTATTCATCCTCTTTTACCCTGACAATTTTTTTGGGTTATTTATGACAAAGTGCTATTGTGGATAAACTTTAAAACTTTCAATCCCTTTCATAACGATATCGTTTCATGACTTATAAATTAAATGCTCGTCATCTAATTCTAGATCTTTTATATGCCTCTAAAAACTCCACCCTGTCTATTAAGCGGATATTAACTGCTGCTGAATTATTGGGTATATCTGACAATGGGATCCGTGTCGCTGTGGCCCGATTAAATCAGGAAAATGTGATTCAAGCTGTAGAGCGCGGCGTGTATCAATTATTAGAGAAAAAGTTCGATACTTCTTTTATCAGCTTAAACAAACATCCTGATATGCAAACGGCGACTACATGGAACGGAAAATATGTATTGGTCTATACCGGTGCTTTAGGACGTGTAGACCGTACCGCCTTATCTAAAAGAGAAAAAGCGCTGCGTTATTATGGTTTTCAGGAACTAGAGCAAAATGTTTTTATTCGTCCCGATAATTTAACACTAAACCTAAGTCCATTAAAAACAGCTGTAATCCAGTTTGGATTAGATCCTGACGCACGTTTTTTCCAGGTCAGTCAACTGGAAAGTGAAACCGAAGTTCGTGATTTATGGGATATCGAAGCGCTACATCAGACCTATCATGCAGTACAGCATGATATCAATGACTGGTTTGAGAATTACCAAAATCTGACTTTAGCAGAGGCTGCAAAAAGTGCCTTTTATCTAGGTAAATCTGCCCTATTTAGTTTACGTGCTGATCCTTTGCTTCCTGCAGAATGGATAGACACCGATGCCCGACAACAATTTGAGCTCACAGTCCGCAAAATAGAAAAACAGGGACAATTTTTATGGCAACACTATTTTAAAGACCAAGGGGTCTAATTTATTTCTTTTTTATACACAAAAATAAATTGACTGTAATATTCCCTCCAAATATATTGAATACAGCAATAAGAACTAAATATAGGCAGAAAAATGAACAGCAAGGTCAGTGTCACAGAACTTTTTAGTCGTGATGAAATTAAAGAGCTCACCACGACCTCAGACTTGCATGGTGCTTGGGCAGTAGGTTCAACCTGGACCGTAATTGTCATGACCTTTGGCACGGTAGCCTATAGCTGGGAATATTTACCTACGTGGGGAAAAGTCCTGATGTGTGCATTGGCATTGGCCATTTTGGCTGGCCGACAACTTGCGCTGGCCATACTGATGCATGATGCTTCGCACCATAGTCTATTTAAAACCAAATGGTTGAACACTCATTTGACTGACTGGCTCTGTGCACGCCCGATCTGGAATGATGTCAGCAAGTATCGTCCTTATCATCTAAAACATCATGCTAAAACCTCGCAGCCAGATGATCCTGACCTGGGGTTGGTAAAAAATTTCCCCATTACTCAAAGCTCACTATTCAGGAAATTCTTCCGTGACCTGAATGGGCAATCTGGACTTAAGTTCCTTGCAGGTCGAGTATTAATGGATCTTGAATTACTGGAATGGAGCGTTTCCAATGACCCCAAGCCAATTCCGCGTGGTGATCGCAGCAATTTAGAGTTAGCAAAGAATCTGTTTAAGAATAGTTCCGGTATGCTCATCTCAAATGCAGCAATTTTTTCTGCTCTTTGGGCCAGTGGGCATCCTAAACTGTATTTATTATGGCCTCTAGCCTATATCACTCCATTTCCCTTGTTTATCCGCATCCGCGCCATGGCTGAGCATGCGGGCCTAGAAACCAGTCATTCTGCCCTTAGCAATACCCGCACCACCCGTGCAGACTGGCTGGCACGTGCTTTTGTAGCCCCAATTCATGTGAACTATCATATTGAACATCATTTGATGGCCTCTGTGCCGCATCAAAAGCTGGCGAAAATGCATCAGATGTTAAGGGAGCGTCAGTATGTCGATGCTCCGCCAAGTTATCTGGATGTGATTCGCTCACTTTTAAAAAAATAATCAACTTTCCCGACGCTTAGATTATTCCACTTCAATGCTGATGGGTTTCAGCATGTGAATGCGGATGTGAGGATTGTCCCCGATGTTCCGGCGGGCAATCTTCCGCTTCAATCTGCAAGGTCATCTCGGTAATATGATGCTCATGGTGAAGCATCTCAAAGGTCTGATGCCGCAGTTTCTGATAATCCACATTCGGTGCAACCAGATGCACGGTCAGCATGACTTTTTTGGAAGTAATCGCCCAGACTTTGAGCTGATGAATATCCTGGACCCCATCAAGCGCCAAAAGATCGTGACGTAATTTTTCAATATCAATTTCCTCCGGCACACCTTCAAGCAGAATATTGATGCTCTGTTTCAGCAAAATCCAGGTCCTTGGCAATACCCAAAATCCGATTAATACTGCAATGAGTGTATCTATCCACATCCAGCCGGTGAAATAAATCACTAGTGCTCCAATAATCACGCCTACAGATCCCAGTGCATCACTGAGCACTTCCAGATAAGCACCTTTGACATTGAGACTTTCCTGACTACTAGACACCAGAATTTTCATGGAAATCAGATTAATGATCAGCCCCAAAACAGCAACAATCATCATGCCAAGGCTTTGAATTTCTGGTGGATGACTCAAACGCTGATAAGCTTCAAACAAGATATAAATCGCAACCACAAACAGCATTAAGGCGTTAAACAAAGCAGCCAAAATCTCAAAGCGCTGATAACCAAATGTCCGTTTATTGTCTGCCGGTTTTTGTCCAATTTTGATAGCGACTAAAGCGATAGCCAGTGCAGCAGCATCGGTAAACATATGCGCAGCATCAGAAAGTAAGGCCAAACTTTGAGTTAGAAAACCAGCAATCACTTCCACAATTAAAAAAGTGGTGGTTAATCCCAGTGCTATTGATAATTTTCTGGCATTTTTTGCAGTCACGGTGACATGACTATGCTCATGATGATGTGAATTTCCCACCGGCCACTCCTTCCTTCTTATTCAACGAGGACTGTATCCTCAGCATCTTTCAAGTCTTGTTCTGATTCATATTACGCTTGAATTTTATCTATTTAAGTAGGTTTTTTATGAACTGTTTTATCAGTCGACATTAGATTAAAGTTTTAGCTTTTTCATGCTCTGCCAGCCAAGCCTGTACCGAAGCCCGCTTAAAATTACGCTCGACATATTCTATTATTTTCACAGGAAGTTTCACCTGATGACTCAGCAGACGATGCAACATAAAGGCCAGATCAAAGTCTGCAATGGACCAGTGTTCAGTCAACCATATGTCCTCCAGCATATGTTCTGCCACATTCACCAAGCGCTGAATTTCTTCGGTGATCGGAGCTGTAAGAGATGTAGATATTTTTGGTGGATGAAATACCGAATCGGAAGGCATTTGTTGGCGGATTTGCATAAAATCGGTTTTGACCAAGGCTTGTATGGCGCGACATTTGGCTCTCGCCTGAATTTCCTTTGGATATAGTGCCGGATAACTTGGAGCCGAAAAGACATCTTCCAGATATTCAGTGATCGCCCATGATTCAAACAGGCTAAAGTTATCTACTATTAAACACGGAACTTTAGCACTTGGACAAATGGCTTGATAAGCCGCAGATTTCTGTTGCTGCTGATCTAAATCAATCACGATTTCCTGAAAATCTAAACCCTTTTCTTTTAAAGCAACATAAACCGACATGGCATAAGGGCTGATTCTATTTTTATCGACATATAAACGTATATTCTGCATATCCTTGTTCCTGATGACCTTGTTGTTTTTATTCAGTACGGCAGCCTTACTCTACTCTCTTTTCTATATAAAAGGAAAAATGAACTGCTTGATGTAGCGATCACACGAAAAATGTTTACACACTTACTGATAGTGCAGAGATGCTTATTATTTTTTATTTTGCACGTGATGTGGGGCATAAAGCCTTTTATTTTGCTTTTGATTCACGTTAAATTAAATCATTCTCTTGATATCAAAAAACTATGTTGAACTTAGCCCACCTCCCCGATACCGTGTATGCCATTCAACATCTGGCCTTTGAAGACTTAGGTGCTTGGGAAGATATTTTTTATCAGCTCGGCTTACGTGTGCGTTATTTCGAAGCCGGTATCGATGATCTCACTAAGGCTTTTGAACATCCCGGATTAACAGTCATTCTCGGTGGCCCGATTGCAGTCTATGAAACTGAGGATTATCCTTTTTTACAACAGGAAATAGACTTACTTAAAGTTCGCCTACAAAAGAATTTACCGACATTAGGCATCTGTTTAGGTGCGCAGTTAATTGCTGCTGCATTGGATGCCAAAGTCTATCCAGGAGATGTAAAAGAAATTGGCTGGTCTAAACTCAGTCTTACTTCTATTGAAAATAATCCACTAAAAGCTCTGGAAGATATTGACGTCCTGCATTGGCATGGTGATACCTTTGATCTACCTGAACAGGCAGAGTTACTGGCCAGCTCTGACCTTTATCCAAATCAGGCCTTTCAGGTAGGACAGAATATTCTGGCACTACAATTCCATGCTGAAGTGGTCAGTGAAAGTTTAGAGAAATGGCTGATTGGACATACCTGTGAGTTACGCAAAGCCCAGATCAATATCCCTGCATTGCGGACGGATCATCAAAGCTATGCACCCGCGCTTGAACAGGCCGCCAGTTCGGTATTGCTGCATTATTTAGAAAACTTGCAACTTAAATAACCGTAATAAAAAAGCACCCAGTTGGGTGCTTTTTTAATTTGTCATGCTTATTTTTTCGGAGCAGGAACAAAAGCCTCGGTAGTAATGTTCACTGTAATTTTATCGCCCACATTTGGAACATAACCGCCTACCCCAAAGGCTGAACGGTTAAATGAAGTGGTTGCATTAAAACCAATCGTTTGTAATTTGGTCATTGGGTGTACACCTTGTTTATTTAAAACTGCATCCAGTACCACAGGTTTAGTGACATCTTTCACGGTTAAGTTACCGGTGATTTTGTATTTGTTTTTGCCTAAAACCTGAACTTTAGTACTTTTAAAAGTGATATTCGGATATTTGGCAGCATCAAAAAATTCTGCTGTCTTAATATGGTCATCCAGTGCTTTCACATTCGTATTAATGCTTGCAACCGGGATGTTCACATTAACCGAAGAATTCGCAGGTTTTTCATTATCAACATTAATGGTACCTTGGATGTCACTGAAGTTTGCAGATGGTGTAGAGAAACCAAAGTGGCTCCAAGAGAAAACAGTTGCTGAATGAGTCGGGTCAATCGTATAGCCCACTGGTTTTGCCATAGAAACTGTTGCTACAGATGCGACCGCCAAGCCTAATACTAATGTTTTGAAATTCATGTTTTTATCTCACGTTTTGGATGTTATTAAGTGTATAGAATCTGGAACCGTTTACAGCCCTAAAGATAAAACGTTTTGTTGCAGTGATGAAACGATAAAATTGTAAGTTATTTTTTTTAATTTTTGAGCTTTAATCCATACGGTACTGGATGAATCCAGTTTTCTTGGCGACTTTGTTATACAACGCTTGTGCCTGATGGTTTAATTCATGAGTCAGCCAGTAAACCCGGTCGCAATTACGCTGCTGTGCAACCTGATAGACATGTTGAATCAACTTACGCGCCACGCCTTGTCCGCGATAGTCCGGATGGGTAAATAGATCCTGCAAATAGGCATAAGGTCTTACTGTCCAGCTACTGTTATGTTCGATGACATGCACAATCCCTACGACCTTTCCATCCATTAGCGCAGCAAAACCGTACATTGAATCTAATTCATAATTGGTTAATTTATCCCAGGTATTTTTACTCACCTCATCCGAAATTTGCGCCTGATAAAAGCGTTGATAGTCTTGCCATAAAAATAGCCATTCTGCCTGTGATATTTGCTCTAAAGATTTGATCTGGATCTGGGGCTGTATATTCATGTTTAACCGCTTCTTTGGCTTATTTCTTTAATTTAAGTCATTTCGATAGTAGTCGCTGAATTTTTATAGCGGCCTAAACTTAGCTTTATCTCATCTGGTGCTCATAAGCAACCTGTCAGATGAAAATCATCCGGCATAAAAAAAGCCCCAATCAGGGACTTTTCATGCTTTATGTTTAAAGTTTTTCAACCAGAATACGATCAACTTGTTTTAGGCCAGTCGTCTTTTCATGATTTTTACGACGCACTTTAATGACCTTTTCTTCGGCTAATTCTTGCAGCATTAAATCAACTGCAACCATCGCTTCAAGAGCTAACTCCTGTCCAATCCACTTGAGTTCGCCTGCATCCATTAAAGTAATTTCATCGTTAATTTGTTCATACAAGCTCATGTTCATCTCACTCTTTCATATCGACTATGGGAGAACTTTCTAACGGTTGCCACATGAAAACAACGCTAAAAAGCGAAAAACAAAAGACGCCCCAAAACTGGAGCGCCTTTTAATAAACCGCCGAATCAGTTGATTATGCAGTAATCTCTTTTACAGCTGCTACAACTGCTTCAGTGGTAATCCCGAAGAACTGGAACAGATCTTTTGCAGGTGCAGATTCACCATATGTCGTCATACCGATGACGCGACCATCAAGACCTACAAATTTCCACCAGTAATCTACATGTGCAGCTTCAACAGCAACACGTGCACGAATATTCGATGGAAGAACCGCTTCACGATAAGCCGCATCTTGCTTCATGAATTCTTCAGCACATGGCATAGATACCACACGCACGCCTTCAAGCTGTGCGTAAGCTTCCATTGCCAGAGAAACTTCAGAACCAGTTGCAATGATGATGGCTTTCAATTCGCCTTTTTCTTCAGCCAATACATAGCCACCTTTCGCAGCGTTCTCAATTTGAGCTTGAGTACGGGTTTGGAATGGCAAGTTCTGACGAGAGAAGATCAATGCGGTTGGACCTTCAGCACGCGTTAATGCAGATTTCCAAGAAATTGCTGCTTCAACGGTGTCACATGGGCGCCATGTATTTAGGTTTGGTGTACCACGAAGGGATGCGATCTGCTCAACAGGTTGATGCGTTGGGCCATCTTCACCCAGACCAATTGAGTCATGCGTATACACATGGATCACGCGCTGTTTCATTAATGCAGACATACGTACCGCATTACGTGCATATTCCATAAACATCAGGAATGTTGCTACATAAGGGATGAACCCGCCATGCAGTGCAACACCATTCGCGATTGCAGTCATACCGAATTCACGTACGCCATAGTGTACGTAGTTACCTGCCGGATTGTCCTGTACGCCTTGCGCGCCTTTCCAAAGGGTCAGGTTAGAACCTGCAAGATCCGCAGAACCACCTAGAACTTCTGGCAATAATGGAACAAGTGCTTGCAATGCATTTTGGCTGGCTTTACGCGTTGCAATTGTTTCAGCTTTGACATTCACTTCTGCAATATAGGCATCCGCTTTTGCAACGAAGTCAGCCGGTAATTCACCAGATAAACGACGTTTAAATTCAGCGGCTTCAGTTGGATATTTTGCAGCATAAGCAGCAAATGTTTCGTTCCAAGCTGCTTCTGATTCAGCACCTTTGGCTTTCGCATCCCAAGCTGCATAAACATCTTCAGGAATCACAAATGCTTCGTCAGTCCAACCTAGCGCTTCACGAGTCAAGACGATTTCGTCATGACCGAGTGGTGCACCATGACTGTCTTCTTTACCTTGCTTGTTTGGTGAACCCAAACCAATCACGGTTTTACAGATAATGATGGTTGGTTTAGCAGTTTCAGCTTTCGCCTCAATCGTTGCCTGACGGATTGCATCTGCATCGTGGCCATCAACTTTAATCACTTGCCAGCCGTACGCCAGGAAGCGTTGTTCTGTATCGTCAGAGAACCAGCCTTCCACTTCGCCATCAATCGAGATGCCATTGTCATCATAGTAAGCAATCAATTTGCCCAGACCCAATGTTCCTGCCAAAGAACATGCTTCGTGAGAAACACCTTCCATCAAACAGCCATCGCCAAGGAAGCAGTAAGTGAAGTGATCTACAACTTGGATATCGTCTTTGTTAAATTGTGCAGCTAGGGTTTTTTCAGCCAGTGCAAAACCAACAGCATTCGCGATGCCTTGACCTAAAGGACCAGTCGTCGTTTCAATTCCTGGCGCATAGCCCAATTCCGGGTGACCAGGTGTTTTAGAATGAAGTTGACGGAATGCTTTTAGATCTTCAATCGAAAGATCGTAGCCCGTTAAATGAAGAAGCGCATATTGAAGCATAGAGCCATGGCCATTTGACAATACAAAACGGTCACGGTTTGCCCAATTCGGGTTGGTCGGGTTGTGGTTCATGAATTCACGCCAAACCACATCAGCGATATCTGCCATCCCCATTGGAGCACCTGGATGTCCTGAGTTTGCTTTTTGCACAGCATCCATTGCCAATACACGAATTGCGTTTGCAATACGACGTTCATTAAGCGGGGTTGTCATAAATCAGAGTCCAAAATATTCAGAAATAGGAAATGATGAAAAGACTTTCAAAACTGCTGTCTATTGTCTTAAAAAAACAGCGAGGGGTAAAGACTAACCAACAATATTTATCAGTTTATTGAGTGTCTCTTGCCTTATCGTACAATTATTCCACATTTCTTCTTCGGCTTTGATTCGCTCTACTGGTTTACAGATTGAATTATCCTGCATTTCAAAAGCGACTTTAATTTCTGTATCTGGATTTCAAGCTGATAAACAGGATTGAATTTACGCTGATTTTGTTTCTATTTCATATGTCTCACACCATTATTTTTGAAGAAAATTCATACAATTCTCTGATCTATTCATAATGTAATTTATATTAAATTTTATAAAATATTGGCAGGATTGTTTGATATACAGGTGAAATCTAATTTGCTTAGGCTAATTTCCAACCTCGGCAGACTTATTGTCCTTGACAATCTTTAGGCAAATAGCGCTGCTGAATATCAGTGGAATAACATTTGCCACTATGAACATCAAAAGCGACTGATTTCCCGCGAATGGCCATATCGACTCCCTGCTCTCGTATCTTGAACTCTATCCGGCAAGCGGCATTAATAATGACTTTTTCGATATATTGACCATGCCCACCAATCTGGCGTCCGGCATCACAGTGCTGATCCGAAGCAATAAACTGGGTTCGATATGCTCCAGCCTGTTCAAACACTTCGGCCAATTGATTACGCACGACATAAGCTTGATAACTCATAAAAGCCATCGTCACTAAAATCGCGATAATGATGAGCACGATCAGCACTTCAATCAGGGTAAATGCCTTTTGATACATGATTTCTGATCTCCGTACAGTCTTGCTCCAAGAAGTCCATAGCAAAAGATATCGCCATTCCTAAACAGCCAATGCTGAAGACTTAGCGCTAATATGAAGATATACCCGAACATCAACAAGACATTTGGTCGCAAGGCGCACAGCCTGAATCTGCTTTATTGATGTAATGATCACTTGCTTAAGTAAATTTTGAATTTTGAGCTTTGTATTTTTTCTATCGTCTATTTTTTTAAGATTTAATCGGAAATCTAAGCATTTAATTTTCTGACAGTCTGACGGATTAAAATATTGTTGCTTCATATTCCCCAATCAATAATGCTGTCTCAATAGACATATCAATTTTTTTAATTCTATTAATCAATTAAAAACACAATAATTTGAAACAATTTCGACCAATTTTGTCGTGTTAAGCTAGTCCTAGAGCGCAACTCGATGTAACATATCGGGTCTTTAAAATTAACTGTGATAGGACTATGCGCGAGTACGCTGTATTTACTTCGGAATCTGTAAGCGAAGGCCATCCAGATAAAATGGCTGACCAAATCAGTGACGCTATTTTGGATGCAATCTTAAAAGAAGACCCATATGCACGGGTTGCTTGTGAAACGCTTGTAAAAACAGGTGCGGTTGTACTTGCCGGTGAAATCACAACGACAGCAAATGTTGATTTTGAGGCAATTGTACGTCATACCGTAAACGGAATTGGTTATCACCATTCTGATCTTGGTTTTGATGGTTCAACCTGTGCCGTGATCAACATGATTGGTAAACAGTCACCTGAAATTGCTCAAGGTGTCGACCGCCAGAAACCTGAAGATCAGGGTGCCGGCGACCAAGGTTTAATGTTCGGTTACGCCAGCCGCGAGACTGATGTATTAATGCCTGCGCCGATTTCATATGCGCATCGCTTGATGGAAAAGCAGGCTGAATTACGCCGTAATGGCACCTTGCCATGGTTACGCCCAGATGCAAAAAGCCAGGTAACGTTTGCTTATGAAAATGGCGTACCAGTTCGTTTAGATGCAGTCGTTCTTTCGACTCAACATGATCCTGAAATCACTCAAGCGAACCTGAAAGAAGCTGTGATTGAAGAGATTGTGAAGAAAATCATTCCTGCTGACATGTTCCATGCAGACACCAAATTCCACATCAACCCAACGGGTATGTTTGTGATCGGTGGTCCTGTGGGTGACTGTGGTTTGACTGGCCGTAAAATTATCGTAGATACCTACGGCGGTATGGCACGTCACGGTGGTGGTGCTTTCTCTGGTAAAGATCCATCTAAAGTTGACCGTTCTGCTGCGTACGCAGGTCGTTATGTGGCGAAAAACATCGTTGCTGCTGGCCTGGCTGACAAGTGTGAAATTCAGGTGTCTTATGCAATTGGTGTTGCTGAGCCAACTTCAATTTCAATCAATACCTTCAATACTGCAAAAGTCTCTGAAGAATTGATTATTGCACTGGTTCGTGAACATTTCGACTTACGTCCATATGGCATTACCCGTATGCTTGACCTGATCCAGCCGATGTATAAGCAAACTGCTGCTTATGGTCACTTCGGTCGTGAAGGTTCTGATACTGCCTTTACCTGGGAAAAAACTGACAAAGTGGAAGCGCTTAAAGCCTCTGCTGGTCTATAAGTTTTTCTTAAAAAAAGCCTGCATCATGCAGGCTTTTTTTATGTCTTTTATTTTTTCATTTTTAGAATTATCTCTAGGTCCTGATGACAAATATTTAAATGCCAAGCTTCATACTATAACCTGCCTTTAGAATGATACTTTTGAAACTCCCCTCTCTTTGAATATCGCTATTCCATGAAACTTAAAATAACTTCAGACTAAGCCATTACATTATAAGTATCGAAAAAAGTTACAGTTAATCAACAAATGTTGATCTATTTGCTAGCATAAATCTAAATAAATGGCTGCTAAATTAGATTGCAGCTCTACAACAACAAAAGGATATTACTCGATGAATAAATTACTAATTGCTTTAGGTTTGGCGACCACTGTTGCCTTAGTCGGCTGTAGTAAAGAAGAAGCGCCTGAAACTGGTGCAACCACAGGTGAGCATTTAGAAAATGCAGCCAATCAAGCCGGTCATGATATGGAAGATGCCAGCCGTGAGGCTGCGGTAGAAACCGAACGAGCAATGGATAATGCCGCAGAAAATACTGCTCAGGCAGCGGACGAAGCAGCTGCTGCAACGTCTAGAGCAGCAGATGCCACTGCGGAAGCAGCACGTAAAGCAACTGCAGCAACTGCTGCGGCAGTTGAAGAAGGTGCCGGAGAAGTTCGGGAAAAAGCTGAAAACTGATTTTAGCATTCAGTTTGACGTTTAAAAGCCTGCAATTGCAGGCTTTTTTTATCAGAGATGATTTTAAATAGCGAATGATCTAAATTGAAATTGCATTATTTCTTGATAGGATCAATTTTTTATCTAAGTGAGTGGATAAAATCAGATAAACTGATAAAACTTATCAAGTATTAGAATGACTTAATTGTAATTCACTCGGTAAAATGGGCTGCATTTAAACTGAAATTCAGTAGAATACCAGCCTTTATTTTTAAAATTTAATCTCCCATGTCAGTCATTGTTGCTGCTTCCCAACGGTCGAATATTTCGGTCTGGGCAGCTTTTATCTTGCTTATCATAGGTACAATCGGTGCCTATCAAATCGTAGGCTTAAATCAGGCTCTATTATTCTTGATTGGTGGTGCACTGGGCATGACCCTGTACCATGCTTCATTTGGTTTTACTTCGAGCTGGCGTGTCTTTATCAAGGAACGTCGCGGCCGTGGTTTACGTGCGCAGATGATTATGCTGGCGCTGGCAGTTTTACTGTTCTTCCCCGCTTTAGGTGCAGGTGAATTGTTCGGCAACCCAGTCAAAGGCAATGTTAACCCTGTTTCCATGTCAGTCATGATTGGTGCCTTTATTTTCGGTATCGGTATGCAGCTCGGTGGCGGTTGTGCATCAGGTACCCTGTATACCGTAGGTGGCGGTAGTGCACGTATGCTGGTGACGCTCTTGTTCTTCTGTATCGGGTCTGTGATTGCGACCTCGCACCTTGACTGGTGGTTTGCTCTGCCACATCTTGAGCCTATTTCACTGGTAGAAAGTTTAGGCGTTCTTCCTGGATTGCTGTTGAGCTTTATCGTTTTTGCCATCATTGCTGCGGCAACTGTTTATTTCGAAAAGAAACGTCATGGCAGCCTGGAAATTGAGCCACGCAGTGAATATCAGGGCTGGAAGCGCTTTGTTCGTGGTCCATGGCCTCTGATTTGGGGCGGGATTATTCTGACCTTACTCAACTTTGCCACTTTGGCACTGGCAGGTCGTCCTTGGGGCGTGACCTCTGCACTGGCAGTTTGGGGTGCCAAAGGTGCTACGCTTGTGGGTGTTGATGTAGCTTCTTGGGATTATTGGCAAAAAGCAGGCAATGCTAAAGCACTGGCAGAATCATTATGGTTTGATATTACCTCAATGATGAACTTCGGTATCATGCTGGGTGCTTTGTTGGCAGCAAGTTTGGCAGGTAAATTTGCGCCGAATTTCAATATTCCAAAACGTTCACTGATTGCTGCTGTTGTAGGTGGCATAATGCTGGGCTACGGCGCACGCTTAGCTTATGGGTGTAATATCGGTGCATATTTCAGTGGAATTGCGTCGGGTAGTCTGCATGGCTGGTTATGGCTGGTCTTCGCTTTTATTGGTAATGGGATCGGGGTAAAACTTCGTCCGATTTTCTTCCCGAATGAAAAACCGCAGCCTGAAAAACTGACCGGTTGCTAATGCTTAAAATCAAAAAAGCCCATCTGTGATGGGCTTTTTTCTGGCTTTAGGATTTACAGCGCAGCTTTTAAATTACAGCCATAACCCATGGTCTGCTGAACCTGACGATAAGTCGTATAACGATCCAGAATAAAGGTATAAAAATGATCAGCATCAGAGAAATTAGCTTTTAAATTTTCATTCTTGGCATTGGGCAATTTAATGTCATCGACCAGTTCCAGATTGTAATGTCCCAAACGGAACATATCGGCAAAATAACTATTCATCATATCGCAATAGGCGATTTTACTAGGTTTTAATGCGGTACTGCTAACGAGATGCTGGTTCAAGCTTTGCAGATTATTGACATCTAAAGGAAACTGGTGCGCGAAAGCAATGCTTTCGACTTTCTTAAATTCCTGAAAGTCTTGGGCTAACTGGACATTGAGTGCATCAAAACGTTGCTGCAGTTCCTGTGCGGTCTGAACCTGATATTTGGCTGGATCTACGACCGGTTTTTGTGGTTGTTCCGAACATGCAGTTAATCCAGTGAGCAGCGCTAATGACGTTAGCCATACCTTCATGTTTATACACTCAATTTAAATATACCAATGCTTATTATATCTGAAAGCAGCTTGATGTACTGTTTAAAGTAATTTCTCATTCATATAACGCCAGTAGCGCTTTGGCACATATTGAATATGCAATTTCATGTTCTTGCGCGCCTGAATATTCACACTGTTAAAATAGTCTTTCCAGAGCTGATCATATAGCAGCTCTTGATCATCCAGTTCAATACTGAATGATTGACTATGACCAATCCGGATTTGTGGATCGATTATTTCAGCGTTCATCTCGACCTGATGCATCTGCCTTAAATCATAATAAATACCGTAATTACGCTGCTCGTCATAAATCAGCCAGCTTTGATCCTGATAACGCTCCTGAAAATGTCGGGAAATAATCGGCAAGACATTAAAATCCGGTCTGACCAGACTCAGAAACAAACCATCTTTGGCTTTTTTAAAGCGTACAAAAGCCTCCATACGATGCTTTTCCCGCCCCACTTGCTTGGCCCATTGCGACATGCCGATCACCGCAGTATGACCATAATCTTTATCGACTGGACGCTGGTTTTGAAAGACATAGACTGCAAAATCAAAAAGAGTCTGGAACGCTGCTTCCTGCTCTGACAAAAACGTATAGTAAAAAGCACGCAAACTGCTGGAAGATACTTTCTGCTTTAATCCCTGCCACACCCGCTGCCCATGCTGATCATTAGAGGCCACATGGATAAATTCATCAAATAAACCTGTTTGTGCTTGAGGATTGGCCGTCACTATCACGTTAAATTCTTTAAACTCGAAAGCACGAAATACACAACTGAGCAGACCAGTCATGCTGCCATCAAAACAGTAACTTGCCACTAGAAACCAAATCCTAATTGAGGTGAAAGTTGCTGCTGATATTTGGATTGCCCTGACATCAAAATTTGCTGGCGAATCTGATGGGCGTGCTGATCTTTCTTAAATTTCGGTGTATCCGCACAGCGAATAAAATGCTGCGCCCGGTTATAAGCCACGCCCATGCGCCTTAGCTGGTCAATATGAATCTGTCCAAAACGGCGTGCCTGTACAATTTTCTGGGCAGAACGCACGCCTATGCCGGGTACCCGTAGAATCATTTTATAGTCGGCACGGTTAATATCGACTGGAAAGGCTTCAGAATGACGCAAGGCCCAACTGAGTTTAGGATCAATCTCCAGCTCCAGATTCGGATGCTGATCATCGACAATTTCATCAGCAGCAAAGCCATAAAAACGCATCAGCCAGTCAGATTGATACAGACGGTTTTCTCTTAATAATGGCGGTGCTGAGCCGATAGCAGGTAAGGCTTTATCTTCAGGATTAATCGGGATATAGCCAGAGAAATACACCCGCTTCAGCTTAAATTCCTTGTAATGCCGGTCAGCCATTAAAATAATGTCCTGATCGGTTTCACTATGCGCGCCCACCACCATTTGTGTAGTTTGTCCGGCAGGTACAAATTTTGGAACGGACTTGATCAGCTTGCGTTCATCTTTGAGCTGGATCAACCGGTCACGCACAATGCCCAAGTCTTTTTGTACTTCGGCATGGGTTTTCTCAGGCGCAAATTTTTGCAGTCCCGCCTCCGTCGGCATTTCCAGATTAATACTCATACGATCGACATACAGTCCAGCTTCGGTAATGATCTCCTGTGATGCACCCGGAATAGTTTTCAGATGGATATAGCCATTAAAGTTTTCTTCGAGTCTAAGTTTTTTGACCACCTGTAGCATCCGTTCCATGGTGTGATCGGCCGATTTAAAAATCCCCGAACTGAGAAACAAACCCTCAATATAATTACGCCGATAAAAGTTCATGGTCAGATCGACGACTTCCTGCACGGTAAATGCTGCACGCTGGACATCATTGGAACGGCGCGAAACACAATAGGAACAGTCAAAAATACAGACATTAGAGAACAGAATTTTCAATAAGGACACACAGCGGCCATCTTCGGTATAACTATGACAAATGCCATTCCCGGTATTGCCCACACCCTTTTCTTTATTTTTACGGTTGCTACCGCTTGATGAGCACGACACATCATACTTGGCAGCATCGGCTAAAATTTGCAGTTTTTCACGGATACGATCAGACATGAGCTCAAAAAATATTTGACCAAAAAGCTATTATAAAGTGTTCAATTCTAAGCTAATAAAAGTTCTATCTTTTTGGCGACGTAGCGTGTCGCAAGAAATGTAAATAATACGTAACCCATGCTGCAGTATTTCAAAATAAAATAACCAATATGATTTGCTTAATTTTGTGCTCAAGGGCAAAGTAAAAGCATAACAAGGAGCAAATCTATGTCTTTATTAGAAAATCTCGGAATTAAACATCCTATTTTCTTGGCACCGATGGCAGGTGTCTCTACACCTGAGCTTGCTGCCGAAGTTTCCAATCAGGGCGGCTTGGGCTCACTGGGTCTGGGGGCCAGCAGTATCGAGACTGCACGACAACAGATTTTAAAAACTCGAGAACTGACAGATTGCCCTTTTCAGGTCAATTTTTTCTGTCATGAGAGTGTGCCTATAGATGAAACTGTAGCGCAGGCATGGATTGCACAGTTTAAAGATAAATTTGCCGAATATGGCGCTCAGGCACCAGATCATTTGGAGTGTATTTATCCGAGTTTTAAAGACAATGATGACTTTCTGAATCTGGTATTAGAAATCAAACCGCGAGCAGTCAGCTTTCATTTTGGGATTCCACATCCGCATCAGATTCAAGCCCTAAAACAGGCCGGGATTCTGACCATGGTATCTGCCACCAATTATGCCGAAGCTAAAGCCATTGAAGCAGCCGGAATTGATATCATTATTGCGCAGGGTATTGAGGCTGGTGGCCATCGCGGGATTTTCTCGACCAAGTTTGATGCTTCAGTCAAAACCTCCAATCTGGTGAAGCTGATCAAACAGCATTCTTCCTTGCCGATTGTAGCGGCAGGCGGGATTATGACGGGTGAGCAAGCGCGTCAAATGATGGATTTCGGTGCAGATGCCGTGCAACTTGGGACTGCATTTGTGCAGTGTAAATCTTCTAATGCCAATGATGCCTATCGTAAAGCCTTATTTTCCAAGCCACTCACTCAGGTGAGTGCCAGTATTTCCGGTCGTCCTGCACGTGGCATTATTAACCACTGGCATATTGAGGTGGATACACCCGATCGGCTGGATGTTCCCGCTTATCCATATACTTATGATCTGGCCAAGCAATTACATGCTGCTGCTACCAAACATGGGGATCAAGGTTATGGTGCATTCTGGGCAGGTTCGAACGTGGCACAGATTCGTGAAATGGAAGCTTCCGATCTGATTAACCAGCTCATACTGGAAATGAAGCATCTTTAATACTTGAATCATAAAAAAACCTCTCCACATGGAGAGGTTTTTAATTTATCTAGAATTAGCGTGTGACACGATGCCAGGCATCTTTAACTGCAAATTTCGCTTCTTCCCAGTTGAGGCGGGACTCACCTTTTAACTGTTCCCACTTGGTACGCAGTTCAGGTTCGGCACGGTCAAAATCCGTATCATGCTCATACATCGGACGATTTTCATAACCGACCCGGTAAGCACCGCGATAATCACGATCATAATCTAGATCGCCATATGTGCTACGCGTTTCATTGAAATACGGGCGATTATGATACTCATCTCTCCAGTAATTATCTTCTGCACTCAAATGATCTGGATGTCGATAGTTATCTGCCTCAGGAAAGTTCTCTGGGTGCTGGTAATTATCTGCCTGTTTCTCATGATCAGGTGTTGCAATGTCATTACCTGCAATACCGCCAACAACACCACCGATAATACCACCCACCACTGCACCTGGAGGGCCACCTACCAGACCTGCAACTGCGCCTACCGCAGCTCCACCCAAAGTACCGGCACTGGTCGCAGCCAGATTATCCTCACCTTCATTCATGTCTGGAACACGAGGATTGTCTTTCACGGGTGTATTCAAATCTGGACGTGCATTGGTATCAGTTGGATTTATATTCAGGCCTTCACTGCGTTCTTGTGGCAATTCCGTTGACGTTTTATGGCTAAACTCTGTGACTGGACGATTGGTATTTGTCATTACAGATCTCCCTCAATGATGACGATAAACAAGATGGATCACATCTGGTTTATATCTGGATAGATTCATCATAGAGGAAGCTTGAGTAAGCAATGTCCAAGTCCTGTCCAGTTTAAGTGAACAAACTGTGCTGCTATGTATTAGACAGGCTGAAGTGTAAACAGAATGCAAAAATCAGCCTGCTCAAGATAAAAAAGGTAGGGATTTCACACAAAAAATATTACTTGATTCGCTGAATTTTGCCCGCCATTACTTGGTTTCCAGTAAATTCACCTGCTCGACTTGTACATCATTCATGGTTAAACCATGTTCTAGCAGTGCATTAAAATAATCCTCTACTACCCGATACTGGTCAGCAGTATTTTCTACCTGATACATGCTTTGACGAAATTCATTACTAGAACGCAGTCCTTTGGTGTACCAGGCAATATGTTTACGGGAAATCCGGCAGCCGGAATACTCGCCATAGAACTCGTATAATTCTGTCAAATGTCCCAATAGAACATCTTTCACTTCTGTAATACTCGGTGCATCAAGATGTTGACCGGTTTTCAAATAATGGGCAATTTCACGAAAAATCCAGGGCCGACCTTGTGCTGCACGACCAATCATAATTGCGTCTGCACCAGTATAATCCAGCACATATTTGGCTTTTTCCGGACTGTCGATATCACCGTTAGCAATCACGGGAATCTTCAACATTTCCTTTACGTCTTTGATTAAAGAATAACGCGCGGTATTCAGGTACATATCTTCACGGGTACGGCCATGTAAAGCCAGTGCCGCAATTCCGGCTTGTTCAGCCCGTTTGGCGACCCGTATAATATTTTCCTGGCCGTTCAAATAACCAAGACGGGTTTTTAAGGTCACTGGCACATCAACTGCAGCCACAACTGCATCCAGAATACGCGCAACTAGATCTTCATCCTGCAATAAAGCAGAACCGGCGAGTCGGTTACAGACCTTTTTGGCTGGGCAGCCCATATTAATATCAACAATTTGCGCACCATTGGCCACCTGATAACGTGCCGCTTCAGCCAGATCATGGGGATCTGAACCAGCAATCTGCGCTGAAATCGGTGCCAGCTCTCCATCAAAATTGGCACGATATAAGCTCTTTTTACTCATGCGCAAAGTTTTGTCAGATGTCATCATTTCACTGACCGCATGGCCTGCACCAAAGTATTTGCACAAGGTTCTAAACGGACGATCGGTCACACCTGCCATGGGAGCGACAATCAAATTGTTTGACAGTTGATATGGACCAATATACATATAAATTCATCACTTTTTTGATGGGCATAGTATACTGCATCTGCCTTATTCGCTCATCTTTTCAATTAATTTACGACACCATGAATAAAACTTTCGCTTCTTGTTTTTCTTTTAAGTCATTGTCTGTACTTGTACTTTCTCTGGGTCTTGCCGGTTGTGGCAATGGTTCATGGTGGTCAAAAGATGATGAACCGACACTTGAAGTTGAACATATTCGCAAAGCTATTCCAAACCGTGTCAACCAACGTGAGTCTTGGGCACAAGATATTTATGACATTACCGAACAGCTCGGCATTCCTCAGACCAAGGAAAATGTTTGTACGATTGTGGCAGTGGTTGATCAGGAATCTAACTTTGTTGCAGATCCTACTGTTCCGGGTTTGGGTGAAAAGGCGGTTAAGGAAGTCCAAGGTCGCCTTGATGAAAAATTCAAAGATAAGCTTGGTCAAGCAATTGGTGGCACAGTTGCAGGATATTTCCAGGAAGTTCTCAAGAACCATCCGAGTCCTGAAGACAACTACTTAAGCCAGATGCGCCGGGTCAAAACCGAACGTGAACTCGACGAATTATATCGTGAAATATTTGATTATATGTCAAAGCATTATCATGTTAGCGCCCTGACTGGTGCTGCCAAACTGGTCGGCCAGAATATTGGCGAGAAAATGAATCCAATTACCACCTTGGGTTCAATGCAGGTACATATCAGCTATGCGAAAGAACATAAACGCCAAGGCGGCAATATCGCAGAGTTACGTACCGATCTCTACAGTCAATATGGCGGTCTGTATTATGGGATTCATCGCCTGATGATGTATCCGGCGGATTATGACAAGCCAATTTATCGTTTTGCGGACTATAACTCGGGCATGTATTCCAGTCGAAATGCCGCTTTTCAGAGCATGTTAAATGATTTAACTGAAGCCGAACTTGATCTGGATGGCGACTTATTGCTCTATACTAAAGATGGCGCGATCCGTTCGCAGAAGAGTCAATCTGAGCGTGAGTTAATCAGTGTTTTTGCCAAAAATAATTTTATTATCACTGAACGTCAAATCCGAGCTGATTTAAAGAAAGAAAAAGATAAAGACTTTGAAGATACGATGACTTATCGTGGTGTCAGCAAGCTTTATCAGGAAAAAACGGGTAAAGATCCTATCTATGCCATTATGCCTGAAGTGGTCATTTCCGGACCAAAATTAAGTCGTGATTATAATACTAACTGGTTTGCTACCCGCGTCGATGGTCGATATCAAACATGCATGCGCAAAATCAAAAATCTAAAACTCTAGCCTTATTTGATTTTGATGGAACCCTGTATCTACATGATAGCTTTACCGGGTTCATTTTCCATGCCTTAAGAAAACGGCATATTGTGAAACGCGGCATGCAAATTTTGCCATGGATACAGGCCTATTATTTAAATTTCTATCCGGCACACCGCATGCGACCCAAATTGTATGCCAGCATGTTTAAAAACAGTGATGCAGAGGAAATTCTGCAATTAGCTCAGGATTATGCACAACAACTAATATTCAAGTTGAATCCGAAATTATTAGAACAACTTAAACAGCATCAACAATTAGGACATGAAGTCGTGCTGGTATCAGCCTCATTGGATTTGTATCTTAAACCGGTGTGCAGTTATTTAAATATCGATTTAATCTGTAGCGAAGTTGAAATCAAAGCTGGGAAATTGACAGGGTTTTATCAAACTCCTGACTGTAGTAACACACAAAAGAAAATTAGAATTCTAGAAAAATATAATCTGGATAATTATGCTGAAATTTATGCTTATGGGAATAGCAAGGAAGATATAGAAATGCTCAGTCTGGCGCAGCAAAGCTATTTTGAGGGTCAAGATCAACAGCTTCCAAAAATTAATATTTCAGCTCATTCGATGCCATATTAGTCCTTTCTATTTTATCTGGCTGACCCTACTAAACACCTTTAGACAATGCTATAAATGGCAGATTAACTTTTTACTTTATGCCTTGAAATTATCTTAAATAGCTTCGCAATCAGGGCTTTTACTTCCTGTAAGTATTAGCCTCCTAAATAAAAAAAACCACTTCAAATGAAGTGGTTTTTTAGCTTTAAGAAAAATTATTTCTTAAACGGAAATGCATATTTCACAATACGTTTGATCACACTGCCGTACTGTTTTACCAAGCTGGCATTGTTATAGTTCAAACCATATTTTTCACAAACAGCTTGGACTTTTGGTGCCATTTGACGATAGCGACGTGCAGGCACATCAGGATACAGATGATGTTCAATCTGATGACTTAAATGGCCGGTTAAAATATGGAAAGCCTCAGAACCAGTCAGATTGGATGAACCACGAATCTGGCGCATATACCAGTGACCACGACTTTCATTTTGCAGTACCGATTTCGGGAATACTTCCACATCTTTGGTAAAGTGACCGCAGAAAATAATACTAAAGGTCCAGATATTACGCAGACCGTTGGCCACCATATTACCGGTCAAAACCGGTAAAGCCGCAGGACCTGCTATCAATGGAAAGAATACATAATCCTTAAACAACTGTTTACCAATTTTGCTCTGCATTGGACGCCATTCTTCTTTGGTCTGCTCTTTGCTTTTGCGACCTTTGAAGTATTTACCCAATTCAAGATTCTGAATCGCAACACCCCACTGGAACAATAAACAGAATGGCACTGCATAAATTGGTTGTAGTAAATAACCCGGTTTCCAGCGCTGTTCCGGGAAGAGGCGTAATAAACCATAACCGATATCATCATCCATACCCTTGATATTGGTATAGGTATGATGCTTAAAGTTATGTGTTTGACGCCAGTTGTCTGAAGTCCCTACGATATCCCATTCATAGGTCTGACCATTCAATTTAGGATCATTCATCCAGTCATATTGACCGTGCATGACGTTATGACCCAGTTCCATATTTTCCATGATTTTGGCAAAGCCCAACAGGCCTGTCCCCAACAACCACGCTGGCGGGAACCAGCCTGCAAACAGCAAAGCACGACCGGCAATCGATGAATAGCGAATGGTTGAATAGACACGACGGATATATTTGGCGTCTTTTTCACCCAGATCATCTAGCACTTCTTGTTTAATTGCATCAAGTTCACGTGCAAGTTCATCAAGTTCAAACTGGGTTAATTCACGGTTTTTAGGATTTTTAAAATACTGTAATTTTACTGGCATATTCATAGGATAAAACTCGCTTATAAGTCGATGACAAGGTCAGTCTGCGCTGAGTTAATACAAATTTTGAGCAGGTTACCGGGTTCGGTATTTTGCGCACCGTTGACCAAATTCTTGGTCGAACCTTCTACTTTATTGCAGGCACATTTATTACAAATGCCCATACGGCAACCATGGGTCGGTTTAATATTTTGCTGTTCCAGACTCACCAAAATGGACTGGCCTTTTGGAATGCTGACAATTTTTTTCGACTGGGTCAGGGTGACATTAATAAAGCCGGTATCTGATAGATCCGCCAAACTCATGCTAAATGCTTCACCTTTAAACTGTTTTGCCTGAGCAAAAAGCTGTTCTGCTTTAGATACAAAACCTGAAGGACCACAGCAATATACGATGCTATTTTCCAGATTTTTCAGATCGGTCAGATAGGTTTCATCCAGACGCGCAGCAGCTGGCTGTTCTTGAGTGGCATACACATGAAATGAGAAATTTGCATGTTTCTGAGCAAGCTCTTCAAACCGTGCTTTAAATGCGGCATCCTGATCTTTCTTCACCCAGTACCAGAGAGTGACTGGTGCAGATAGTTCACCTTTTTTGCTCAAGCTTTCCAGCATACTGAGCATTGGGTTAATACCACTCCCTGCTGCAAGCAAAATCAATGGACTCGTCTGCGCAGGCAAGGTCATATCACCATAAGGGTGACCAAATTCGATGACATCACCCACTTGTGCCTGTTCTGCAAACCATGTGCTGACTTTACCAGCATCGACTTTTTTCACGCTCAGCAATACATGCTGAGAATCGACACGGGTCAAGCTATAGCTACGTTCATAACGGATGCCATTCACCACCACATAGACCGGATGATGCTGCCCTGCTTCACCAAACTTAAATAAGCGATTCACCTGAATTTTCAGACTTAGCATATCCTGTGCTGCATTTTCTATATGCACGATCTTGCCTAATGGCTGATTCAACGACCATACAGGATTGAGTTTCTGAATCCAGAAATTAATCGCATGCTGATCGATTACAATGTCAGACAGTGCATTCAACGGCGTTTTAAGTTTTTGGAGTACATGCATCGTTTGCGACATCACCTTGGGTTTTTAATTATTATACACATGTATATATATTTGTATATACAACTGTATTGTTTCTAATCATTTCACAAGCTTGACTGGCTCGGTTATAATAAAATGATTCATGCATGAACCTATTGATGAACGAGCCTTCAATGAAAATAAGCAGTGACGCATCTTTATTACAATCGAAAAGCATTGATGAGCCGATTATCGTACGGAGTGTCGGTCGCAAGGCCACCATTACCAAGGAAGAACTGTTTCAGGCTGCGTTGAATCTGATTGGGCCACAAAAAAGTATTTCCTCTTTAAGTCTGCGTGAAGTCGCGCGTGAAGCGGGTATTGCACCGAACAGCTTCTATCGTCATTTTAAAGACATTGATGAACTGGCCATTGAGCTGATTGATCGTGCCGGGATTGTATTGCGTCAGATTTTGCATGAAGCACGTCTGCAAGCTTCTCGCCAGAACAGCATTATCCGCAGTTCTGTAGAAGTCTTTATTGCCCAGCTGGATGCCGATGAAGGCAATCTGAGCCTGTTATTACGTGAAGGCTATACCGGTTCTAAATCTTATAAACAGGCAGTAGAACGCCAGTTAAATTATTTTCAGCAGGAACTTCAAGAAGATTTGATTCGTCTGGAACGCCTAAACAACAAGAAGTTATTTCATCCGGATATTGCCGCCAAAGCCATTACCCAACTGGTCTTCAACATGGGCGCCAATGTGATTGATATGCCTGCCGAAGACCGCAAAGAAATTGCCGAACAGACCATGATCATGATCCGGATGATTCTGGAAGGTGCACGTCATCTGGAAGATTCTCAGCTACGTTAATTTTCCGATTTGCATGAAGTAGTATAAAAAGAGACGCAATCAACGTCTCTTTTTTTATGATAATTACAAAAGTACAAGTTGGGCTTTGACCGCCTTTGCAGTGGCCTCCGGATACTCAAGCGGGAACATATGCCCGCCCTCAACCACAGAATAATTAATCCGATAAATCTTCTGCATACCTTGTGGCAAACCCTGCTGATAAAACTGGCTCTGCTCAGCAGTCATCAGATGAATTGGCACTTCAGGCGGTCGGCGTGGCGTTCTCCACCACCAGGCTGGCACAGTCCGGAAGATTTCCACTTCTATCTGTTTTGGAATAGTTAACGTCACCCCACCACGTTCAGGTTCTGGCTGAATGCCGCTCTCGATATAATCAGCAAAACACTGCTCATCGAAATTTTTAAATAAGCGGTTAAACCGGAGTGCTTCAATTGCGACCTGTTTCGATGGCCAATAATCTTTGCGTTTTAGCGTAATTCCTGCGGGTGTATAACGATCGACACTTTTTAGATTCAGCTTTTTGATCAGTTCAAACATGGCGCTGTTTTTTCCAATCACAAATGGTGGATCCATAATGATCAGCTTGGAAAACAGTTCGGGACGTCGATACGCCGCCATAAGGGTCACCAGACCACCAAAGGAATGTCCTAAGCCAATCACTTGCTGCTGAGGAAACTGCTGCTCGATATCTGCAATGACTTCATCGACCAGATAACGCCAGTCTCGCGTAATTGGATATTGTGGGTTCATGCCGATAAAGGGAATCGCTTTGACCTCATAGTCTTGCTGAAAACAGTCCAGAAACTTCCGATAAGTTGCCGAAGGGATACCATTGGCATGGGTAAAATGTAAGGCTTGCTTCATTATTTTTAAACGCAGTGCGTATTCATCCTGAAATCGTAAGATGAGCTTACCGCTTTAAAGATTTATTCGGCAGCTCAAAAATGCTCAAAGCATGACCTCAAAGTCATTTCTCTGTATTCCTTCAGAATTTAAAGTCTATTTCTGCGATACAGTCAAATGTTGCATCGGTAGAAAAGTCGCGCCGCAACTGGCCTTATCCCCCGCGATGACCACTGCCCGTCCTTTGACAGTAATAGACAAATTGCTGGAAATTGCGGTGACCATAGTCTGGCATTTGGGACAATAATGCTTCATACCATTTAAATGCACGGCAATACCATTGATCAAAAAAGAGAGTTCGCATTCAGTCACCATGCCGCCATGACTGGTCTTTGTGCCAAGGGTAATCAGTGCTTTTGACATACTTTGTCATTCTTATTATTCAGTAGCCTAATTTTAAACAGGAGGAAAATAACAGACCAGCATTCTCCGACCAAATAAATAATAAACCCGGATTTTGCCTATAAAAAAAGCAGCCCGAAAGCTGCATTTTTTAATGATTTAAAGCTTAAGGCTTGACCACGACCATCACCTGAATTGCTTCCGGTGTTACCGATAGACCATCCAGCAGGCTTAGACCTTCTTTCTGCAACTTCTGTAAACGCGCAATTTCATCTTCACGGATACTTGGGTTGAACTGCTTTAGATAGGTCAGGCGATCAATTTCGTATTGCCATTTGTTGCCATACACTTCTTTAGCTTGCTGCTTGAAGCCCGGCAAAGCACTGCGTGCCAGTTCAAGTGCCTGCTGATAACGCGCTTCAATCACATCACGACGTGCTTTCACCACCTGACGACAGCTATTGCCATCCAAATGATGTAGATAAGGCTTCAGGATTTCTGGTGCAATCTTCTGGGAGAGATCCTGACCTTTTTCACTGAGCAAGACACGGATTAACTGTTGCGGCAAGCTAGATGGCAAGTTCAATGCTTTCGGTGCCACCACATCGACCTTGAACCATACTTCAAGTAATACCGAACCCTGTGGCAGTGCTGCAGATTTTAGTACCGCAACGTTAGTGCTACCAAAGCCTTGCGTATTGATCATTTCCATCACACTTTCAGTGAATGGATGTTCCAGTGTCAGGTATTGCGCATCTTCGCGGATTTGTGCCTGATCACGATAGAAAGTCGCTGTAATCCCTTCTTCATCCAACGTCAAACCTTGAACCTGCATTTGATCGGTTGGCTTGATGATCACTGTACCGTTACTTTGCTCGTCAAAGTCGATATTTGTGGATGCCATAAAGCGCTTCATGAAAATCGGCAAAGTGGTATTGTCATCATAATCTTCAAGCGCGTTGACAATTTCCTGCGCCACCACCGGACGGCAAGAATTGTATTCAAGCAAACGGTCACGACCTTCCTGCAATTCAGCTTCCAGCGCTTCACGTTGCACGCTAACTTCTTCCAGCAGGTCTTCAAACTCTTGACCTTTGTCTGCCAATAGACAGTCTTTCAAGCGAACAATAAAATTTTCTTGCAAGGTTTGTGCAGCTGGAGAAATATTGCTGAAGATATTCAGCGCTTCGTTATACCAGCGGAACATACGTTCTTGTGCAGTTCCCACCAGATAAGGCACATGAATCTGAATGCGGTTTTCCTGACCGATACGATCCAGACGACCAATACGCTGTTCCAACACGTCCGGGTTCGCAGGTAGGTCAAACAGAATCAGATCAGAGGCAAACTGGAAGTTACGTCCTTCTGAACCGATTTCCGAACAAAGAAGAATCTGCGCGCCATACGAATCTTCAGCAAAATAAGCTGCGGCCTGGTCACGTTCTAACAAGCTCATGCCTTCATGGAACATCGCCGTACGAATACCGGCATGTAAACGCAGTACATTTTCCAACGCCTCAACCACTGGCCCGCTACGCGCAATCAGTAAGACTTTCTTGTGTTTTAAATCGGTACGCAAACGCTCCATCAGCCACATCACGCGTGGATCGGCTTCCATCCACGAGCCATCTAGCTGAGCTTCTTCAGGCCACATTTGCTCACGTAATTTACCATCTTTAGACCAGTGTTCTGGTGCTGGCAATGGCGCTGGCTGACAGTCACGACCCGGGAAACCTTGAATCGCTTCACGCGTATTACGGAACAGGATACGGCCTGTACCATGACGGTCTAAAAGTTCATGAATGGCACGGAAACGCTGTTCAGGATGATCTTCAATCGGATGACCTAACAAGGCCTCAATCGCAGTAAGATGCTCAGCTTCTAGCGGCATGTCTGACATCAACACTTCTGCAATTTTAGCCGTATGCTGATATTGCGCTTCTTCATCGAGGAAACGATCCAGCGAGTTAAAACGCTGCGGATCAAGCAAACGTAGGCGTGCAAAGTGACTTTCTACACCGAGCTGTTCAGGTGTCGCTGTCAATAACAACACGCCCGGCGTATGTTCAGCCAGTTCTTCAACCAGATCATAACGGTCATTACCGCCATCTTCTTCGCTCCACATCAAATGATGCGCTTCATCAACTACCAGCAAGTCGAAACCTGCTTCAAGTGCCTGTTCACGAAGATCTTCATGGTCAACCATCAAATCGACAGAGGCAATAATTTTTTGTTCGGTCAGGAATGGGTTCTGTTCAGGGTCATGTTCTTTGATCGACGCAGTACGGGTCAAGTCAAATAGCGAGAACTCAAGATTGAAACGACGGCGCATCTCGATCATCCACTGATATTGCAGTGAATCCGGCACTAAAATCAGGATACGTTCAGAACGGCCAGTTTTCAGCTGTTGATGGATGATCAGACCCGCTTCAATAGTTTTACCCAGACCCACTTCATCGGCCAGTAATACACGCGGTGCAAAACGCTGACCAACTTCATGCGCAATATAAAGCTGATGCGGAATCAGACCGACACGTGAACCCACCAGACCACGCAGTGGACTGCTTTGCATATTGGCCTGCATCAGCAGTGCTTCAATACGCAGGTCATACCATTCTTTATAATCGACCTGACTGGCCAATAAACGGTCTAGAGGCTTAGACAGCTGGATGGTGGCACCAATACGGGTTTCATTCAGCGATTTACGTTCTTCAGTTCCATCCTCCAAGGTACGAACGACATGATAACGTACCACGCCATTGCGGTCTTCAACGGATTCTACAATCCACTTGGTCCCTTCCTGATCCTGTAATTCATCTTTCACATTAAATACGATACGAGATAAGGGTGCATTGCTGCGTGCATAGACGCGGGTTTCATCGCTTTTCGGGAATAAAATGCTGACCGACCGCTCATCAACATCAATAAGAACGCCTAAACCGAGTTCTGTTTCAGTATCTGATAACCAACGTTGACCAATAGCAAATTGCTGCAATTTTTCCACCTTTATCTTAAGTACAAGATTATGAATATTAGGCTCAATCACGAAACGTCATTGGAGCAAAATTCCACACCTTCAAGCAATGTATTTTGACATAAAGCCCACTAAAAAGTGAGCATAATTCACGCCGATTAAAGAAGTATTTCCTAGAACGGCGCCGGACAATAAAATTCGACCAACTGCTCTGTTTGAGGATGATAAAAACTCAAACGTTCCGCGTGTAAACATAAACGCGAGCTGAGCTGTTGCTGT
The DNA here is from genome assembly GCF_024129735.1 of Acinetobacter lwoffii. GTDB lineage: Bacteria > Pseudomonadota > Gammaproteobacteria > Pseudomonadales > Moraxellaceae > Acinetobacter > Acinetobacter lwoffii_H. The sequence continues at coordinate 1,571 of NZ_JAMXXK010000016.1, read as the reverse complement.
TCGGATGTCGCATATAAGGTATCGCCAATAATCGGATGTCCGAGATATTGCATATGCACCCGTAGCTGATGTGAACGGCCGGTAATTGGGATCAGTTTCACCCGGGTCACAGGCTGTCCCTGAATATTAAAATGTTCAATCGCCTGCCAATGCGTGATGGCCGGCTTATGATGTGTGGGATCTGCGATATGTAAAGGCGGACGGCTTGGATCATACACCACTGGCACTTCAATAGTGCCTTCACCTTCGAGTGTACCTGCAACCACAGCCTGATAGGTTTTATCAGTCTGGCGTTCCTGAAACTGGCGGGAAATGGTTTTTTGACCCCATTTGCTTAGAGCAAACACCAGAATGCCGGAAGTGTCGCGATCCAGTCGATGAATCAGTAAGGTTTTTGGTTCTATTTTTACTAATCTGCTGATCAGGCAATCTTGTAAATCTTCTGTTTTACCGGGAACTGTGAGTAAACCTGCAGGTTTGTGGATGACCATAAAATCGTCATCACGATGTATCAGATGTTCGGTTAGAAAATTACTCAAAGTTCAATCCCAGGCTGATCGCGAAAAACAAGGCGGCAATGATAGAAAGCTTAGCCAAGAATTACAATGCGCATTTATGTAAATGACGATGAAATTTCCGATTTAGCGCATAAAAATGCTCAATCGCAACGCATCAACCTGAGGATTGTAAAATGAAGCCTGCCAATTCATGCAAAGACGGATGTTTTAGCACATCTTCATAACGGATATTGGCACCATGTGCACGCCATATACCGATCAGACTCACCATCGTTACCGAATCCAGACCATAATTTTTTAGATTGACATAGGGATCAATTTCTAGAGCATCCATATCCAGCTGTTCTGCGATAGCCAACATAATACCTTTGGTCGACAATACATATTCGGAAGGTGCGCTTAAATCCCATAAGCGAGTCAGGCTATAGGTATTTAAGTGATGTATCCCCTGTGCCGAAATATTTTCAATCCACTGAATATGCTGATCTTGATTCGCCAATAAAATCACATCATCGACCACACCGATTTGATCCGTCACACTCATCAGATGCGGCAAAATCTGTTTCAGCATCGGTGTAACCTGCCCGGCAAAAATCAGTTGCGGATGCATTGAGGCATATTCTCCCAATTGCTGCATGCCTTGCATCAGGTCATCACCATATAAGTCAACAATCGGAATATCGAGTGCTTTGGCTTTATTACTGATCTGGATCAGATGACTCATTAGGTCGCTGTCTTGTATGCCCTGTTGCATACGCAAGTTTTGCAATCCGACTAAAACCAAAACAGATTCATTTGATGCAAGCTGCCATTTGGCTTGGGATGGAGCAAATTGGATTTTTTTGGGCATGGAGTACAGCATGGGAGGCTCTTATAACTACAAAATAGCATGATGATTCATGCTATTTTAGTTTAGCATCGATTTGAAAAACACTTTGATTTCACAGAGGTTTATTGTTCTATGTTATTCACCAATTAAAATGTCTATGCGATAAACCATTTAAAATGTCCTGTTTTTAACCACAAGAGTCAAGCACAGGATTTAACTTTCTT